>NZ_CAMFLC010000022.1 GCF_945957465.1 uncultured Leifsonia sp.
TCTCCGGCGGCCCCGTCGGCTTCCAGATCGAGGGCGACCCGACCACCGGCTACGACCGGATGCGCGGCAAGGTCTACGAGGAGCTCAAGAAGAACTTCAAGCCGGAGTTCCTCAACCGCGTCGACGAGATCATCGTGTTCCCGCAGCTGAACAAGCAGGAGCTGCTGCAGATCGTTGATCTGTTCATCAAGCGCCTGTCGGACCGGCTGCTCGACCGCGACATGACGATCGAGCTCGAGCTGCCCGCCAAGGAGCGGCTGATCGAGGTCGGCTTCGACCCGACGCTCGGCGCGCGGCCGCTGCGCCGCGCGGTGCAGCACGAGATCGAGGACCGTCTGAGCGAGAAGATCCTCCATGGCGAGCTGAACGCGGGCGACCACGTGCACGTCGACTTCCAGAACGGCGAGTTCGTGTTCACCACGAGCGCCCGACAGGAGTCGGTCGGCGCGGGCGTGAACGCCGCCGCCGCGATCGGCACCGGCCCGGCCACGCCGGACCTGGCCGCGAACGACTGAGCTCAGCGGCCGCCGAGTACGCGCATAATCCGTTCAAAACCGCCGAGTACGCAGAGAATCTGCGTACTCGGCGGTTTCCTTTAGGGTTGGAGGGTGAGTGGCGAGGGCAGCGCGTATGTGGTTCGGAGGGCGCGTACGAGTGACGTTCCCGGCATCCAGAAGCTCGTGGAGCCGCTCGTGCAGCAGCGCATCCTGCTCGGCAAGGAGGCCGTGACGTTCTACGAGTCGGTGCAGGAGTTCCGCGTCGCCGAGACGGCGGAAGGGGAGCTGATCGGCTGCGGCGCCCTCCACGTGATGTGGAGCGACCTGGCCGAGGTGCGCACGCTCGCCGTCGCCGACCCGTGGCTCGGCCGAGGCGTCGGCCGCGCCCTCCTCGCCCGGCTGGAGGGGGATGCGCGCGAGCTCGGGCTGAGCCGGCTGTTCTGCCTCACGTTCGAGGTCGCCTTCTTCGAGCGCAACGGCTTCGAAGACATGGGCACAGAGACCGTCGACCCCGCTCTCTACGCCGAGCTGGTCCGCTCCACCGACGAAGGTGTCGCCGAGTTCCTCGATCTCGCGCGCGTGAAGCCCAACACCCTGGGAAACACGCGCATGTTGAAGCACCTCTGAGCGCGCCTGCGTCGGCGTGTCGCACCCTGGCGCTACTCTTCGGGCATGTCGACGTTCAAGCACCCTGTCGGCCCGCAGCCGAGCAGCGTCTATTGGCGCCGCAGGCTCATCGTCTTGCTCGGCCTCGTCGCCGTCGTCGTCGTGATCGTGCTCATCGTCGTGCGCCCGGGTTCGTCCAGCGGCGAGCCCGCGAAGTCCCCCGTCAGCACCTCCTCCTCCACTCCGAAACCGGCGGCGGCGACCAGCATCCCCACCACCAGCGCGACAGCGAGCGGGCAGGAGTGCAAGCCGGCCGACGTCAAGGTGGAGGCCGTCACCGACGCAGCGCAGTACGCGGCGGGCCAGCTTCCGCAGCTGTCGGTCGCCTTGACGAACACCGGCTCGTCCGCGTGCGTCATCGACGCGGGGACGTCGCAGCAGGTGTTCACGATCACCAGCGGCTCGGAGGTCTACTGGAAGTCGACGGACTGCCAGGCCTCCAAGGTCGACGCCCAGGTGCTGTTGCAGCCGGGCAAGACCATCTCGTCGCAGGCGCCGATCACGTGGGACCGCACCCGGTCGGACCCGGCCACCTGCCAGGCTCAGCGCGCGCAGGTGCCGGCGGGAGGCGCGTCGTACCACCTGCAGGTGTCGGTCGCCGGGATCACCTCGGCGACGACGAAGCAGTTCATCCTGCAGTGACGTCCATCGTGGTCGCCGGCTCCTCCACAGCTCGGCTTCGACGGGGTTGTGCACGAGTTCCGCGATCCTCCGGCGAGTGACGGTGGCCGCCCGTAGTGTGGGACGCACCAGCCCGTCCAACCGGCCGAGGCGGTGAACTCGACCGAGGAGGTGCCGTGGCGAAAGCCGCTGTGACGTACCGCTGCACGGAGTGCGGCTGGACGACGGTCAAGTGGGTCGGGCGCTGCGGCGAGTGCCAGGAGTGGGGCACGGTGGCGGAGGCCGCGGCACGCACGGGCGTGCTGCGCTCGCTGGCGCCGGTGACCGTCACGGCCGAACGGGCCGCGCGGTCGATCACCGAGATCGGTGTCGAGTCCACGCAACGGCGGCCGAGCGGCATCGGCGAGTTCGACCGGGTGCTCGGCGGCGGGATCGTGCCGGGCGCCGCCATCCTGCTGAGCGGCGAGCCGGGGGTGGGCAAGTCGACCCTGCTGCTGGAGGTCGCGTCCCGTGCCGCCCGCGAGGGCCGGCCGGTGCTCTACGTGAGCGCCGAGGAGTCGGTGAGCCAGGTGCGCATGCGGGCCGAGCGCACGGGCGCCCTGCACGATCAGCTCTTCCTCGCCTCCGAGACCGATCTGGCGACCATCGTCGGGCAGATCGATGCCGTGCGGCCGTCCCTGGTGATCGTCGACTCCGTGCAGACCGTGTCGAGCGGCTCGGCCGAGGGCATCGCGGGAGGCCCGAGCCAGGTGCGCGCGGTGGCGAGCACGCTCATCCGCGTGGCCAAGGAGCGCGACCTCCCGGTGCTGATCGTCGGGCACGTCACCAAAGACGGCTCGATCGCCGGTCCGCGGCTGCTCGAGCATCTGGTCGACGTCGTGTGCCAGTTCGAGGGCGACCGCCAGACGGCGCTGCGGTTCGTGCGGGCGCTGAAGAACCGGTTCGGCCCGACCGACGAGGTCGGCTGCTTCGAGATGGCCGGCGACGGCATCGCGGAGGTCCCGGACCCCAGCGGGCTCTTCCTCAGCCGCACCGCCACTCCCGTCTCCGGCACGTGCGTCACGGTGGCGATGGAGGGGCGCCGCCCGTTGCCCGTGGAGGTGCAGGCACTCGTCGTCGCGACCACGGCCCCCAACCCGCGCCGCGTGACCAACGGCGTCGACGCGTCGCGTGTGGCGATGCTGCTGGCCGTTCTCGAGCGCCGAGCCGGAATCCGGCTCGGCGACAAGGACGTGTACGTCTCGACCGTCGGCGGGGTACGCCTCGCCGAGCCGGGCGCCGACCTCGCCATCGCTCTCGCGGTCGCCTCCGCGGCGACCGACCGCGCCATCCCGCACACGCTCGCCGCCTTCGGCGAGATCAGCCTCGCCGGCGAGATCCGGCCGGTCACGAGCGGCAAGCAGCGCACCACCGAGGCGGCCCGGCTCGGGTTCGCCACCCGCATCGACGACCGCAGCGCCACCGTGCGCGAGGCGCTGCGCGTCGCGTTCACGTCGGCAGCGAGCGAGCGCGAGCGGGAGCTCGACGCGGCGTTCTGAGGCGGGGCGTCCGTTGTCGGTAACGGAGGAGATTCGGGGCGACGCGCCGCGCGTGGCCAGGTAACGGAGGATGCTGGCCGGGAACGACGGCGAATATCCTCCGGTGGCTGCCTGCCTGCCTGGCTGCCGGGCGGAGCGTCGGGTCGCGGCGCGCGGCGCCGGGAGCGGCCGTCGCTCAGGGAGGAGATCGGAGCGGCAACGCCGCGACGCCCCTCCGTTCGCTGCGGTGGAGCGGCGTGTCGGCGCGAAGGTCCTCCGTTGGCGGCGTGCGCGACACGGGGTTCTCCGTGTCGCAGGTGCGGAGCACAATGGCGGCATGGCCAACCTGACCTTCACTCTTCGTTCTGGCCGGCGTGTCGGCGTGACCACCCTGGGCGACGCGGCTGCGGAGCGCGTCGTCGTGTTCTGTCATCCGGCGCCCGGCTCCTCCGTGTTCGACCCCGACCCGGATGAGTCGGCCGACCGCGGCGTCCACATCGTCGCGCTCGACCGTCCGGGGTACGGCTCGAGCGACCCGTGGCCGTTCGGGACGTGGCCCAGCATCGCGCGGGCTGCGGACGACATCGCCGAGTACGTGCGCGACATGAAGCGTTTCGAGGCTCCGATCGGCGTCGTGCGGCCTCCCAAGATCGGTATCGCCGGCTGGTCCGCCGGCGGCCGGGTGGCGTTGGCCGTGGCGGCACGCCATCCCGACCTCGTCGATCGGGTCGCGGTGATCGCGACCCCGGCGCCCAACGAGCAGGTGCCGTGGATCCCGCCGGAGCTGCAGAAGCTCTCCGACGAGCTCGGCACGCAGCCGGCCGACGCCGCGCTGAGCCGGCTCTCCGGGATGCTGCAGGGCCAGGCGGATGCCGTCCTCGCCGCCGACGGGGAGGGCGCGGTGCCCCTCGACCTGCTGGGTGCGGGACCGGTGGACGAGGCGGCGCTCCGCCGTCGCGGCCTCCACGACCGCCTCGGCCGGATGCTGATCGACGCGTTCCGTCAGGGTCCTGTCGGTGTGGCGGGCGACATCCTGAGCTACACCGCTCGGCCCTGGGGCTTCGATCCGAAGGACGTCCAGGCGAAGACGCTCATCATCGCCGGCCAGGCCGATCCGATCGCCGGGCAGCCGCACGCGGCCTGGTATCAGAAGGCCATCCCCGACGCCCGGATGGAGACGGTGCCGGGCGCGGGGCACTTGGTGGTCGCCCAGACGTGGGGCACGGTGCTCGCGCATCTCGCTCCGGCCGAGAAATCCTGACGCCGAGGCGCGGTCACGCGTCGACGGGAGGCCGGCGCGGGAACTTGGCCGTCGCCTGCTCGAGCACCGCAGGAAGGAAGGCCGACGCCCAGACACGGTAGCCGTGGTCGTTGGGATGGAACCAGTCCTCGGCGAACTGCGTGATCGCCCCCCGGATCCCCTCCCGCCGCATGGCCTCGTGGAGCGCCACCACCGTCAGCCCGCGGGCGGCGGCCTCCTCGCGGAGGATCCTGTTCGCGACGGCGACCTTGCGCTCGTTGGCCGGGAAGTAGAAGTAGGGCAGGTCGGCGACGATGGCATCGGAGGGCAGGGCGTCGAGCACCCGCCGGATGCCCTCCCGGAACCGGCCTGCGTCGAAGTCGGCGATGTCGTTCGCCCCGATGGACACCGTGACCAGGTCGGGCTCGTACCCGGCGAACCGCGGAAGCTGGTCGGCGACCGCCAGCGCCACCGTGGCCCCCGACACCGACAGGTTGACGACCCGCACGCTTCGCCCGGTCGCGGACCGGATGTGGTCGGCGATGATGCCCACGTAACTGTTGCGCGGCACGGAGGCGCCGATGCCCTGCGCGGCGCTGTCGCCGATCGCGACGTAGAGGATCTCGCCCTCGGTTTGGGCATGCTCCCGCCACCACGCCGAATGGACGGGAAGCGTCTGATTGATGCGCTCGCGACCGGCTGCGAGCCGCGCCTGATGCTGGGCGAGCGCGGCACGCACCCCAGCCGTCGTCGCCACCGCCACGGCGAGCGCGCCGCCCACCCATACGGCCGGTTTCGGGATGCCCATCCCGGCAGCGTACCCCGCGGTCCGGGACCGGGCTGCGGATCACCCGCGAGCGCCACCCGCTCGATTGGCGACCGCGCCGACCTTCCAGTAAACTCGCCTGCGGTACCGTGTCCGAGCGGCCGAAGGTGCAACTCTCGAAAAGTTGTGTGGGTGAAAGCCCACCGTGGGTTCAAATCCCACCGGTACCGCCATCGCAAGGCCCCCGGATCCCACTTCTCGTAAGGGATCCGGGGGCTTTCGCGTTAAGGGGGCGCTTGTTACCCCCGGCCCTGCCGCATCCCATCCAGCCATGCCTGGTCAGCCGCGAGCTGCGCCTCGATCGTGCGGCGGATGGGCCCGTCGCACACGTGGAGGTGGCGGCCGATGACCTGGCCGATGCCGTGCCAGCGGGAGAGCTCGCCCTGGATGACGGATCCGTCGGAGAGGTCCGACGCCAGCCGCTCGCGCAGCAGAACGAGCGCGTCGGCGTACTCGTCGTAGCCGCGGAGGACGTCGGCCTCGATCACGGGGACGTCGGATCGGCCGATGAGTTCGAGGGCGATTGCCCCGAATCCGGCATCGAAATCGAGCGAGCGGGTCAGCCACGCCAGCTGGCGCATCTGCTCGTCGAACAGCTTCTCCGCGCGCCGGCGGCCGGCCTCCTGGGCGCGCCATTCGCGTCGGGCTCGGGCGCGATTGGCACGGACGGCGAACCAGCCCGGGGCGGTGAGCGGCTCCTGCCGGAGCGGGACCAGGCAGGCGTCCGAGCGCTCCACCCACGGGTCTTCGGGGCGGAACCCCGCGCGGTAGGCGTCGGCGGCGACACCCGCGTGGTGGACGCCCTTGGCGATCCAGGCGGCCACCTCGCGAGGGTCGGTGAAACCCGCATTCAGCCAAGACTGGGCGTACAGCCTTCGCAGCTCACCGTCGGTGTCTCCCTCCCGACCGGACGGCGCTCCCGACACCGGCGCGCTGATGACCTCCGCGATCACGTCGACCTGAGCCTGCTGCTCCAACTCGTCTCCCTCGCTCGCCCGCCAGGCGCTCGCCCGACGATCAAGACTTGCAAGCGGGGCGGCCTGTCGCCCGGGCCGAAAGTCCCGTGAGCGCTGGGCCACCGGGATGCCCACCCGTCGGCCGTCGCGGTTCAGTCGCCGATGAAGGAGCAGAGGAGGGACAGGAGCCGTTCCCGCTGCGGGCCGATCCAGAACAGGTGGGTCGGGGAATCGAGCTCCACGAGTCCGGCGTCGGGGATGACGCGGGCGAAATCCTCCGCGTGCGCGAACGACACCCCGCCGTCGTGCCGCGAGGCCGTGACCAGGGTGGGGCACGAAACGCGGGACATCGCGTCGAGCCTCATCCCGCCGTCGGCAGGACGGCCCTGGCGCAGGTCGTTGCTGAACCCGGAATCGGAGCGCATAGACCGGAACAGGGCACGAGCAGTGTCCCTGTCTGCCGGACTCATCGCCTCCCACCATTGGCCGGCCGGCAGGTTCGACAGCGGCGCCATCATCGCCCGCAGCCCCTCATCCGATCGCACCGCTCCACGGATCGCCCACCACACCAGGCCCTGAAGGAGTGGGGAGAACACCACGGGGCCCAGGACCGCCTCTGCCCGTCGGTCGGGGTACGGGAGCGTCGACGGAGCGCAGCTGTGCAGGACCAGCCGCCGCGTGATCGGCTGCTGAGCCGCGGCGATCTGCACTGCCTGAAGGCCCCCGAACGACACCCCGACCACGGCCGCGACGCTCGAGAGCCCCAGCCGCGCGCACACCTCGCCGACCAGCGGCGCGAACTCGGCGGCGCCGAGCCGGCCGACCCGGGTGCGGCCGTAGCCCGGGCGCGAGAACGAGAGCACCCCGTGCCCCAGCTCGGCGTACAGGCTCCAACCGCAATCCGTCTCCGCCCGGGAATGGCCGCCGGGGAAGAACAGCACAGGGGGCCGTTCCCCGGGCACCTGAAGGACCTCGACCACGCCGCCGGACGTCGCGACGAGCTGTGGCCGGACCATCGACCTAGTCCCGGACGGCGTCGACGACGATGTCCGCGACGTCCGGATCCCACGTGAGGGCCCGTTCCCACGGCAGGCCGACGGCATCGGCGAAGAAGATGCTGTGCACGTCGGGGAACACCGCGCGGTGCGGAGGATTCAGCACGGGCGGCTCCACCCCGGCGGCCGAAGCGCTCGTGCGGGCGACGAGCCCGTCGTGCGGCCACAACGTGTCCGGGGTGTCGTAGGACGCGAAGTAGTCGCCGGCGATGAGCGTGACGGGGATGTCGTCCAGCACGCCGGCCTGGGCGGCGTTCCAGCCCGTCGGGCCGGTGAGATAGGGCGCGCTGACCTGCTCGGCGGCGCCCTGCGAGTTCTCGTTCGCGAACCGCACGGATTCGGTCAGGATCCGCTCGGTGAAGGGGTCGCTGTGGGCGTCCTCCAGCGTGATGGAGCCCGCGAGGTGGTCGCCCAGAAGGGAGCCGGTCCAGGGCGTGCCGAGAGTGACCAGCCCGCGGATGGCGACCGGGGAGCCGTGCGTCCTGCTGTGGGCGATCGCGGCTCGTGAGAAGAGGCCGCCCATGGAGTGGCCGACGAGCACCGCCTCCGTCAGCTCGTACTCGGCCGCCAGATGGGCGAGGAAGGCGTGAAGGGACGCGCCGGCGTCTGCCAGAGTCCCGACGGCATTGATCGTCAGTTCTGCGGGCAGCTCGAACGGGACGTCGCCGAACCCCTCCCAGCCGGTGTCCTCGGTCACGCTTCCAGCGCCGACACGCGCGGGCGCGGTGAACGTCCGTGCTCCCGCCGCCAGGAGGCGCGAGCGGAGCGCCGTCATGGTGTTGCCCGCCGCGAGACCCTGCCGGGCCGCCCGCTCCGGCGTGGTGAACGGGGTGACTGCAGCGCCGCCGGAGACCAGGATGACATCCCTCATGCTCCGGAGCTTAGGGGATGAGACCCCCCATTACTTGCCGTCGGAGCCGCTCGCGGCGCACAGGGCGCGTGATTCCGGTCAAGCCAGAAGGGCGGCGTCCACGGTGTGCTCGTGGAGGGAGGAGGCGAGCATCTCCATCCCCGTTCCCGGGGTGAGGGGTGCGCGGTAGCGTCCGCCCTCGACGACCGCGGGGGCGACGAAGTGCTCGTGCAGGTGGGTCGTGTACTCGATCAGCCGGTCGTCCATGCTGCCCGAGACGGCGACGAAGTCGAACATCGAGAAGTGCTGCACGGCCTCGCACAGCCCGACGCCTCCCGCGTGTGGGCAGACGGGCACGCCGAACTTCGCCGCGAGCAGCAGGATGGCGACGTTCTCGTTCACGCCGGCGACGCGCGTGGAGTCGATCTGGACGACGGAGGCTGCCTCGGCCTGCAGCAGCTGCTTGAACAGCACGCGGCTCATGCCGTGCTCGCCGGTCGCGATGCGGATCGGGGCCGCAGCCCGCGCGATGGCCGCGTGCGCGAGCACGTCGTCCGGGCTGGTCGGCTCCTCGACCCACGCCAGGTCGAAGGGGGCGAGGGCCCGGATCCACTCGATCGCCTGGTCCCGGTCCCAGCGCTGGTTGGCGTCGATGGCGATGCGGATGTCCGGGCCGACGGTCTCGCGGGCGATCCCCAGGCGGCGGAGGTCGTCCTCCAGCCGGTCGCCCACCTTCAGCTTGATCTGGGTGAAGCCCTCGTCCACGGCCTCGCGGGCGAGGCGGCGCAGCTTGTCGTCCGAGTACCCCAGCCAGCCGGGCGTCGTGGTGTACCCGGGATAGCCGGCGGCCAGCAGCTCGGCCTCCCGCTGCGTGCGGCCCGGCTCGGCGGCGCGGAGGAGCTCCAGTGCCTCGTCGGGCGTGAGGGCGTCCGTGAGGTACCGGAAGTCGACGAGCGACACGAGCTCCTCGGGGCTCATGCGCGAGAGCAGCTGCCAGAGCGGGAGCCCGGCGCGCTTGGCCTTGAGGTCCCAGAACGCGTTCACGACGGCGCCGATGGCCATGTGCATGACGCCCTTCTCCGGGCCGAGCCAGCGGAGCTGCGAGTCGTGGACGAACTCGCGCCAGAAGCCGCCGAGGTCGTCGAGCACCGCCTCCACGTCGCGGCCGACCACTCGGTGCGCGACGGCGTCGATGGCGGCGACCTGGACGTCGTTCCCGCGCCCGATCGTGAAGACGAACGCGTGCCCTTCGAGGCCGTCTCCGGCATCCGTGGTGACCCGGAGGTAGGCCGCGGAGTAGTCGGGGTCGGGGTTCATGGCGTCGGAGCCGTCGAGCATCGCCGACGTCTCGAATCGCACGTCCAGGGTCTCGAAGCCGGTGACGATGCTCACTCCGTTGTCCTTCCGTCGGCTAACCAATATCCTATTGGATATAGCGCCATTTTGTGCAATACGAAAGCCCGGCGCCGCACGGGGAATCGGGCTGCGTAGCGGTCAGCCCGCCTGTTCGGCCTGCGCCAGGCTGGCCGAGATGCGCGCGTACGACTTGGTGATGTGGTCGAGCATGGCCTTCTCGGCGGTCGCCGGCTTGCCGCTGCGCAGGGCCTCCAGCACCGCCTCGTGCTCGCCGGAGGTCTCCTCCACCACGCCGTGCTGGAAGTAGATGCGGTACTGGTGCATGTGCGAGCGCAGGCGCCCGATCGCGTCCGCCAGCAGGGCGTTGCCCGAGTGCTCGGCGATCAGCCGGTGGAACTCGGCGTCCTGGTTGGCGAAGTCCTTGTAGTCCTTGAAGCGGTCGTCGCCGGTGTGCGCCGCCTGGCCGCTGCGGTGCATCGCCTCGACCAGCCCCTCCAGCTGCTTCAGCGCCTCGGCGTCGAGTTCGCCCGCGGCGTTGCGGGCGGCGTACGGCTCCAGCAGCCGCCGCATCTCGAAGAGCTGGCGGAGGCCGTCGCTGTCGAGCAGCGGAGCGGCGGTGTACCCCTTGAGCGCCTTCTTGACGACGAGCCCCTCCGACTCCAGGCGCGCGAGGGCCTCCCGCACCGGAGTGGGTGAGACGTTGAGCTGCCGCGCGATGCCGTCGATGCTCGCCCGGCTGCCCGGCTCGATCACCTGGTCCATCAGCAGGCCGAGCACCGCGTCGTACACGTCGTCGGCCAGCGCCCGGCGGGCCGGCAGGAAGTGTTCCCCCGATTGGATCGTCATGTGCACATCCTAGGTCTGCCGTAGCGGTTCCGAGAGGATAGAGGATGCAGGATCCTCACGCCAGCAGCCCCTCCGCCCGCAGCTCCTCCCAGACCGCCTCGGGCACCGGGGCGTCGGCCAGGGCGGCGTTGCGCTCGATCTGCTCCGGCGCGTCCGCACCGAGCACCACGGTGGACACGGCGGGGTGGCGGAGCGGGAACTGCACCGCGAGCTCCGGGACGGTCGTGCCGTGGCGCTCCGCGACGTCGGCGATCCGCTCGACGCGCGCGACCAGCTCCGCCGGCGCCGCGCTGTACTCGAACGTGGCCCCGGCGCGCGGCCGCTCCGTGGCGAGGATGCCGGAGGCGAAGACGGCGGCGACGGCGACCGAGACCCCGCGCTCCTGCGCCGCGGGGAGCAGCTCGAGCTCGGCGGACGGGTCGAGCAGCGTGTACCGGTTGGCGCACATCACGATGTCGAGGTCGGTCTCGCGGATGAAGCGGGTCAGCATCCCGGTCTGGTTCATGCCGGCGCCGTAGGAGCGGATGACGCCCTGCGAGCGCAGCTCCTCCAGGGCGGGGAACGCGCCCTCGAGCGCCTCCCGCTCGAACTCGTCGGGGTCGTGCACGAACAGCACGTCGATCCGGTCGACACGGATCCGCGCCAGGGAGTCCTCGACCGAGCGCAGCACGCCGTCGCGGGAGTAGTCCCTCCGTCGGCGGCGCGTGGCCGGCACGTCGAACAGGTTCGCGATGTCGGTCTCGCCGGGTCGGTACTCCGGGTTCGGCTCGATCACGCGGCCGACCTTCGTGGACAGCACGTACTCGTCGCGGGGCAGGTCGCGCAGGCCCGCGCCGAGCCGCTCCTCCGAGAGGCCGACACCGTAATGCGGGGCGGTGTCGAAGTACCGGATGCCCGCCTGCCACGCCGCCGGGACGATCCGCGGCCAGACGTCCTCCGGCCGTGCGGCGTAGAGGTTGCCGAGCGCGGCAGCGCCGTAGCCGATCGGTCCGACGGTGAGCCCGCCGCGTCCGAACGGCCGGGAGGTGCGCAGCATCAGGCCACTCGCAGAGCGTCGACGGCGTCCAGGTCCCACTCGATGCCGAGCCCGGGAGTCGAGGGCGCGAGCGCGCGCCCGTCGCGGATCGCCAGCTCCGAGCGCGTCACCGCGCGCAGCTGGGGGATGTGCTCCAGGTAGAGCGCGTTCGGAACCGCACAGCACAGCGACACGTGCAGCTCCATCAGGAAGTGCGGCGCGACCGCGACGTTGAAGGCCTCGGCGAGGTGCGCGACCTTCAGCCACGGGGTGATCCCGCCGACCCGGGCGACGTCCACCTGGACGATGGAGGCGGCGCCCGACTGCAGGTACTCGCGGAAGTGCCCGACGGAGTAGATCGACTCGCCGACCGCGACCGGCACGCTGGTGGACTCCGCGACCCGCCGATGGCCGGCGACGTCTTCGGCGGGGAGCGGCTCCTCGAACCAGAAGATGTCCAGCTTCTCGAACAGCGCGGCGCGGCGGATCGCCTCGGCGGCGGTCATGGACTGGTTGGCATCGACCATGATGTCCATCCTGTCGCCGACGGCCTCCCGCACGGCCAGCAGCCGGTCGTAGTCCTCGTGGGCGCGCGGCTTGCCGACCTTGATCTTCACGCCGCCGAGGCCCTTGGCCTGCGACTCGAGCGCCTGCGCGACGAGCTCATCCGTGCCGAAGTGCAGCCAGCCGCCCTCTGTGTCGTAGAGGGGGATGCTCGGCTGCGCGCCGCCGGCGACCGCCCAGAGCGGGAGTCCGGCGGCCTTGCACCGTGCGTCCCACACGGCCGTGTCGACCGCCGCGAGGGCGAGCGAGGTGATCAGCCCGACCGTCGTCGCCCGGGTGGACGAGAACAGGGCGCGCCAGACGTCCTCGGGACGGTTCGCATCCAGTCCGACGAGCACGTCGAGCAGCGTCTCGCGCAGCAGGCTCAGCACAGCGCCGCCACCGGTGCCGATCGTATAGCTGTAGCCGATGCCGTCGACGCCGCCCGCGGTCCGGATGCGGACGAAGATCGTCTCCTGCTTGAGGAACGACTGCACCGCATCCGTGCGGACGGTCTCCACCTCCAGGTCGCTGAGCCAGGCCTCCGCGCTGACGATCGTGCCGTCGACGGAGGTGCGGAAGACGGGAGGGGCGAGGGTCATGGTTCTTCCTTCTGGTGTCGGCACGGGTCAGCGTCCGCCGAAGCCGCCGAGGGCGACTCCCTTGATGAGCTGGCGCTGCAGCACGGCGACGATGATCAGCGACGGGACGATCGCGATGGTCGAGGCGGCCATCATCAGGCTCCACTGGGTGCCGTGCTCGCCGGTGAACATGGAGAGGCCGAGCGGCACGGTCGCCAGCTCCTGGCTGTTGATGATGATGAGCGGCCACAGGTAGGAGTTGTAGTAGCCGACGAACGAGAAGACGCCGAGCACCGAGATCGGGGCGGTGAGCTGCGGGAGCAGCACCGACCACAGCGTCCGGAAGCGGGAGGCTCCGTCGATGAGCGCGGCCTCCTCGAACTCGATCGGGATGGTGAGGAAGAACTGCCGCAGCAGGAACGTGCCGAACGCGGTGAAGGCGAACGGGATGATCAGCGCCGCGTAGGTGTCGACCAGACCGAGCTGGTTCATCATGATGAACAGCGGGACGACCAGCACCTCCTGCGGGAGCACCAGCGTCAGCACGTAGAGCAGGAACAGCCGGTCGCGGTACCTGAACCGCAGCCGCGAGAACGCATAGGCGGAGAGCACCGCCACGATCACCGACAGCAGCGCCCCGCAGATCGAGACGAAGAACCCGTTGAAGATGAAGCGGCCGAACGGCACCAGCGTCCAGGCGTCGACGAAGTTCGACCACTTCACCTCGGAGCCGATGAAGGACGGCTTCGGCGAGAACACCTCGGACTCGGGTTTGAGGGCCGAAAAGAACATCCAGATGAACGGGAAGGTGAACACGAGCGCCACCGCCGCCATGACCAGCGTGTTCAGCCAGGTCTTGGCGACGACCGCGCGCTGGGCGGGGCGCAGCCGGCGGCGGCCGCGGGTGAGCGTGTCACTTGTCATAGTTGACCCACCTCTTCTGGCCGGCGAACTGCAGCGCGGTGATGAGCATGACGACGATGAACAGCATCCACCCCAGCGCCGACGCGTAGCCGAGACGGTCGAAGACGAAGCCGTTGCGGTACAGGTACAGCACGAAGGTGTTCGTCGCCTCGCCAGGACCCCCCTGGGTCAGGATCTGCGGCTGCACGAAGACCTGGAAGGCGCCGATCATCGTCATCGTCATGGTGAAGAACAGCGAGGGGGAGATCATCGGCAGGATGATCGAACGCATCCGCTGCCAGGCGTTCGTGCCGTCCATCCGCGACGCCTCGAGGATCTCCTTGGGGATGCCGCCGAGGCCTGCCGAGAGCACGATCACGTTGTAGCCGAACGACTGCCACACCGACATCGCGATCACCGACGCCAGCGCGAACCGGGAGTCGGAGAGCCAGCTCGGGCCGTTGATGCCGATGCCGGCGAGAGCCGAGTTGACGAGTCCGTCGTCGCTCAGCAGCAGGCGCCAGACGAGGGCGTTCGCCACCATCGGCGTGATCGCCGGCAGGAAGAAGACGACCCGCCAGAAGCCCGCGAACTTGATCCGGGTGTTCAGCCAGAGCGAGACGGCCAGGGCGAGGACCAGGTTGAGCGCCGTGTAGACGAAGGCGAAGATCACCGTGTTGAGGAGCACGGTGTAGAAGGTGGGGTCGCTGAACAGCTTCTGGTAGTTGGCGAGGCCGAGGAAGGTGGGTGCGCCGAACAGCGGCCACTCGAACAGGCTGATGACCAGCGAGCCGATCAGCGGCACCACGATGAAGAAGACGAACCCGGCGAGACCGGGCCAGAGGTAGGCGAGGGCGGTCCAGCCGTCGCCGCGGCGCTTGCGGCCGCGACGCGGCGGGGTCGGGTGCGGCACGCCGAACGGGCGGGTCGCAGGCGCGGCGGGCGCCGCCGTCTCCTCCGAGACGACGGCGCCCGTGAACAGTGGGGAGGTCATGCCCTACCGCTCCACCGAGCTCTGGATCGTGCTCAGCACGTCCTTCGCGGTCTTGTCACCCCGGTATCCTTCGACGCCGTACTGGGTGAAGAGGGTCTCCACTTGGTTCCAGGTGGGGGTAGTGAGCTGCGCTGTGGCGTTCTTCAGCAGGGCCTGCACCGCTGCGTACGCCTCGGGGGACTTGCCCTCCGCCCAGGCCGACTGCGCGTCGGCCCGTGAGGGCACGATCCCGCGCTTCTCGGCCTGCGCCTTGAGGACGCTGGTGTCGGTCATGGCGACGATCGCCTTGAACGCGCCGTCCGGGTCCTTGCAGTTCTTCGCGATGCCGAAGCCGGAGCCGGCGGTCATGCCGTGCGCCTCGCCCGAGGTGCTCGGGACGATCGTGACGCCCATCTTGAATTTGGCCGCCTGGGCGAAGGTGCCGTACATCCACGGGCCCTCGATCAGCATGTCGACGGCGCCGCTGGTGAACGCCGACTGCGAAGCGTCGGAGCCGTCGGCCGCTTCCGGAGCCTTCGCGATGCCCTCCTTGCTCACCAGATCGAAGTACGACTGCACCTGGTCGACCAGCTTGGAGTTGGTCAGGTCGAGCTTCGAGCCCTTCACCGCCTCCGCGCCGTCGGCGATCGCCCAGGCGTTCGGGATGAAGAAGCCGGGAGAGATGGCGAGCGCCTTGTGGTCGCCGGTGGTCAGCTTCTTCGCGTCGGCGAGGAACTGCTCCCGGCTGTAGCTGGTGCTCGGCGCCTGAAGCCCCGCCTTCGCGAAGTTGTCCGCGTTGTAGTAGAGGACGATCGGCTCGGCGTCGTAGGGGATGGCCCGGATCGTGCCGTCGACCGTCATGCCCTTGAGCATCGAGGCGTCGAAGGCGGAGGTGTCGAGCTTGTACTTCTTGATCAGGTCGTCGAGCGGCATGAGCAGCCCGGACAGCTCCTGGGCCCGTGCGGCCTGCGTGGTCAGCAGGCACGGCGGGTTGGAGCCGCTGAGCCGGGTCTTGACCTTGGTCCAGTAGTCGTTGAAGCTCGGTCCCTCGATGGTGACGTCGAGGCTCGGATCGACCTTCTTGCCGAGGTCGATGAACGACTGCCACTGGTCGCGGTCGCTCTGACTGCTGACCCAGGTGTACATGCTGATCGGGCCGCCCTTGGCGTCGCCCCCGCTCCCGCCGGCACAACCGGCCAGGGCGGTGAGGGCTCCCGCGATCACGACGGCGGTTCCGATCCGGATCGCCCTGCTCTTGCTTCGTGCTGTCACGTGCTGTGCCTCCTCCATTGGATTCACGCTGTTCGGGTGATGCAGATCCTATAGGGTCTACGATATAGGCTCTGCGGTGAGCTTAGGGCGGAGAGTCCGCCGGGGTCAAGCGAAATCGATCGCGATCACGTCGATCGGCGCTCCGGACGGGCGTGGAGCCGGGATGCGCAGCTCGCCGAGCGGGTCGACGCCGGGCGCCGGCTGCTCGTGCACCTCCAGGTTCACCTCGTACGGCAGCTGGCCGCCGGTCGCCAGCAGCCGCACGCCGGACACCCGGCCGACCGGGATGCCGCGGACCACGACCTGCTCGATCGGGCGCGCGACCAGGTGCAGGTACAGCGTGCCCGGCCGGGCCGTCGACGGACCGTAGTAGTCGACGCCGACGGTGGGGGACACGCCGACGACACTCTCGGCGTGCACGTCCATCCACGCTCCGATCTCCCCCAGCGTGCGCACCTGCGACTCGTTCAGGCTGCCGTCGCCCTTCGGGCCGATGTTGAGCAGGAGGTTGCCGCCGCGGCTTGCGACCTCGATCAGCGTGGTGATGAGCGAGGTCGTGCTCTTGCTCTTCGTGTCGCCGGGCCGCCAGGCCCACATCTGGCCGATCGTCATGCAGAGCTCCCACGGCCCCTCGGGCGCGGTGACGGGGAAGCCCTGCTCCGGTGTCTTGTAGTCGCCCTGGCCAAGCAGGCGGTCGTTGATCACGACGTCGGGCTGGAGCGACTTGATCAGGCTCCGGAGGCCCGCGCTGTCCCACTCCTCCTCGGACCGCTCCCACTCACCGTCGAACCAGAGCAGGTCGATGGTGCCGTAGTCCGTCAGAAGCTCGGTGAGCTGGCCCCGCAGGTACTGCTGGTAGCGCTGCCACTGCTCCGGGGTCGGGCGGCGGTGCCGGTCGTCCGCCATTGGAGTCCCCGCATTCGCCGGGTCGCCGGCTGCCGGCCAGTGTTCCAGTGCGTACGGGCGGTCCTCCATCCGGAAGGCCGGGTAGTCGGGGTGGTTCCAGTCCGGGAGGCTGTAGTAGATGCCGACGCGGATGCCCTCCGCGCGGATCGCCTCGACGAACTCCCGCGTGATGTCGCGGCCGAAGGGCGAGTGCTCGATCCCGAAGTCGGAGTGCTCGGTGTGGAACATGGCGTAGCCGGCGTGGTGGCGGGCCGTGAAGACGACGTAGCGGGCGCCGGCGCGCTTGGCCAGGCGGGCTAGCGAGACGGCGTCCCACTCCACGGGGTCGAAAGTCGCTGCGGTCGACTGGTACTCCTCGACCGTGACGGTGTCCTCGACACCGTCGGAACCGGGGATGATGGAACGGCCCACCAGCGGCCAGGAGATCTCGATGCCCTGCTGGCTGGCGTGGTCCCAGTGCACGAACAGTCCGAAGCCGGCTCCGATGAACCACTCGCCGCCCGGCAGGCGGAAGTCGGTGGGTCGGACGAACGAGGCGGGTGGTGCGTCGAGCGTGGTGGTCACGAGGCTCTCCTTCGAGTCATTGAGCACGAATGCTATTGCCTATAGGATATGGACGCGGTCGGCATTCCACAATCGCGGCCGGCATCCATTCGACGACGAAGGAGACCCAGCGTGGCCATGTTCACAGACGACCCCGTCCGCCCGGCGAACTACCGCCGCTTCGAGCGTGAGGTGCCGGAATGGTTCACCGACGCCAAGCTGGGCATCTTCGTGCATTGGGGCCCGTACTCGGTCCCGGCGTGGGCCGAGCCGATCGGCGAGCTGGGCACGATCGACCCGAGGTACTGGTTCGCGCACAACCCCTACGCCGAGTGGTACTACAACACCATCCGCATCCCGGGCAGCCCGGCGGCCGAGCACCAGCGCGAGGTGTACGGGGGTGCGCCCTACGACGACTTCCTCGACCAGTGGGACCCGGCCGAGTTCGACCCCGACGCGTTCATGGCCCTGGTGAAGAGCACTGGCGCCCGCTACTTCGTGCCGACGACCAAGCACCATGACGGGGTTACCCTGTGGGATGCGCCCGGCACCGGCGGCCGCAACACGGTCGCCCGCGGGCCTCGCCGCGACCTGGTCGGCGACTTCGAGCGCGCGGCGCGAGCGGCGGGCATCCGCTTCGGCGTCTACTACTCGGGAGGCCTCGACTGGCACTTCGCCGACCTCGAGCCGATCACCGACAACGGGCAGGCATTCCGCCGGCCGGTCGATGCCGCCTACGCCGAGTACGCGTACGAGCACGTCTCCGACCTGATCGACCGGTACCGGCCCGACGTGCTGTGGGGCGACATCGAGTGGCCCGACGCGGGCAAGCCGAGCGGACCCTTCAGCATGGAGCGGCTGTTCGACAAGTTCTACGAGACCGTGCCGGACGGCGTCTCGAACGACCGCTGGGGCACGACGCACTGGGACTTCCGCACCAGCGAATACCAGAACGGCACGAACGTCGAGGGCAGCGGTGTCTGGGAGAACTGCCGCGGGATCGGCTACTCGTTCGGTCACAACATGCAGGAGGACGAGCGGCACCTGCTCAGCGGACCGGACGCGGTGGCGTCGTTCGTCGACATCGTCTCCCGCGGCGGCAACCTGCTGCTCAACGTCGGCCTGACCGCGGGCGGCACGGTGCCCGAGCTGCAGCGCAGGACGCTGGAACATTTGGCGGCCTGGAACGCGGTCAACGGGGACGCCGTGTTCGGCTCGCGCCCGCTCGACCCGTCGGTCGCCGCCGCCTCCGACGAGCCGTGGGTGCGCTGGACGCGGACCGGCGACGTGGCGAACGCCTTCGTCGACGCGGCGGGCGCGGTGCGTCTCGACGGCGTCTCCTCTGCCGTCGACGCCGGCACCGCGCGTCTCGCCGACGGCTCGGCGATCGCGGTCTCGCGTGACGGCGACTCGCTTTCGGTCGAGCTGCCGGAACCGTCCGTCGCCGGGCCGACGCTCCTCCGCTTCGACCTGGCCGGCGCATGACGGTCGACGCCCACCTGCACCTCTGGGACCTCGAGCACGGGACGTACTCGTGGCTGAGCGACGCCGTCGCGCCGATCAACCGCACGGTCACGTTCGATGAGGTCGAGCCGCAGCTGCGCGACGCCGGCGTGGACCGGGTGGTGCTCGTGCAGGCGGCGGGCACGCCGGAGGACTCCTGGGCGATGTTCGATGTCGCTGCGCGGCAGCCGATGGTCGCCGGGGTGGTGGCCTGGGTCGACCTCCGGGATCCGTCCGCGGTCGGCGACGCCCTCGACCGCTGGGCCGCCGCCGGGCCGCTGGTCGGCATCCGGCACCTCATCCACGATGAAGCGGACCCGGACTGGCTCGCCCAGCCGGCCGTCCGACGCTCGCTCGCGGTGCTCGCCTCCCGCGGCCTCGCCTACGACGTGATCGGGGTGCTGCCCCTGCACCTGGAGCACGCGGTCGCCGTCGCGGACGAGCTGCCCGGGCTGCGGCTCGTGGTGGACCACCTCGGAACACCGCCGGTCGGGGCGGAGCCGGGCCAGTGGGGGAGGCTCGTCGACGAGCTCGGGAGCCGGCCCAACGTCTTCGTGAAGCTATCGGGCCTCACCACGCTCGGGCCGTCCGGCCGGGCGACGGCAGTCGAGCTCCGGCCGTACGTCGACCGCGCGCTCGATGCATTCGGCCCGTCGAGGATGCTCTACGGCGGCGACTGGCCGGTCTCGACACTGGCGACCCCGTATGCGGAGACGTTCGCCGTCGCCCGCGAACTGATCGCGGCGCTGAGCCCCGCCGAGAGTCACGAGGTCCTCGCCGGCTCCGCCGTCCGCGCGTACCGCCTCCCCTGACCCGCACGATTCGCGCCGACGGTGCCGCGGGACGCGCAACCGACGATCGACCGGGCGCTCGCTCACCTTCGCGGACGCAGCGAGTACATCCCTCCGTCGACGGGCAGGATGACGCCGTTGCTCGACCCCGACGAGGGCGAGGCGAGGTAGGCGACGGCTTCGGCGACCTCGTGCGGCTGCACCAGGCGCCCGCTCGGCTGCCGGGCCTCCAGCGCGGCGCGCTCGGCCTCCGGGTCCGCCGCGGAGTCGAGCAGGCGCCCCACCCACGGGGTGTCGGCGGTGCCGGGCGCGACCGCGTTGACGCGGATGCCGAGCGGCAGGCAGTCGGCGGCGATCGCCAGAGTCATGGCCGAGATCGCGCCCTTCGAGGCGGAGTACAGCACCCGCTGGGGGAGCCCTGCCCAGGCGGCGATGGAACTCGTCAGCACGACGGCGGGCGACGGCGACTCGCGCAGGTGCGGCAGCGCGTGGCGGACGGTCCGGGCCGAGCCGATGACGTTCACGTTCAGCACGCGCATCCACTCGTCGTCGCTGTTCGCCTCGATGTCTCCCTGCGCGCCGATGCCCGCGTTCGCGATGACGACGTCCAATCGGCCGGCCTGTGCGACCACTTCGGCGATCGCGTCCCGCACACTGGCGTCGTCGCCGATGTCGCAGCGGATCCCGGTGTGCGGCGCGGCTACGGCGTCGGGCGCCAGGTCGAGCGCGAACACGCGGGCGCCCTGCGCGGCCAGCTCGTCGGCGATCGCTTTGCCGAGCCCGGACGCGCCGCCGGTCACGGCTGCGACCAGGCCATCGAAGTTCGACATCCTTGTCTCCTTGCGTTGTGTGTGATCCGGGGTCGGGTCAGAGGGCCGGGCGGACAGTGGAGCGCTGCGCCCCGAGCCCGTCGATCTCGACCTCGACGACATCTCCTGCCGTCAGGTAGGGGAAGCGGCCGGAAAGGCCGACGCCCTCCGGCGTCCCGGTGTTGATCAGGTCGCCGGGCTCGAGCACGGTGAACTGACTGAGCCGGTAGACGATCTCGGCGACGTCGAAGATGAGGTCGCCGGTGGAGGAGTCCTGCCGCGGCTCGCCGTTGACGCGCGAGCGGATGCCCAGCCCGGAGCCGTCGCCCACCTCGGTGGTCGGCAGCAGCCACGGCCCGAGCGGGTTGAACGTCTCGAAGCTCTTGCCTTTGCTCCACTGGCCGAGGGAGCGCTGGAGCTGGTACTCGCGCTCGGAGACGTCGTTGGCGACGGCGAATCCGGCGACGTGCTGCAGCGCCTGCTCCGGGGAGTCGAGGTAGCGCGCGCGGGTGCCGATCACGGCGGCGAGCTCCACCTCCCAGTCGGTCGTCGTCGACCCCGGCGGCAGCAGGATGTCGTCGAACGGCCCGACCACGGTGTTGGGGTGCTTGTAGAAGACGACGATGTCGGAGGGCGGCTCTGCGCCGGACTCGCGCGCGTGCGCCGCATAGTTCATCCCGATGCAGATGACCGCCTGCGGCCGGGCGATGGGGGCGCCGATGCGGAGGCCTGCGGTGTCGAGCTCGGGTAGCTCGCCGGCGGCGGCCGCTGCGGCGGCGCGGGCGAGGCCGTCGGAGGCGAGGAACGCGCCATCGATGTCCGCGGTCAGGGGTCGGAGGTCCCACGTCGTATCGCCGTCGCTGACAGCCGGGATCTCGCCTCCGGGCTCGCCGAGCCGCATGAATCGCATCGAGGGTCCTTTCGCTCGCATTCCGCGTTCGAGCCTATTACTATTTCCTATAGGAATTCAATCCACGACCAGCAAGGGAGCTGCCCGGATGCGCGTCGCGCTTCACTCGATTCTCCGCCAGGGCCACGAGGCGGCGTACGACGCGGCCCACGCCGCCATCCCCGCCGACCTGGTCGGCTCGTTCGAGCGCGTGGGCATCCAGGACTGGCAGATCTGGCGCAGCGGCCGCGACCTGTTCCACCTGGTCGAATGCGACGATTTCGCCGCCGCGATGCTGGCCCTCGACGACGACCCGGCCAACCGGCGCTGGCAGGAATCGATCAACCGGCACGTCGACCATTTCGTCACGACGGGCGAGGGCCCCGAGGGGATGGTGCTGCCGCTGGTCTGGACGCTGACCGCCCAGGGCGCCGGCGCCTAGCCGAGCCCGAGTTCGACGCCGAATCGCTCGCGCAGCACCGCCAGCGCGCCGCGCCGGTCGGCGGTCGCTCCGGCCTCGTGCCCGGCGCTCGGCCACTCCCGGAGTGTCACGGGGGCCGCGTAGGCGTCCGCGGCGGCGCGCGCCGTCTCGGGCGGGCAGATGTCGTCGGCCAGGCCGTCGCTGATCCAGCCGGGCGCCGTGGCGTGACGCGCGGAGGTGACGCCGTCCACGTACGCGAGGGTCCGTGCGACGGCGTCGGCACGCTCGGGATGCTCCTCCAGGTAGGTGCGGAGCTCCAGCCAGGGACCGTTCGTCGCGAGCCGCAGGCCGAGCGGCGCGGCGGTGAGGAACGGCGCCTGGGCCAGCACCGCGGCGAGACCGGGCTGCAGGGCGCCGACGCCCAGGGCGATGCCGCCGCCCTGGCTGTTGCCGATGGCGGCGATCCGGTCGCCGTCCACCTCGTCGAGCGAGCGGAGGGCGTCGACGGCGCGCGCCGCATCCGCGAAGACGCCGCGGTAATAGAAGAGGTACGGGTCCTCGATCCCGTCGAGGAGGTGCCCGGTGCTGCCGCCGCCCTGCGCGTGCGTGTTCATCACGAGCTGGGCGAAGCCGGCGACCGGCCAGGTGAGGTCGTCGATCGGGTCGAGCCGGCCGGCGCCGTAGCCGTTGAAGTGCACGACCGCGGGCAGCCGGCCCGGGCGGTGGCGGGGGAGCCGCAGCCAGCCGGTCACCCGGCGGCCGTCGGCCCCGGCGAACGAGACGTCGAACACGTCCACCGCCGTGAGCCCGGTATCCACCGGCTCCCGGCGGAGCGCGAGCGGGTGACGCTGGGCCACGTCGAGCGCCGACGCCCAGTACTCCTGGTAGTCGTGGGGTGTCGGCAGGGGTTCCGTGCCGAGCAGGGCGGTGGAGGAGGGGGAGCCGGACATGCGGCGGCCTTTCTGAGGGGGTGGGCCGGGATGCCTCCCGGCCCACCCGGTGGATCAGCGGACGGTGTAGCGCACGGCGTCGGCGCGCATCACGGCGCCCGACTCCTTCACCACCATGATGGTGTGCTTGCCGTTCCGGAGGTCGGAGACGCTGTACACCTTCTGCTGGGTGCGACGGGTGTCGCTGTGCGTGTCGACCTGCTTGACGAGCTTGCCGTCCACGTACACGTCGACGACGCCCTGGTCGGGCCCGGTCGGCGCGAGCCAGTCGACTCCCGTGCCCGTGAACGTGAACGACACGGAGGCTCCCGCCTGGGTCGTGGCGTGCACGTCGTCGAGGTGGTCGCCGCGGAAGCCGACGCTCAGCGTGCTCGCCCCGACCGGCAGCGTCTTCAGGTACGACGGCTGCAGGGTGACGGTGGAGCCGGACACGGTGTAGTCGGTGCCCTTCTTCAGCGTCGCGCCGTTCGCGGTGATGCCGGTGAACTCGTCCGGGTCGCGGAGCACCGAGAAGGTCGCCGGGGCCGGCGCCTTCGTGTCGAACGAGACGCTCGACGGGTCGATCAGGCTCGGCTGGATGACGTCGAGCCGGTCGAGGAGCATGAACTGGCCCGACTTCATCACCACGCGCAGCGTGTGCTGCTCGTCGGTGAGGCCGTTCGTCGTGAACACCGTCTGCTGCGCGGTGTGCGAGGCGGTCGGGATGTTGGCGCTGACCGTCTTCACGAACTGCCCGTCGATGTACACGTCCGCGTCGCCCTCAGAGGAGTCGAGCTCGGTCAGGTACGACACTCCCGTGCCGGTGAACGTGTACGAGAAAGAGTCGCCGGGGTGCTCGGCGTAGTGCACGTCGTCCTGGTAGTCGCCGAACCCGCGCCCGTTGCTGTAGCCCCACTGGCCGGAGTACGCGATGCCCGAATCGGTGTCGTTGACGCTCGTCGTACGGGTCGGACCGGTGGAGACCGGCGGCGCCGGCGTGCCGGTGTCGGTCACGTTCACGGTGAGCGGCTGGGCGGTCGAGGCGACCTCGGCACCGCCGTTGCGGGTCCAATCGCCGCCGTACACGACACCCTGGGCGTCGTCGTTCACGGTGACCGTCGCGCGCTTGTCCGGTGTGACCTTCAGCAACCGGACGCCGTGGATCGGCACGTCGGACGCGGTGAACGATCCGTCTGCGCGCCCCAGGTTCTTGCGGGCCCACAGGTCGCGGACGCTCGCCGAACCGGTCAGCCCGATGTCGGACCACTTCGCGGTGATGTCGGACTCGGCGCGGCCCAGGTTGAACAGGGCGACCGTGTAGCTGCCGTCCTTGTTGAGGGCGTACCAGACCTGCTGCTTCGCGGTGGAGGAGACCGGCCGTGCGGGCACGCCGGCCTGGTCGACCCCGACGACCTCGGGGTTGGTGAGGAGGTCGACGCCCAGCTTGTCGAGCTTGGTCAGGTCGTTGCCGGTGTACATCGGAGCGGCCGAGATCGCCCACAGCGTGGTGGCGGTGCGCCGCTCGTCGGGCGTGAGGCCGTCCATCCTGCCGTTTCCGACGTCGAGCGAGTCGAAGTCGTTCCAGCCGCCGGGGCCGGCGTAACGCCACCAGTCGGCCGCTCGCGGGAAGAGCCGGGCGATGTTGTCCCAGTCGGTGAGCGCCTCTCCGCTGCAGTAGCACTCGACGTCCCACTCCACGCGCCAGCCGTTGGCGTACTTCTTCCAGTAGTCGGCGTTGTTGATGTCGAGCGCCCACGAGAGCTCGAACCAGATCTTGTGCTTCTTCAGCGCCTGCGACCAGGCGGCCACGTCGGCCCGCGCATCCACCGAGCCGTCGCTGATGCCGGAGCCGGGGGTGACGCTGTCGAACTTGACGAAGTCGACGCCCCATGCGGCCAGCTGGTCGGCGATGGAGTCGATGTACTTCTGCGCGCAAGGGTTCGAGAAGTCGATCGCATAGCCGATCTTCCAGTAGTCGGCCTGCTGCAGCGGCTGCTTGACGATGTCGTGGGTGTTGCAGCCCGGCGCGTTCGCGATCGGGTAGCCCTTCTGGTACACCTCCGGGCCGATGCCGGGGATCAGGTACACGCCGAACTTCTGCTTGTTGGCGTGCACGTGGTCGATGACCTTCTTCAGCCCCTGCGGGTAGAGCGTGGTGCTCGGGGTCGGACGGCCGTTGGCGTCCACCCCGTCGCTCCAGCCGGCGTCGACGTTGATGCGGTCGTAGCCCGCCTTCTGCAGGGTCTTGTGCATGGCGTCGGACTGGGCGATGAGCTGGTCGGCGGTGATCCACTTCCCGTTGCCCGTGTAGACCTGCATGCTGTAGCTGCTCCAGCCCATGTACGGCTTGAGCGCCCAGGGGTCGGCGGTGGAGGCCGCCGGCGGGATGGGCGTCGGCACCGCGGCGGTCGCCGACTTCGGCGCGCTGGTCGGCTTCGTGCTCGGCTTCGCGCTCGGCGTCGTGGTCGGGGACGGCGTCGTGGTCGGTGCGGATGTCTCGGCCGGCGTCGCGGTCGGCGTCGGCGTTCCGGTCGGAGCGGCCGTCGGTGTCGGTGTCGCTGTCGGCTCTGGTGTCGGCGTGGCGCCGGCGGGGACGGCGGCGGCCGCCACGATCCCCAGCGCCGCGACCGTCACGACGAGCGCCCGGAGGCCCCGTCGTGTACGCGTCGTGCGGGTCATGTTCTTCCTCTCTGAAGAGCCCCGGCGCGTCGGTGCGCCTGGGGTGTTCGGTGCGGTGGGCCGTCTGTTGGGGGCGCCCCCGGCTGCGCCCGGCGGCTCTAGGCCAGCCGGACGAGGTCGAAGAGCATCGCCTGCTGCGGGTTGAGCGTGGGGAGGGGGACACCGGCGACCGCCAGCACCGAGCCCGGGAGGGTGACGCCCTCCGGTCCCAGAGCCGCCGTGATCCACGCCGGGTCGGCGGCCTGGTGCCTGCTCGCCTGCCCGAACTCGTCCCGGACGCGCACCGAGTAGCGGGCGTCGGGGTCGAGCCCGGGGAAGCGGACCCGGCCGGACTGTCCGGGCGCGGAGGTGACGAGCCTGGCCCAGGTGTAGACGGCGCGTGAGCCGTCCTGCGCCACGATCCCGGTCAACGCCGTCGCCTCGTCGGCCAGGTCGGCGTTGACGATCCGGCCCGAGTGGATGAGCCCGCGCAGCTCGCGGTAGACCCCGGCCCAGCGGGCGATCCGGTCGAGCTCGTCGTCGTCCGCCTCCTGCAGGTCCCACTCGATCCCCGCGTGCGCGGTGAGCGCGACGATCAGCCGGAACGACAGGTCGGTGCGACGGGAGGTGGTGTGCGAGCGCTCGGCGCCCAGGTGCGAGCCGATGAGCTCCGGCGGGAGGAGCATCCGGGTCCAGCGCTCGATCTGCAGCCGCTCGACCGGGTCGTTGCAGTCGGAGGCCCAGACCCGGTCGGTGCGCTCCAGGATGCCGAGGTCGACCCGGCCGCCGCCGCCGGAGCAGGTCTCGATCTCGAGATGCGGGTGGCGGGCGCGAAGCGTGTCGAGCATCCGGTAGAGGGCGAGCGTCTGCTCGTGCACGGCGGGCCGGTCGACGCCGACGTAGCCGCTGACCGCTTCGGAGAGGTCGCGGTTGTGGTCCCACTTGATGTAGTCGACCGAGTACTCGTCGACCACCGCGCTGATCTGCTCCAGGACGTGGGAGTAGGCGTCGGGACGTGTCAGGTCGAGGACGTACTGCGCCCGGGCGGTCGCGCCGAGCTCCTGCCGGGGGCCGAGCACCCAGTCGGGGTGCTCGCGGGCGAGGTCGGAGTCGAGGTTGACCATCTCGGGCTCGAACCAGATGCCGAACTGCATCCCGTGCGAGCGCACCAGGTCGACCAGGGGGCTCAGGCCGTCGGGCCACACCGTGCGGTCGACGAACCAGTCGCCGAGGCCGGCGTTGTCGCCGCGGCGGCCGTGGAACCAGCCGTCGTCGAGCACGACGCGCTCCACCCCGACCCGCGCCGCGCGGTCGACCAGGGCGGTCAGGCGCGGCAGGTCGTGGTCGAAGTAGACCGCCTCCCAGGAGTTGAGGGTGAGGGGCCGCGGCGACCGCGGGTGCGTCGGACGGGCCCGCAGCCGCCGGTGCAGCCGGTCGGCGAGCCCGTCGAGGCCGGAGTCCGACCAGACGAAGAGGGCGGTGGGCGCCACGTAGCGGTCCCCGTCGGCCAGGGCGATCTCGCCGGGTCGGAGCCCTTCGCCGGCCCCGAGCACGGCGGAGAACGCCCCGGCGCCCTCGGTGAGCCGCTCGACCACGTACTCGCCGTCGCCGCTCCAGGCCAGGTGCGTCGCCCACGCCTCGCCGCGGCCGAAGCCGAGATCCTCGGTGCCGGCGACGACGAGGAACGGGGCGTCGTGCCCCGGCTTGCCGCGGCGGGCGCGGCGCACGTGGCTGCCGTAGAACAGCCGGCCGCGCTGCGGCGCCCGCTCGCGGCACCACTTCCCGGTGAAGTCGAGGATGTCGACGGCCCGCTCCGGGACGGGCAGCATCACGCGCAGGGCGTCGAGGGTGTAGGGGATGGCGGCGCCGTCGCCGGCGAGGGACGCGTCGCGGACGAGGGTCGCATCCACCGAGAGCACGCCGAAACGGTCGAGGGCGATCGTCATCGTCGTGCGCAGCCCGGTGATCTCGTCGGCCAGGTCGATCTCGATCGCGCCGCCGTGCTGGCCGTCGGAGCGGTGACGGACGGCTTCGGTGCGCGGCCGGGGCGTGGTGGCCGTGCCTGCGGCGTGACCCTCCTGCGCCGGGGTCCCCGCCCAGCCCTCGAACTCGCTGGGCAGCAGGCTGAACGTGCGCGGGATGTCGGGGGAGTTGTTGAGCACCGCCGGGCCGCCGGTCTGCCGCAAAGCGTCGACTGCGGCATCATCGAGCGGTCCCGGATCCGCGCCCCAGTGCAGCACACGAGGCACGCGCCCAGCCGTGTCGAGGACGAGGGCGGTGCCTGCGGCGTGCAGGCTCAGAACGGCGCCATAGCCGTCGAGCATGAAGGACTCCTCGGAGATTTCCGTTTACTTGACAGTGTCAATTAACCATGCCTAGTGTTTCGAATGCAACCCCGAGAAGGAAGACCGATGACGATCTCCACCGACACACTCCAGCTCGCCTGGCGCGAGCCCGCAGGGCACTGGGAGGAAGCGATCCCGATCGGGGACGGCCTCCTCGGCGCCATGGTCCACGGGGGCGCCGAAGGCCGCTACCAGGTCAACGACGCGACCGTCTGGTCCGGCACCCCGCAGACCGCGGCGGAGGGACTGCGCAACGTCCTCGCCCAGGGCGCGGGACCGGAGCGCCTCCGCGAGGTGCGTTCGGCGCTCGCCGCGGGCGACCTCTCCCGCGCCGAGGAACTGCTCCTCACCTTCGAGGGCCGCTACAGCCAGGAGTTCCTCCCCTTCGTCGACCTCGCGGTCGAGCTCCCCGATGCGACGCCGGTCGAGGGAGAGCCCGCGCGGGTGCTGGATCTCGACCGGCACGTCGTGGAGGAGTCGTTGCAGGCCGGAGCGGCCCGCGTCGAGCGCATGTCCTGGGTCGACGGGCGCACGCTTCACATCTCGATCGACTCCACCGAGGCGCTGCCCGAGGTGCGCATCGCACTCGCTACGCCGCTCCGCGAACTGTCGCGCGCCGCGCGCGACGGCGTCGTGACACTCGACCTCGCCGTCCCGGTCGACGGGGCACCCCTGCACGAACAGTCCGTCGTCCCCCCGCTGCGCTACGCGGAGCAGGGCGACGGAGACTACGACGCCTTCGCCGCCGCGGCTCTCGCGGTGCGGAGTGACGGCACGACGGAGCCGGGGGACCACGGTCTCACGGTCCGTGGTGCCCGTCGGCTGTTGATCGCCCTCTCGTCGTCGACCCGCGCTGAGTCGTGGTGGGCCGGCGCGGACGACGAGTGGCGGACCGTCTCCCGTGAGACGATCCGGGACCGCGCCGTCACCCGAGCCCTCGGCGCCATCGCCGCGGGCGAGGGACGACGGGGAGGCGCGCTGCGTCTCCCGGCGGCGGCGCGGTTCGCGATCGGCGGCAGGCGCGAGGGGCGGTGGGATGTCGAGGCCGACATCCTGCGCGGTTCGGACGACGGGCTGCGCGCGACCATCGCGGCGGAGTACGGGCGCTACCTCCTCACGTCGTCCTCCCGCACGGGCGGCCCCGCGGCCAACCTGCAGGGCATCTGGAACGGCGAGCTGCGCCCCGCGTGGTCCTCGAACTACACGATCAACATCAACACCGAGATGAACTACTGGGCGGCGGGTCCCCTCGGCGTCATCGAGCACGCGGAACCGCTGATCTCGCTGGTCGAACGGATGGCGGCCACCGGTGGCGACGTCGCCAGAGAACTGTACGGCTGCCGCGGCTGGGTCGCGCACCACAACAGCGACCTGTGGGGCTGGAGCCTCCCGGTGGGCATGGGACACGGGGCGCCGAGCTGGGCGATCTGGATGATGGGCGGCGTCTGGCTCACCCACTCGCTCTGGGACCACTACGAGTTCGCGGCGGACGACGACCTGTTACGTGACCGGATCGGGCCGCTGCTGCGCGGCGCCGCCGAGTTCTGCCTCGACTGGCTCCAGATCGGCCCCGACGGCAGGGCCTTCCTCTCACCGTCGACCTCTCCGGAGAACTCCTACCGGGATGCGGACGGCGTGCCGCGCTCGCTCGGCCTCACGGCGACGATGGACCTCGAGCTGATCCGCTCGCTCTTCGCCCGAACCCTGCGCTCCATCGAGGTGCTGGGCGAACCCGACCCGCTGCTGGGCGAGCTGGAGGCGGCGCTCGCGACGATCCCCGAGCCGCCGGTCGGCGGCGACGGCCGCCTGCTCGAATGGTCGGAGGAGGTGCCGGAGCACGAGCCCGCCCACCGGCACCTGTCGCCGCTGGTCGGCCTCTACCCGCTCGACCTGATCACGCCGGACGGCACACCGGCGCTGGCCGAGGCCTCCCGGCGCTTCCTCGACGCGCGCGGGCCGGGCGCGATGGGATGGTCGTGGGCGTGGAAGATCTCCCTGCGTGCCCGCCTCGGCGATGGCGAGGCGGCCCATGAGCTGCTGCAGCAGGCGCTCGCGCCGTACGATGGCGACGCGCGCCGGCACGGCCCGGTCGACGGCTCGGAATGGGGTGGCCTGCTGCCCAACCTGTTCAGCACGCACCCGCCGTTCCAGATCGACGGAAACCTCGGCTTCCCCGCGGGGATCGCCGAACTGCTGCTGCAGAGCCACGGGGGAGTCGTCCACCTGCTGCCCGCGCTGCCCTCGGCCTGGCCTGAGGGACGGGTGACCGGGCTGGGCGTGCGCGGCGGGCTCTCCGTCGACCTGTTCTGGTCCGGCGGGAAGCTGAGGTCGGCCGCTCTCCGGAACCCGCACCCGGAGCCGCGCGACGTGCGGGTGCGGTACGGAGGCGCGGAAGTCGAGGTCCGCCTGCCCGCCGGAGGCGAACATGTCGTCGACGGGATCCTGCGAGAGGCGGTCGCCACTGCCTAAGGTTGAGGCATGGACGACGAGCTACGGCAGCGCATCGCGCTGCTCGCCTCGTCGTCGGAGGCGGCGAGCCGGGTCTTCACCACCATCCTGACCCGCAGCCCGATCAGCCGCATCGACGTCGCCAGGATGACCGGGTTGTCGCAGGCCGCGGTGACCAAGGCGGTGGCGCCGCTGGTGGCGGCCGGGCTCGTGGACGACTCGCTCGGCCTCGCGCCGACGGGACTGCCCGGCCGGCCGGCGAACCCGGTGACGATCGTTCCGGATGCCGTGGTCGCGCTCGGCGTCAAGGTGAACGTCGACGAGTTGGTCGGCGTCGCCACCGACCTGACGACGCGCATCCTCGCCGCAGACCGCGCGCCGCTCGCCTCGCACGACCCCGCTGCCGTGGTGGATGCGGTCGTCGCCCTCTGCGAGCGGCTGGAGGAATCGCTCGGCGGCCTCCGCTCGCGCGTCGCCCGCATCGGGGTCTCGGTCTCGGGCGACGTGGACATGACCGCCGGCGTGGTGCGCGACTCGGCCATCATGGGCTGGCGCGGTGTCGGCCTGGCCGCTGCGCTGCGCGAACGGCTGGAGGCGCACGTCGTCGTCGACAACGACGTGCGCGCGCTCATGATCGGTGAGCACTGGTTCGGCGTCGGCCTCGGCACCCGCTCCTTCTGCATCGTCACGATCGGGCGCGGCATCGGCAGCGGCCTGCACCTGAACGGCGAGGTCGTGGAGGGTGCCTACGGCGTCGCCGGCGAGATCGGCCACCTGCCGCTGGCGTCACCCGACCGCGTCTGCGCCTGCGGCCGCCGCGGCTGCGTCGAGGCCGTCGCAGCCACGAGCGCCATCGTCGCCGCCGCCTCGGCCGCGCACGGCCGGCCGCTGACGATCGAGGAGGTCGTCGAGCTGGCGCACTCCGGCGACGCGTCGGCCGTCGAGGCCTTCCGCGAGGCGGGCGCCGTCGTCGGCGCGGCCATCGCCAGCCTCGTCAACCTGGTCGGCCCGGAGCTCGTCATCATCGGCGGCGAGGGCGTCACCGAGTTCGGCCTGTACGAGGAGCGGCTGCGCGCCGTCTATTCCGAGCACGTCTTCGCGTCGGCCGACCGCTGCCGGATCGTCGTCCGTCCGCACACCTTCGAGGACTGGGCGCGCGGGGCGGCGGCCGTGGCCATCCGGTCGCTCGTGGTCCGACCTGCCGTCATTCCCCCATCGCTGGGGGGCTGACGGTGATCGCCTCGCGCAGGGCCGCGACGGCGGCCCCGCGGGCCCAGTCGGTGAACGTGTGCCGCTGCACCACCAGGCGGCAGTTGGCGGCGGCGCCGAAGGCGTGCGCCAGGAACTCCTCGCGGAACCGGCGCTCGTAGAGGTCGTAGTCCATGACGCCCTCGCCCGCGATCACCACGACCTCCGGGCCGAAGAGGTTCACGGTCGCTGCGACGGCCGCGCCGATGGCTGTGCCCGCGCGTTCGAAGGCGGCGACGGCGGCCGGGTCGCCCTCGTGCGCGAGCCGGATGACGCCCGCGAGGGTCAGCTCCGGGTCGCCGTGCTCGAGGCTCACCGCGTCGCGGATGGCGCGGGAGGACGCGACGGCCTCCACGCAGCCGCGGCGGCCGCAGACACACAGCGCGTCGGAGGACGCCAGCGGCAGGTGGCCGATCTCGCCCGCGACGCCGTGCGCGCCGACGACCACGTCGTCGTTGACGTAGATGCCGCAGCCGATGCCCGCGCCGATCGTGATGATCGCGAACGACTCCGCGTCCCTGCCCGCCCCGAACCACTGCTCCGACTTCGCCAGGGCACGCACGTCGTTCTCGACGGTGATCGGGAGGGGGAGCTCTGCTGCGAGCCGCTCGCCGAGCGGGAAATGGCTCCAGCCGAGCAGCGGGGAGTGCCGCACGAGCCCGGTGCTGCTGTCGATGTCGCCGGAGACCGAGACGCCGACTCCCGCGATGCCGGCCGCGTCGTCGCCGAGCTGTGCGATCAGGGATCGCACGGACGTCACGATCGCGTCGACCGTGCTCTCCGGGTCGTGGCTCTTCAGCCGCCGCCGGGTCGAGCCGAGGACCTCGTTGCCCAGGCTGACGGTGACGGCGAAGATCTCGTCCTCGTTGACCTTGACCCCGATCGCGATCATCGAGCGGGGGACGACGCTCAGCGGACGGACGGGACGCCCGGGGAAGGAGTGCTCCGCGTGCTCGCCCACCGTGACGAAGCCGCCCTCGATCAGCGGGTTGACCGTCTTGGTGACCTTGGCCTGCGATAGTCCGGTGAGACGGCCGATGTCGAGCCGGCTGACCGGCCCGTGGGTGATGATCCGCGTAAAGATCTCCGCCGATCGGGGCGTGCCGAGCTCCGGTCTCCGCCGGGTGCCGACGTCGTCGAGTGGCATATCGAGAGAGTAGCTCATGCCGCCGCTTTCTTTCTGTCGTGTTCGAATGTGCGACGGCCCCCAACGGCGCGAATCGCGTTCGGTCGCCGTTCTGGGTCGAGCGATGACCTTCTGTCAGGATAGATTATTGACAACGTGAAGGAAATGGGTTTTGCTGTAACCAGTCCAGGCGGACCAACGCCCGCCCGGCTCGATTCGTTCAGGAGTCTTCGATGACGAAGCTGCAACACCGTGGGCACACGGGGGTGCGCGGATGACCAGCGCCCCGCCCGTGACCACAACGACCACCCCTCCCGCCGCGCGGACCACCCCACCGCCGGTGCGCCGCATCCCGACCCGCCGCAAGACCCTCGGCCAGCGCTGGCGGATCGCGTTGCGGCGGCACTGGCAGCTCTACCTGCTGACGGTCCTGCCGCTGGCATACTTCGCGATCTTCAAGTACGTGCCGATCTCCAACGCGATCATCGCGTTCAAGGACTACAGCCCGGTGCTCGGCGTATGGGGCAGCCCGTGGAACGGGTTCGCGAACTTCCAGGCGATGCTGCAGAACCCCCAGTTCCCGACCCTGGTCGCCAACACCCTGATCCTCTCCGGATACGCGGTACTGGCGAGCTTCCCCATCCCGATCATCCTGGCGCTCGCGCTCAACGAGGTGCGCCACCGCTGGTTCCAGAAGACCGTGCAGATGGTCACGTACGCCCCGTACTTCATCTCCACGGTGGTCGTCGTGTCGATGCTGATCCTGATCATGGCGCCCCGGCTCGGGATCGTCAGCCAGGTCTTCGGGTTCTTCGGCGTCCAGTCCCCCGACCTCCTCGGCAACCCCGACTACTTCCGCAACATCTACGTCTGGTCGGACGTCTGGCAGACCGCCGGCTACTCCGCCGTCATCTACATGGCGGCGCTCTCCGGCATCGACCCCTCGCTGTACGAGGCGGCCCGCGTGGACGGCGCCTCGCGGCTCCGCAAGATCTGGCACGTCGACATCCCCGGCATCATGCCGACGGCGATGATCGTGCTCATCCTGAGCGTCGGCAACATCATGGCGATCGGGTTCGAGAAGGTGTTCCTGCTGCAGAACCCGCTGAATCTCGGGCAGTCCGAGATCATCGCGACCTACGTCTACAAGCTGGGCATCCTCAACGCCGACTTCGGGACGGCGACCGCCGTCGGCCTGTTCAATTCCGTCGTCAACCTCGTGCTGCTCCTCATCGTCAACTGGGTGGCACGCCGACTGAGTGGGAGCGGACTGTGGTGACCATCGATCGTCCGGCGGAGAAGATGCGGGTTCGGCCCGCGACGCGCAGCAGGAACATCATGAAGCCGCGGAGGATCCGGGAGTCGCCCGGCGACCGCGCCCTCCTGGTCGTCATCTACCTCGGGCTCACGCTCGCTGTGCTCGTCGTGCTCCTGCCGCTGTTGTACATCGTGGCCAGCTCGTTCTCGTCGCCTCACGCGGTGACAGCCGGGCAGGTGTTCCTCTGGCCCGTCGACTTCACGCTCAAGGGCTATCAGACGGTCCTCGCCGACCCGCAGGTGCTCCTCGGCTACGCGAACTCGCTGTTCTACATGATCGCCGGGACGCTGATCAGCACGACCCTGACGGTGTGCCTGGCCTGGCCGCTCTCGCGCCGCACCTTCATGGGCCGGAACGTGATCATGTCGCTGCTGCTGTTCACCATGCTGTTCAGCGGCGGTCTCATCCCGACCTACATGGTCGTGCAGAACCTCGGCCTCCTCGACACCCGCTGGGCGCTCCTGCTTCCGCAGGCCGTCGCGGTGTGGCAGGTCATCATCGCCCGCACGTTCTTCCGCTCGGCGATCCCGGAGGAGCTCGTCGAGGCGGCGTCGCTGGACGGCGCGAGCGACTGGCGGTTCCTCTGGACCGTCGTGCTCCCGCTCTCCAAGCCCCTGATCGCGGTCATCGCGCTCATGTACGCGATCGGCCAGTGGAACGGGTACTTCGACGCCCTCCTCTACCTGAAGAGCTCCGACCTGTTCCCGCTCCAGCTGGTGCTGCGCAACATCCTCGTCCTCAACTCCACCAACGGCGGGGTGAACGACCTGGCGGCCCAGGCGCAGAACCAGGAGCTGGTCAACGTGCTCAAGTACGCGCTCATCGTCATCACCAGCGTCCCCGTGCTGATCATCTACCCGTTCGTCGCGCGCTACTTCAACAAGGGCGTGCTGATCGGGTCGGTCAAGGGCTGAGCCCGGAACACCCCACAAGCCACCACAACGCACCATCCGTATCCCGAAACACATCCTGGTTCCAAAGGAGGAACACACCATGTTCTCGAAGACCGATCGGCGACCCCGCAGAGGGCGGACGCGCGCATTCGTCGCCGCCGTCGGCGGCACCGCCGCACTGATGGCCCTCTCCGGCTGCACCCCTGCCGCCTCCAGCGCCGACGACAAGATCGGCGGCACCGCCCACCTGAGCGTGTTCGCACAGCAGGGGACCGGTCAGGACCTGGCCACCAACGCCTTCACCAAAGAGGTGGAGAAGAAGTTCAACATCGCGTTCAACTGGCAGACCACCACGCAGGACTCCTCGGTGGCGCCCGAGAAGCGCCAGATCCTGATGGCGAGCGGCGACTACCCCGACGCCTTCCTGCTGATCCCGTGGGTGGACCAGTTCAACCAGGTGGATGTCGAGAAGCTCGCCAAGCAGGGCATCGCCCTCCCGCTGAACGACCTCATCAAGCAGTACGCGCCCGACATCCAGAAGGTGCTGGACACCAACGCCGACTACAAGGCGATGGTCACCTCGCCCGACGGCAAGATCTACGGCCTCCCGCAGCTGGCCGAGACCCTGCACATCCAGTACCCGTCGAAGCTCTGGATCAACACCGACTGGCTGAAGAAGCTGAACCTGCAGATGCCGAAGACCACCGCCGACATGACGAAGGTGCTCGAGGCGTTCAAGAACGACGACCCGAACGGCAACGGCCAGAAGGACGAGATCCCGCTCAGCGGCGACTCGCACGACACGCTCATCCCGTTCTTCATGAACGCGTTCATCTACGACCCGCAGAACCCCGACAAGGGCATCCAGTCGACGACGGTGCTCAACAAGGGCAAGGTCGACATCCAGGCGAACAAGGACGGCTGGCGCGAGGGCCTGAAGTACATCAAGTCGCTGTGGGACGCCGGCCTGATCGACAAGGGCGCCTTCACCCAGAACCCTGCGGCGCTCGCCCAGGAGGGGAACAACGCGGGACCGGTGCTGCTCGGCAGCGCGAGCGCCCTGCATCCGTACATTTTCGTCAGCCCCGGCGCGAAGGACGGCCGTGACAAGCAGTACGACGCCGTGCCGCCGCTGACCGGCCCGGACGGCGCCGACTACGCCACGTACGCCTTCGGCAGCACGCCGGGCGCCACCTTCCTGCTCACCAACAAGGCGTCGAAGAACGACCAGGTCGCCGCGATCAAGATGGTGAACTACCTGTTCACGGAGAAGGGCCAGCTCGACGGCAACTTCGGCCCGGAGGGCAAGGGCTGGGCGAAGGCCGGCGCCGGCGACAAGGCGCTCGACCCGAACGAGAAGGCGGCGTTCGTCAACCTGCAGCTGGACCAGGATGCGGCCAACGCCGTGCAGTGGGGCGCGCTGTCGACCTACAACCAGAACGCGGCGTTCCGCGGTTCGCAGGCCGTTCCGACGGACATCTACGACACCTCCGGCTACGAGCGCCGGCTCTTCGAGGCCACCCAGCTGTACAAGGGCCACGAGGACAAGAGCCAGATCTACCCGACCTGGAAGGTCTGGCCCGACCCCGCCAAGGCGACCCAGGTGGCGACGGAGCAGACGAACATCGACAACTACGTCACGCAGAACGCGCTCGCCTTCATCACCGGCTCGAAGAACATCGACACCGACTGGGACTCCTACGTGAAGGGCTTCGACGGCCTCGGGCTCAAGGACTACCTGAGCACCCTGCAGACCGCGTACGACAAGTCCAAGAACTAACGGACGCGAGTGGACGGCCGGCCCCCGGAGACTCCGGGGGCCGGCCGTTCGTGTCGTGCGTCGCGCACGCAGGCCTGGCGGGCTCGCCGTCGCCGCGCGCGGTGCTGGTCTCGTCGATGGCCGCCCTGATGCCGACGGACGCCGAGCTGATCGGCCTGCTCGCGACAAGTGGCTCCGTCGGCAGGCCGCCACCGAGCAATGGGCCGGCGCCGGCATCCCGCTGAACGCCGTCGCGCCCGGCGTCATCGCGACGCCCATGACGGCGGACCTGATCGGAACGCCGGAGGCGCGCCACGCGCTGCTCGGGCTCGTCCCCATGCCGCTCAACGGGATCGCCGAGCCGATCGTCGTCGCGCGCCTGCTGGCATGGCTCGCGAGCGAGGAGAACACGCACCTCTGCGGGCAGATCGTCTACGTCGACGGCGGCAGCGACGTCGTCCTCCGCGGCGACAGCGTGTGGTGAGCACGTGCCCGGAGGATGCGGAGAAGGTGCCCGCCGGGCGGGCCTTCAGTCGTGGCGCCGGCCGGTCCACAGGAGGTAGCCGATGAGCGATCCGATGGTGCTCAGACCTGCGGTCATCAGCAGGGTCACCCAGGATCGTCCCTTGCGCTCGCCGGCGACGAGCTCGCCGATTCCGTTGATGAGTGCTGCTGCGACCATTCCGGCGACCAGTCGGTTGCCGATCCGCTCCGCCCGGCCGACGAGGGGCTCCAGCTCGGCGGCGCGAACATGGATCTGGATCCCGGACGTGTCCAGAGTCTCGACGATTCGACGCAGTCGTCGGGGCAGCTCGATGAAGAGTTCGGCCGCGTCGCCGGACGCGCGCAGAAGTCGCTGAGCGGTCGCTGTCACGGAGACCCTGTCCTCCACGACACGGCGGGCATACGGGGTGAGCACTTCACCCAGCGCGAAATCATGATCCAGTCGGACGCCCAGGCCCTCGACCATGATCAGCACCTTGAACAGCAGCGCCATGTGTCGTGGCAGTTGGAGGTGGTGCTCGCGGAGCAGGGCGAGCAGCTGGCCGATGAGGTGGGTGAAGTCGACCTCGCTCAGCGGCCGGCCGGCGTACTGCGACACCCAGCCGGCCAGGGATCGTTCGAGCCGTGGCCGGTCCTCCACGTCCTTGGTGACGGAGAGCGCGTAGAGCGCGGAGGCGAGCAGCGAAGGGCTCTGCTGGGTGAACCCGATCAGGAAGTCGGCCAGTTCCTCCTGCAGCTCCTCGTTCAGCTCGCCCACCATGCCGAAGTCGATCAGCGCGATTCTGCCGTCGGGTGTGACGAACAGGTTTCCCGGGTGCGGGTCCGCATGGAAGAAGCCATCGTGGAAGATCATCGTGAGCACCATGTCGGCGCCGCGGCGCGCGACGGCCGCGCGGTCGACGCCGGCTGCGTCGAGGTGCTCCAGGTCGTCGACCTTGATGCCCGTCATGCGTTCGAGCGTCAGCACGCGGGAGGTCGTCCTCTCCCAGAAGACGCGAGGGATCAGCACATCGGGGTCGGCGCTGAAGTTCGCAGCGAACCTCTCCGCATTCTGCCCTTCCTGCAGGTAGTCCATTTCCGCCCGGAGACTGATGGCGAAATCCTGCGCGATCCCCTCCAAGTCGTAGCCGCGAGCGAGCTCCCACCGCCGGCTCGCCTGCCGTGCGAGCCTCTGCACGATCGCCAGATCCTCCTCGACCTGGGCGACGACGCCCGGCCGACGCACCTTGACCACCAACGGCGTTCCGTCGTGCAGGTGCGCAGCGTGGGCCTGCCCGATCGACGCGGACGCGAGGGGGTGGACGTCGAAGTCCGCGAACAGCTCCTGCACGTCGGCGCCGAGTTCTGCTCGGATCGTGTCGAGGATATCCGTGGGTGGCACGGCGGGTGCTGCGTCCTGCAGCTTCGAGAGCTCGGTGAGGTAGGGCGGTGGCAGCAGGTCGGAGCGGGTCGAGAGGAGCTGGCCCAGCTTGATGAAGGTGGGCCCGAGGTCTTCCAGCGCCAGGCGCAGGCGTACCGGTGTCGTCGTCCGGTCACGGGTGTTCGTGCCGGGCGCGCGCAGGTTGCCGAACCAGCGGCCGACGCCCATGACGTCGGTGAGAACGCCGAGTCCGTGTCGGGCGAGAATTTCGCCGACCTGCTCGTATCGGCCCAAATGACTGCTCATCCGCTCATTCTCGGCGTGATCCCGAACTGCGGGAAGCCCGGCCGGTCCCGGCCCGCTCTATCGCTCGCTGCGGACCTGTCGGGGTGGAGTCTCACCACGGCACCGTCCCGTTGCGATCGCTGAGGGTGCCGGTGGGCGCATCCGGCCCCAGCAGGGCGAGACGCACGATCCGGTCGGTTCCCTCCTGCACGGTCTGAGGTCCACGGTGGCCGTTGAAGTCGGTGCCGGTGTAGCCGGGGTCGACGGCGTTGAAGCGGATTCCGGGGATCGCCCGGGCGTACTGCACCGTGAGCATCGTCAGTGCCGCTTTCGACGAGCTGTAGGAGAGCGTCCCGAAGCGGCCCCACTCCGTTTCGGTGATCAGCGTGAAGGAGCCCAGACCGCTCGTCACGTTGATCACCTGGGGTGTGTCGGATGTCTGCAGCAACGGGAGGAAAGCGTGCGTGACACGCACCACTCCGAACACGTTGGTCTCGAAGGCTTCTCGCACGTCGTCTGCTGAAGTCTCTGCGGCCGGCTTGCGGGTACCGAGGATGCCGGCGTTGTTGACGAGCACGTCGACCCGACCCGCTTCGGCGTGCACCGTCTCGACCGCGGCCGCGACGGACCGGTCGTCGGTGACATCGAGCTGGACGAAGTGCGCGCCGAGCTCCTCGGCCGCGGTGTGGCCGCGCCGGACATCGCGGGCGCCGATCCAGACGTCGTGGCCCGCGCTGATCAGGCGGCGTGCGGTTTCGTAGCCGAGGCCCTTGTTGGCGCCGGTGATGAGAGTAATGGTCATGGACTCAGCGTGCGGGCCGTGCGACGGATGTCTCAGGCCCCCGCGCTCCCAGGGAATGCCGGTACCACCCGACGGCCGGTACCCGGGTGCAGACTTGAGTGATGGCATCCGGCTCTGAACTCGGCAGCGCGTTGCGTGCGTGGCGTCGGCGGGTCACCCCCGTCGAGATCGGTCTGCCGGCCGGCGGCGACCGGCGCACGCCGGGTCTGCGCCGCGAAGAGCTGGCTCTGCTCGCTGGTGTCTCGGTCGATTACCTGGTCCGGCTCGAGCAGGGACGCGCGCGGAACCCGTCGGCACAGGTGCTCGCCGCCTTCGCCCGCGCCCTTCGGCTTCCTCCCGGTGAACGGGAGCTGCTCTACCGACTCGCGGGCTCCGTCCCCCCACCGTCCGGCGAGGTACCGCGGGCCGTCCCGCGCGGCGTCCAGCTCATGCTCGACCGGATGAGCGACAGCCCGCTCGCCGTCTTCACGGCTGCGTGGGACACCGTGCAATGGAACCGTCTCTGGGCGGAGCTCCTCGGCGACCCTGCCGCTTTGGACGCCCGCGCCCGCAACCTGATCTGGCGGCATTTCGCTTCGGGGCCGGGCAGTTCGCGAGTCGAGCGTGACGCTGCACGCACCGACAGCTTCGAGCGGGAGATGGTCGCCGACCTGCGACGTGCCGCCGAACGCTATCCGGACGATCTGGCCGTGCGCGAGCTCATCGGGGCGCTACGAGCGGAGTACCCGCGCTTCGAACAGCTGTGGAGTGGATACGAGGCCGCCCCCGCCTCCGCCTCGCGGAAGACGATCGTCCACCCGACGCTCGGGCCGATCACCCTCGACTGCGACGTCCTCACCCTCGACGGCAGCGATCTCCGTATCGTCCTCTATTCTGCCGAGCCCGGCAGTGCGGACGCGCGGCTCCTCGATCAGCTGAACGTGCCGACGGCGACGTTCCGGTAGCCGATGAAGGCGTCCCGGCTCACCTTCACCGAGTCGAGTTCGGGGCCGGGCGCGTAGTCCTGTTCGAGGAGGACGTACCGGAAGTTCGGGAGTGGGTCGACGGCGTCGATGATGTCCTGGATCGGCAGGATGCCGGTGCCGACCTCGGCGAACGCGTCGGGTGTGACGACCTCCTGGAAGAGCTCCATCGTGATGGTGGCGTCGGGGGCGACGATGCCGTCGTAGAGGTTCAGAGGCTGTGTCGCGTCCTTCGGGTAGTCCTTCTGGTGGATGAGGATGAAGCGGTCCGGATACGCCCGGAACAGCTCGATCGGGTCGGCGCCGCCGCGGTACGCCCAGTAGGTGTCCAGTTCGAAGTGGACGAGCTCGGGGTCGGTGTGGTCCATCAGCAGCTGGTAGACGGTGGCGTCGCCGAACCGCTGGAACTCCTGGAAATGGTTGTGGTAGTAGAACTCCATGCCCCGATCGGCGGCGAGGCGGCCCACCGAGTTGAAGAATTCGGCGCGGCGCTTGACGTAGTCGACGTCGCCGTACGGGTAGAACTCGATGTCACAGCCGATGCGGGGGTTGCCGATCTGCTGGTGGAAGTCGAGCACGCGGGGGAGGCGGTCGAGGTCGAGCGGGTTGATGTGGCAGCCGACGATGGACACGCCGCGCTCCTGCATGAGGTCGCGCAGGAATCCCGGCGCGATGCCGAAGCCGATCCCGTCGTCGGTCAGGGCCTGATGGTTCGCCCCTTCGAACCGGGTGAAGCCGAGGTCGGCGAGCGCGTTGAGCGTGCCGCCGGGGTCGGTCCGCAGAGCGTTGCGGACCGAGTAGAGCTGGATGCCGATTTCTACTGCCATGTCATCTTTCCTTGCCTGTTTCGTCGTGTCGTCCCGGGGCTGGGGAGGCCGGCGCCTGCCATCGCGCGATGGCGGCGTCGAGGAACCGGTCGAACGCGGCGACCATGTCGAACCGGCGGTTCATCAGCCACTGCAGTTGGAGCCCGTCCATCATGGCGCTCAGGGCCCTGGCCTCCTCGCGGTAGAGCGGGTCGGCGAGCGGCGCGATCTCGCCGGTCTCGGCGGCCAGGCGGAGGTGCTGCTCCAGCGCGTCGGCGACTCGCTCGTAACGGTCGATGAAGTACTGGTGCGCGGGATGCGAGAGCGCCGTCGCTTCGGCGCACAGGGTCGCGAAGAACTCCACGTACTCGGGATGCTCCCGGCTGTAGCGCATCCGCGCGCGGAGCGCCTCGATGTGCGCGATCCCGGTGAAACGGCCGTCGTCGACCTGCCGGGCGTCCCACTCGTTCAGCACCGCGGTGAGCAGGCCGTCTTTGCTGCCGAAGAGGGCGATGATCTGCGAGGCCGACGCGCCGACCCGTTCGGCGACCATGCGCAGCGAGCCGCCGCCGTAGCCGTGCTCGCCGAAGACGGCGATCGCCTTCTCGACGATACGCCTGCGCTTCTCGATCCCCGCACGGTACGGGCCCCTGGCAACTGTCGTCACTCGCATCCCTCCCGTGAAATAAGAACGAATGTTCATAATCTAACAGACCAGGGAGCACGAGCGGATCGGGGACTGACGGGGCCGTCTCCGTGTCACCGCGCGCCGCAACTCCCCGTCACGTCATCGCCCGGCCGGGCACCCAGCACGGCCGCCCCGGTATATGGCCCGACGGGGCCCTCCGCGAACCGGATCACGTCCCGGCCGCCGCGGGAGACCAGATCGTAGCGGCCCGCGGAGAAGGCGTCGTAGCCGTCCACGGGCAGCGGGTCGCCGCAGAGCGCGACCGGTTCGTACAGCGCGCCATCCTGCTCGAGGAGGTCGAAGCTGCGATGGTGCCAGGTGAAGGTCCGGAGCACGACGTGGTGCCCACGGACGGCGAGCGGCTCGTAGGTGTTCACCGCGCTGAACGCGGCTACGACGATGAGCAGGTGCCCGAACGGCACGGCGACCGCGATCAGCAGCCCGGCGACCAGCCGGATGAGCAAGCACCACGCCGGTCGTTTCAGCGCGCCCGCCAGGACGGCCGCCTGGATCAGCGCGACAACGGCGGTCCCGGTGGCGAGCACGATGAGCAGCATCCCGAGCTGATAGCCGTCGAGCGTGCCCACCAGCAGGACGCCGGGGCCGCTCGACTCGGCGGCGCAGAGCAGCACTCCGGTCGTCGCGAGCAGGACGAACAGCGCGAGAGGCAGCCACCTCAGTGCAATTCGCCGGCGCATCCTCCCACCCTGGCTTCGGGGCGAGGCGTGCACATCGGCCGAGCGGTGGAGGCGGCTCCGTCGTCAGGTGCAGGCGTGGGTCGAGCGCTCGCTTCTGCGCAGCGCTACTTCGTGTCGGCCCCTGACCCCGAGTCGGCGCTGCCCTCGGCTCTACCCGCCGCCTTGAGGTCGGCCGCCGCGGCATCGTCGACGGCCTTCTCGACGATGTGGTCGGCCTTCTCGAGCGCCTTGCGGATCTTCACCTCGCCCGGATTGGAGACCAGGGCGATGATGCCGGAGTGGCCCGGCTCGATCGCGTCCTCCAACTCCTTCGCCAGCTCCTTCTTGTGGTGCCGCTCTCGAAGCTTGCCGATGATCCCGCCGCCGGCGCCGACCACGAGGGCGCTGCCGATGATCGAGGGCGGGAAGAGGACGCCCAGTACGGCCCCGCCGACGGCGCCCCAGGTCAGGCCTTCGCGGGTGCTGTGGTCGGTGGCCTTCTGCACTTCGAGCTTGCCGTCGGTGTCGCGTCTGACGACGACGACTCCGTCGATCCTGACCGTCGCGCCGTCCTCGACGTCCTTGAGCGCCTCGTAGGCCGTCAAGGCGGTGTCGGTGTCGGCGAAATCGGCGGCGAGGAGTGTGTAGGCGCCGTCGCTGATGCCCGCCGCCGTCACATCGACGGGCTCGTCGTCGGCCGCGGCTCCCTCGGCGGGAGCGGATGTCGCATCGGTCATTTCCTGTCTCCTTCGAACGCTGTGGCTGCCATTCGGGCGAAAGTCTAGGAGCGGGGTCGGCCAGCGGCTATAGCGGGATCCGCGGAGTGGACGCGGCTCGGAATAGGGCATGGGCGCGTGCTGTTGGGCGGGAGGGCGCACCGCGCCCGCAATCGAAAGGCATGCCTCCATGGATCTGTTCTCTCCCGTCTCGCTCGGCGACCTCCGCCTTCCCAACCGCGTCGTGATGGCGCCGCTCACCCGTACCCGTTCGGGTGAGGCCGGTGTTCCGGGGCCCCTGGTGGCGGAGCACTATGCGCAGCGGGCGAGCGTGGGCCTGATCATCTCCGAGGGCACGTACCCGAGCCACGAGTCGCGTGCGTACCCCGGCCAGCCCGGCATCGTCACCGACGAGCAGATCGCCGGCTGGCGCGGCGTCGCCGACGCCGTGCACGCCGCGGGCGGCCGCATCGTCATGCAGCTTATGCACGGCGGCCGGGTGTCGCACCCGCTCATCAACCGGAGCGACCGCGTCGTCGCGCCGAGCGCCGTCGCGATCGACGGCGAGGCGCGTACGCCTGCCGGAAAGGTCGCCTTCCCGGTGCCGCACGCGCTCACCGCGGACGAGCTCGCGACCGTGCGCGACGAGTTCGTCGCTGCGGCGAAGAACGCCGTCGCCGCCGGCTTCGACGGCGTGGAGGTGCACGGCGCCAACGGCTACCTGCTGCACCAGTTCCTCTCGCCGGTGTCGAACGTCCGCGACGACCGGTACGGCGGCAGCCCGAGCGCGCGCGCCCGCTTCGTCATCGAGGTGACGACGGCGATCGCCGAGGCCGTGGGCGCCGGGCGGGTGGGTATCCGCCTCTCGCCGATGCACAACATCCAGGACGTCTTCGAGACCGACCTCGCGGACGCCACCGCCACCTACGAAGCCGTGGTGGACGGGTTGGCGCCGCTGGGGCTCGCCTACCTCAGTGTGCTGCACAGCGAGCCGGCGGGCGTGCTCGTGCAAGACCTGCGCGAGCGCTTCGGAGGCCCGTTCATCGTGAACAGCGGTTTCGGATCCGTCACGACGCGCGACGAGGCGATCGCGCTTGTCGAGGGGGCGCACGCCGATGCGGTCGCCGTCGGCCGTCTCGCCATCGCGAACCCCGACCTGGTCGAGCGCTGGAAGGGCGAGCACCCCGAGAACGAGCCGAACGCGGCCACGTTCTACGGGACGGGCGCCGAGGGCTACACGGACTATCCGCGCCTCAGCGCGTAGCGCGAGCGCCCGGGGCCGCGGACCCTTCCGCGACACGCGCCGCAGTGTTACCGTTCCTTTAGTCAGCAAGCTGATTACTTGCCGGGGAAGGTGAAGGCGTGAACGGAACCGTGAAGCAGGACCGCAGACGGTGGATCGGCCTGGTGTTCATCAGCATCGCAGTCGCGGTGATCATCGTCGACTCCACGATCGTCAATGTGGCGATCCCGTCGATCGTGAAGGAACTGGGCGTCGACTCGACGGGAGTCCAGTGGATCCAGGAGTCGTACACCCTGGTGTTCGCCTCCCTGCTGCTGGTGTTCGGCACGCTCGCCGACCGGTTCGGGAGGCGCCGGATCCTGATCATCGGTGTCGTCATCTTCACGCTGTCGTCGATCGCCGCCGCGCTGGCGCCCACCGGCGCCTTCCTGATCGGCGCGCGGCTGGTCCAGGGCGTGGGCGGCGCGATGATCCTGCCCACGACGCTGTCGCTGATCAACGCCACGTTCCGTGGGAGGGAGCGAGCGATCGCGTTCGCCGTCTGGGGGTCCACGATCGGCGGGATGACCGCGCTCGGCCCCCTGCTCGGCGGGTGGCTCACCACCGCCTTCTCGTGGCGGTGGGCGTTCGGGATCAACGTGCCGCTGGGCGTGCTGATCGTGGTCGGGGTCCTGGCCACGGTCTCCGAGTCGCGGGACACCGCGCACGCGGGCCGGATCCACGGGGTCGGCGCGCTGCTCTCCGTCGTGACGAGCGCGAGCCTGGTCTTCGGACTGATCGAGGGCCGGACCTACGGCTGGTGGACGGTCGACAAGCGGCCGCAGGTGGGCGATTGGACGTGGCCGTTCGCGCTCTCGCCCGTGCCGATCGCCTTCGCCCTGGCGATCGTCGCGGGTGTCGCATTCGTCGCGCGGGGTCGAACGCGGATGAAAGCCGGCAAGAGCACCATGCTCGCGTTCGACCTGTTCCGCATCCCGTCGTTCCGCAACGGCAACATCGCGGCCATGATCGTCTCGCTCGGAGAGTTCGGGCTCATCCTCGCCCTCCCGATCTGGTTGCAGAACGTCCTCGGCTACAGTGCACTGGACACCGGTCTCATCCTCCTGGCGCTCGCGATCGGGTCCTTCGTGGCGAGCGGGTTCGCCGGGGCGTTCGGCAATCGCATCGCCCCGGTGAGAATCGTGAGGATCGGCCTCGCCGCCGAGATCGTCGGTGTCGCCGGCTTGGGGCTGGTGATCTCGCCGACCACCGTGTGGGGTGCGCTGCTCCCGTTCCTGTTCGTCTACGGCTTCGGGGTCGGGCTGGCCACCGCTCAGCTCACGGGTGTCGTCCTGGCCGATGTCCCGGTGTCGCAGAGCGGTCAAGGCTCGGGCACCCAGAGCACGGCACGCCAGATCGGTTCGGCACTGGGCGTCGCGATCCTGGGGACGGTGCTGTTCGGGAGTGCGAGCGCCATCCTGACCGACTCGCTCGACTCGCGCGGGATACCCGCGGCGCAGGCGACACCGATCGTGTCCGCTGTCGTCGACAGCTCGGGGGCGGCCATCGCCGGGCTCGAGGGGAACCCGCGGACCGCCGCCATCGCCGGCGACGCCAAGCAGGCGTTCAGCGACGGGACCCGCTACGCCGCGTTCTCCGCCGCCGGCTTCCTGGTCGTCGGCCTCCTCGCGACGCTCTCGCTCGGCGGACCCGCACGTCCGGCCGCGCCGGCTTCGTCCGAACCGGCTCCGCTGCAGAACACATCGAGGAGAGAGGGAGACGGCGGATGAGTGCAGCAGAGACAGACCCCGTCGCGTCGCCCGGCGCGCCACCCGCTGCGGTGCCGCGTCAACGGCGCACGGCCGACGACATCGCGTTCGGAGTCGCCGACCTGGCCGAGGAGATGCAGCGGCTGCCGACGCTCGAAGAAGTGCGGCGGTTCACGGCGGCCGCCAGCAGGCGGGACGTCGCGGTCCTCATCCGGTTCTTCGACGGGCTGACCGCAGGCCTGCAGCAGTGAGGGCCGGCGCACGGGCGCAACAGGCTCGTTCCGCGTAGCCGTTCCCTCAGGCGGGCACGCTGCCGGCGCTGCAGTAGGAGCCGGGGCTGTGCACCAGATGCGCGATCCGCAACTCAGTCTCGTCGTCGCCCGTGAGGCGGGGGCGCAGCGATTCGGAGACGCCCCACTCGAACCCGGCGGCGCCCGGGTCGGCGTTCGCATATGCGTTGAGGGCGACGGGGATGAGCCGCAGCCGCTTGTCGATCCAGGCGGCATCCCAGGGGCCTTCGGCGAGGATCTGCTCCGCCGCCCGGAACTCGTAGTAGATGGTCCGGCGGAGGCGGTTGCCGACCACCGCTTCGGAGCCGTGCACGACCATCACGTCGTGGACGAGCACGTCTCCCGGATCCAGCTCGACCTGGACGACTCCGGGCGCATCCCAGCCGTACTCCTCCTCGAGCCGGCACACGTCGACGGGCTGCTTGTGCGAGCCGGGCGCGACGCGGAGCGCGCCTTCTCCCCGTCGGGACGGGTCGAGGTAGACGTCGATGTTGAAGATCCTCCGCGTGCGCGGGTGGACGGCGTCCTGGTGCCAGTTGATGGGGGCGCCGTCGCCGGCCTTCTTGAACACCAGGGACTCGTAGGTGGGCACGAAATCCCGACCGGCGAGGCTCTCGGCGATGCCGAGCACGGCAGGGGAGCCCAGCAGCTCGAGGGAGGCGGGCTGGTTCTTGTTGTGGAGGTAGTCGACGCGGAACATCACGCGGCCGCTCGGCCTGTTCGCGTACTGGTAGTCGGCTGCCCGTTCGTCGTCTTCGGCGAGGGCGGCGCCGTCCTCGATCCACTGGTCGGCAGCGCGCTGGAGGCGCGCCAGCAGATCGGCGGGGATGCGGTTCTTCAGGATGAGGTAGCCCTGCTCGTCGAAGCGGGCGACCTCCTCGTCGGTCAGGTGATAGGAGCGGGTGGCGCTCGTCGTCGATGTCGTCATGGTCCTATAGTTCCGCCGCGTCGCCGGCACCTCTCCCGCGCTCTATCGCCGCCGGCGGGTGGAGAGGTCGTGAGCCGATCCGCCGCCGACCTGCAAGGCGGTCAGGCGGACATCCTCCAGACGATGGAGGTGTCGAGGATCGTGCCCCCGGTCTCGATCTCGGCGCGTGCGATCTGGTCGAGCACGAGTCGCGCGGCCGCCTCGCCGAGCCCGGCGGCTGGCTGGTGAACCGTCGACAGCGCCGGCTGGCAGCGGAGCGCCCACGCGCTGTCGTCGAAGCCGACCACCCCGACATCGGCGGGAACCGCGCGGCCGGCGTCGCGCAGGACGTCGAGCGCCCCCGCGGCGATCGCATCGGAGGCGGCGAAGACTCCCTCGATGTCGGGGGCGCGCTCGAGCAGCTGCCGCATGCCCTCGATCCCGGCGCTGTGGCTGTAGAGCGGGAACTCGACGACGAGCTCGGGATCGAAGAGGTCGCCCGTCGCCTCGCGGAATCCGGCGAGGCGGTCGCGCCCGGAGTCGCGGTCGAGCGCGCTGGCGATCATCCCGACTCTGCGTCGCCCGGTCGCGAGCAGCCGCTCGGTGATGGCCCGAGCGGCCGCGACGTTATCGATCCCCACGTAGGCGATGCCCTCGATGCCCGGTGGGTGGCCGACGAAGGCCGCCGGGATCCCGATGGCGGCCACGGCCCGGCCGATGGGGTCCTGGACGCGCGCGGAGATGATGATGACTCCGTCGACGAAGCCGCCCTTGAGGTACTCCGCCACCCGGTCGCTGTCCCGGGGCGAGTCGATGATGAGCGTCACGAGCTGGTAGTCGGCCTGCGAGAGGACGGAATTGGTGCCGAGGAGGATGGCGCCGATGTTGGGATCTTCGAGGAACAGCGAGTGCGGTTCGTGCACCACGAGGGCGATGGCCCCTGACCGCTTGGTCTTGAGGTTGCGGGCAGCCGTGTTCGGCACGTAGCCGACCTGGACGATGGCCGATTCGACGGCGGCCCGCGCCTCGGGCGAGACGTACGGCTCGCCGTTGATCACGCGCGAGACGGTGCCGCGGGACAGCCCGGCGGCGGCGGCGACATCGTGGATCGTCGCTGCGCGCGGCCGGGCTGTCTCTGAACTCATACGCACACCTTAGCTTGACAGCGGATTCATGCGGGGCTTAGTCTGTGCACGTTCCCAGATCGTCTCGATTCGTTCAGTTGCGGAGGGTCTGGGAACGTTCACAGAAGTATGACGAGGAGGTCAGCGTGTCGTCCATCAGCACGGTCGAGTCCGCCCTGGCGGCGCTGACGACGGCGCCCGAGGCGGGAGCGCGGCTCGCGTTCGGCTGCGACTACAACCCGGAGCAGTGGGACGCCGCGGTCTGGGCGGAGGACATCCGTCTGATGCGCGAAGCCGGCGTGACCCTGGTGGCGATCAACGTCTTCGGGTGGGCCCGGATCCAGCCCGGCCCCGACACCTTCGACTTCTCCGATCTCGACACGATCATCGCGATGCTCCACGCCGCAGGCATCGGCGTGAACCTGGGAACGGGCACGGCCTCCCCGCCGCCTTGGCTGAGCACCCTCCACCCCGAGATCCTTCCCGTCGACGCCGACGGTGTGCGCGCGTGGCCCGGAGGCCGCCAGGCGTACTGCCCGAGCTCACCTGTCTTCCGCGCGGCGGCGGAGCGGCTCGCAACTGAGGTCGCGACGCGGTACGGGTCGCACCCTGCCGTGCGGCTCTGGCACGTCTCGAACGAACTGGGCTGCCACAACGCGCACTGCTACTGCGACGTCTCGGCCGCCGCCTTCCGGGACTGGCTGCGGGCCAAGTACGAAACGGTCGACGCGGTCAACCGGGCGTGGGGGACCGCCTTCTGGAGTCAGCGCTACGGCGCGTGGGAGGAGATCCTGCCTCCGCGCCGTACCCTCTCTGCGGGCAACCCGGCGCAGGCGCTCGACTTCGCCCGGTTCAGCTCGGACGAAGTGCTGGAGTGCTACCGCGTCGAGGAGCGCGTGCTGCGCCGCCTGAGCGACGTGCCGGTGACGACCAACTTCATGGTCACGGCCCACATCCGCACGCAGGACTACTGGACGTGGGCGCCGCACATGGACCTGATCGCCAACGACCACTACCTCGATCACCGCCTGCCCGACCCGCACCAGGAGCTGTCGTTCGCGGCCGACGCGACGCGCGGACTCGCGGACGGGGCTCCCTGGCTGCTGATGGAACAGGCCACAGGGGCAGTCAACTGGCAGCCGCGCAATATCGCCAAGGTGCCGGGGGAGCTGCTGCGCAACAGCCTCGCCCACGTGGCGCGGGGCGCCGACGGGATCTGCTTCTTCCAGTGGCGCGCTTCCGCGCAGGGCACGGAGAAGTTCCATTCCGCCCTCCTCCCGCACGCCGGCACCGACAGCACCACCTGGCGCGAGGTCCTCGATCTCAGCCGCACTCTCGGATCGCTGCGCGAACTGGTCGGGAGCCGCGTGATCGCCGAGGTCGCACTGGTCTTCAGCTGGGAGGCGTGGTGGGCCACCGACCTCGACTCGCATCCGTCGCAGGAGGTGCGCTACCTCGAGCAGGTCCACGCGATCTACCGCGCGCTGTGGGAGGCGGGCATCACGGTCGACGTCGTCCGTCCCGGCGCCGACCTGTCGGGTTACCGAGTGGCGGTCGTGCCCTCGCTCTACCTGGTCAGGGACGCGGAGGCGCAGGTCATCACCGACTTCGTCGCGGCAGGCGGAACCGCTGTCGTCACCTACTTCTCCGGGATCGTCGACGAGGACGACCGCGTCCGGCTCGGCGGGTACCCGGGAGCGTTCACCGACCTCCTGGGACTGCGGATCGACGAGTTCCTCCCGCTGGCGACCGATGCCGCGGTCGTCCTCGACGACGGCGCGACGGCCTCGGTGTGGAGCGAGCGGATCCAGCCCCGCGGCGCCGAGGTGATCGCCTCCTTCCGGAACGGTCCGCTGCCCGGTTCTCCCGCGATCACCCGGAACGCCTTCGGCAGCGGCGTCGCCTGGTACGTCGGGACCACCCTCGAGAAGCCGAAGCTGAGCGCGTTGCTCCGCAGGGCGGCGGCGGAGGCCGGTGTCGAACCCCCGACCGGGCACGCGCCGGGGATCGAGACGGTGCTCCGTCGGGGCGCCGACGCCGACTACCGCTTCTTCATCAACCACACCGACGATCCGCAGTTCGTCGCGGCCGCCGGGCTCGAGCTGGTGACCGGTGTCGCTGTGGACGGTATGGAACTGCCTGCGGGCGCGGTCCGCGTCCTGAAGACAGCGCTGGGAGAGTGAGGAAAGACCGATGACGACGACGTCTCCACGCGCGACACGCACCACGCGCGCCGCGGGTCCCGCGAACGGCCGCACGGGCCGGCGCCGGCTGAGCCTCTGGCGGGCGGTGCTGATCTTCGTCGCACCGTTCGGGGTGCTCTACGCCCTGTTCTACGCGGTGCCGATCGGCTATGCGATCTACCAGTCGCTGCTGACGGTGCAACGGCAGGGAACCTTCGGGCCGGCCACGCAGGTCTTCGGCGGCCTCACCCAGTACGTCCAGGTCTTCCAGGACACCGCCTTCTGGACCTCGGTCGGCAGGGTGCTCGTGTTCGGTGTCGTGCAGGTACCGGTCATGCTGCTGCTCGCTCTGGTCTTCGCGCTCCTGCTGGACTCCCCGCTGTTGCGCGGCAAGAAGTTCTTCCGGCTCGCGTTCTTCGCGCCCTACGCCGTTCCGGGCGTCATCGCCGCGATCATGTGGGGGTTCCTGTACTCGCCCTCGCTCTCCCCGTTCACCGCACTGACCCAGAACGTGAACTTCCTGGGCGCCGACCTGGTGCTCTGGTCGATCGCGAACATCGTGACGTGGGTCTACGTCGGCTACAACATGCTCATCATCTACTCATCGCTCCTGGCCATTCCGCAGGAGATCTACGAGGCGGCGAAGCTCGACGGCGCGAACAACTGGCAGGTCGCCATCCGGATCAAGATCCCCCTGGTCATGCCGGCGATCATCCTCACCGCGGTGTTCTCGATCATCGGCACCCTCCAGCTCCTCGCCGAGCCGCAGACGCTGCGCAGCTTCTCCACCGCGATCAACAGCACCTACACACCGAACCTCGCGGTCTACACGACGGCGTCGATCCCGAACTACAGCCTGGCAGCAGCCATGTCGGTCGTCCTGGCCCTGTTCACGTTCGTGCTCTCGTTCGTGTTCCTCAAGCTCACCCAACGGAGGGCGTTCGCATGACCACCATCACCGCCGCGACCCGGCGCATCAAGCGCGGCGACGCCGCTCCGCGCGGAGCCGGCCGCGAGAGCATCGTCTCGCGCACAGGCGCCATGCTGGTCATGGCCGTCTTCACCTTCTACTTCCTGATCCCGGTGTGGTGGCTCCTGGTGTCCTCCACCAAGACCCGCGCCGAATTCACCACCACCGCCGCGCTGTGGTTCACGCCGAACGGCTTCTCCACTTTTGTGGCCAACCTCGGCACCCTGTTCACGTACGACTCCGGCGTCTACGTGCACTGGCTGATCAACAGCGTCCTCTACGCGGGCGTCGGCGCCTTCCTGGGCACGCTGATCGCGGGCATGTGCGGCTACGCGCTGGCCAAGTACCGGTTCCGCGGCCGGGAGGTGCTGTTCAACACCGTCCTCGCCGGGGTGCTCGTCCCGGCGACAGCCCTCGCGCTCCCGCTGTTCCTGATCTTCTCCCAGGTGCAGCTCACGAACACCTACTGGTCGGTGTTCCTGCCCAGCATCGTCAGCCCCTTCGGCGTCTACCTGGCGCGGATCTTCGCGGCTTCGAGCGTTCCCGACGAACTGCTCGAAGCGGCCCGCCTCGACGGCTCCGGCGAGGTGCGCACCTTCTTCACCGTGTCCGTGCGGCTGATGTCGCCCGCGCTGGTGACCATGTTCCTGTTCCAGTTCGTCGCGATCTGGAACAACTTCTTCCTGCCGCTGATCATGCTGCGGGATCAGGCCCTGTTCCCGGTGACCCTCGGTCTCTACGCCTGGAACAGTGCGATCGGCCAGGCACCCGAACTGCGATCACTGGTGATCGTCGGTGCCTTCGTCTCGATCGTCCCCCTCGTCATCGCCTTCCTGAGCCTCCAGCGGTTCTGGTCCGGCGGCCTGGCGGCGGGCAGCGTCAAGTAACCCCACACATTCCCCTCCAACGAAGGACACAAGAATGAAGCAACGATCCAGGATCGTCGTGGCTGCCGTCGTCGCAGCCGCCGCGCTCGCCCTGACCGCCTGCAGCGGCCAGTCTTCGAGCAGCAGCACGAGCGCTGCCTCCGCCGGCTGCAAGCCGTCCTCCGGCAAGGTCGACCTGACCTTCACCACCTGGGTTCCCGGCATGGACAAGGTCGTCGACCTGTGGAACAGCAGGAACCCGGACATCCAGGTCAAGTTCCAGACCGGCCCCTCGGGAAACAGCGGCACGTATCAGAACTTCTTCAACCAGATCAAGGCGGGCAATGCGCCCGACCTCGGCCAGGTCGAGTACGACGCGCTCCCGAACTTCCGCGTTCAGGACGGCCTCGTCAACATCGCCGACTGCAAGCCGGTGGCCGACGCCAAGAACGACTTCGTCGACTGGACCTGGAACCAGGTCACCTTCGGCGAGAAGAACGCGGTCTACGCGATCCCGCAGGACACCGGCCCGATCGCCCTGTTCTACCGCAAGGACCTGTTCCAGGCGGCGGGCATCCCAGTGCCGACGACCTGGGACGAGTACGCCAAGGACGCGGCGCTGATCAAGGCGAAGGGCGCCTACATCACCAACTTCCCGAAGACCGACGTCAACTGGTTCGCGGGCATGGTGTGGCAGGCCGGCGGCCAGTGGTTCAAGAACGACGGCAACCAGTGGACGGTGAACCTCACCGACGACAAGTCCACGCAGGTCGCCGACTACTGGCAGAAGCTGATCGACGCCGGCGAGGTGTCGAAGCTCGCGTCGTTCTCGGACGACTGGAACAAGTCGTTCGACGACGGCCAGCAGTGGACCTGGGTCTCCGCGGTCTGGGGCGCCTCCACGCTCGAGACTGGCGCGCCGAACACGGCGGGCAAGTGGGCGGTCGCGCCGATGCCGCAGTGGTCGGCCGGCGACACCAAGGCCGGCGACTGGGGCGGTTCGTCCACGGCTGTGCTCAAGGGCTCGAAGCACCCCTACGAAGCGGCCAAGTTCGCGATGTGGCTGAACACGGATCCCGAGGCTCTCGCACTGGAGAACAAGCTCGGCGGCCTCTACCCGGCGGCGAAAGCCGGCGCCGACCTCCCCGCCTTCTCCTCCGGCCAGGCCTTCTACGGCGGACAGAAGATCTACGACGTGTTCAAGCAGGCGTCCGGCCAGGTCGACCCCAACTTCACCTGGGGCCCGACCATGACCCAGACCTACACGGACGTGTCCGACGGTTTCGGTGCAGCGCTGAGCGGCAGCGGCACGCTGCTCGATGCTCTGAAGACCGGGCAGCAGAAGACGATCGACGCGCTCAAGGCGCAGTCGATCCCCGTGAAGGGATAACCGCTATCAGCCGCGTGTTCCGGCTGCGCGCCGCGGGCGTCGAGGTCCTCCTCGACGCCCGCGGTTCCGCTCTGCCGCGCATCCTGCACTGGGGGGCCGACCTCGGCGCTGTCGCCGATGTCGAAGCGCTCGCCGACACCCTCGTCCCGGCCGTGCCGCCGAGCTCCATCGACCTCCCGTTGCAGCCGACGCTCGTGCCGGTGCGCGCGGACGGCTGGACCGGCCGCCCCGGCGTCGCGGGGTCGGACAGCCACGGGACCGCCACGCCCGCCTTCCGACACAGTGCGGTCGAGGAGCTCGACGATGCGGCGCTCACGGTGCATGCCGTGGACGACCGGCTCGGCTTGCGGATCGCGGTCGACCTCCGCGTCGATCCCGCGGGCGTGGTGCAGGCGGCGATGACCCTCCGCAACGAAGGCGACTCGGTCTGGGAGCTCGGGGCCCTCGCGGTCAGCCTCCCTGTGCCGGCGCACGCGACCGAGGTGCTGGACACCGGAGGTCGCTGGGCGGGGGAGCGGCAGCCGCAGCGGCGAGCTCTCGACCAGGGCGCGTGGGTGCGGCAGGGGCGCCATGGTCGCACCGGACACGACGCTCCGATCGTGCTGGCAGCAGGGACCCCGGGGTTCGGGTTCCGGGACGGCGACGTCTGGGCCGTCCACCTCGGGTTCAGCGGCGACTCGGACGTCTCCGCCGAAGCGACCTCCACCGGGCATCGGATGCTCCAGGCCGGCGAGCTGCTGCAGCCGGGCGAGGTGCGTCTGGGCCCGGGCGAGTCGTACACGACGCCGACGGTGTTCGCCGCCCACTCCGCTCACGGACTGGACGGAGTATCGGAGCGCTTCCACGCGGTGGCGCGCGGCTTCGGCCGGAGCGACCGGGAGCCCTTGGTCGTCCTCAACACGTGGGAGGCCGTCTACTTCGACCACGACCTGGACACCCTGACGCGGCTGGCCGAGCGCGCCGCGAGCGTCGGCGTCGAGCGGTTCGTGCTCGACGACGGCTGGATGGAGGGGCGGGTCGACGACAAGCGCGCCCTCGGCGACTGGACCGTCGACGGCGAGCGCTGGCCGCGCGGCCTGGGCCCGATGGCCGAAGCCGTGACCGGGTTGGGAATGGAGTTCGGGCTGTGGATCGAGCCGGAGATGGTGAGCCTCGACTCGCAGCTCGCGCGCCGCCATCCCGAGTGGCTGCTCACCGACCGGAACGGCGACCTGCCCATCGCGTGGCGGCACCAGCATGTCCTCGACCTCGACCACCCCGAGGCCCACGCAGAGGTGCTCGCGCAGCTCGACGAACTGCTGCGGGAGTATCCCATCCGTTTCGTGAAGTGGGATCAGAACCGCGACCAGCTCGCCGGATCGCCGCATCGTCAGGTGCTGGCGACCTATCGCCTGATGGCGGAGCTGCGTCAGCGCCACCCGGACGTCGTCATCGAGTCCTGCTCCTCCGGCGGCGGTCGCGTCGACTTCGGTGTGCTGCGGTACGCGGGCCGGGTGTGGGCGAGCGACACCAACGACCCCGTCGACCGCCATCGCATCCAGCGCTGGACGTCCGTCCTCGTGCCGCCCGAGTTGATCGGCTCGCATGTGGGCGCACCGGTCGCGCACATCACGCGCCGCCAGACCGCGCTGGAGTCGCGGCTGGCCACGGCCGCTCTCGCCTCCGCCGGGATCGAATGGGATCTCGGCGCTGCTTCGGAGGACGACCTCGCCACGATCGCCGAATGGATCCGCTGGTACAAGAATGTGCGCGGTGTCATCGCGACAGGCACAACGGTTCGGGTCGACTCCGTCGACGGCAACGTCGAGACGATCGGGATCGTCGACACGGGCCGCCGGCGGGCCGTGTTCCAGGCGTTCTGCGTCGACACCGTACGGACCGCACTGCCGGCCCCGTTCCGGATGGACGGCCTGGATGACGACGCCGGCTACCGGGTCACGGTGCTGCGGTTCGCGACGACCAGGCGCTTCGTCACCGACGTCCTCCCGCCCTGGCTGAGCGTCCCGCCGACGGTCGGCGGCTCCGTGTTGCGGACAATCGGACTGCCGCTGCCGCCGATGAACATCGGCGACGTGGTCACCGTCGAACTCGAGGCGATCGCGCCCTAGGCCGGATGCCACCCGCTCGCGGGATCGCGTCCGGCAGCGGTACCCCGACGCGCTGTGGGTGGTCGGGCCTCACCGGCGCCGCGGTTTGCGCGGCGCACGGTCGTCGCGGCGCGGGCGCGCGCCGCGGTCGGGCCGGAGCTCGATCAGCTTGCCGCTGATCCGCGTGCCCGAGAGCCGGGCGAACGTCTCGGCGGGGAGGTCGGCGGGCAGCTCCACGATCGAGAACTCCGGCATGATGCGGATGTGCCCGAAGTCGTCGCGACTCAGGCCTCCCTCGTTGGCCAGGGCTCCGACGATCTGGCGCGGCTCCACCTTGTGCCGCTTGCCCACCTCGATGCGGTATGGCGCCATCGGCTTGTCGGTGCGCTCGCGGCGCGGCGACCGCTCGTCTCGCCGGTCGGAGCGACCGGGACGGTCGTCGGTGCGGGAGTCGCGGTCGACACGGCGCGCGAGGGCATCGTCTTCGCTGAGGAGCAGAGGCTCGTCACCCTGCGCCACGACGGCGAGGGCCGCTGCCACGTCGGCTTCTGGCACGTCGTGGTGCTCCACGTAGTGCGCGATGATGTCGCGGAAGCGCGCGATGCGCTCCTCCTGGGCGAGCGCCTCGGTGATCGCGTCGTCGAAGCGGGCGAGCCGGGTGACGTTGACGTCCTCGATGCTCGGCAGCTGCATCGGGGTGAGCGGCTGACGGGTGGCCTTCTCGATGGCGGTGAGCAGGCGGCGTTCGCGCGGGGTGATGAAACTGATCGCGGCACCGCTGCGACCGGCGCGCCCGGTGCGGCCGATGCGGTGCACATACGATTCGGTGTCGATCGGGATGTCGAAGTTGACCACATGGCTGATGCGTTCGACGTCGAGGCCGCGTGCGGCCACATCCGTGGCCACCAGGATGTCGAGTCTGCCGGACTTCAGCTGGTCGACCGTGCGCTCGCGCTGGGCCTGGGCGACGTCGCCGTTGATCGCCGCCGCGGAGTAGCCGCGGGCGCGGAGCCGTTCCGCGAGCGTCTCGGTCTCGTTCTTGGTGCGGACGAAGATGATCATGCCCTCGAAGTTCTCCACCTCGAGGATGCGCGTCAGGGCGTCGACCTTCTGCGGGTACGAGACCACGAGATAGCGCTGCGTCGTGTTCGCCGAGGTGGTGGTCCTGGTCTTGACCGTGACCTCTTCGGCTTCGTGGAGGTACTTCTTCGAGATGCGGCGTATCTGCGCCGGCATCGTCGCCGAGAACAAGGCGACCTGCTTGTCGTCCGGGGTGTCGGCGAGGATGGTCTCCACATCCTCCGCGAACCCCATCTTGAGCATCTCGTCGGCTTCGTCGAGCACGAGGTACTTGAGCTGGGAGAGGTCGAGAGTGCCTTTCTCGAGGTGGTCCATGATGCGCCCCGGTGTGCCGACGACGATGTGCACCCCCCGCCGCAGCGCTGAGAGCTGCACGCCGTAACCCTGGCCGCCGTAGACCGGGAGCAGGTGCACGCCCTTCAGGTGCGCCGCGTAGCTCTCGAACGCCTCCGCCACCTGCAGAGCCAGCTCGCGGGTCGGCGCGAGGACGAGAGCCTGAGGCGTCTTCTGGGTCAGGTCGAGCCGCGACAGGATCGGGAGGGCGAAGGCGGCCGTCTTACCCGTTCCTGTCTGGGCGAGCCCGACCACGTCGCGACCCTCCAGGAGCAGGGGGATCGTCGCAGCCTGGATCGCCGACGGCGTCTCGTAGCCGACGTCCTTCAAGGCTCTGACCACGGCGTCGTCGAGGCCCAGATCGGAGAAGGTCATGGCGTCGTCGGTGTCTGCCTCGCTGCGCGGGCCTCCGGTCGTGGTCATCGTCCAACGGTAGTCCCCGCACGCGGCAGCTGCACACCGCCGACGACGTCGCGTTGGTCGCGTGCGCACTCGGGAGGTACGGGCGTTCGGTGCTCACGTGGTTCTTCACTCGGCTGAGCGTGTGATCTAACCTGGTCGCGGACGAGGAGGGAGCCGCCGTGATGGCCGAGCTCGAGCGGTTCGCCGCGACCGACCGGGCCGCGTTGCGGGAGTGGCTGGCGCTGAACGCCGGCACCTCCGCGGGCGTCTGGGTGGTCTACGCGAAGGGCGAAGCCCGCACACTCGGCTACGACGACATCGTGGAGGAGGCGCTGTGCGTCGGGTGGGTGGACAGCCTCCCGCGCCGCCTGGACGACGAGCATGCCATGCTCCGGCTCACGCCCCGCAATCCGCGGAGCAACTGGTCCCGCCGCAACAAGGAGCGGATCGCCGCGCTGCGCGAACGCGGGCTGATGACCGCCGAAGGCGAGGCTGTCGTGGAGGCCGCTGTGGCCAGTGGCGGTTGGACGGCGCTCGATCGTGTCGAAGAGCTCGCCGAACCGGAGGAGCTGCGTTCCGCCCTGAGCCGCGATCCGGTAGCGCGTGCCAACTGGGACGCCTTTCCGCGGTCGGCCCGCCGAGCCATCCTCGAATGGCTGCTGTCCGCCAAAACCGACGCCACCCGCGAGCGCCGGATCGAGACCATCGTGACCGAAGCGCACGAGAACCGGCGGGCGAACCAATGGCGGCAGCCCGGGTCGGCGTCGCCGACCCGCACCTGAACTGCGGGGGCGCCGGCGTCAGTCGCGCGCCTCGTGGATGTCGCGCGCCTTGAGGGTCCGGTAGGTCGTCACCGGATGCGTGCCCAGGACGATCTTGCCGCGCGAATGCAGATGCTGGAGGTCGTCGTACGCGGAGCCGATCTCGGTGAGCGGGTAGTACCCGGAGATGAGCAGGGTGAACGCGCGCTCGTCGGCGAGCTGGGCCAGGCGTTCCAGCTGCGCTGTGGCGTGGGCGACCGACTCCGGGTCGTCCTGCAGCAGGCGCAGTTCCGTCTCGCGTCGGTCGGCGCTCGACCGGTAGCGCGACGGCGGGACCTCGAGCGCTTCCGCCAGCGCGCGCCCATCCTGCCCGAAGTTGTCGATCAGGGCGGTGACGCCCTCCGGGGCCAGCTGCCGGATCCGCTCCTCGATCCCGTCGCCGTAGGTGACCGGACGGATGCCGAGCTGGCGCAGATAGTCGAAGTTGCGCTCCCCGCAGGTGCCGATCACGCGGGCACCCCGGTGCTTCGCCACCTGCGCCTCGATGCTGCCCACTCCGCCGGCCGCGGCCGAGATCACCACGGTGTCGCCCGGCCCGACGCGGAGGTCGTCCAGGGTGTCGAGAGCTGTCACGCCGGCGAGGAAGAGGCCGCCGGCCGTCTCCCACGTCACCCGCGCGGGTTTGCGCACGAGCGCGCCGACGGGGACCACGATGTGCGACGCGTGCGCGCCCTGCCGCACGTGCCCGATCACCTCGTCGCCCCGGCGGAACCGTCCGTCGCCGTCGCCGGCCACGACGATGCCGGCGAAGTCGCTTCCCGAGCCGCGTGGGAACGGTTCGTCGGCCCAGGCCTCTTCACGCCCGCTGCGGATGAAGCCGTCGATGTGGTTGACGCCCGCCGTGATGACCTCGACCAGGACCTCGCCCGGGCCGGGGGAGGGGAGCGGCCCGGTGCGTCGCTCGAGGACGTCGACGCCGCCGTTCCGGTGGTACTCGAATGCCATCATCTCGTCGTGCTTGCTCACCGTCGCCCTCCTTCGCCGCGGCCGGTCCGTGTGCTGACGACAATATCCCTAGCCAGGTAAGAATCTGCCTTGTCTACATACTTTTCACAGGTGGCCGCGGGCGCATCCGGTCGCCAGCGCTGTGAGCCGGTGGCAGCCGGGCGACCGGCGGGTCACCACGGGATGGTCTTCCCGTGCCGGTCGAGGTAGCGCAGACCGGGAGTGCCGCGCTGGGCCTCGACCGTGTCCACGAGCGGCGGGATGCTCTCGTCGACCTCGAGCCGGGCTCCCGGACCGCCCATCTCGGTCTTGACCCAGCCGGGTGCCATCAGCAGGAGCGCGCGCCGGTCGTCCGCGTGGCGCACCGAGTAGCTGCGCATCAGCTGGTTGAGCGCAGACTTGGTCGCCCGGTACACCTCGAAGCCCGCCGACCGGTTGTCGGCGATGCTGCCCTGGCCGGAGGACATGACCGCGATCGTCCCGTCGGGTGCGACGAGCTGCTGCAATCGCTCGACCGTGCGGATCACGCTGAGGACGTTGGTCAGCATCATCCGCTCGAAATCGCGGGTCGGGATGTCGGCGGCGATCTGCTCCCGAGGGGCGAGCGAGATGCCGGCGACGACGAACAGGAGGTCGAAGCGCCGGCCGGAGAGCCGGTCGGCGAGCCGGTCGAGCTGTGCAGGGTCGTCGATGTCGACGTGCTCGATCTCCACACGGTCGCCGTCGGCGCCGGCCGCGAAACCGTGCAGCGGTGTGGGCCGGTCGCCGCGCACCGTGCCGACGACGCGGGCCCCGCGGCGGGCGTATTCCTCGACGACGGCCTCGCCGAGTCCCCGGGATGCCCCGATCACGAGCACCGACTCGTGCCCGGTGTTCGTCTGCGTCGGATCGGTCATGATTCCTCCTCGGAGAGTTTCGCTCATCGTTTGTTGAGTGAACCCAGCATACGCTCATCGCTTGTAGAGTGAACGGATGGAGAGCCAGCCGACGAGGGCGCAGCGCCGCGAAGCGACGGCCGAGAAGATCCTGCGGGCCGCCCAGGACGAGTTCGGAGACCGCGGTGTCGATGGCGCGACGATCCGCGGAATCGCCCGGCGAGCCGGTGTCGACCCGTCGCTCGTCCTGCAGCACTACGGTTCCAAGCAGGCGCTCTTCGAGCTCGCCGTGCGCCCGGTCGACGACCTGCGCGACGACGACGTGTCGCGGCACCTCGCCGAGGTTCTCGATGTGCGGCTTCGGGAGCTGCCGGCGCCGACCCGGGCCCTGATGCGCTCCATGCTGACGTCCCCCGACGCCGCGGCCGTGATGCGGGAGTACCTCGAAGACAGGGCGGAGGTGCTGGCCGCGGCGTCCCGGCAGGACGACGCACGACTGCGCGCCGAACTGATCGTGGCGGCCATCCTCGGGGTCACCATCGCCCGGCACTTCCTCGAACTGCCCGCGCTCACCGCGGCAGACGGCGACACCGCCGCGCGGATACTCGAGCCGCTCTACGCCGGGCTGAGGTGATCGGGCCGAAGTGATCGGAGGAGCTGGTCACTCCCCCCGAACGTACGACCCCAGCTGCGGGCCGGGATTCAGCACGCCGTTGACGATCGCCTCGATCGCGAACTCGCTCGCCCCGGCGAGATCGACCGACGTGGGGTCGAGCAGCCACTGCAGCTGGAGGCCGTCCATGACGGCGAGGATGGAGGCCGCGCCCTTGTCGATCGTCTCGGGCTCGGTGACGCCCTCCTGGGCGCAGAGCTCGCGGAACGCGGCGTCGATCTCCACGCGGAGGTTGCGGTAGCGCTCCTGGAAGTACTCCGTCGCGGGATGGTCCTCGGTGACCGACTCGGCGGAGAGCACGGTGAACACCTGCACGATTCCCGGGCGCAGTGCGTTGCGCTGCGCGGTCGCCACCAGGTGCGCGAACAGTGCGGGGCCGCCGGGGATGTGGCGTTCGGCGAGGTGGGCGACGTCGTCGCGGTCGCGGAACTCCAGCACTTCGAGCAGCAGGTTGTTCTTCGATCCGAAGTGGTGGAGGACGCCCGCGTGGGTCATGCCGACCTGGTCGGCGATGTCGGCGAGTGTGCCGTTCGTGGAGCCCTTGGTGCCGAAGGTCTCGATCGCAGCACGGAGGATCTCCGTGCGTTTGCGCTCGGTTTCCGGGCGCGGACTGGCGCTGCCGCCGCTCATCTGCGCCTCCGTCGTCGCTTCTGCAGGTCGTGCTTGCGAGTGAGCTTACCACCCAGTAACCTCGGCCCAGCGAAGTTGCTTTCTGACCAGTAAGCAAGTTATCGTCATCCGACATTCCGCAGCACCAGGGCACAACGGATGTGCCCGCCACGAAGGAGAAGCAATGAGGCTTAGGAAGTACTTGATCACGGCGTCCGCGATCGCGGCCATCGGTGCGCTCGCGCTCACCGGCTGCTCGTCCGACGGAAAGTCGGGCGCGAGCGGCGCGAGCGGCGGGTCGCTCACCGTGGCGAAGCCGGATGGCGCCGCCATCCTGGCGACCCAGATCAACAACCCGTTCATCAGCACCGGCTCGGGCATGTCGCTCGGTTACGACCGGATGATCTACGAGCCCCTCGCGATCGTCAACCCGGTCGGCAAGAACGAGACCACGCCGTGGCTCGCATCCAAGGTGGAGTGGAACTCCGACTACACGCAGCTCACCGTCACCCCGCGCAAGGGCGTGAAGTGGAGCGACGGCAAGCCGTTCACCGCCGACGACATCGTCTTCACGTTCAACCTGATCAAGAACACCCCGGCTCTCGACCTCGCCGGCCTCAAGCTGACCGACGCCAAGAAGGACGGCGACAACGTCGTCCTGAACTTCAGCGAGTCGAAGTTCGTCAAGCAGGGCGACGTGCTGGGGACCACCATCGTCCCCGAGCACCAGTGGAAGGACATCGCCGACCCGACGAAGGACGCGGTCAAGAACGCGGTCGGCACCGGCCCGTACACGATCAAGAGCTTCTCGTCGCAGGGCGTCGTGCTCAAGGCGCGCACCGACTACTGGAAGGGCACCGTTCCGGTCGGGACGCTGAACTACCTGGAGTACAACGACAACACGGGTCTGCTCCGCGCCCTCCAGAGCGGCGAGACCGACTGGGCGCAGATCTTCATCACCGACTACCAGAAGAACTACGTCGACAAGGACCCGAAGCACAACGTGTTCTGGGGCGCCAACGTCCTCAGCCCGGACATGATCGTGGTCAACACCACCAAGGCGCCGTTCAACGACGTCGCGTTCCGCAAGGCCGTCAACATGGTCGTCGACCGCAAGGCGCACGCCGAGAAGGCCCGCAGCAACGCCGGTCCCGAGCTCAAGAACGTGACGGGCATCCCGCAGCCGACCGGTGACCAGTACATCGCCGACGCGTACAAGGACCAGAACTTCACGATCGACGTCGACGGCGCCAAGAAGGTCCTCAGCGACGCCGGCTACACCTGGAAGGACGGCGCCCTGATCGACCCGAAGGGCACCCCGGTCTCCTTCACCCTGCAGGACCCGCAGGGCTGGAACGACTACGTCACCGGCATCCAGCTGGCCGCGACCCAGATCAAGAGCACGCTGGGCGCCGACGCGAAGGTCGCCACCCCGGATGCCGACACCTGGTTCGCCAACATGGCCTCCGGCAACTTCGACGCCGCCCTGCACTGGACCGGCTCCGGCTCGAACCCGTGGCACATCTACGACGACGTCATGAACTCCAGCTACATCGACCAGGCCGCCGACGGCAAGGTGTCGGACAACTTCGGGCGCTACAACAACCCGGAGGCGACCGCGCTGCTCAAGGAGTACGCCCAGGCGTCCGACGACAGCGCACGCAAGACCGCGCTCGACAAGCTGCAGAAGATCTTCGTGGACGACGTGCCGGCCATCGCGATCGGAACCCACCCGCAGCTCGCCGAGTACAACACCCGGAAGTTCGTCGGCTGGCCCAGCGAGCAGGACCAGTACGCGACCGCCGACCCGACGCAGCCGTCGGCCGTTCAGGTGCTCATGAACCTGAAGCCCGCGGGCAAGTAAGTCACCAGTACGTCCGGGGTGGGCGCGGGCTTCGTCCCCGCGCCCACCCCGGGCCATCCGCGGACAGCACCGAAAGCGACGCCTTCATGACAGACTCCCTTCTCTCGGTACGCGACTTCTCGGTCGTGTACGACGTGGATCCGCCCGTCGCGGCGGTCAAGAACGTCACCCTCGACATCAAGCGCGGCGAGATCGTCGGCCTGGCCGGCGAGAGCGGGTGCGGCAAGACCACCCTCGCCTACGGCGTGCAGCGCCTCCTCAAGCCGCCGGCCGTGATCACCAGCGGCAGCGTGGTCTTCCACGACGAGAGCGCCGTCGACATCGACGTCAACGCCCTCGACGTGGAGCAGATGCGCCGCTTCCGGTGGGACAAGATCTCGATGGTCTTCCAGGGCGCCATGAACGCCCTCAACCCGGTGGCCACCATCGGCTCGCAGCTCGACGACGTGTTCCGGGTGCACCGCCCCGAGATGAACCGCTCCGAGCGACGAGCGGCGGTCATCGAGCTCCTCGAGATCGTGAAGGTCGGCGCGCAGCGCGTGCGCTCGTACCCGCACGAGCTCTCGGGCGGCATGCGTCAGCGGGTCATGATCGCCATGGCCCTCGCGCTGCGCCCGCAGCTGATGGTCATGGACGAGCCGACCACCGCGCTCGACGTGCTCGTGCAGCGCGAGATCCTCAAGCAGATCTCGCAGCTCCGGCACGACTTCGGCTTCTCGGTCGTCTTCATCACCCACGACCTCCCGCTGCTGCTGGAGATCAGCGACCGGATCGCGATCATGCGCGAGGGCGAGATCGTGGAGCTCGCACCCGCCGAGCAGATCTGGACCGACCCGCAGCACGAGTACACGCGAACGCTGCTGAAGTCGTTCCCGCGGCTGACGGGCGAGAAGGGAGTGGTCGTTCGATGACGACACTCGAGTTCAGGAACATCACCAAGATCTACAACGTCCGCGGCTCGGGGCAGCTCAAGGCCCTCGACGACGTCAGCTTCACGCTGGGCTCCGGGCAGGCCGTCGGGCTCGTCGGGCAGTCCGGCAGCGGCAAGTCGACGATCGCCAAGATCCTCACGCAGCTGGAGACCCCGACCAGCGGGCAGGTGCTGCTGGACGGTGCCCCCATCCCGCGCGGCGGCAAGCGTCTGCGCCGCTACCGCCAGCAGCTGCGGATGGTCTTCCAGGACCCGTTCGCGTCGCTGAACCCCTCGCACACGATCCGCCATCACATCGAACGTCCCCTCCGCCTCGACAGAGTCGTCCCGGGCAGGGAGGTCGACGACGAGGTGCGGCGCCTGCTGACCCGCGTCCGGCTCGACGCGGACGCGGTGATCGACCGCCGCCCGCACGAGCTCTCCGGAGGTCAGCGCCAGCGTGTGGCCATCGCCCGCGCTCTCGCGTCGCGCCCCGCACTGCTGGTGGCCGACGAGCCCGTCTCGATGCTCGACGTGTCGCTGCGGGTCGGGGTCCTCAACCTGCTCGCCGATCTGCAGCGCGAAGACGGTCTCGGCGTGCTCTACATCACGCACGACCTCGCCACCGCCCGCCACTTCAGCGACGAGATCATCGTGCTCAACCAGGGCAGGATCGTCGAGCACGGCCCCGCCGACGACGTCATCCTGCGCCCGCAGGACCCCTACACGCGCGAGCTCCGCGCCGCGTCCCCCGACCCCGAGAAGCATTTCGCGGCTCTGGCCGCACCGACTGCAGGAGGTGCCCTGTGAGCGCCGAGACCACAACGTCCGCGGGCGTCGACCCGACGCTCGTCGGGACGACGGCCACCCGGGCCGAGCGGAAGGGCCGCCGCATCCCGTGGCGATTCATCGGCGGCCGCGTCGCCTTCTACGCGTTCACCCTCTGGGCGGCCATCACCATCAACTTCTTCGTCCCCCGGCTGATGAAGGGCGACGCGGTCAGCGCGTACATGGCCCGCAGCCAGGGACAGCTGACCCCCGACGCCGAGAAGGCGCTGCGCATCATGTTCGGCGTCGACCACTCGGTGCCGCTGTGGCAGCAGTACGTCAACTACTGGGACATGCTCCTGCACGGCAACCTGGGCGTCTCCATCTCCACGGGAATGGCGCCGGTGGGAGACGCGATCGCCTCCGCCCTCCCCTGGACGCTGGGGCTCGTCGGCTTCGCCACCGTGATCTCGTTCCTCGTCGGAACGAGCCTCGGCGCGGTGATCGGGTGGAGGCGCGGCGGACGGCTCGACGTCTTCATCCCCATCACCACGTTCCTGGGCACCGTGCCGTACTTCTGGGTCGGCCTGATCTTCATCGCGATCTTCTCGACCACCCTCGGCTGGTTCCCCGCCGGCCACGCCTACGAGCTGGGGGTGGATCCGGGCTGGAACGCCGACTTCATCGGCCAGGTGATCTCGCACGGCGCGCTCCCGATGCTCACCATCGTGATCGTGTCGGTCGGCGGCTGGGTGCTCGGCATGCGCAACATGATGCTCACCGTCCTCGACGAGGACTACATCACCGTGGCCCAGGCGAAGGGGATGCCGAACCGGCGCGTGCTGTGGCGCTACGCCGCCCGCAACGCGGTGCTCCCGCAGATCC
>NZ_CAMFLC010000023.1 GCF_945957465.1 uncultured Leifsonia sp.
AGGGGCGTTGCCTCAGCAACTAACAACCCCTGCCACTAAGTCTGACGCGCGACAGCCCGCTACCCGATCCTCACTCGGACACCCCGATAGGGGATCCCTCTGTGGACACGGAAGGTGCGGGAGCCGCCGAACCGTTGTCCTCGCTCATCGCGCTCGGCTGTGTAAGACTCCCCTCGTGAATGAACATCCCGGTTCTGCAAGCCTCGAAGGCGTGGGCGTACTGACCGCACGGGCGACGGTTCAGCACACCGGCGGGTGGACTTGGGAGAGTCGCTGGCTGCTAGTGACGAAGTACTTGGCCCGTCTCCAAGAGATCTATAGCGGCGCTCCAATCGAGTCGAACACCGACCTATGGGCGATTACAAATAGCTTCATGATCGACGGTTATCACCTCGGCGAAGCCTTCACCCACCAACTTTCATTGCGGGAGCAGGTTGCGATGACGGTGGCGAACAGCCCCGAACTCCAACTCTGCCGCGACTACGCCAACACTTGGAAGCATTTCAATCGGAATAGCAACGCGCGAGTCGCCTACATCTGGGCGGACGGTGATTCGGAAAGCGGTGGACACTTCGTGACGATTGCCTACCGCCTTCGTGACGATCCTCAGTCGAGCCAGACGGTTGTCGATGCTCTCGCAGTGGCTCGTGCCGCGTGGGAGGCTTGGCGTGCTTTTATGAGTTCCAACGGCTTAGCCGAACCGACTGGTCTAACCCAGCCATACTTAGACACGATCATGGGCAAGACCCCTCCTGGATGAACTAGACGGCTCAACCAACGGCTCGCTTTCGTCCAGATCGCCCCCGCGCGCACAAGCAAGTCGGCGGATTAGAGCGCCCGATAGCCGATCCGCTTGCGGACGCGGGACGGGAGCGAGCGTCGTGGATACGCTGGGCGATGTGGGCAGCGTGATACTGGGGGTTCTTTCGGCACTGGGGCGCTTCAGCGACCGGCATCCTTGGTCCCACAACGATGCGTACGCACCCTGGGTCCTGTGGCATGCGCACCGGATCCGTCGCCGCGGAGGCTCCGCCGCTCTCGATGTCGGTTGCGGAACGGGCAACCTTCTACGCATCCTCGCCGCGGTTCTAGACGAGGTTACGGGCATCGAACCAGACGGCGCGACGGCCGCAAAAGCGAGAGCCAACACCGCCAGAATTCGGAACGCCGAAATGCGCGAAGAGCTATACGATTTGGAGCCTCTCGGCCAGCCGCAGTACGACCTCGTGACGTTCGTCGCTGTGCTCCACCACTTGCCTCTTGAACAGGCGCTTCATGCGGCTCGGTCGGTGTTGCGACCGGGTGGCCGGCTCGTCATCGTTGGCCTGGCCAAAGAAACCGCCGCAGATCAGCCGTGGTCACTGACATCGGCATTCCTCAACGCCGTAGTCGGGGTATTTCGTCATCCGCGTCGCGTACGGGCAACCCCGGAGAACATGACTGCCCCCACCGCAGAGCCGCTCGAGACATTCGAGCAGATCCGCGAGGCCGCACAGGCGGTACTCCCGGGTGTGAAGATTCGACGTTCATTGTTCTGGCGCTACACGGCTGTCTGGGAAAGCCCGGCAGCACGTTGAGCGATCCCTTTGCGGCGACGCGCGCGAGGTCGCCGGTCGCCGGTGCGCAGATGCCGCTATGCAGGAGGCTGTGACGCAGTCGGCGTCGCTTCGAGGCGCTCAACGTCGGCAATCAGTTCCAGGACGTTCGGGTAGCGCGTCGACAAATCGTGGGCGGCGCACTTCTGGACGATCCGGCTCACTTCGTCGCCGACCGAGCTCAACGACTCCTTCCCGGTGAAGATGTAGGAGAGAACCCAGCCGATCGAGTACATCTCGTTGGCGACGTCGTAGTTCTTGAAATTGTCGAGGAGCGGGTCGCGGATGGTTCCTCGCATCTCGGTCTGAGTGCGGGTGAACTCTGACGTCTTGTCCTTCACGAGCCCGAAGTCGCTGAGCTTGACCAAAACGGCCCCGTCATCGAAAACCTTCAGCAGCACGTTCTGCAGGCTGATGTCGCGGTGCAAGTAGCCCTTCGTGTGGAGGTAGTTGAGCCCGTAGAGGAACTGCAATGCGATCCGCTTCCGAGACGCGAACAGCAGCTTGCCGTTGCGCTTCGAGATGAACGAGCGCAGCGTCTCGTCGCAGAACTCCATGCGATACTCGTTCTGCTCGTCGTCGTACTTGTATACCTGCACGACGTACGGGAAGCTCAGAGCTTTCATCACCTCGAACTCTTGCTTGAAGCGAATGAGGTCGCGCTCGTCGATTCCGCGCCTTGCGCGCTTGACTGCGAACTTGATTCCGTAGTCGGGATCGACATAGGAGTGCACGGTGGCGTAGGAGCCTTCGCCGATCATCTTCAATTCGACCGGTGTCTGTTGCTTCTTCAGCTTCGCAGAGGCGGCCGGCCGCGTGAACACCGGCTCGTACTTGATCACGTCGATTAGCTCGAAGTCGTTGGGCACCGCGCTACCGCCGCTCGGGGCAAGCCACGGTTCGCACCGCTCGATCGCCGCCTGGTAGGAATCAACTAGCTGCGCCTGGACCCCGGCTCGCCCTAGGTCGTGGAGGTCCTGGTTGATCTCTTCGATCAGTCCGAGCATCTCGCGGCTGTTCTCAGCCCAGTAGTGCTTCGTTGTCTTCGCACGGCCGTTGATCTCGTCGAAGTGCCGGTTCAGGCGCTGGTGGAGCACGGCGAACATGTGGCCGAACTCGGGATCGTCATAGATCCGAGCGAACGCTGGCGATGCCGCCTGGCTCGCATACTTCTCCTTTAGATCAGCCAGCGCGAACGCTGAGGGGCTTGCCACGCGCGAACCGCCTTCCGCAGGGGGTGGGATGTCCTCAGGCTACGACGAGCCGCCGGACACTCGACGCCCAAACACGCGCGGTGCGACGCGAATGCTGGGTCATGTATGGGCTTTCGTCGCCGGCGCCACGACGCCCATCGTCGTGATGCCGAGAGTGGGGTTCCGAGAAACAGGGGCCTGCGGCCGCGAATCCGAGGAATCCGCCGATGCTTCCGGCAATCCCGCTGCGCGTTGGTCCCTCCTCATTCGAACGCCAATCGGACGTTGTAGAGAACGCCGGGTTTCAACTCTCGTCAACAGGCTCCGCCAGCCCGTCCGAGGTCGACACGGGTGTTCCTGCTTCGACGGCGGTCAATTTCGCCGCCTCCTCCGCGCGCGACTCTGCGGAGAACATTTTGTGGACGCCCGGCTGGGCGATGTCAGTCCAGTCGATAACGTCCTTGTAATCGTCAACAGCGCGCTGCAGCGAGAACATAAGCGTGGACGTCGCGATTAGGTCCTGGTCGTAGACAACGAAGTGCACGTTCGAGTCCTTCTGGAAGTGGCGAAGGCGTTCGTGGTTTGACTTCCAGTCGTCAGACCACTTGCCTTCAAGTGCCGCCTCAAGCGAGCGCGAGAGGAAGTAGATATCCCCGAGTGATTTGCTCTTGGAGTACAAGAGCGATAGCCCGATGGACTTTGTGATGACGGCTCGCAGGGGAATCTTCTTGCTCTTGCCGACCGAGGTGACGGCATCGTCCGGGATGCGCCATCGCGACTTTCGGGGGGACAGCTTGAGTCGGTGCCGCCCGGCAACTCGCACGGCCGCGCGGAGTTCGATGCGCCCCTTTGGGTTCGGTCGCTGCGAGCGGACGAGGTCCCAGTAGTTCGCTAGAACAGATACAACATCGCTGGGCTCCAACCGAAACTGGTCGCCATCGGCGTAGAACGGTCCCTCTTGATTCGGTGGACGGATTGGGGTCGGGACGCTTGAATGGTGGACTCGCCGCCGCCACCATTGGCCCTTCCTCTTCTTGCCCAGCCACCGGAACCCAACCTCGTAGACGGTCGCCGGGTTTCGACCAGTATTTTCGATGAGGATTTCCGCGAGCTCGATCACCTCGCCCGGATCGGGCTTCTTCAGCGACCCTCCCTCGCTCGCGGTGGGAATCGGCCACTGTCCGCCGTGATAGGTGACCGTATGGCCGGGCCCGACATTGAACAGGACAGGTCGAACGCGCACCCGCACGCGTGGGCCATCGAGGTACCGGAGAACGACCGTCACCAAGATGCCGATAATCGACAGAATGAGCGCGATCCATGCGGTGGGATCGAAGTTGCTTCCCGGGCCACCGGAACTACCTGAAGCGCCGGCACCTTCATTGCCTGCTTGAACGACCGCGATCAGGGCCCGCGCCGTATTGCTCATGACATCCCCTCTGTTGGTCATTGGACAGAATGGCAGGGCCCTCGCACCGGTGCAGCCGAGGCGCGCGGAGCGGGCGTTCACGGAAACTGGTCAATCTCGTTCGACGTCCAGGATGTTTGAGTTTGCCGTGCCATGCCGCACTGGGTTGGTCGAGCGACCGATATTGTCCGCATGCCGGTCGATCAACGCAACGCCCCCGCAGCCCATCCCCACCTCGACGGATCGCGAATTCCCGCACACGGGCGATTCCCGTAAGACCCGTCCGTAAAAATGCCCGATGACGGTGCCCTCAACGCTACTGTCCAGAACACGCTCATCGCTTACGCGCGCGTCGCCATCAACGCGCACGATCTCACGGCGCAATGCAACGCACCTGGCCCGAGCGACCCCGATCGGCTGCTCTTGAACGTGCCCGGGATGGTCCGCCGAGTTCGAGTCCGACCTGATCCCGACGCGTACAGGTGACGGAATGGGCCGTCGCCACGGCGAAGGGCCGCCTCCGCGGGAAGGAGCCCCGGCATCGATAGGGGTGACGACGAACGACCGCGACGCCCACAGGACGTCGGCGCTCGAGCGCCGACCGCTCATGCCTGCCCGACCGTCCCCGCGGGACCTTCGGCCCGCTCGCCGCCCTGCGCCGGGCGCACGATGAAGCGCACGAGGAGGTCACCGTGGAAGTCGTCGCAAGCGCACCGGGCATCTATCTCGGCTGGGGAGCTTTCACCATCCAGCTGGGCAACCTGATCGTCATCGGGGTCATGCTCCTGCTGTTCGTGCTGGCCCTGCTGCTCCCGTTCCCGAAGGCGAGGCGCCGGCGATGAGCGCCCCGGAGCGGCAGGCGCAGCAGACCGCCGCGGAAACGCAGGAAGAGGTCTACACCTGGACGGGACGGGCCCGGCGCTGGCTCCTGCGACGGTTGCCGCCCGAGAAGCTGCTGCCGCAGGACCAGCCCAGTTACGTGTCGTCGTGGATCTACGTGTTCGGCATGGCCTCCCTCGCCGCACTGGGCGTCGTGATCCTGTCCGGGCTGGTGCTCAGCCTGAACGGACCGGCGTGGTACCACACCTCCGGCCTCGGACACTTCACGAACAGCGTGCACCTGTGGAGCGTCGAGCTGTTCTTCCTGCTGATGGTCGTGCACCTCTGGGGCAAATACTGGATGGCCGCCTGGCGCGGAGGTCGCGTGCTCACCTGGATCACCGGCGTGATCGCCTTCGCCGTCTCGATCGCGGCGGCGTTCACGGGGTACCTGCTGCAGACCAACTTCGACTCGCAGTGGATCGCCTTCGAAGGCAAGGACGCCCTCAACGCGGTCGGCATCGGCGCCTGGTTCGACGTCGCCGACCTCGGCCAGATGTTCGCCTGGCACATCGTGCTGCTCCCGATCGGGGTCGGCGCGGTCGTCGTGCTGCACGTGCTGCTGGTGCGCGTGCACGGCGTGGTGCCGCCGATCGACGCGACCGAGGAGGACGACCAGGTACTCCACGCAGGCAACGAGTCGGAGGGGTCGCGATGAGCCGCGCACCGAGCATGACGTGGAGACGCCGTGACGACGTCGCCGGCCGGCCGTGGCACGGGAGGGTGCGCGACTACGACCTGTTCAAAGAGGTCACGATCGGCTTCATCGTGGTCGCCGCGCTCACCCTCGGGCTCGCAGCGGTCTTCGGCTCGCCCGACGAGCCGCCGGTGACGTTCGCCTCCTGGTCGACGAGCGACCCGGTGGACTTCGCCTCCACGGCGACCGCCGAGCTCGCCGGCACGAGCGACACCGCCCAGTACGGGCCCCCGTACAACGACACCCCCGGAGCCACCCAGACGCTCGGCCCGATCGACCTGCAGAGCCTCTCGGGCGTCCGGCTCCCGATCGACACGGCGAAGGCCTTCGTGCTCGGGCCCCTCCAGACCTTGCCGACGGTGCCGCCGGCCGTCGCCCGGTGGAACGCAGCATCCGCGGCGCAGCAGGCGCGCTGGACCGACGCGTACGCCAAGGCGCTCGCGGCCGACACAGGCACGTCCCTCCCCCGCCCAGCGGTGGCCTACGGTCCCGTTCCCGCGATCGTCGCATCCCTCAGCGCGATGGCACGAAGCGGCGCCCTCGATGGCGCGCTCGCAAGCCAGAACGGCTTCTACCAGCTGAGCCGCACACCCGCCATCCTGTTCCTCGGCGACGGGCAGTACTTCCAGAACCTCGCGGCGCAGCAGCACCTCACCGGGGGCCAGTGGGGGATGATGAACGAGACGGGGAACACGCCGGGCCAGGCCTGGCTGTGGCTCTTCTCGTTCTTCTACCAGATCGAGCCGTTCGCCTCGCTGCCGAACGCCGACCTCGTCGTCGTGCTGATCATGGGCGTGCTGACACTGCTTCTCGCCCTGCTGCCGTTCATTCCGGGGCTGCGCACCATCCCGCGCTGGATCCCGTTGCACCGGGTCATCTGGCGCGACTACTACAAGGCGACCCGCTTGAGCGCCAGCACGGGACAGAGTGCGACGGCGTCGTCCGCCGCGGCCAGTTCTCCCGCGCCGAGCGGCACGTTCGAGCGCGACCCCTCCTCCCCGCGGAGCGAGACGGGGTAACCCCAGTCGTCGCGGGTGAGGGCGTGGTGCAGGATCTCGGCGCACAGCCCGCGGCCGTCGCAGCGCGTCCAGTCGATGTGGAGGGCGAACTCGGCCACGCTCAGCTCGCCCTCCGGACGCAGCGTCGCTGCGCGTGCGAGCGCACATCGCGCTCGAACACCGTGAGCGCGCTCCGCACCAGCCGAGCGGTGCCGTCGGGGTGGTGGCACGAGCCGCGCCCCACGACCAGGCCGGCGACGCGCAGGAGGTCCGCCGCGTTCTCGGTCACGGCCTCGCCGGACGCGATGGCGTCGAATCGCTCTGCCATCGTGGGCAGACCGAACATGCACGGGCCGCACTGTCCTGCGCTCTGCCCGGCGAGGTATTCGACGATGCGCGCCGTCGCCCACAGCCCGCAACGATGGGCGCCCAGCACGTGGATGATGCCGGCGCCCGGCGACGCGTCGAACGGGGCCAGGTCGAGCGCGGTCAGCGGCAGGTCGAAGGCACTCTCTGGCACCCAGGCGCCGTGATAGCCGCCGACCAGGGCCGCCGAGATGGCGCCGAAGTCGGGACGCAGCGCGCCCAGCGTCTCGCGCAGGGTGGCGTCGGTGCGGATCTCGTAGACACCTCCGCGCGGGACGTCGCCGGTGACCGTGACGAGCCGCGTGCCGGGATCGACCGGATCGCCGACCGCGCGGAACCAGGCCGCGCCGTGCCGGGCGACCAGCGCCAGGTGGGCGAGCGTCTCGACGTTCTGGACGACCGTCGGACGGCCGCGCAGCCCGGAAGCCGTCATCCTCCTCGTGCGGTCCACCGGGCGCGGGTCGTCGTTCTCGATCATGTTGACCAGGGCGCTCGCCTCCCCCGACACGAAGCCCTCGGCCCCCTCGACCACTTCGATCCCGCGCGCGTCGGTGCGCTCCGCGACCGCACGCTCGACGGCGCGGAGTGCGTCGCCCTCGGCGACGATGAGCACGTTGCGCGCGGCGATGCTCCGCGCGGCCGTCAGCAGGCCGTCGATGACCAGGTGCGGTGCGTTGCGCAGCAGCACGGCGTCTTTCGAGCTCAGCGGCTCGCCCTCCGTGCCGTTGGCGATCAGGATCGGCGCCCGGCCCCGGCGGGAGCCGGCCGCCTCTTTCGCGGCGGCGAGCTTGCGCCACACCGGGAAGGCGGCGCCACCGCGGCCGGCGAGCCCCGAGGCCTCCAGCTCGGCGAGCATCGCATCGGGGCTCCGGCGCGGAAGCTCGCCGTACGCGCGGAGGTGGGCGTCGAGGCCGGCGTGAGCGCCCGCGGCGAAGAGCCTACCCGCGTCGACGGCTCGCCCCGGAGTGCGCGAGCTCGGCGGTTCCGTCGTCATCGTCATGTGTCATCCCTGTCGGTGTATCCGGCGGCGATGCGCCGCGTGTGCGAGTGCTCCACGAAGCGCGCGGAGAGCCGCCAGATCACGGCGGCGGCCACGAGTACGGCGGAGGCTGCGGTGAGCAGGAGGAACCAGCGGCTGGTGCCGTTCGTGCCGTTGCCGATGGCGTGCACGACGGCGATCGGCCACATGGCGTAGGTGAACCAGTGCACGAAGCGGAAGGCGCGCTGACCGATCCGCCTGCGCAGCAGCCCGGTGACCACGATCGCGACGACCAGGTCGAACGCGACGGTGCCGAGACCTTGCCAGAACGGCTTGAACGAACCGGCGAACGGCACCACGATGTCGAGCAGCGAGAGCTTGGCGTACGTGTCGAACAGCAGCGTCCCCACGTGGAGCACGAGGAAGACGCTCGCCAGCAACGACACGTTGCGGTGGATGAGCGAGACCGAGAATCGCGGCATCCCGGGCAGCGGGCGTCCGGAGCGCGTGACGATCCCCAGCAGCAGGGCCACCGTGAAGAGCGCGAGCGCGATGAACCCGGAGGCCCGGCCGAACGCCCAGAGCAGCTCATTCATGGTCTCGTCTCCCGTCTCGTATCGGTCGGTCGGTGCTCATCAGGACCCTGACGAGGTTCCGCTGGACCCGCCGCCCTGGCTCGGCTGCACCGGCGCGGGGGCGGGAGCTGGAGCGGGTGCAGCCGGCACAGGTGCCGGGGCGGCGGGAGCTGGGGCGACGGTTGCGGGCGCGGCGGGTGCCGGAGCGGCGGGTGCCGGAGCGGCCGGAGCCGCCGGCGCCGTCGTCGGCGAGGAGGACGGTGCCGTGGTCGGCGATGAGGACGGGGCGGAGGGCGCGGGCGCCGCGGGCCGGCCCGTCTGCACGGCGGGCGCCGCGGCCGTGTGCTTGGTCGGCGTCGTCGCGAACAGGACGGCGGAGACCGCCCCCGCCGCTGTGACGCTCGCGACTCCGATCACTCCGGTCAGTACACCGACGATCCGCTTGCCTCGTGTCCAGCTCACCCGCCGTCCTCCCATCCGTTGTCGATAGGTCCACCCTCCCGGCGTTTTCTTGGCGGATTCTTACGCGAGGTGGGTAGCGGCTGACGATCTCCTATCCGTTGGCTCAGGGGCGGGCGGGCTCCGCAGCGCTGTCGCCGCCTCCGGCGCGCGGTCGCTCATGCCGCGCGACGGCGGCGACCGAGACGGCGGAGGTCGCGACGCTGACCAGCGCCCCGAGCAGGATCGCGCCGCCCTCGCCCGGCGCGAGAGTGTGCGTCTGGAGGCCGAGGGTGACGGCCGCCACCGGCACGCCGAGCTGCCCCGCCGAGGCCACCGCCTGCGCCCACGGCAGCCCGGAGACGCGCGAGACCAGGTGCGCCAGCACGGCGCCGACACCCAGGGCGAGACCCACCAGGATCATCGCCGGATGCGCGACGAGCTCGCGCAGGTCGAGCGACGCGCCGAGCCAGACGAAGAAGAGCGGCCCGAAGAAGCCCTCCGTCATCCCGAACAGCTGTCTCGCCAGCCGGTGCGGCTCCCCCACCGCCGACAGCAGCAGCCCGAGCGCGAAGCCGGCGATCAGGATCGAGAGGTGCGCGAACTGCGCGATGGCCGCGAACGAGAACAGCACCAGGAGGCTGACCCGCAGTTCCAGCGCGAACCTGCGCCGCTCCGAGTAGACGTGCAGCTCGCGACGCCGGTCCGAGCGGACGAAACGGATCAGGATGACGCCGAGCGCCACCGTGATCGCCGCGATGACCAGAAGACCGATCCCGGCCGTGAGCGCCCGCGACGGCTCCACGACGAGCGGCAGGAGGACGACGCACACGACGTCGGCCACCGCGATCTGCGCGACGAGCTGCGCCGCCGAGCGCCGGACGACACCGACCGACTGCAACATCGGCAGCACGAGCGCCGCTGACGACGATGCCAGCAGGACGCCGTACAGCAGGCCGTGGCCGGAGTGCGACACCAGCGCCAGCAGGGCGGCCAGCACCGCCGACGCCGCGCCCACCGCAGCAGCGCCGAGGGTGCCGCGTGCGAACGCCGCGCGTACGTCCGGGTCGCGCAGCGGCACGTGGGAGCCGACCACGACCATCGTCAGCCCGAAGCCGATCTGGGCGAGCAGCGTGAAGTCGTCGTTGCCCGGGTCGACGATCCGGAACCCCGAGGTGCCGATGAGGAGCCCTGCGACCAGCTCGCCCACCACGACGGGCACGCGCCATCGCGCCCGCGCCGACGCCAGCGGGCCGAGCAGGCCGACGGCGACCACCAGAGCGAGCGTGGCGAAACTCATGAGGGAACCGTAGCCGTCGGCCCCGCCGTCTCGCGCGGGCGACACTCTCCCGAATGCTCCACCGAGTCCATAGGCCTTCCTTAGGCGACTCTCAGCCTGCGTAAGAAAGCACAAAGATTCGCCCGCCATCGTTGGTGTCATGACAGAGACCTGGGCCGCGACGACGGCACCGGCGCGTCGTCCGCGCCGCGGCACCGCCGTGCGGCACCGGCGCGGTGCGCGAACGGTGCGCTTCGTGCTCGTCGCCAGCGTGCTCGTGGTGCTCGCGATGTGGTGGTTCAGCGTGCCGCCGAGCTTCGCCTCCACGCCGGCGAACGCGCTCACCTCCATCGGCGAGCTGAGCGGGATGGTCGGAGCGCTGCTGGTCTGCTATCAGGTGCTGCTGATCGCCCGGGTGCCGTGGTTCGAGAACGCGGTCGGGCTGGACAAGCTCGTCTCCTGGCACCGCTCGCTCGGCGCGTCGGTGATCCTCCTCGTCGTCACCCACGTCGTGTTCATCGTGCTGGGCACGGAGGTGATCGACAAGTCGACTCCGTGGGACGAGTTCTGGAACGTCTACCACTCCTATCCCGACATGCTCCCCGCGCTCGTCGGCACCATCGCGTTCCTCGCGGTCGGCCTGAGCAGCGCCCGCCTGATCCGCACGAAGCTGTCGTACGAGGTCTGGTACTGGCTGCACCTCACCACCTACGTGGCCATCTTCCTCACGTTCCTGCACCAGCTGAGCGCGGGCCTGCACTTCGTGTCGTACCCGGTCAACCGGGTGATCTGGATCGCGCTCTACCTCGGCACCGCGTCGGCGGTGCTGACCTGGCGGTTCATCCTGCCGACGGTCGACGCCTGGCAACGCCGGATGCGCGTGGCCGCGGTCGTGCCCGAGGGCCACGGCCTGAACAGCGTCTGGCTCACCGGCCCGCACATCGACCGGCTCGGCGTCCGCGCAGGCAACTTCCTGCTGTTCCGGTTCCTCGCCTGGGGGCACCTCGGCACCGCGCACCCCTACTCCGTGTCCGCCGTGCCGTCCGGCGACCGCCTGCGGATCACCGTGGGAACGCTCGGAGACCACTCGAGCCGGCTCGCCGCGCTCCGGCCGGGCACGCTGGTCTTCGCCGAGGGGCCGTTCGGTCACTTCACCGCCGATCGCGCGAGCCGCGGCAAGATCCTCCTGATCGCCGGCGGCGCCGGGATCGGACCGATCCGTGCCCTCGCAGAAGACCTGGTGGCCCGCGGGGCGAAGCCCGTCGTGCTGTACCGGGTGAGCCGGCCCGAACAGCTGGCGCTGCTGGACGAGCTGACCTCCATGCCCGGCGTCACGGTCTACCCCCTGGTCGGCCGCCGCGCCGAGCTGGGCTACGACCCGCTCGGGCCAGGCTACCTCAAGCGGATCATCCCGGACGCCCACAATTGGGAGGCCTTCATCTGCGGCCCGGAGGGCATGGCCGCGCACGTCGAGTCGTCGCTGAAGGAGCTGCGGATGCCCAAGCGCTTCATCCACCGAGAAGAATTGAGCATGTCGTGAACAACAAGTCGTGGCGAGGGACGATCCTGTTCACCGTGATCCTCGTGACCATGGGCGCGACCGTCGGTCTCAAGCTGTACGGCGCGGGCGGCCAGCCGAGCAGTGCTCAGACGTCCGTGCACGTCTCCACCTCCGGGTCGGGCACGACGACCTCCACCGCCCCGGCGACGGCCGCCCCGCCCGCCGCAGGGCCGTCGCCGAGTGCGACGGCGTCCGCCCCCGCCGCGGCGTCGGGGACCAAGACCGTCACCGGCGCGGCCGTCGACACCCGCTACGGGCCGGTGCAGGTCAAGGTGACGTTCTCGGGCACGACGATCACCTCCGTCGACACCGTGCAGTACCCCACAGAGAGCGGCCGCGACGTCGAGATCAACTCGCAGGCCCTGCCGATCCTGCAGCAGGAGACGCTGTCGAAGCAGTCCGCCCAGATCGACACGGTTTCGGGAGCGACCTACACCTCGGAGGGCTACATCCAGTCGCTGCAGTCGGCGATCGACCAGCGATGAGGTTCCTCGAGACCGTCATGGGCATCCCCATGTCGATCGACGTGCGCGACCCCGGCGACCACACCGCTGCAGCGGGACGGGCGTTCGCCGCGCTGCGGGAGGCCGACGAGCGCTTCAGCGCGTACCGGCCGGGCAGCGAGCTCAGCCGGGTGAACGCGCGCGGCGGCGACCTGGCCGGCGTGAGCGACGACTTCCGGGAGGTCGTCGCGCTCGGCTCGGCGATGGCCGACGCGTCGGGCGGTGCGTTCCGCGTCCGCCGGCCCGACGGCACCTGGGACCTCGACGGCGTCGTGAAGGGCTGGGCGGCCGACCGCGCCGCGCGTGCGCTCACGGCGGCGGGCCTGCGCGACTTCTGCCTGAACGCCGGCGGCGACGTGGCGGTCGCCGGGAGCCCGGACAGCCGACGGCCTTGGAACGTCGCCGTGCGCTCGCCCGAGAGCCGCGATGAGCTGCTCGCCGTCCTGGAGGCGACCGACGCGGGCGTGGCGACCTCCGGTGCCTACGAGCGCGGCGCCCACATCGTGGACGGCCGCACGGACGCCCCCGCGACCGGCCTGCGCAGCGCGACGGTCGTCGCCGACGACCTGACGACGGCCGACCTGCTGGCGACCGCGGTGTTCGCACTGGGCCCGCAGGGCGTTCGCTGGGCGCTCGGCCACGGCGCCAGGGCGGTGCTGGCGGTGGCGGCCGACGGCACACCGCTGGGCGTCGGCGCGCTGACCTTCGCCCGCGCGGACGACGAACGGTGAGTGCGGCGAAGCGGCCAGCGGCCGCCGCCTATGCTGTGGGCATGAGGGGCTGCGGGCATCAGGGGCTGCGGGCACGAGCGTACTGCGAACACGTGCGGGCCGGGCGGATGAACGGAACGGTCGCGTGAGCGACTCGGGTGACGAGCGGCGCCGGGTGCTGGTGGCCGAAGACGACGGTCGGCTGGCGGGCATGCTCGAGACGCTGCTGCGCTCCGACGGCTACGACGTGGAGGTCGCCCGCGACGGGCAGCGCGCCCTGCACCTGGGCCTCACCGAGCCGTTCGATGCCGCCGTCCTCGACCGCGGCCTCCCCGCCGTCGACGGGCTCGGCGTGCTGGCCGGGCTGCGCAACAACGGGGTGACCACGCCCGTGCTGATCCTGTCGGCGCTCGGCACCGCGCCCGACCGGGTCGACGGGCTCAACGCCGGCGCCGAAGACTATCTGGCCAAGCCGTTCGACATCGAGGAGCTGCTCGCGCGGGTGCGCGCGCTGATCCGGAGAGCGTCGTCGAACGTGCCGATCGTGCGGTTCCCCGGCGGCAGGCTGGACGTCGGCAGCCGCACGGTGACCCTCGCCGACGGCAGGCGCACCGTGCTCTCCGACCGGGAGGCCGGCCTGCTGGAGCTGCTCGCCCGCCGGCCCGAACAGGTCTTCTCGCGCGGCGTCCTGCTCGACTCGGTGTTCGCCGATGCGGACGACCCCGGCGTGGTCGACACCTACGTGCATCACCTGCGCAAGAAATTCGGGCGCGCGCTGATCGAGACCGTGCGCGGCGTGGGCTACCGCTTGGGCGGCCTGCCGTGAGGAGCGACCAGCGCGAACTGCGTGCGGCCTCCACCCGGCTGGCCGTGCAGTTCGCGGCGATCATCGTCGCCCTGTTCGTGATCCTGGGCGCAGTCGTCTACTTCGTGGTCTCCGCGGGACAGAACGAGTCGGCCCATCGTGCGCTCGGGGACGCCTCGATGGTCGACTCGGTGCACGACGCGCCGCGCGATCTGCTGGTCACCGTCGTGACGCCCGAGGGCCGGGACAGCTCGCCGAACCTCCCGGCCGGGCTGCCCGACGAGGCGGCTCTCCAGGATGTCGTCCAGAACGGCGGCTCGCGGCTGGAGACCGTCGTCGCGGGAGGCCAGACGTATCTGACCCAGACGGACGTGCGGCGCGGCAAGGTCGTGCAGATCTCGTACGGGCTCGGGGAGCAGCAGGAGGAGCTGGCCCGGCTGCTCGTCGCCCTCGTCGTCTCCGGCCTGATCGCGACGGTGGCCGCGGCGGGCATCGGCCTGCTGCTCGCACGCCGGTCGATGCGGCCGATGTCGGAGGCGCTCGCCCTCCAGCGCCGGTTCGTCGCCGACGCCGGGCACGAACTGCGCACGCCGCTCACGTTGCTGAGCACCCGAGCCCAGCTGCTGCGCCGGCGGCTGGTCTCCGGCGACGCCACGGTGTCGGACGCAGACGTGCGCGACGGACTCGACGAGATCGTCGACGACAGCAGGGCGCTCACCGAGATCGTGGAGGACCTCCTCACCGCGGCGGACCCGCGTCAGAGCGCGCAGGCCGAAGGCGTCGACATCGGTTCCCTCGCCGCGGTGGTCGCCCGTTCGGCCGAGGGCCGGGCGCACGACCGCGGCATCACGATCTCGACCCGCGCGGTGGACGACGCGGTCGTCACCGGCGCTCCCGTCTCGCTGCGGCGCCTGATCGTCGCCCTCGTCGACAACGCGCTCGATCACGCGGGCGCCCGCGTCGGCATCGACGTGACGGCCTCCCGCGACGAGGTGGTGCTGACGGTGTCGGACGACGGGCCCGGCTTCGCCGACGAGGAGCGCGCCTTCGATCGGTTCGCCTCCAGCCGCACGACGGGCGGCACAGACGGCCACGAACGGCACTACGGGCTCGGGCTCGCACTGGTCGCGGAGGTCGTGGACCGGCACGGCGGGACGGTGTCGGCCGCGGGCGCTGCGGGCGGCGGGGCGGAGGTCATGGTTCGGTTGCCGCGCGCGAAGGCAGCAGAATGAGTGCGTGGGTACGACGCCGAGCATCCTGAGCCTCCGGCTCCTGGTGCAGGCGGTCGAGCAGGGCAGCGTCTCCCAGGCCGCGCGCGCCGTGGGTCTCACCCAGCAGGCGGCATCAGCGCGGCTCGCGGCCCTGGAGCGCGAACTCGGGGTGCCCCTCCTGGTGCGGAGCACGCACGGCGCCCGGCCCACCGAGGCCGGTGCGCTCGTCGCCGAGTGGGCGGCGGAGGTGCTCGACGCGGCCGACCGATTCGATGCGAGCGTTCTGGCGCTGCGTGCGTCGTCGCAGGACAGCCTCCGCATCGCCGCCAGCATGACGATCGCCGAGAACCTCGCGCCGCGCTGGCTCACCGCGATGCACGCCGAGTCACCCGACCTGCGCATCGAGCTGACGGCCGCCAACAGCGAGACGGTCTCGGCCGCGGTGCGCGGCGGCGCTGCCGCCATCGGGTTCATCGAGACGCCGGAACCCCCCGCCGACCTGGCGCACGCCGCCATCGGGTCGGACGAGCTGGTGGTCGTCGTCGGGCGCGGGCACCCGTGGGCGCGTCGCGCACGCGGCGTCTCCATCGAGGAGCTCGCCGGCACCCCTGTGGTGTCGCGGGAGAGCGGTTCGGGCACCCGGCTCGCCTACGAGCGCGCGGTGTCCGCCGCCGGGCACCCTCCGGTGCGGCCGGCCCTGGAGCTGTCGTCGACCAGCGCGATCCGTGCGACCGCGGCGGCCGGCGACCATCCCGCCGTGCTGAGCATCCTCGCCGTGCGCGAACAGCTCGCCGCAGAGACCCTGGTGAAGGTGCCGGTGCGGCAGCTCCGGATCATCCGCCCGCTCACGGCGGTGTGGCGGCGCAGCACCGTGGAGCTGCCCGACGCGGTTCGGCAGCTGCTCGAGGTCGTCGGGGCCGCGAGCTAGCGGCCGGGCGTCAGAGCTGTCCGGTGAGCGCCAGCACGATCAGGCTCGTGACGGCGACCAGGGTCGAGAGCACCCCGCCCAGCAGCAGCGGCCTCCACCCGGCGCGCCGGATGGCCGCGATGTCGGTCGAGAGGCCGATGCCCGCGAGTGCGACGGACACCAGGAAGACGCTCACGGTCACGAGCGCGTCGTGCAGCCCGGTGGGTATCGGGACGACCGAGTTGACCGCCGCGACGACCAGGAAGCCGACCAGGAACCACGGCACCAGCCCCGCCAGCCGCCGCGCGGTGAGCGGGGCTCCGGCGTTGCGGCGCCGCTGCTCGGCGACCGCGAGCGTGATGCTGATCGGGATGATCATCAGCGTCCGCACCAGCTTGACCACGACGGCGAACCCGAGGGCGGAGGTGGCGAACAGGCTCGCCGCCGCCACCACGGAGCTCGTGTCGTTGACGGCGGTGCCGGCGAACAGCCCGAACGCGTGCGGCGTCATCCCGAGCGCGTGACCGATGAGCGGGAAGACGAGCACCGCCACCGCGTTGAAGAGGAAGATCGTCGACACCGCGTACGCGATCTCGGAGCTGGCGGCCCCGATGATGGGCGACACCGCGGCGATCGCGGAGGCCCCGCAGATCCCGGTGCCCACGCCGATCAGGGTGCGTTCCCGGCGCGGGATGCGCAGCGCCCTGCCGACCAGCCACGCCGCGAGCAGGCAGACGGCGAGGGTCGACAGCATCACCGGGAGCGACTGCACGCCCACGACGAGGATGCTCGACAGCGAGAGCTGGACTCCGAGGAGCACAACAGCCAGCTGCAGCACGAACTTGCCCGAGTAGGCGACCCCGGCCGTGAACCGGCCGCCCGGCCGCCGGACGACACCGACGATGACGCCGATGAGGAGCGCCGGCAGCGCGCTGCCGAGCGCCGGAACGAACCGCGAGACGACGGTGGCGACCGCCGCGATGGCGACCGTGACGGCGACGCCGGGGGCGACTTCGGCGCCGCGGAGTGCGAGACGGGACGGGAGGGACCGGGCGGGTGCGAACTGCATGGTTCGATCCTGGTGGACGGCCGCGGCGCGGTCTACGGGCGGTTGGTTGTGGGCATACAACCGATGATTGTGACCGTCGCGGTGCGGGTGAGAACCGTGATTCAGTCGTGCGGCGGCGTGAGCAGGTCGGCCAATCGCTCCAGCTGCTGCGACCACCCCGGCTCGAGCCCGGCCAGCATGGGCGCCGCCGCAGGGTCGGTGGTACTCGCCCGCACAGAGACGCTCAGGATGGTCGCGGTCGCAGTGGCGGTCGGCGCTGCTGCCTCCGGCTCCAGCCGCACCTCCACCCGCACGGGGAACACGACGGCCCCGTCCGCGTCCAGCGGCGAGAGCTCGAACAGCAGGCGCGACGGCTGGTCGACCTCGCGAACCGTTCCCGCCGACGCGTACTCGGCGCCGTCGCCCTCGCGCAGCACCAGTTCCACGGGCGCTCCCACCGTCGGGGCGATCGCCGCACGCACGACCTCGAAGTGCCGCGGCGCCCACCACCGGGCGGCGAGGTCCGGGTCGGTCCAGACGCGCCAGACCGCGTCACCGGATGCCGGGAGGGAGCGTTCGAGCGTGAAGGCGACCGCCGCCGCGCCATCGGCGCCCGCGCGACGTTCGGCGGTGGCGATGTCCGCGGCATAGCTCTCGAGGGCCCTGTCGTCCTCGGTCCGCTCGGCCAGCCCGGTGAACCAGGCGCCGAGCTGTCTCAGCGATTCGCGATCCAGGCTCGCGAGCCGGCGTCGACCCAGGCGCTGCACGCGGATGACTCCCGCGGCCTCCAGCGCCTGCACGTGCTTCGTCGTCTGGGGCTGCAGGGCGCCGAGCGCCGAGGTCAACTCGCCGACGGTGCGGGGGCCATCGGCCAGGAGGGCGACGATGCGGAACCGAGTCGGCTCCCCGATCGTCGCCAAGACCTGCTGCGCGTCCACTTCGCCTCCTCTACGCACAATAATGGGTGTTGCCGCATTCGTCTAGACGAATATATGGTGACTCCCGAATGCACCGACCATCGACAGGAGAACGCCATGAAGACCATCGAACGCACCGTCGCCGCGCAGCCTCAGACCGTGTGGGACCTCTGGACCACCGCCGACGGCATCTCGCAGTGGTGGGCGCCCGACGGCTTCCGCACCGACGTGGACGCCCTCGACCTGCGGCCCGGCGGCGAACTCGTCTACACGATGACCGCCGAGGCCCCGGAGCAGGTGGCGTTCCTCGAGCAGAACGGGCTGCCGCTCAGCACCGAGTCGCGCAAGGTCTTCACCGAGCTCGAGCAGCCCACCCGGATCGCCTACCGATCGGTCATCGACTTCGTCCCGGACCACGAGCCGTACGAGCACCTCACCGTCGTCGACCTCCACCCGACCACCGAGGGCACCCGCGTCGTCATGCAGGTCGAGGAGCTGCACGACAACGTCTGGACCGAGCGCCTCCTGGCGGGCCGGGCGAATGAGCTGGAGAACCTGGCCCGGCTGGTGGGGTGAGGGGCCGGCCCGCGGCCCTACGCGTCCGCCAGCTCGGTCGGCTCGACGACGGCATCCACGAGCGCGCCGTTGCGCCACACCGTGAGCTCGAGGCGACGACCGATCGTGCTCGCGATCATCAGCCGCTGGAGGTCGGCCACGGCGTGGGCCCGCATGCGGTCGAGGGAGATCAGGACGTCGCCGGGCCGCACACCCGCGAGGTCGGCCGGGCTGTCGGGCACGACCGACATCACCTGGATGCCGGTGCGGGCGCCCGCCTTGCGCGCGACCTCCGCCTGCAGCGTGATCTCCGCTCCGGCGATGCCGAGCCAGCCGCGACGCACCCTGCCTTCGCGCATCAGCGTGTCCACGATCTGCCTGCTGGTGGCGTTGACCGGAACGGCGAGGCCGAGGCCGGTTCCGGCGACGGCCGTGTTGACGCCGATCATGCGCGCCGAGCTGTCGGCAAGCGCGCCTCCGCTGTTGCCGGGGTTGAGGGCGGCGTCGGTCTGGATGACCTCGTCGACCACCCGGCCCGACCGGGTGGGCAGCGAACGCCCGAGCGCCGAGACGATGCCGGCGGTCACGCTTCCCGCGAGGCCCAGCGGGTTGCCGACCGCCACGACGAGCTGACCGACCCGGAGGGCGCCCGCGTCGCCGAGCTCGACGGGCGCGGGGACCGGCTCGTCCGCCTGCAGCACGGCCAGGTCCGAGAGCGGGTCGCGCCCGGCCACGTGCGCGGTGACCCGCGTGCCGTCGCCGAACGCCAGCTCGACTCGGCTCGCGCCCTCCACCACGTGCGCGCTGGTGAGCAGGTGCCCCTGCTGCGACACCACCGTCGCGCTGCCGAGACCGACCCCGCGGGAGGTCCGCGCGGTCACCGACGCGACCGCCGGTCCGACCGCGGCCGCGACCTTCACCACCACAGCCGAGTAGGCGTCGAGGGCTTCCGCATCCGTCATGAGACGAGTGTGCGCCGCCGGCGCGGCGAGCGCGCGCGGGTTCGCCGACGGCGGACCCGCAACGGCCTCTACCGCCGCAGGATTCGTCACGAATCCGCACATTCGTGGCACGAATCGCGACATTCGTCACGAATGTGCGGCGGCGCGCGGCGGCGTCAGCGCGGCGCGGAGCGCGGCGGCGACCTGCTGCGGCTTGCCGCCGTCGGCGGCGTTCTGGGTCGCCGAGTGGCCGGCGCCGTCGATGGTGGCGGTCGCGGCGTCGGGCAGCAGCCGGTGGAGGCGATCGACGGCGTGCCGCAGGTATCCGGGCGACTTCGCAGCACCGAGGAGGACGACGGTGCCGCGGAGCGCACGGTAGTCGTCGATGCGGTCGGCGCGCTCGGCGACGATGCGCATGTCGTACGGCACCGCCCGCGCGAGCTCGCTCATGGCGGCGCCGCCGACGGGGATGGCGCCCTCCTTCGCGATCATCTTCCGCGTGGTCGACTCGAGCATCCGGCGCGGGAAGAAGCGCAGGAAGCCCGGGCCCATCTGCGTGCCGAGCAGCGCGGTGACCAAGTAGGCGGGGACGTCGCCGCGCGCGACCTCCGGCTCGAACCGGCGCAGGAAGGCGTCGAGGTCGAGCGAGCCGTCGGCCACCAGGGCGGGCTCGAAGAGTACGATCGCGAGCCCGGGATCGCGGAGGCCGACCTCCGCGGCGAGGATTCCGCCCGAGCTGATGCCGAGCACCGTCGTCGCGCCCGTAGCCGCCACCACGGTCCGGATGTCGGAGACCTCCATGCTCGGGTCGTAGTCGGCGAGCGCCGGTAGTCGCCGCTGCGGCCACGTCCGCGGCGGTTCATCAGGTGCACGGTGAACGTGCCGGAGAGCGCCTCGGCCAGCTCGCGCTGGCTGGCCGCGGACTGCATCGTTCCGTGCACGACGACGAGGCCCGGTCCCGAGCCTGTGCTGAAGTACTCGATCGGCGTGCCATCCTCGGAGGATGCGAGGTGCGCGGTGAGCGTGCCGGTGGGTGCTGCGGTGCTGGCTGTGCGGGGCATCGGAGTTCCTTTCGTGAGAGTGCCAATTGTCTTAGTGCCTAAGATAATGAGTGAGTGAGAGGTTTGCAAGAGTGGATGTGACGGATCGCGATGCCCTCATCGCACGGCTGACCGACCTCGGCGCGCAGTCGGCCAGCCTGACCGCGCTCTTCCAGCAGCGCGCGGCGGCGAGCTACGGCCTCGGCGTCAGCGACATGAAGGCCCTCGACCTCCTCGTGCGCGACGGCCCGCAGACCGCGGGCAGCCTCGGCGCGGCACTCGGCCTGACCTCCGGGGCGATCACCGGCATCGCCGACCGGCTGATCGCGCGCGGACTCGCCCGCCGCGAGGTCGACCCGGCCGACCGTCGCCGGGTGCTCCTCTCGGCCGACTTCGCGGTGCTGTCATCGGGCCCGAACGTGTACCAGTGGATCGGAGAGGCGTTCCGGGCCCTGCACGACTCGCTGACCACCGAGCAGCTCGCCTTCCTCGTCCGGTATCAGGAGCAGTCCATCGCACTGACCCAGGAGGCGGTCGAGCGGCTGGCGGAGGGCGAGTAGGCCGCGCGGCTCAGGCTCCCATCCCGCCGTCCGCCGTCGCCATGGCGTTCCCTGAAAGCGCACCAAGAGTGCGTCAACAGTTGCACCCCGAAATGCACCTCCAAACGCCGCTGCCGAATCCGCCCTTCACCACTCGCAGCGTGGTGAAGGGCGGATTCTGCACCTTTCGAACGCACGGACACGCACGAGAAAGGCCCCCGCTTCATCGCGAAGCGGGGGCCTTTCCGAGGGTCGCACAAGTTACGAGCGGGAGCGGCCCCGGATGGTGGCGATCGCAACGGTGAGCAATGCCATGACTTGCGTCAGCACCCCGATCCCTATCAGCCAGGCCCAGCCTCGGTACGCCACCGCTGGATAGACCAGGGCAAGCGGAACCAGAATCGTCACGGTGAGCGCGACACGCGCGAGGGTTGCATGCCTTGGATTCGCGGTCCGCGTGCGTCGGTTGAGCCGCGGGATGGCTAGAACGGCAACCAGCAAGACCGTGAACGACGCCGTCAACACCCACGACGGCGTGGCCTGCCCTCGAAGGATGAATGCAGCTGGCGCCGCCGTGATGAGCACGATCACCGCGAGCATCGTCACCATCGGCGCCCCGGCGGCCGGAACGTAGGGCCGCTTGATGGTGTCAGACATGACGCTTCCTCCCATTCTTGCCGATTATCTCAGCAGGGCTCTATGACGAGGTGCGTTGTCGACATCGGCACGTAGATCAGGGCTCGCATCCCGATGCACTTGCCCGCGTTCAGTGCGGTCGTCGCCTGCTGTCCGACGTAGGCGGAAGCGAACCCGCAGGCCAACGCACCGATTGGTCCGTGGAGGTCATCAGCTGTTGGTACTGCGTTGTACACGTTGGTACTCCGCAGAACGCAGTTCCTCTGGTCTCGGAGTAATAGGCGTTCGTCGTAGTGACGCTGGCCGGCAACGATCGTTACGACGGGCATCGATCCTGCCCTTCGGCTCGCGCCCTCAACCGGTTGATCGTTTGCTGGCCGACTTGAGCATGCGTCGAGTACGAAAGTAGACCCAGACGTATCCGAGGAGTACCAATAGGCCTGCGACCCCGAAGATCACGCCGACACCACTGGGGGCGAAGATTGCTGCAACGAACAGGCCTACGGCACCCAGGAGAAGGGCCAACCGGGCGCCCAGGATCACCCCCAGCAGTCCGGCTGACATTCCCGAGCTGCCTTCGCCTTGCTTGCCAGTCCCCAAAGGATCATCCTCTCCAAGCTCTTTCGACAAGCGCGATGACGAGCATCAGGGACGCCCCACCGAGCCAGTAGGGCCGGCTGCGCCTCCAGAGTGAAGCAAACCATCGCATCAGCTGTATGCCCGTACGTTCTGCCCTATGTCACCCGTTCCCGAAGTTTCTCCGATTGAGCCACTCATCGAACGAGGTGGCCCAGGTGCAACATGTCGCCTCGCACCGAGCACACCGGGAGGTCGGCCAGAGGAGCTTCCAAGCTCGGAGCTGCACATGCAACAGAGCAGCGAGAAAGCCCGTCATGGAAACAACCATCATTGCGATTCCGACGGACAATACCGCCGTTCTCGAAGGCGCCGACCACCTTCCCACTCGCATCCAGCGCGGCAAGTCCTGTTGGAGTTCCTGGTCTTCAGAGGCCTTCTTGACGTTCTCGACGAATCTCCCGCGGAAGACAACGATCGCCAACCCAGCGAGAAACCCGATAGGACAGACCACCAAGGCTCCCACCCATCGGATCAGTTCACTCGTGGCCATGGGCCCGCTCCGCTCCTGAGTTGCCGCCGGAAGAGAAACACCAGGATTCCGACGACCGAGACAATCGGGCCGACGATCAGATTGGGGAGCACGATACTCATCGGATTCTCCTTACCGCGCCCAGCCGCCTCCGCGTGAACATTGTGCCCCAAGGCCGACGCCGCGGCACGCCTTTCCGTAGGCCCGATTCACTCGGTTTGCGCACCCGCCTGCCACCACGTCAAACGCCGCTCACCGCCACCACTCGCACCGCCTCCCGCCGCCCCTGCGCGAACCCCGCTCGCGCCGACGGCGGCCGGGTGGCCGGGTCCATCTGGTTCGCGCCCATCGCCTCCAGGGACGCGGGGTCGGGCGTGATCACCACGACGCGACTCCCGTGCGCGCGCAGCGCCTCCACCTGGTCGTCCAGCCCGTAGCCGGGGAAGCGCCGGATGCCCTCGAACTGTCCGGGTCGCTGCCAGTCGGGGCCGCCGAACGGCGAGAGCACGATCACGGTCGCGTAACCTGCGGCCAGGTCGGCGTTCTCGGCCGAGCGCACGCCCCCGTTGATGTAGTGCTCACCGTCGATGACGTGGGTGGCTGTGCCGCCGGGCAGCGCCGTGCTCGCCGTGACCGCGTCGGCCAGGTCGACACCCGAGGTTCGGTCGAACGTGACCAGTTCGCCGGTGCGCGCGTTGAGCGCCACCACGAGCAGCGGCCGCTCCGGCCAGTCCTGGCGGGGTAGGCGGGAGGCGACGAGTGCTCGCCGCTGCTCTGCTCCGGGACGGAGGACGGCGTCACTCTCCAGGGCGAAGGCGCCCAGTGCCCGGTGCAGCTCCTCGGCGGTCCCGGCCGCTGCGCCGATCGCACGCAACCGTTCGAACAGCTCCTGCTGCGGGATGCCCTGCGGGCGGCCCTGCGGGCGGCCGCCGGAGCCTTCCGGTGCCGCCGTTGCAGTGCCGGACGCCGACTCAGCACCGGAGGCCGCAGCAGCGCCGCCCGGCCGAGGCGGCGCCAGCAGGGCCGCCTCATACAGCTCGGCTGCCGGGATGCCGCTGCGCACGGCGGCGCCCGCGGTCGACCCCGCCGAGGTGCCGATGACCAGGTCGGCGAGTTCGGTGAGGTCGTAGCCCGCGTCGGCGAGGCCGGCGATGACGCCCAGCTGCCAGGCGTTGCCGGCGGAGCCTCCACCGCCGAAGACGAGGGCGATGCCGTGCGAAGACGGCGATTCAGGGTTGTGGTTCATGTCGTGATCCTTCGAAAACGGGGCGCGGCACCCGGATCGACGACCGAACGGCCGGCGGCTGAAGCGCGCTAGAGGATCCGACGCGAAGGGGTGGGCACCCGACTGCTGATGGAAATCGGACTCACCTCCTCGATCGGCGCGCTGCGAGAGCGCGAGCGAATGAACGCTTGAACGATAGCCGCAGCGGCGCCCGCACCGCAAACGCCCGCCTCACGCCGCCCGACGGGAGCGGTGGAGGTCGCTCAGCCGAAGACCAGGTACGTCCCGGGCTTGCCCGGCTCGCGCAGCTCGAAGCGGAGGCCGAGGTCGGTGCCGGCGAGAAGGCCCGCCTGCTGCTCGAGCTGCTCGTTCGTGACGAAGACGATCCGCTCGAAGCCCCAGGCGTCGCGGAGCCAGCTGCGGAGCGCGTCGAGCAGCGGCGCGTCGAGGCCGGCCTCCAGCTGAGACGAGCGCACCCAGAAGTAGGCGAAGACGTCGACGTCCTGCCAGGCGTCATCCGCCAGCGGTGTGACCGCCGACTTCGCCAGGAACGTCGCGGTCGTCGGGAACAGGTAGACGCAGCCGAGGCAGACCGTGTCCTCCGGGTCGCGCACGGTGAACGTGAAGGCGCGGTGCTCGGCGTGCCGCTGCTGCAGGCCGACGAGGTCGGCACGGTTCGCCTCCACGGTGAAGTCGTCGGCCGGCCAGGCCGACTGCTCCCACAGGCGGAGCGCAGCCCGGCTCTCCATCACCGCGGCGTAGTCGTCTTCGGCGTCGTCGGCGACGATCGGCCGCAGCACGAAGCGCTCGGTGGTGAGCCCGTCGGGGACCGGCCCGGCCGGATCATGGAACGACATTGCGGGGTCAGGCTCCCTCGGCGGACGAACCCGCGATCGACAGCTGGTCGAGCTGACGCTCGTGCACGGTGCGCACGAACTCCCAGCCCTCGCGTGGCGACTCGACGCGCTCGTCCTGCGGCTCGCGGCCGTCGCGCAGCGTCTCGACGTACGCCCGGTCGCGGGCGAGCCGATCGCGCAGCGCGGTGGCGTCGCCCACCGAGCCGTGACCGGGGATCACGACGGCGGCCTCCCCCGCCCGCGACTGCAGCAGGACCAACGCAGCGAGGTAGTCGTCGAGCGGATCGGCCGCGCCGGCCAGGTCGAGCAGGGGGACGAACACGTCGGAGAGCATGTCGCCTGCGACCAGCACCCCGGCCTCCTCGACCAGCAGCGCCGCATGCCCCGGCGCGTGCGCGCTGTGCTCGAGGATGCGGACCACGGGGCCGTCCCAGGGCACGCGATCGGCGCCCTCCGGCAGCCCGGCGATGTCGTCGCCGAGGCCGTCGAGACGCACGTCCTCCGGAATCCCGAAGCGGCGGGCGTCGATCCCGTTCGCGAGGCGCCGGCGTGCGGTCTCGGCGGCCACACCGCTGGCCCAGTGCGCCGACTTCCCGAGGGCCGGATGCCACAGCAGGTGGTCCCAGTGCGGGTGCGTCGCGAAACCCGCGACGACCGGGTGCCCTGCCCGCTGGAGATCGTCGGCGAGGCAGAGGATCTCGCTCTCGTGGATGCCCGGGTCGACGACCAGCGCCCCCGACGCTCCCACGACGACCACCGCGTTGGTCTGGCACCACGCGCTGGTATGGACGAACACTCCGGCAGCCACTTCGTTGAGCACGAGAGCCAACCTACCCCGCGGCACCGACGAACGAGACGCGGCGCTGGGCGCGCACTCCGGTCGTCGGGAACCGCTCACGGCATCGCCCCGATCATCCCGCGTTCCATCCGCCCGCGCTCGCGCAGTCGCTCATGCGGAAGCGGGGCGCAATCCGCCTGCGTGCCGCGATCGCCGACCTTCCGCTACATAGAGGACGCCTGTGGCGAGCTGGAGCACCTCCGACGCCAGCAGCGCGACGATCCAGATCGGGATGGCGGCGAGGCTCGGGATCCGGCCGGCAAGGAGTGCGATGACGGTCGCCGAGACGACAGCGGGAAGCGCCCAGCGGGCGGCGCCACGGACCACGCCCGCGCGGAAGACAACCGTGGCGGCGACGATCAGGGCGGCGAGCGACAGGAGAACGCTGCCCCAGATCAGCGTGCTCCAGAGCGCGAGGACGGCCGGATCCGCCTCCGCACTCGGAGCGGGCAGCCTGAAGTACCCGATGGAGGTGCTGTGCGCCACTGCGAAGACCACGAGAGCCGCCTTGCCGACGGTGGAAGTGCCCGCGATTCCCGTCTCTCCCTGCACTCCGAGAGCGAGGGCGACGAATGAGGCGATCAGCACGACCGCCGAAACCCCTCCGACCGCGGCACTGCTCGTGAACACCCACGACATGTCCATGGCGGGGAAGACCAACCCCGCGTTCGACAGCAACGGGAACAGCGATGCCAGCGCGACCCCTGCACCACCCCAGGTCAGCGTCCGTCGCGATGTCGACGTCTGTCGTGGTGTGCCGTCAGTCGCGCTCGTGGTCTCCCCCATGGCACCAGACTGGCCGGAGGGGCGGTCGATCGGCAAGCGCTCGACGTCGGATCCGTGCCAGGATCGGAGTCGACGCCGACACGAGGGGGAACGTGATGCGGACGATGGGGACGCCGACGGTCGACACCGGGGAGCTGTCGCGGCTGCCGGCCGGGCCGATCCTGGTGCGGCTGCGGCGGGTGCTGATCACCACGGCGGGCGCAGCCGCGGTGTACACCCTGCTGGGCACGGGGAGCATCGGGACGTGCGCGGACACGCCCGGTTCCGCCGCCGGCGGGTCCGGCACCACCCAGGTGACCTGCGCGAACCTCGTGATGCACCCGAGCTGGATCGTCTACGCGGCGCTCGCGGCCATCCTGTTCGTCGCGATCGGACGGATCGCCCGTCGGGCGTCGAGTGTGCCTGAGGCGCTGCGGATGCTCGATCGCGCCGCGATCGTCGCCGTGGCGGTCGCAGTGGTCTCGGGGCTCATCGGGATGGCGTGGCTGTTTCTCGTCCCGGTCCACTCGCTGACCGAGGGCGGCACGATCGTCTTCCCGTTCCCGTTCAGCGCGCCCGAGCTGACGATCACGCACAACCCATGACCGCCCCCGCCCGCGAGCTCGCCCCGCGCCGGCCCCGGCTGGTCGCCTTCGCGCTCGTGGCCGCCCACGTCGCCCTGGCCGTCCTCCTGGTGATGGTCGCGCTCTCGGTGTCGCTCGCGATCGGCGGTCCCGGGATCGGGCGGGACGAGCTGAACCGCCTGGGCCCCGCCCTGCCGCTCGCCGTCGCGGGCGCGGCCGTCCCGGTACCCGTGGCCGCGACCGCCGCGCTTGCCCTCGCGCTGAGCGCGCGGCCGCAGCGCGCCTGGAGGGCTCCCGTCATCGGCGCGGTCGCGAGCGTGGCGCTGTGCGGTGTCGCGGTGGCCTTCGTCCACGTGCCCGCTCCGCTGATCGGCGGCTGAGTAGCATGCTCGACATGGCCATCAGACTCGACAACGTCGGAATCGCGGTGCGCGACCTCGAAGCGACGATCTCCTTCTTCACCGACCTCGGCCTGGAGGTCGTCGGCCGCGACACGGTCAGCGGCGAGTGGACGGACACGGCGGTCGGCCTGGACGGCAACCACGCGAAGATCGCGCTCCTGCAGACCCCCGACGGCACCGGCCGGGTCGAGCTGTTCGAATACCTCCGCCCGGACGCCATCGAGACCGAGCCCACGCAGCCCAACGAGATCGGGATGCATCGGATCGCGTTCGCGGTCGACGACATCGACGCCGCCCTGGAGGCCGCGGCGGCGCACGGCTGCTACCCGCTGCGCGGCGTCGCGACCTACCAGGACAGCTACAGGCTCACCTACCTCCGCGGGCCCAGCGGCATCCTCGTCATGCTCGCGGAGGAATTGCAAAAAGGCTGACTACGGGCGGCAAGCGATCGCGATCGGCCCGGCCGCGGGCCGGCCGGTCGCGGTCAGCGCCCGACCGCGGTCCGCAGGATCGCGGCGATCCGCTCCTGGTCGGCCGCCGTCATGCTGGTGACCGCATAGCCCACCGGCCAGAGGCCGCCGTCGTCGAGCTGGGCCGCCTGCTGGAACTCGATCGTCGCGTACCGGATCTTGAACTTCGATCCCGGTTTGAAGGCGACGACGACCTTGCCGTCCGCATCGGCGTACGCCGGCATCCCGTACCAGGTCTTCGCCGCCAGGGAGGTGTTCTCGGCGACCAGCCGGTGGAATGCCTCGGCGAACTCCTTGTCGGTGCCCGTCATCGCGGCGATCGCCTCGTCGCAGGCCGCGGCGGCGTCTGCGCCTGCCTGCGCCGCCTTCTTCTCGGCGACGGCCGCCTTGATCGCGGCCTTCTCCTCTTTGCTGAACGTGGTGTCGGTCATGGTTCGGTTCCCCTCTTGTCGGTGTGGATTCACTGTACGAGCGCGGACGCGCCGGCCGCTTCTCCGATCCTGCTCGGTTCGGGATCGAGTGGTCGACTTCGGGAGGTCGACGGCGGGTGGTCGGCGGCGGGAGGTCGGCGGCGGGAGGTCTAGCCAAATCCCGTCACAGCGATCACACTGTCCGCACGCGGCACTTCCGTCGCACCGGGCGAAGGGTGCCGAGCACAAGGGAGGTATGCCGTGACCATGCACCCGTCCATCCACCACGTCCCGCACCTCGACGAGATCTCGCCGGTGCCCTACCTGCGGCACGGTCAGCTCATCTCGCTCATCCGCTGGAACCGCGTCGCCGGCGACTGGAAGTACACGACCCTCCTGGCCGAGTACGCCGGGCGCGACGACAAGCACTGGCGGGTGGTCGCGCACGGCCAGCCGATGGCCCTCGACCGCGCCGAGTGGGCGATCTTCAACTGAGCTGCACCGCAGCGCGCCGCCACATTCGTCACGAATGCCGCTTTTCGTGGCACGAATGTCGACATTCGTGACGAATGTCGTGGCTACGGCGTCGGGAGGAGCGGGCGCACGGAGGCGTAGGGGTCGGCGGCGTCGCGCGTCGGCGTGTCGTAGACGCGCCCGATCCGGGCCGGCTCCGCGTAGCGCGCCCAGCCGGGGTCGCCTCCGGCCACGAACGCGACGGCCGCACCGTGCACCTCGTCCGCGAGCGCCTGCGGCGGGTTCGGCCCGGCCAGGGGCTCCATCGCGGGCCCGTCGAGGCAGTCGAAGAAGAACGGGACGTCGAGGCAGTGCTCGGCGAACCCGAAATGACCCGACGGCCACGCGAACCGGTAGAGCCAGGTGGGCGCGGAGCCGCGGGCGGCGACGACGTCCAAGACCGGGACGCGGAACATCCGGTCGGTCAGCACCCGGCCCGCCAGCCGGGCCTTGCCGGCGGCGACGACGTCGGCGTTCGCCTCCAGGTAGGCCGTGTGCGCGGACTTCGGCACTCCGAGCTTGCCGAGGAGCACGCGCTTCGGCACGAGTGCGAGCTTCGACCCGGCGTCGGCCATCGCCATCGTGAACTCGTCGTCGGTGGCGCCGAGCACGAGCGGCTTGTCGGCTCCGACCCCGCTGCGGAGCGACTCCGGGGTGGAGCGCACGAGCAGGTCGCCGTCGATCGCCGGGCCGAGCGGCAGGCCGCGGTCGACGACCTCGTTCAGTGCGCCCGGGCCGAGCTCCGTCGCCTTCTTCTGCAGCTCGACGATCCGCTCCTCCGCGAGCGTCGACCAGCCGGCTCGGGTGGGCTCGACACCGGCGGTCGCGGCGAGCGCGCGGCCGAAGGCCTCCGACCGCTCCGGCGCCACGTCGGCCAGGGCGCCCGAGATCGCGTACGCGGCGCGGAACAGGTGCTGCGCCCGCTCCATACCGAGCAGTGTCAGCACGGCCCCGCCGCCCGCGGACTGGCCGGCGATGGTCACCCGTGCGGGATCGCCGCCGAACGCCGCGATGTTCTGCTGCACCCACTCCAGTGCGAGCAGCCAGTCGCGCACGCCGCGATTGGAGGGGGCGTCCTCGATCCAGCCGAAGCCGTCGAAGCCCAGCCGGTACGAGATGGTCACGGTCACGACGCCGTCGCGGTTGAAGTTGCGCCCGTCGTACCAGGGACTCGCGGGCGAGCCGGCGAAGTACCCGCCGCCGTGGATGTACACGAGCACCGGAAGCCCCTCTCCGTCCGGCGCCCGCTCGGGGCTCGGAGTGTGCACGTTGACGTTGAGGGTGGACTCGCCTGGGATGCTCGGCTCGGGGATGAGGGTCACGCCGGGGTCGCCGCGCTGGGCCGTGGCCCCGAACCCGTCCGCGTCGAGCACGCCCTCCCACGGGGCCTTGGGCACGGGCGCGGCGAACCGCAGCTCGCCGACCGGCGCCTCGGCGAACGGGATGCCGAGGAACGCGGCCGAGCGCAGGGCTCCGCGCGGGCCGGAGCCGGGAGCGGTGGTGTCCTTCCAGCGGCCGCGTACCACGCCGGCGACTGTCCGCACCTCGGGGTGCGGGAGCCAGGCGGCGGCGGCCTCCTCGCCGGTGGATGAGGTCTGGGTGTTCTCCATCGATGCTGCCTTCCGTTCGCGCCGCGCTGTGCCGTCTCGTGCCCTCAGGTTACGGTAGTCGGCTGAATACCAAATGGTGTTCTATTTTCAGATCGACACGATTGTGGGCTCTTCACGAAGCAAGGTGTGGTTGGGGTGAAGACGCCGGTCCACTCCCCCGCGCGAGAAACCCTGCGCGGGACGGACACCACGCGGCGCGGTCAGGGGACGGATCTCCCGGTGGCGGTCTTTCCGCCCTTGTGACTGCCTCGGGTGTCGATGGGGTGCGGCCTGTGCCGCTTGAGGTAGCCGTGTTCGATGATGAGTGCGACGGCCAATAGTCCCGCGAGCACGATCATCGAGGTCGGGTCATCGCCGACGGAGTGGACGACCACAATGACGAGGGATGCGACGCACCCGATCGCGCCTGCGGCACCGATCAGCCGGATCCAGAGCACCTGTCGGGCTTCCTTGCATGCTGCGGCGTTCACGACGGCGAAGATGGCAAGAAAGATTGCGGACGCGACAGCGGAGATGCTCTCCACCGGCAGGGCCACGGCGAGGACGAGACCCGCCAGGGCGGTGATGTGGAGGCCTATGGGCTGGTTCCAGGTGCGGGCCTCGAGCCGGCGGGGCAACTCGCCCTCCGTGGCGATCGTGAAGCTGAGACGTGCGGTGCCGTACAGCGTGGCGTTGATCGCCGAGAGCGTCGCGAGCACGGCCGCGACGGCGACCAGGACGAACCCGAAACCGCCCAGAGACGACTGGGCTGCGCGAGCGAGGGCGAAGTCGGCCGAGGCGCTGATCTGCGCCGGCGAGAGCGAGCCGATGACGACGACCGCGATCACGACGTAGAGCACGATCACGAGGCCGACCGAGAGCGCGAAAGCCCACGGCAGCGTGACGCGCAGACGTCGGGCATCGGCACCGGCGTTGGCGATCAGTTCGAAGCCTTCGTAGGCGACGAAGATCAGCATGCCAGCACCGAGGGTCGAAAACGTCGACGGCGAGGTCGCCGAGTGGAAGTGGGCGGGCGATACGGCCGGGATGCCCGCGACGATGACGACGACGAGGATGCTGAGTTTGATGCCGACGATGATGCTCTCCGAGCGGGCGATCAGTCCGGCGTTCGCGAGGTTGATGATCCACGGCACGGCGATGCCGAGGCCGATCAGCGCCCGCAGGAGGAGCGGATCGGGATGTGTTCCCCCGGGCAGCAGCGTGGCCGAGTAGCTGCCGAAGGCTGAGGCGTACAGGGCGGTGGTGACGATGTAACCGAGCCACAGCACGATGTTGAGGCTGCCGGTCACGGTTCCGATGCCGAAGACGCGGTCGATGAAAGTGACCGTTCCGCCCGCACTACGGAACCGGACAGACAGGCGCGCGTACGACACGGCTGTGACCGCCGCGACCAGACCCGCGACGGCGAAGGCAACGGGCGTGCTGGGGCCCGCCTGCACAGAGGCGACGCCCAGCACGGCGAAGATCCCGCCGCCGACCATCCCGCCAATGCCGATCGCGGTGGCACCCAGCAGACCGATTCCGCGGCCGTAACCGCTTCGATTTCGATTCGACGACGTCAACTGAGGAGGAAGCCTTTGCACTTGAGAAGGCACGATTGTTCGCTTGGAGCGGCCGGAATGTCGTTCCTACCTGCTCTTGTGTTCGGAGCGATTGGACTCGACCGGTCTGTCGCCAGCGTAGTGGGCATCGGTGAGGACGGCATCGTTCGCGGTCGACCAGGACACGGCCGGGCCGGCCGACACGGCGCTCACCCGGCCGGACCCTCGATCGTGAAGGGCCGGACTGAGTCAGCCAAACCCGAACGGTGCAAGGCTTTGGGCGCCTATCCTGGATGGCATGGTCAAGCGAGGCGCGTACGCGAAGGGGGTCGTGAAGCGCGAGGGGATCCTCGAGGCCGCACTCGAGATCATCGGTCGGCGCGGGTACCGCAGCGCGTCGGTCCGCGAGATCGCGGACGCGGTGGGCCTGAGCCCGGCCGGACTGCTGCACTATTTCGGCTCCAAGGAACAGCTGTTCGTCGACATCCTCCGCGCCCGGGACGCGGCCGACTCGCGGCAGGTCCCCGACGCCGGAGTCGAAGAGTCGCTGGTCGCGATCATCCGGCACAACGAGCAGGTGCCCGGGCTCGTCGAGCTCTACACACGCCTCGCGGCGGAGGCCGGGGACCCCGCTCACCCGGCCCGTGCCTTCTTCCTCGACCGCACGGCGATCGTGCACGCGGCGGCGCGCGAGGCGGTCGTCGCCGAACAGCGCGCCGGGCGCATCCGGGCCGAGCTCGACCCGGAGTGGATCATCCGCGCCGGCCACGCACTCGCCGACGGCCTCCAGAACGCCTGGATCCTCGACCCGACGATCGACATGGCCGCAGACGTCGAGCAGTTCTTCGCCCTCCTGAAGCCCTGATCCGCGGCGACATTCGTCACGAATGTCGCGATTCGTGCCACGAATGTCGCGATTCGTCACGAATGTCGGCGGAGTCGTGGTGGCGCAGTGCTCAGCGGTAGTCGTAGACGCGCTTGTACTTGCCCTCGCTGCGGGGGAGGTCGCCCGGCTCGGCGAGGACAACCTCGACGGTGGTTCCGATGTGCGTCTTGATGCGCTGGCGGAGCACCTCCGCGGCGGCCTCGCACACGTCGCGCTCGAGGGCCGGATGGCGTTCGATGCGCACGGCGAGCGTGTCGAGCCTGCCCTGCTTGCGCAGTTCGAGCACGAAATGCGGAGTGAGCGTCTCGATGCCCAGCACGAGTTCCTCGATCTGCGTCGGGAAGAGGTTCACACCGCGCAGGATGATCATGTCGTCGTCGCGTCCGGTGATCTTCTCGATGCGACGAAATGCCGGGTACGTGCTGCCGGGCAGCAGGCGGGTCAGGTCGCGGGTGCGGTAACGGATGACCGGGAACGCCTCCTTGGTCAGCGAGGTGAACACGAGTTCGCCGTGTTCGCCGTCCGCGACCGTCTCGCCGGTCTCGCCGTCGATCGTCTCGGGGAGGAAGTGGTCCTCCCAGACGTGCGGGCCGTCCTTCGTCACCACCGACTCGCTGGCGACGCCGGGCCCCATGACCTCGCTGAGCCCGTAGATGTCCACGGCATCCAGGCCCAGCCGGCGCTCGATCTCCACGCGCAGCTCGTTCGTCCAGGGCTCCGCGCCGAGGATCGCGACCTTGAGCGACGTGCCGCGCGGGTCGAGCCCCGCCGCCTCGATGGCGTCCGCGATCGTCAGCAGGTAGCTGGGCGTGCACATGATCGCTTCCGGCTGGAAGTCGTGGATGAGCTGCACCTGCCGGGCGGTCTGCCCTCCGGACATCGGGATGACGGTCGCGCCGATCCGCTCGATCCCGGCGTGCGCGCCGAGGCCTCCCGTGAACAGGCCGTACCCGTAGGCGTTGTGCACCTTCCAGCCGGGCTCCACGCCCGCGGCCCGCAGCGATCGCCCGACCAGGTCGGCCCAGCGGTCGAGGTCGCCCTGCGTGTAGCCGACCACAGTCGGGCGCCCGGTCGTGCCGGACGACGCGTGGATGCGGCGCACCTCCCCCATCGGGACGGCGAACATCCCGAACGGATACGTCGACCGCAGGTCCTCTTTGGTGGTGAACGGCAGCCGCCGGATGTCGTCGAGCGAGCGGATGTCGTCGGGGGCGACTCCGGCCGCGTCGAACTTCGCACGGTAGAGCGGGACGTCGGCGTAGGCGTGGCGCACCGTCCACTGCACGCGCCTGAGTTGCAGGTCGCGGAGCTCGTCGCGCGTGATCGCCACGGGATCCACCTCTGCGAGGTCGAGCCCGGCGGCAGCGGTGGTCGTCTTCGGCACGGGTGCCTCCCGGTTCAGTCGATGGTGCGGGCGTCGTCGGCCGCCCGGTTGGTGGTGAGCGAGCGCCCGCGGAACTCCGCGACCACGTCGCCGGTCTCGTCGGTGACGGTAACGTCGTAGACGCCGGTGCGCCCGACCAGGCTGCGGCGCACGGCGTGCGCGGTGAGCGTCTGGCCGGCGCGGGTGGACTTGAGGAAGCTGATGTCGGCGCCCGCGGCGACGGTCACCCGCTCGTCCTCGTTGCAGGCGATCGCGAAGGCCGTGTCGGCGAGGGCGAAGACGAGGCCGCCGTGGGTGATGGCGAAGCCGTTGGTCATGTCGTCGCGGACGGGCATCCGCACGACGGACTCGCCCGGTTCGTCCTTCTCGACCACCATGCCCAGGGCGGCGGAGGCGCGGTCTCGCTGCATCATTGGGCGCACCTCGGGCCCGGTCCGGGACGTCGGGAAAGCGTCGGACATCGTCATCCTCACCCGCCGGTGGACGGACGTGTCACCGGCGACACGCCCATTTCCTTACCGATCGTTCGGTAATCCTCGCATCCGGCGGCCGCCCACGCAACACCTCCCCCGCCATCACCTCCCCGCCGAAGCGTGCCTCAACGGCGCTCGCGCACCCATCACCTCCCCGCCGAGGGGCGTCTTAACGCCCCTAAAGCACTCTCGAAAGGGCGTTTGGGCGCCCCTCGGCGACGCGAAAGGGCGTTTGGGCGCCCCTCGGCGCCCGGAGAGGCGCGCGGTCAGAGGGCGTTGCGGCGGGCGACAGCCCCGAGCCAGCCGAGCGACGGCTTCGGTGTGCGCTCGAAGGTCTGCAGGTCCACGCCGATCAGCCCGAAGGTCGGCCGGTAGCCGCTGGCCCACTCGTAGTTGTCGAGCGCGCTCCCGAGGGGCCGCCGAAGGGCGCCCAAACGCCCCTAAACGAGCGCTTTAGGGGCGTCAAGACGCCCCTCGGCCGCCCTTCGCCCGCGCCTCGGGCGCCCCTCGGGCGCGCCCGCGCGCGCGTTCGGGCCCCTCGCAAGGTTCCGGAGCCCCAAGGGGCGCCGAAGGGCGCCCAAAAGGCTCTCAAGAGTGCGCTTTAGCGGCGTCAAGACGCCCCTCGCCCGCGCCTCGCCGTCAGAAGCGCGCGAGCCACGCCCGTGCGATGTTGTAGACGCCGGAGGCGATGAGCCCCAGTCCGAGGACGACGATGATGACGCCGCCGAACGGGACCTGTTCCAGCGTCGTGAGGCCGCCGGCCAGCCCGGTCGCGTTCGCCGCCTGAGCACGCACGGCCGCGACGATGAACGCCGCGCCGGCCAGGCCGACCACGATGCCCTTCGCGACGTAGCCGATCGCACCGAGCACGGTGAGCCCGCGACCCGGCAGCCCGGCCGGCAGCCGGATGTCGCGCCGGAACCGCAGACGGACGCCCTTCACGACGAAGTAGGCGCCGACGGCCCCGGCGACGAGACCGAGGGCCCCCAGCAGCAGCTGGCCTCCCGGCGTCGACAGGATGCCCCCGCTCACGCGGCTCGTCGTGGTGCTCGCGCTGGTCGGATGGCCCTGCGCGAACGCGAGAGCGGTCAGCCCGAGCACGGTGTAGGCCACCGCTTTGCTGAGATGCTCGACGCGACGCACCCAGCGGTCTGTCACCGCTCCGCCCCTGACCAGGATGGCCTCGGTGAGCAGCCAGAGCGCGAGAGCGAAGAGACCGATCGCGGCGATCCAGAGCACCAGGAAGCCGCCCGGGATCTTCGCGACCTCCTCCAGCGCCCCGGTCTGATCGGGCTCACCGGTGTGGGACGCGCCGAGTTGGATGGCCAGACCGCCGAGCAGCACCTGGATCAGCCCGCTCGCGGCGAACCCGACCCGGGCCGGGACTTCGAGGAACCTGCTGTCGCCCGCCGTCCGCACAGCCTCGCGCAGCTCGGCCGCACCGTTCGCCCCTGCACGGTTCGCCCCCGCATCGTTCGCCCCCGCTCCGCCCGCGTCGGCGCTCATGGTCGCCTACGCATCCTCCGCGACGCTGCTGAGCACCGACCAGCCGTCGCCCGGGCGGATCGTGAGCCCTCCGTCGCCTCCGGGAGCATGTGCGAAGAAGACAGCCGAATCGGCGGCCTCACCCGGGCCGCCGTAGGTCGACAGCAGTTCGTCGCCCTGCGGCGAGCGCAGGACGTATGCGCGCTTGGGCACGAGCTCCGCCCAGTCGCACACGGCGTGCTCGGTGCCGGTCATGCGGCGAAGACCTTGCGGAGGACGCCCTGCGCCCGTTCGACGAAGCCGCCGTGTTCGCGGCGCCGGAACCAGCCGGCGTAGACCGCGATCCTGGCGTCGGCGGCGGAGGTGAAGCGACCGAGGTCGCGACCGTCGGCGGCCGAGGCGACGAAGCCGTCGTCGACGCGCTCGATCATGCCCAGGTAGGCGGAGGGCGTCTCGGCGACCCACAGGCCGTCGACCGGCTGACGCCAGGCGAGGTGCTCGCTGGGCCCGGCGGACGGGACACGCCGGCGTGCGCGGCGGGGAGCGGCGGGAAGGCGGAGGACCGGGCGGACATCCTTGAGCGCGATGGTCATGGGAACCCCTTCGAGACGTGCATTTCGTGAAGTAACTAGAGCTTCTAGCTAATTGGTCGCCAGAGCAACTTGTGGTCGGGGGGTTGATTCTGCGAGCAACAGATGCTAGTTGCTTGCGGCTATTGAGCATCTAGAGATTCATGTAGCTAGATTCTCTAGCGATCGGCTAGGCTCATCGCGACACCATCACGACGAGGGGGGACCACGATGGGGACGCTGACCTACGACGGGGAGAGGTTCACCTTCGACGATCGGACGCTGGCCCACCTGCAGGCCGCGCTCACGCTCAAGCTGCGGCGACGCGAGCCGTTCCTGCTCAGCTGGGTTCCGCAGGAGCCGATCGACTCCGCACGAACGTCGCTCTGGATCGACAACGCCATCCCGATCCGCTACGACTTCGACCAGACCGAGCCGGGGCGCCTCAACGAGGCGTGGCTCAACAGCATGGTCGAGATGGCCGGTCGCGCAAGCGGACTGCTCGTCACGGAGGAGCCGGCGAATCTGGGCACCTACCGCGATCGCCGCGAGCGGCCCGGCGCCGGCAGGCTGGCCTCCGCCGGTCGCTAGAATCTCTAGCTTGTAGTTGGTCTATCATCTTGGGCATGACGACGGACGACAAGCGTCCAGCGCCCCACTACTGGTTCAGCGCCGAGACGGATCGCGAACGGGCGATCAACGTGCTGGAGCACATCCGCGCCTACGGAGCAGCGGACAGCGCCATGCAACGCCGTTCCGAGAAGACCATGCGCATGAACGAGAACGACATCTCGGCCCTCCGCTACCTGCTGCGCGCGCACGAACGCGGCGTCACGGTGGGCCCGCGCGAGCTGGCCGAGTACCTCGGCATCCAGAGCTCGTCGATCACCGTGCTGCTCGACCGGCTCGAGAGGGCCGGCCACATCCGCAGGGAACCGAGCCCGTTCGACCGCCGTGCCCTGATCATCATCCCCACGGCGCCGACGAGCGACCTCCACCGGGCGATCCTGGGCGACGTGCGCGAAGAGCTGGTGGAGGTCGCGTCGAGTCTCACGCCGGAGGACGCGGAGACCGTGGTCGAGTTCATGGATCGCCTCCGTGACGCGGTCGACCACATCGACAAGCCTGCGGCGGGCCAGGAGCGGGCGAGAACACGCTCAGCCGAGTGAGCTGCGCGTGCGAATAGTATCGACCCGATGAGCGACAAGCCCTGGTTCGAGGTGGCACCCGCCCACGCGGTGAGCGTCATCGCCTCCCTGCGGGAGTACCGCACGGCCGAGCAGGCGATGCGCCGGCGCACCCGCGATTCGATGCGGATGGGCGAAGCCGATCTCAAGGCGCTGAAGTTCCTGCTCAAGGCACAGGAGGAGCACCGGCTCACGACGCCGGCGCAGCTCGGCGCGCACCTCGGGATGAAGTCGTCCTCGGTCACGGCGATGCTCGACCGGCTGACCGCCTCCGGCCACGTGTCGCGGCACCCGCACCCCACCGACCGGCGGAGCCTGACCATCCTGGCGACGCCGGGGGCGGACCAGGAGGTGCGCCACACGCTCGGCGACATGCACCGGAGACTGCTCGCCGTCGCCGCCGAACTCGGCCCGCAGAAGTCGCAGACGGTCGTCGACTTCCTCGCCCGGCTGACCGCACTCGCCGAGCGCGACTGACGGCCGAGGCCTCCGGAATCGCCCGCGACGGGCGTACTGTCTCAGGCAATGTCGAGGGGAGTCGGATGAGCAGGGCCGCGATCGTGGTCAACCCGGTCAAGACGGAGGAGGCCGCGTTGCGCGCCGCGCTCCAGGCTGCCGAGAAGAGGCACGGCTGGGAGGACACCCTCTGGCTGGAGACCACCGAGGACGACCCGGGATCGGGGCAGGCCAGGGAGGCTCTGGAGAGCGGCGTCGACGTCGTCATCGCCGCAGGCGGCGACGGGACCGTGCGGACCGTGGCGGAGGAGCTCCGCGGCACCGATACGCCCCTCGCGCTGCTGCCGTCCGGAACGGGCAACCTGCTCGCCCGCAACCTCGACCTGACCCTGGACGACGTCGAGCACGCCCTGGACACCGCCTTCGGCGGCCAGGACCGCGCCATCGACGTCGGCGTCGCCGAACTGCGCGACGGCGGCCGGACGGAGCGGCGCGCCTTCCTCGTGATGGCGGGGGTCGGCATCGACGCGCAGATGATCGCCGCCACCGACGACGAGCTCAAGGCGAAGGCGGGCTGGCTCGCCTATGCCAAGGCGATCGGCACGGTGCTGCGCGACAAGAACGAGCTGCGGCTGCGCTATCAGCTCGACGGCGGCACGGTGCACTCGATGCACGCCCACACCGTCCTGATCGGCAACTGCGGCTCGCTGCCGGCCAACATCCTGCTGCTGCCGGACGCTGCGGTCGACGACGGCATCCTCGACATCGTGGTCCTGCGGCCCGAGGGGTTCGCCGGCTGGGTGCGGATCGTCGTGAAGATCTTCTGGGAGAACGGCGTGCTGCGCCGCACCGGTGCGGGTCGCCGGCTGATGGGTGCCGACAAGGAGGTGCGCGCGATGAACTACCTGAAGGGCCGGGAGCTCGTCATCTCGCTGAACCGGCCGCAGGATGTCGAGCTGGACGGCGACCTCTTCGGGCGCGTCTCCGCGCTGCGGGTCCGGGTCGACCCCGGCGCGCTGCGGGTGCGGGTTCCGCGGTCGTCGTGAACCGCGGCCCTCGCCGTTTCGTGTAACCCTCTGAGGAGGTCGGAGGCCGAACGCCCGGGCACCGGACGCCGCCGCCCGTGTGCAGATGACCAGGCAGGACAGCATCGACCGGCACCGCGCCGGTCGTGACAGCACCATCAGGACCGAGAGCCGCATCCTCGTCGCGGCGGGCATCGAGACGCTCTGGGCCTACCTCTGCGATGTCGCCCGTTGGGCGGAGTGGGCGCCGACCGTGCTGGAATGCCGGATCCGCGGCGGCGGACCGCTGGAGCCCGGCGCGTGGGTGGACCAGCGTGCCCGCGACCTGGGCTGGAACCACCGCAGGAGTGAACGGGTGACCGCCGTCGACGAGCCACACGCGATGGCCTTTTCCGGCACGATGGGCACGTCGGCGGCCCGCTGGGGCATGGAGTTGGTGCCGGTGGGCGGCGCGGGCACGGCTGCCATGATGTGGGTGGAGGTCGACATCGCGAACGTGATGCACGCTTACCCGGCGCACTCCCTCCAGGCCCGGATCCAGCGGGTCAGCGACCTCGAGATGGCCGGCATCCGGGCGGCGGTCGAGGCCGACGCGCGCGCGGGAACGGGGTCTGAATGACCGACGCCGACCGTATCAGGGAGCACCTGATCGCGACCTACCGGAGGAGGGCCGCCCACTACGACGTGACCTCCCGGCTCTCGCCCGTGCCGCTGTACCCTCAGCGCGCGCAACGTGTGCTCGCGGTGCGCACGCTCGGCCTCCGCCCCGGCGCGACCGTCGTGGAGGTCGCCTGCGGCACCGGCCTGAACTTCGCACTGCTGGAGCGCGCCGTCGGCCCCGGCGGACGCATCGTGGGCGTCGACCTGACCGACGCGATGCTGGAGAGGGCGCGGCACCGGGCGGATGCCGCCGGCTGGGCAAACGTGCGGCTCGTGCAGACGGATGCCGCGGAGTTCGACTTCCCCGCCGGAGTCGACGGCATCCTGTCGACCTATGCGCTGACCCAGGTGCCTGCGTGCGGCCGGGTCGTGGCGCACGCGGCGGCGGCGCTCGCCCCCGGCGGCCGCCTGGCCGTGCTCGACCTCCGGCTGCCCGACCGCACACCGCGCTGGCTCTCCCGGCTCGGTGTCGCCGTGGTCGGCGGATCGACCTCGCTCGACGAGTGGATCGCGCGCCGGCCGTGGGAGGAGATCCGCAGCGCCGTTCGTGCGGGTCTGGCCGAGCCGTCGTGGCGGGACCTGTGCTTCGGGACGGCGTTCCTCGCGAGCGGGGCCGGGCGCGGCTGAGGGCCGGCGCCGCTGCGGCGCCGGCCCTCAGCCGTTCTGCTGACCTCAGACGGTGCGCGGCGCCTTCGCCAGATTGGCCTCGAGCTCCTCGCGGTTCTGTCGCACCACGTAGGCGGGACGGTCGCGCTCGACGCGCCAGCTCTCGGAGAGCGGGCCGATGTTCACCGTGTCGAAGCCGAACTCCTCGTAGATCGACGTCACGAGCGCTGCGGCGTCGTCGAAGTCGCTCGCGGTCGCGAGCGCACGGCGGTTCGGGGTGCCCGCCGGCGAGCCGGTGGTCTGGATGTCGCCGGCCATGATGTGGTTGAAGCCCTTGGCGACCCTCGACTCGGGCAGGTGCGCCTGCAGCAGGCCGCTGACCGTCGCCGTCCCCTCGTCGAGCTCCGGGATGTGCCCGTCGCGCTCGAAGTAATAGTTGTTCGTGTCGATCACGACCTTGCCGGCCAGGGGCGCGACGGGGATGTCGCGGTAGTTCTTCAGCGGCACCGTCACGACGACGAAGTCTCCCGCCGCGGCCGCCTCTTCCGCGGTCGCAGCGGTCGCCGACGGGCCGAGTTCCGCGATGAGGTCCGCGAGGGTCTCCGGCCCGCGCGAGTTGGCGATGGTCACGGTGTAGCCGTGCGCGATGAAGGTGTGTGCGAGTGCCGAGCCGATGTGGCCGGCTCCGATGATTCCTACGTTGGTCATTCCGTATTGAACGGGAAGGGGCGCCGGGAATTCCGCGCGGGGGACGAACTGCACGGATTCTCAGGAGCCGGATCGTCCGAAGTCGCGCACCTCGGGCACGAGCGCTGCCAGGATGGCCGGTGCCGCGGGCTCCGTCGCCACCACGATCGTGTGCGCGGGGCGGCCCGCTGCGGCGCTCCGCTCGTCCGTGCGGGTGGTCCGCCCGCGCTCCGCGCCGAGAGCGGTGTCGACCGTGATCGGCCCGCTCAGGGTGCGGGTGACGGAAAGCGCGTCCAGCGCCACCAGTGCGGCGAGCGGATCGTGGAGGGCGGCGCTTCGGCTCTCGAAGACACCCGCGTAGAAGTCGAGGTACACCTCGAACGCCAGCGCGACCGCGTGGAGGAGCGGGTCGCCGCTGTGCGCGAGCCGCTCGACCTCCTCCGCCGTGATGGTGTGGTCCATCGTGACGTCCAGCGGCACCAGCGTGATCTGCCACGGCGCGGCGAAGACGACCTCGGCCGCTTCGGGGTCGTTGAAGATGTTGGCCTCTGCGGCCGGGGTGATGTTCCCCGGCACCTCGACCGCGCCACCCATGATCGTCACCCGGCGCACGCGCTCCGGCAGGCTCGGGTCGGCCGCCAGGGCCTCCGCGACGTTGGTCAGCGGTCCGATCGCCAGGATGTCGAGTTCGCCGGCGTGGCGGTGCGACAGCTCGAGGAGGAGCTCGACCGCGGTGGACGTCACCGGCTGGGCCAGAGGCTCCGGCACCAGGAGGCCGCCCAATCCCTCCGCGCCGTGCACATCCCGGGCGCCGCCCCCGAACGCCCCGCCGAGCGGATGGTGGCGGCCGACCGCGACAGGGATGTCCGTGCGGCCGGCCAACTCGAGCAGATGCAGGGTGTTGCGGGCGGCGACCGCCGCGGAGACATTGCCGCTGACCGTGCCGATGCCGGCGGGCTCCGCGCCGGAGCGCAGCAGCACGGCGATCGCGAGGGCGTCGTCGATTCCGGTGTCGCAGTCGAGGTAGAGCGGAGCGGTCATGTCATCGCCTCATAGTCGTGGAGCAGGTGGAGGACCGGCTGGGAGGCCGGGTCGGCGACCGCGGCCGCACCGACGGCCGATGCGGTCAGGAGGGCGGAGCGGGGCTCGGCGCCGGCCGCCAGGCCGAGCGCGACCGCGGCGCAGTAGGCGTCGCCCGCGCCCACCGAGTTGACGACGGTGGCCGCCACGGCGGGCACTGCGACCACGCGCTCCCCGTTCTCGAAGAGCGCGGAGCCCCCACTGCCGTAGGTGACGACGACGCGGCGAGCGCTGCGGAGCGCGTCGATCGCCGCGTACTCGTGCTCGTTGACCACGATGAGGTCGGCGCGGCGCACCAGGGCGTCGGGGAGGTCGCGCGCCGGCGAGGCGTTCAGCACGGTGAAGGCGTCGGTCGCCCGGAAGGCGGCCTCCACCACCTCCACCGGGATCTCGAGCTGCGCGATCAGCACGTCGAACGCGCGGTCGGCCGGCGCTTCGACCCCGGCGTTCGCTCCCGCGCACACGACGATCTGGTTCTCGCCCGCGTCGTCGGTCACGATCAACGCGACGCCTGTCGGCTCGGAGACGCGCCGGACGTGGGCGACGTCGACGCCGACCGCGCGGAGCGTGTCGAGGGCGAGGTCGCCGTCCGCGTCCTCGCCGACGGCCCCGAACATCGTGACCTCGGCGCCCAGCTGGGCGGCGGCCGACGCCTGGTTCGCGCCCTTGCCGCCGGCCTCGCGTCGAAAGCCGTGCCCCGAGAGCGTCTCCCCGGGATTCGGAAGGCGCGGCGCCGACGCCACCAGGTCGATGTTGATGCTGCCCAGCACCGCTGCCCTCATCGCGTCATCCCTCCCGCACCGGCGCGTTCGCCGCGGCGACCACGATAGCGGTCGCGTCGGGAGAACAGGAATCGGTGGCCGGGGTCTGACGCTACCGCGCGATCACGACCCGCGTGTCCGTTCCCTCCAGCGTCGCCGTGCCGGCTCCGGGCGTCGTGACGACGATGTCGAAGTCGTGGAGGGAGGCGATCTGGAACGCCCCGTCGCCGGGGAACTTGAGCGAGGTCGCGACCAGGATCGTCGTGTCGGCAGCGCGGCACATCCGGTGCTTGATCGTGGCCTCCTGGTTCAGGTCGGTCACCACCGATCCGTCCGGGCGCACGCCGCCGCTGCTGATCACGGCGACGTCCGCGTGGATGAGGGCGAGCATCTGCTCGGTGAGCGGACCGGACAGCGTTCCCGGCTTCGACCCGACGGTGCCGCCCAGGAGGATGAGCGTGCAGACCGGGTCGTCGCCCAGCACGCGCAGGATCCAGAGGTTGTTGGTCACGATCGTCACCGGCCGGTCGCGGAGGTGGCGCGCGAGGGCGAGTGTGGTGTGGCCGATGTCGAGGAGGACGACGTCGCCGTCCTGGATGAACCCGGCGGTGGCGACGGCGATCGCGCGTTTCTCACCGGCGTCGGGGTCGTGATCCTCGAACCCGTCGTCGGCGGCTTCGGGAACCGTTGCGCCGCCGTGCACGCGGCGCAGGGCGCCGGCCAGTTCGAGTCGCTCCAGATCGCGGCGGACGGTCGTGCCGCTGACCGCCAGGAGTCCGGACAGCTCCTCGACCGTCGCGCTCCCGGTGGCGTGGACGCGTTCGACGATGGCCGCCTCGCGCTGGTGCGTCAGCATGCGCTCTCCTCTCCGATGTGAGCAACATCAGCATCCTGGTGCTCATTTTCGCTCATATGAACGCCGAATGAACAGTAATTGGCGCTCATTTGAAACCTGGCGCTCGCGTATCGCCAAGAATGCGCAGCCCGAATAGCGTGAAGATCGCTCGCCCCCGACCGGGAGCAGCGACACCCCACTCACTCACTCCCCCCTCAGGAGCGCCCTCGTGAAAACCTCCCGCTTGCTCGCCTCCCTCGCGGTCGTCACGGCCGCGGGCCTCGCCCTGGCCGGTTGCGCCCAGGGCAGCTCGGCCGCGTCGTCCACCGACGGCTCGGACAAGAAGCTCACCGTCTTCCTCAGCGCGGACACCAACATCCAAGACCTCTGGCAGAAGACGCTCATCCCGGCGTTCGAGAAGGCCAACCCGGGCTACTCGGTGTCGGTCGACTTCGACCTGCACGGTCTGCACGACCAGCAGACGGTGGCGAAGCTCACCGCCGCCACCCTGCAGAAGAAGGACCCGGGCTACGACCTCGTCGACGCCGGGTTCGTGGCCCAGGTCGCCGCCTCCGGCCTGCTCACGAAGGTCACCCCCGCCGAGGTGCCCGGCCTGGCCGACGTGCCCAAGGACCTGGTGACGGCCGGCGGCAACGGCGGGATCCCCTACCGCGGCTCGAGCGTCGTGCTCGCCTACGACACGAAGACGGTGCCGACCCCGCCGAAGACCCTCGACGACCTGCTCGCCTGGATCAAGGCGCACCCCGGCAGGTTCGCCTACAACTCGCCGGACACCGGAGGCAGTGGAGCGGCGTTCGTCACGACCGTCCTCGACCAGAACCTCTCCGCCGCCGACCGCAGCAAGCTGGTCACCGGAACCGACCCGAGCGCCGAGAGCGGCTGGGACAAGGGCTTCGCCACGCTGGCCTCCCTCAACCCGTACGTGTACCAGAAGGGCGTCTACCCGAACGGGAACAACCAGGTGCTCGACCTGCTCTCCAGCGGTCAGATCTCGCTCGCCCCGGTCTGGAGCGACCAGTTCATCACGGGCCGCAAGAACGGTCAGATCCCGGCGAACATCGCCTACACGCAGATCTCGGACCCGTCGCTGACCGGCGGAGCCAGCTACCTCGGCATCCCGTCCGCCACGCCGCGGAAGGCGGGTGCGGAGAAGCTGGTGTCGTGGCTGCTCACCCCGGCCGCGCAGGGCCTGGTGTCCGACAGCATCTCCGGCTACCCGGTGATCGCTCTCGACAAGCTGCCCGCCGCGTCGCAGAAGCTGTTCAAGGACGCCGACATCGCCCACCTGCGACCGACGTACTTCGCGACGGTCTCGGCGGACATGAACAAGGCTTGGGCCCAGAAGGTCCCCGGCAAATAATGGTCACCACCACCGCCACCTCGGCGGCGGGCTTCCTGCTCGCCCTGCCCCCGGTCGTCGTCATCGCGCTCTTCGTCGGCGTCCCCGTCGTGCTCGCGCTCGCCTTCAGCGTCGGGTTCACCGGCGGCCTCAACTCGGTGGTCGCGGCCGTGGGCCAGAACGTGCACCGCGCCGACGGCGTCGTGCCGACCTTCGGCGCCTACGGCGACGTGTTCACCACGCCGGCCTTCTGGCAGGACCTCGCGCTGACGCTCGGCGTCACAGTGGCCAGCACGGCCATCGTCGTCGTGCTCGCCGGCGGCATCGGCCTGTACCTGCGCCTGCACGGCGGCCGGCTCGCGAGGCTCCTGTCGGCGGTCGCCATCGTCCCCCTCTTCATCCCCGTGGTCATCGCCTCCTGGGCGATCCTGACGTTCTACTCCGCCGACGGATTCCTGCGCAGCCTGTTCGCCCAGGTCGGGCTGGAGGCCCCGGTGTGGTCGTACACGGCGGTCGCCATCGTGATCGGCTCGGCCTGGACGTCGCTGCCGTTCGCCGTGCTGATGATCGCCTCCGGCCTGCAATCGGTGCCCGACGCGCTGATCGAGGCGGCCAGGGACGCCGGCGCCGGCACCGCGCGCATCGTGCGCACCATCCTGCTGCCGATGAGCGCCGTGCCGATCGTCATCGCCGTGACGTTCACGGCGATCGGCGTGATCGGCTCCTACACCGTGCCCTACTTCACCGGCCCGAACGCGCCCACCATGCTCGGCGTCTCGCTCGCCAGCTACTTCACCGCGTACAACCAGCCGCAGCAGTCCCTCGTGATGGCGTTCGTCGTCTTCCTCGCCGCGGCGGGCATCGGCGCGCTGTACGTCTGGGCGAACTTCCGCAGCGCCCGGCGCGAAGGGAGGATCTGATGCCGCGTGCCCTCTCCGTCGCCCTGCGCACCGCGGGAGCCGCTGCCTTCGCGACCGTGCTGCTCGTGTTCGTGCTCGGACCCCTGGTCTGGCTGGGCGCGCACGCCTTCGCCGACCGGTGGACGTACCCGAACCTGCTCCCCGACTCCTGGACCCTGCGCTGGTGGCAGACCGTGTTCGGCGACCAGGCGCTCGGCTCGTCCATCCAGAACTCGCTGCTGATCACTCCCGTGGTCGTGCTGGTCTCCGCGGCGGTCTGCCTGCCCGCCGCGTACGCCTTCGCCCGCTTCGAGTTCCCCGGCCGCCGGCTGTTCCTGATCGGGCTGTTCGCCACCAACGCCTTCCCGCGGATGGGGCTCTTCGCCACGCTCGCATCGCTCTACTACGCACTCGGCCTGATGAACACGTTCGCCGGCATCGTGGTCGTGCAGCTGCTCGGCACCATCGTCTTCATGACCTGGATCCCCGCCGCGGCGTTCGCGGCGGTACCGCGCTCGCTCGAGGAGGCCGCGCGCGACGCCGGCGCGTCCCGGACGCGCGTGTTCTTCACCGTCACTCTGCGGCTGGCGCTCCCCGGCATCCTCGTCGGCGCCGTGATGGCCTTCCTCGCCGCGTTCGACGAAGCCCAGGGGACCTACCTGGTCGGCGCCCCCGACATCCTCACGATGCCGACCGAGATGTACAGCCTGGTCCTCAACTTCCCCAAGCAGGTCGCCGCGGTGTTCTCGATCCTGCTCGCCATCCCTTCGGTGGTGCTGCTGCTCGCCGTGCGCAAGCACGTCATGGGCGGCCAGCTGGCCGAAGGCTTCCAACTCAAATGAAGGAGCAACCGATGTCCACCAGCACCGAAGCTGCCGGCGACGGCGGCCTGCGCCTGACCGGCCTGCGCAAGACGCTCGGCGGCCGCACCATCATCGACGACCTCGACCTCGTCGTGCGCCGCGGCGAGCTGGTCTCGCTGCTCGGGCCGTCCGGCTGCGGCAAGACCACCACGCTGCGGATGATCGCCGGCTTCCTCGCACCCGACGGCGGCCGCATCACGATGGCCGACCGCGACGTCACGCGACTCGGCCCGGACAAGCGGCCCAGCGCGATGGTGTTCCAGAACTATGCGCTGTGGCCGCATCTGACCGTCGCCAAGAACGTGGCGTATCCGCTGCGCCTGCGCCGGCTGTCGCGGGCGGAGATCGCCGAGCGTGTCGAACGGATGCTCGGCCTGGTGAACCTGCTGCACCACCGCGACTCGCGGCCCCCGCAGATCTCGGGCGGCGAGCAGCAGCGCGTGGCGCTCGCCCGCGCGCTCGTGCAGGAGCCCGATGTGCTGCTGCTCGACGAGCCGCTCAGCAACCTCGACGCCAAGCTGCGGGTCAAGGTGCGCGAAGACATCCGCGACCTCCAGCAGCGGCTGGGCATCACGACCGTCATCGTCACCCACGACCAGGAGGAGGCGCTCTCGATCTCCGACCGCGTGGCCGTCATGAACGCGGGCCACATCGAACAGTTCACGACGCCCGCCGAGTTGTACGCGCGTCCCGAGACCGAGTTCGTCGCCACCTTCATCGGTTCGCTGAACCGCTTCGACGGCGACTTCGACGGTGTCCGGATCGTCGACGGACCCGGCGTGGTCGGCGTGCGGCCGGAGAGCGTCGCGTTCACGGCGACGCCGCGTCCCGGCGCTCTGCGGGCGACGGTCGAGCGTGTGGTGCCGCACGGCCATTTCCACGAGCTCCGCCTGCGCCGCGACGATGTGACCCTGTCGGCGTTCGAGTCGGGGCCGCCGCCGCAGGTGGGCGCCGTCGGCTTCGCCGCCATCGAGGCGGCGCTGGTCTACCGGGACGGCCGGCTCGTGCGCCAGCCCGAGGCGGTGGTCGCATGAGCGCGAGAGCTTCCGCCCATCGCGGCGACTCCTCGGCGCACCGCGAGAACACCCTCCCCGCCGTCCGCTCCGCCATCGCCAAGGGCGCCGAGATCGTGGAGGTCGACGTGCGGCTGACGGCCGACGGCGAGGTGGTGGTCCTGCACGACCCCACGCTCGAACGGCTCTGGGGAGACCCTCGGCCCATCGACGAGGTGACCGCGGCCGAGCTCGACGCGTTCGGCGCGCCGGACGAGCGACCCCCGCTGCTCGCCGACCTGCTGCCGCTCTTCGACGGCGCCGCGAGCCGGCTGGTCATCGACATGGACGACGCCCGGTTCGCGGCTCCGGCGCACGCGGTGGCGTCGGCGTTCGCCGCCGCCACCGGCACGACGGTCGACTGGTGCGGCGACCTCGACGGGATGCGTGTGCTGCGCGACCTCGACGTCTCCGCGCGGGTCTGGCTGCCGTGGCGGCAGCTGCGCGTCCCCACCTCCGCCGAGCTCGCAGAGCTCGACCCGGTGACCGTCAACGTGCCGTTCCCGATCGCCGACGAGACGTTCGTCCGTGGCGTGCACGACCTCGGCCTGACCGTGACCGCCTGGACCCTGGACGAACCCGACGATCTCGCCCGCGCGATCGACCTCGGCGTCGACACGATCACGACCAACCGGCTCGACCGGCTGCTGGCGATGCGGACGGAGGTCGTCCGGTGAACCGCGGTGAGGCGATCAGCGCCGCCGAACTCGCCGCCGCCCACACCCTGGCGGTGGAGCTGGGCGCCTGGGCGATCGAGCGGACCAGGACCCATCCGGTCACCGCCGTCACGACCAAGGCGGACCCGGCCGACCTGGTCACCGACCTCGACCGGTCGATCGAGCAGTACGTCCGGGAGCAGGTGCGCCGCGCCTTTCCGGAGCACGCGTTCGTGGGCGAGGAGTTCGGCGGCGAGGCGGTCGCCGGGCGTCCGACCTGGTACCTCGACCCGGTCGACGGGACCACGAACCTGGCCAACGGCATCCCGTGGACGGCGTTCTCGCTCGCACTCGCCGTCGACGACCGCCCGCTGGTCGGCGTCGTGGCGGACCCGTGGCACGACGCCCTGTTCGACGCCGTCGCGGGGCGGGGTGCCCGTCGCGACGGCGAGCCGCTCGTGATCGGCCCCGGCGGCTCGCTGACCGGCGGCGTGGTGGGCAGCGAGCTCGCGGGCCACCGCGCCTGGACCGGCCTGCGGGAGCTCGCTCAGTCGCTGTCCACCGCGTTCTGCACGCTGCGGGTGATGGGCTCGGGCACCCTCACCCTGCTCGCCCCGGCCGCCGGCCGCGGCATCGGCGGGATCGTCCACCGCTTCAGCCCGGTCGACCATCTGGCCGCGGTGCTCGTCGCCCGCGAGGCCGGCGCCGCGGTGCTCGGTCACGACGGCCGGCCGACGCTCTTCCCCGCTACCGGCGGGATCCTCGTGGCCGCGCCGGAGGTCGCCGACGAGCTGTTCGGGCTGTGGAAGGACGCCAGGGATCGGGGGGTGACGGCGTAGCGCGAGGTCGTTCGTGAGAGAAACGGGAGACGCACCGCACGCCCCCGACTCTGTCTCCCAGGAGTCCGCACTAGAGTCACGTGCCGCACCCTTCCACGCCCCGATCGGAGCTCCGATGGCCCACGCCCACTCGCACGTCCCGACCGGTCGCACTCCGCGGGCCGGGCGGTCGCTCCGCACGCTGATCGCGGTCGTGCTGATAGCGGCCGCGCTGGCGACGGCGGCCGGCCTGGCACTGCTCTGGCCCGATCAGAGCAAGGTCGCGGGGGTGTCGTCGAAGCTGGAGTTCGCACCGAAGGGCACGACCTTCCCCACCGGGCGGATCGTGGCCCTGCAGGACGGTTGCCCCGGCTACTTCTCGTCGGGTTCTGCCGCCTCCTCGGCCCCCGGGGACACCCGCTCGTGCCAGCTCGCGAAGGTAATCCTGCTCCAGGGCCGGAGCGAGGGCCGCACGCTCGCCGTCCCGTTGCTCTGGCCGTACGCGACGGCCGGGCTGCATGCGGGAGACGAGCTGGAGCTGGTCGTACCGCCGCAGGCCTCGGGATCGGACGGGACCCAGGGGATCACGGTGAACGGGGTGATCCGCGACCAGCCGCTGTGGGCCTGGGTGATCGTCTTCGCGATCGTGGTCGTCGCCGTGGGGCTGCTCCGCGGCTTCATGGCGCTGATCTCGCTGGCCTTCGCCGGGTTCATGCTGGTCGAGTTCATCCTGCCCGCCCTGATCAGCGGCCGGCCCGGCCTCGCGGTGGGAGTGGTCGGCGGCTCCGCGATCATGTTCGTGGTGCTCTACCTCGCGCACGGCCCCTCCGTGCGCACCAGCGTCGCCCTGCTCGGCACGCTGTTCGGGATCGGGCTCACGGCCGGGATTGCCCAGCTGGCGGTCACGACGACCCACCTCACCGGCGTGACGGGAGACGTCGGAGGCATGCTCGCCGGTGCGTCGCAGATCGACTTCCGCGGGGTGCTCACCTGCGCGATCGTCATCGCCGGGCTCGGCGTGCTCAACGACGTGACGGTGACGCAGGCGTCCGCCGTGTGGGAGCTCCGGGCGGCCTCCCCCGCCCTGTCGCGGCGGCAGCTGTTCGCCCGCGCGATGCGGATCGGCCGCGACCACATCGCGTCCACGATCTACACGATCGCCTTCGCCTACGCGGGAGCCGCGATGGTGGTGCTCATCGTCCTGTACCTGTACGACCGTTCGGCCCTCAGCCTGCTGTCGCAGGAGGACCTCGCCGCGGAGGTCGTGCGCACCCTGTGCAGCGGGATCGGGCTGGTGCTCGCCGTGCCCGTCACCACTGCGATCGCTGCCGCCCTCGTGCCGGCGGAGGTCGTCGGCGCGGAGGAGAACCGCCTCCTCGACGCAATCAAGCTGCGCTGGTATTCCTTCATCCCGCGCCCGGCGCGCGTGGAGGAGCCGGTGCGGCCGTACTGACGCGGCAGCGGGGGCGGAGGCCGCGGAGGCCGGGGACGCGACGCCTCAGTAGCCAGCCGGCCAGCTGAAAGCCTTCGGCGCGGAGACGGCTGTGCCCGCCTTCGCGACGATGATGTCGATGTCCTCGTGCGAGGTGAGTTCGATGGCTCGTGGGTCGCCCGCGTGCGCCGTGCCGTCGACGAAGACGGTGACGGTCTGGCCGTCGACGCCATCGCGATACGGGCCGACGCGTCCCGGTCCCAGCTTCTGCTGCCACTCGTCGAACACCTGGCCGAGCGTGAAGGTCTGCACGGTCGGGGACTCGACGTGGATGATCCCGGACTCGTCGTGGGTGTGGATGGGCGAGATCCGTTGTTGCGCCTCGTCGATCCCCAGGCCTGCCGGAACGACGACGTGCGCGCCGTCGACGGTGACAGTCAGGTGCTGGTGGATGTGCAGCGCTGTGCCCTCCGCTGTCAGCATCTGGAGTCCCGCGGCTTTCACGCCGGCTTCCACGTCGGCGGGAGCCGACCAGGTGCCGGTCGGCGGCGAGCTGGTGGCCGTGGCCGGGCCGGAGGCCGCGGTGGCCGACGGCTTGCCGTTGACGACGACGGCGGTGATGATCCCGGCGACGACCAGCACGGCGACCACGACACCGCCGGCGAGGGCGAACTGCCGCCGACGCGCCCGACGCGCCTCCTGTCGCCGCCGTTCGGCCGCCTGCTGTTGCGCCGCGAGCCGCCGGTCGCGCTGCGAAGAGTCGTTCACCTGCCCAGTCAACCAAGGAACGGCTGTGGTCCCGCCGCGCGCCCGATACGAAACGTCTGTGGATCTTCAGGAAACGATTCGCCGCGAAGTGCTGACCTTCGCGCCGAAATCGCCGATAGTGCCGGTATGCGTACAGTCATCGCCTCGCTGATCGGCGCAGTGCTGGCTGCCGCGCTGCTGTGGGCACCGGCCGCTCCGACCGGCCAGTACACCGCCGACCGGGCGGGCGACCCCGTTTTCGCCGGCCGCCTCTACGTGGACCCGAACAGCGACGCCCGTCGGGTGGCCGACCGGCTGGCCGCCACCGGCGACACGCACAGGGCCGCGCTGATCGACCGGATCGCGAGCCAGCCCACCGCCGTCTGGCTGGGCGACTGGTACTCCCCGGCGCTGCTCGACAGCGTGATCCGGCGGCACCTGCGCGCCGCGGCCGCGCAGGGCGCGACGCCGGTGTTCGTCACCTACGCGATCCCGGACCGCGACTGCGGAGACTACTCCGCCGGCGGCTTCGCGCCGAGCCGGTACCTCGATTGGAACCGGCACCTCGCCGCCGCCCTGGCCGGGAGCCGTGCGGTGGTGCTGATCGAGCCGGACTCCCTCTCCATGCTGCCGAGCCCGAAGTGCGCCGGCGTAGCGAACACCCGACTCCCCCTGATCCGCTCCGCCGTGAGCATGCTGGGCGCCGCCGGGCTGAGCACCTACCTCGACGGCGGCAACGCGCGCTGGCTGAGCCCGGACGTGCAGGCGGGCTACTTGAAGGCGGCGGGCATCGCCGACGCCCGCGGCTTCTTCACGAACGTCTCGAACTTCGACACCACGCAAGCCGAGCGCGACTATGCCGGCAAACTGTCCTCCCGCGTCGGGTGGAAGCATTTCGTGATCGACGTCTCCCGCAACGGCGCAGGCTGGACGGGCACCTGGTGCAACCCGCCCGGCGCCGCGCTCGGCCAGAACCCGCAGATCACCCAGTCCCCCGCGAGCAAACTCGACGCCCTGCTCTGGGTCAAGCACCCCGGCGCCAGCGACGGCACGTGCAACGGCGGCCCGAGCGCCGGCGCCTGGTTCGAGAGCGGGGCGGAGGCGCTGGTGCGGGGGCGCGGGGCATAATCCGGCCGCCTCCCGCGTTATTGAGAACAGGTTTCAATAAGGGAGGTCAGTCATGAAGGTTCGGAACTCACTGGGATCGCTCAAGGCGATGCCCGGCTCGCAGGTGGTGCGCCGCCGCGGCCGTACATTCGTCATCAACAAGAAGAACCCGCGGATCAAGGCTCGCCAGGGCTGAGCGAACGCGGGGTGAAGGGCGCAGGATCGTGGATCCTGCGCCCTTTCGCGTCGCTCCGGGTCAGCGCACCCCGAACCCCGCCACCAGCAGGTCCCGCTCGCGCGACGAGGGGCCCACGAGCAGTTCGAACTCCCCCGGCTCCACCTGGCGGCAGCCCGCCGCGTCAACGATCGTGCAGTCCGCGACCGGGAGTCGCAGGGTCACGCGCCTGGTCTCGCCCGGCGCGAGGTCGACCTGGCGGTACGCCTTCAGCTCGGTGTCGGCCCAGGAGACGCTCGTGACCTTGTCGCGCACGTACACCTGCACGGTCTCGCGCGCGGGACGGTCGCCGGTGTTGGCGACGGTCACCTCCGCGACGATCTCATCCCCGACGCCGAGCGCGTCGTCCGCGATCGCCAGGTCGCTGTACTCCACCGTCGTGTACGACAGGCCCTGGCCGAACGCCCACGCCGGCGCCTGGGTGAGGTCGGCGTACCGGTCGCCGTGCTGGCCGCGGATCTGGTTGTAGTACGTCGGCTGCTGGCCGACGTGGCGGGCGAACGAGATCGGGAGGCGACCGGAGGGCTCGACCCGGCCGGCGACGATCTCGGCGATCGCCTGACCGCCCAGCATGCCGGGGTTCGCCGCCCACAGCACGGCCGCGGCTTTCGCGGCCGACGGCGGCAGCACCAGCGGCTTGGAGGCCAGCAGCACCACCACCACCGGCGTGCCGGTCGCGATGACGGCGTCGAGCAACGCGTTCTGGCCGCCGATCAGCTCCAGTGTCGCCGTCGAGCGGCCCTCGCCGACGAGCTCGATCCGGTCGCCGACGACGGCGACGACCACATCGGCGGCCTCCGCGGCGGCGACGGCTTCGGCGATCAGCCGCTGGTCCGGCGGCGACGGCACGACCACGGGAGGCCGCGGCTGGCCGTCGGGGAACGTCGTGCCGCGCGGGTCGTCCTCGAGCGTCAGGATGTCGGCGCCGCGGGCATGCTGCACGCTCCACCCCTCGATCGCCCGGAGGCCGTCGAGAACCGTCGTGATCATCTCCCGCGGCTGGCCGTCGAGCCAGCCCGCCTGTCCGGAGCCGCCCGCCCAGTCGCCGAGCTGCGTCTGCGCGTCGTCGGCGAGCGGCCCGACGAGCGCGACACGGAGCGGGGCCTGCTGCGGCGCCGGCGCCGCCAGCGGCAGCGTCCCGTCGTTCTCCAGCAGCACGATCGAGCGGCGCGCGATCTCGAGGTTCAGCTCGGCGTGCGCGGCACTGCCGACCACCTCGTCCAGAGCCGCGGACGGCAGTCGGGGGTCCTCGAACAGCCCGAGGTCGAACTTGAGGGTCAGGATGCGCGCGACGGCCGCGTCGAAGGCGTCCTCGTCCAGCAGCCCCCGCTCGACGGCCTCCAGGGCCCCCTCGAAGAACAGCGGGGTCGTCATGACCATGTCGTTCCCCGCGGTCACGGCCGCGGCCGCAGCATGGGCGTAGTCGGGCTGGACCTTCTGCTCCCACACCATCCGGCCCACGTTGTCCCAGTCGGTGATGAGGGTGCCGGTGTAGCCCCACTCACCGCGCAGCACCTCGCTGAGCAGCCAGTCGTTGATCGTGATCGGCACCCCGTCGGTGCTCTGGTAGCCGAGCATGAACGTGCGGCAGCCCTCGCGGGCGACGCGCTCGAACGGCGGCAGGAACCAGCTGCGCAGCTTGCGCCGGGAGATGTCGGCCTCGCTCGCGTCGCGGCCGCCCTGGGTCTCGGAGTATCCGGCGAAGTGCTTGGCCGTCGCGAGGATCGCGGTCGGGTCGTCGAGGCCGTCGCCCTGGTACCCGCGCACCATGGCGCCGGCGAGCTCAGCGATGAGGAACGGGTCCTCCCCGAAGGTCTCGCTGATCCGTCCCCAGCGCAGGTCGCGCGCGATGCAGAGCACGGGCGAGAACGTCCAGTGCACGCCGGTCACGGCGACCTCCTCCGCGCTGGCGCGGGCGACGCGCTCGATCAGCTCGGCGTCCCACGACGCGGCCATGCCGAGCTGCGTCGGGTAGATGGTCGCGCCGGGCCAGAACGAGTGACCGTGGATGCAGTCCTCGCCGACGAGCAGCGGGATCCGCAGGCGGGTCTCGCCGGTCAGCCGGTTGGCCTCCAGGATGCGCTCCGGCGAGGTGTGCAGGATCGAACCGACGTGGCGCCGCAGGACGTGGTCGCGGAGGTCGTCGCGCGCGTCCAGCTGGAGCATCTGCCCGACCTTCTCCTCGAGCGTCATGCGGCCGAGGAGGTCACGGACGCGCTCCGCTGTCGTGAGCGACGGGTCCAGGTACGGAAGGGCCTCCCTTTCGAGATCACCGGTGGTGGACGGAAGGATCGTTGTCATGCGGTATTGCTTTCGGGGGATGCTGCGGCCTGCGCGGCCGCGGTGGACTCGGTGCGCACCTGGGTGACGGCGGCGTTGATGTTCATGCCCTTGCGCTTCATAGCCCGCGCACGCTCGCCGGCCGAGCGCAGGCGCGGGTTGACGTACTCGTCGATGCCGAAGTTGATCAGTGCGAGCGAGACGCCGAGCAGCGCGATGCACAGTCCGGCGGGGACGTACCACCACCAGTAGTCGGGGAAGGCGTTGTTCTGCTGCGCCCAGAACAGGATGGTCCCCCAGTTCAGATTCGAGACCGGGATGACACCGATGAACGCGAGCGTCGTCAGGCCCAGCACCGCGGCCGTCATCGTGCCGACGAAGCTCGACGCGATGATCGCCAGCAGGTTGGGCAGCATCTCAACGAGGATGACGCGGTACAGCGGCTCGCCGTTCGCCCGGGCGGCCTGGATGAAGTCGCGGTTGCGCAGCGACATGGTCTGCGCGCGCAGCACGCGCGCACCCCACGCCCAGCCGGTCAGGCCGAGGACGGCGGCGATGAGCGCGAGCGGCGGGTCCTGGAACTGCGAGGCGACGATGATCATCAGCGGCAGGCCGGGGATGACCAGGAAGACATTCGACAGCGCCGACAGCGACTCGCTCTTCCATCCGCGCAGGTATCCCGCGGTGACGCCGACGATGATCGCGACGACAGTGGCCATGATCGTGGCCAGGAAGCCGACGACGAGCACGCCGCGGGTCCCGTAGACGAGCTGGCTGAACACGTCCTGCCCGATGTGGGTCGTGCCGAGGAGGTGCGTGAACGACGGCGGCTGAAGCGTCTCGTTCAGATGCTGCGCGTTCGGGTCGTAGGGAGCGATCCACGGCGCGAAGACGGCGACGAGGATGAAGACGCCCATGATGATGAGGCCGGCGGCCGACTTCGGGTTGCTGAACATGGCCAGCGAGACCTTCAGCTGCGACCAGAACGTGGTCTTCTTCCGAGGTTTCGTGTCCACGGCCAGCACGGCCACGGTCTCCGGGGTGCCGACACCGGTGGAGGTGGGGATGGTCATGATCAGGCCTCCGTCTGACGAGTGCGCGGGTCGAGGATGGCGTAGGCGATGTCCGCGACGATGTTCGCGATCAGCACCGCCAGGACCAGCACGAGGAAGATGCCCTGCATCAGCGCGTAGTCCTTCGCGTTCGTCGCGTTGAGCAGGAGCAGGCCGATGCCGGGATACGAGAAGACCATCTCCATGACGATCGTCCCGCTGACGATGAAGCCGATGGCGAGCGCGAAGCTCTGGATCTGCGGGAGCACCGCGTTGCGGGCGGCGTAGCGCCACAGCACGCGCCGGTT
>NZ_CAMFLC010000024.1 GCF_945957465.1 uncultured Leifsonia sp.
GGTTGTCACTCATGTGAAGTCACTGCTTCTTCAGCCTGTTCTCTCAGTGCGGCCCCTGGCGGGATCGCAGTGCGGCCCGGATGGCCGTCGGGTCGAGGCTCCCCTGCGCTCTCAGCGCACGACCGAAGGCCTTGCGCGTGAGTGCGAGATCGAGACACTCGTCGACCGGATGCAGCCACGCGCCCCGTCCGGGGAGAGTGGCGGACGGGTCCGCCACGATTTCCGAATTCCGGAGAACGACCCTCAGAAGTGAGGACCGGGGAGCGCGAGAACGGCATCCGACGCACGTTCTGACGGCTTCCATCTTACCCCTCACGCATCTCTGCGCCGAATCAGGACGGACTCCGCCGTCTGATGCAACACCGGGCACACGCTGCGCATTCCTTCGGCTGCCTTATTCGTCGTCGAGGATCGAATCGGGCTGGATGTCGTGCTCGTATGCCTTCGGCAACCGTGTCGCCACGGCTTCGCCGCGTCGGCACGGCGCGAAGATCGACATCCAGCCCTCGCTTACTTGTCGTCGAGGATCGAATCGGGCTGGATGTCGATCTTCGCGCCCGTGAGCTTCGCCGCGAGCCGCGCGTTCTGCCCCTCCTTGCCGATCGCCAGCGACAGCTGGTAGTCGGGGACGAGCGCGCGCACCGCCTTGAGCGACTCGTCGATCACGAAGGCACTGGTCACCTTGGCCGGCGAGAGCGCGCTCGAGACGAACGTGGCGAGGTCGGGCGAGTAGTCGACGATGTCGATCTTCTCGTTGTTGAGCTCCGCCGTCACCGCACGCACGCGCTGACCGAGCTCGCCGATGCAGGCGCCCTTGGCGTTCACTCCGGGCTCCGTCGCACGCACGGCGATCTTGGTGCGGTGGCCGGCCTCCCGCGCCAACGAGACGATCTCGACGACGCCGCTGGCGATCTCGGGCACTTCGAGGGCGAACAGCTTGCGGACGAGAGCCGGATGCGTGCGCGAGACCGTGATCGACGGCCCCTTCGCACCCTTGGCGACGCTGGTCACATAGACACGGATGCGCGAACCGTGGGTGTACTCCTCCCCCGGCACCTGCTCCTCGGGAGGCAGGATGGCCTCCACGCTGCCCAGGTCGATGTGGATCATGCGCGGGTTGGGGCCCTGCTGGATGACGCCGGCGACGATGTCGCCCTCGCGGCCGCGGAACTCGCCGAGCACCGCGTCGTCCGCGATGTCGCGCAACCGCTGGTTGATCACCTGCTTGGCCGCGAAAGCCGCGATGCGCCCGAAGTCGCTCGGGCTGTCCTCGGCCTCGCCGATGATGTTGCCCTCGTCGTCGCGTTCGGGAACGTAGACGGTGACATGCCCGGTCTTGCGATCCAGGTGCACGCGCGCGGCGGGCGGCTGGTCGCTGTGCCCGTGACGGTGGTCGGCCTGGTTGGTGTGCTTGAGATACGCGGTCAGGATGGCCTGCTCGATGATCTGCACAAGCTCGTCGAACGGGATCTCCTTCTCGCGCTCCATGAGACGCAAGACGCTGAGGTCGATGTCCATGCCGGCCTCCTCTATTCAGATCTTCGCCGCCGCGCGATGGCACGACGGACTCAGCTCTCTACGGTACCCGAGATTCCGGTGGGCCGGGACCCCGCGTACCCTGCATGCCATGAGCGCACCCACCCGAGCCGCATCTCGCCTCGAGCACAGTACGACCGTACGGATCCTCGCCCGCGTCGGGCTGGCCTCCATCGGCCTCCTGCACATCCTCATCGGCCTCATCGCGCTGGCCGTCGCCGCGGGCGCGGGCGGCCAGGCCGACCAGTCCGGCGCGCTGCAGGCGGTGGCGGCGGTGCCCGGCGGTGTCTTCGTGCTCTGGGCGATCGTCGTCGGCCTGATCGTGCTCGCAGTGTGGCAGTTGCTGGTGGCGTTCACGGCGCACGGCGCGGGGACCACGCTGCTGGAGGTCGTGAAGGCCGTCGTCTACGCCGCGCTGGCCGTTGTCACGGTCTCCATCGCGAGCGGAGGCCACCACAACGCCTCCTCGAGCGAGAAGACGGCGAGCGCGCGCCTTCTGGCGCTGCCGGGCGGAGTCTTCCTGCTGGCGCTGATCGGACTGATCATCGTGGTGGTCGGCGTCGGCTTCATCCGCAACGGTGTCACGCACCGTTTCGAGCGCGACCTCAAGCTGCCGCCCGACCGGTGGGCCGGAGCCATCACCGTCCTCGGTCGCGTCGGCTACGTCGCCAAGGGTGTCGCCCTGGTGCTGGTCGGAGGCCTGGTCGTCGCCGGGGCGATCACGTTCGACCCGTCGAAGGCGGCCGGCCTCGACGGCAGCCTGAAGGCGCTGGTGAGCGTGCCGTTCGGGGTGTTCCTGCTCATCGCGATCGCCATCGGGCTGCTCGCGTACGGCCTCTTCTGGTGCGTGCGAGCGGTCAAGGCACGGCTCTGAGCCCCGTCGGGTCTGAGCCCGTCGGCTCTAAGCCCCTTCCTCCGCCGGCGCCGCGAACTGCGCGTTGTAGAGCGTGTAATAGGCCCCGCCGCGCGCGAGCAGCTCCGTGTGGGTGCCCTGCTCGACGATCCGGCCGGCCTCCATCACCAGGATCAGGTCGGCGTCGCGGATGGTCGACAACCGGTGCGCGATCACGAACGACGTGCGGTCGGTGCGCAACACGCTCATGGCCTTCTGCACCAGGAGCTCCGTGCGGGTGTCGACGGACGATGTCGCCTCGTCCAGGATCAGGACGCTCGGGCGCGCGAGGAACGCGCGCGCGATGGTGAGCAGCTGCTTCTCGCCCGCCGAGACGTTCGAGCCTTCGTCATCGAGCACGGTGTCGTAGCCGTCGGGGAGCGTGCGCACAAACCGATCGACGTACGTCGCGCGGGCGGCATCGAGTATCTCCTCGTCGGTGGCATCCGGGCGCCCGTACGCGATGTTCTCGCGGATGGTGCCCTTGAACAGCCAGGTGTCCTGGAGCACCATGCCCATCCGCGCCCGCAGATCGTGACGCGTCATCGACGCGATGTCGACACCGTCGAGGGTGATCCGCCCCGAGTCGAGGTCGTAGAAGCGCATCATCAGGTTGACCAGGGTCGTCTTGCCGGCCCCGGTCGGTCCGACGATCGCGACGGTCTGGCCGGGTTCGGCCACCAGCGAGAGGTCCTCGATGAGCGGAGTGTCCGGCGCGTAGCGGAAGGACACGTCCTCGAAGGCCAGCCGACCGCGCGTGCCCTCGGGGCTCGCCGGCTCAGCCGGGTCAGGGGTCTGCTCGTCCGCGTCGAGGAGTTCGAACACCCTCTCGGCGCTGGCGACGCCGGACTGCAGCAGATTGGCCATCGAGCCGAGCTGCGTCAGCGGCTGGGTGAACTGACGGGAGTACTGGATGAACGCCGTCACGTCGCCCAGCTGCATCGCCCCGCTCGCCACTTGGAGGCCGCCGACGACGGCGATCGCGACGTACATCAGGTTGCCGACGAACATCATCGACGGCATGATCAAGCCGGAGATGAACTGTGCTCCGAAGCTGGCCTGGTACATCTCCTGGTTCTTCTGACGGAACCGCTCCTCCACCTCGCGGTGCCGGCCGAACACCTTCACCAGCGAGTGCCCGGTGAAGGCTTCCTCGATCTGCCCGTTGAGCTCGCCGGTGTTGCGCCACTGCGCCACGAACAGCTTCTGCGATCGTTTCGCGATCAGCGTGGTCACCAACAGCGTGAGTGGAATGGTGATCAGCGCGATCACGGCCAGCAGCGGCGACACCACGAACATCATCACCGTGACGCCGATCACCGTCAGCAAGGAGGTGAGCAGCTGGCTCAACGTCTGCTGCAGGGTCTGCGAGATGTTGTCGATGTCGTTCGTGACGCGGCTCAAGAGCTCGCCGCGCTGCATCCGGTCGAAGTACGTCAGCGGGAGGCGGTGGATCTTCGCCTCCACGTCCTGGCGCAACCGGTACACGGTGCGCTGCGTGATCCCGTTGAGCACATAGCCCTGCAGGTAGCTGAACACCGACGACGCGATATAGAGGGCGAGAACCCACATCAGCACGTGACCGACAGCAGCGAAGTCGATTCCCTGACCGGGCGTGAGCGTCATCCCCGAGATCAGATCGGCGAGCTGACCCTGGCCGCGGGCGCGCAGGCCCGCGATCGCCTGCGCCTGGGTGATGCCCTTCGGCAGCTGCGCGGAGATCGCTCCGGCGAACACCAGGTTGATCGCGTTCCCGAGCAGCTTGGGGCCGAGCACCGCGAAGAACACGCTCACCACGGCCAGGAGAGTCACGAAGACGATCCCGACCCGCTCGGGGCGCAGGCGGCCGGCCAGTCGCTTCGCCGACGGACCGAAGTTCATCGACTTGTCGCCCGGCATGGTCATTCCGCCGAAGGGACCGCCGCCCGGACCGCGCCGGACCGGAGTGCGGACCGGTGTCGGTGTCGTCGCGCCGCCCCGGGCGCCGTCAGCGCGGCTCATGCCGCCTCCTCCGCGGTCAGCTGCGACGAGACGATCTCGGCGTAGGTCGGGTTGTTCTCGACGAGTTCGGCGTGCGTGCCGCGGCCGACCACCCTGCCGTCGTCGAGAACGATGATCTGGTCGGCGTCGACGATCGTGGACACACGCTGGGCCACCACGATCATGGTGGCGTCGGACACGTTCCGCCCCAGCGCCTGCCGCAGGCGCGCGTCCGTCGCGGTGTCGAGGGCCGAGAACGAGTCGTCGAAGATGAAGATCTCCGGGCGGCTGACGAGCGCACGGGCTATCGCGAGCCGCTGACGCTGGCCGCCGGAGACGTTCGTGCCGCCCTGGGCGATGGGCGCCTCCAGCTTCTCGGGCATCTCCTCGACGAATCCCTTGGCCTGGGCGATCTCGAGCGCGCGCCAGAGCTCCTCGTCGTCGGCGTCCGGGTTGCCGTACCGGAGATTGCTCGCCACCGTCCCGGAGAACAGGTACGGCTTCTGCGGCACCAGGCCGATGCGCGACCAGAGCAGCTCGGGATCCAGCTCGGCGACGTCCACACCGTCGACCAGCACGATGCCGCTCGTGGCGTCGAACAGCCGCGGGATGAGATTGATCAGCGTGGTCTTGCCCGCGCCGGTGCTGCCGATGATCGCCGTCGTCTTGCCGGCATCGGCGAAGAACGTCACGTCGCTGAGCACCGGCTGCTCGGCTCCCGGATACGAGAAGCCCACGCCGACGAACTCGACGGTGCCCTTCGCGGACACCTCGGTCACGGGTGCGGTGGGGACCGCGACCGACGGCTCCGTTCCCAGAACCTGGCCGATCCGGTCGGCGCAGACCGCCGCACGCGGCACGAGCACCGCCATCATCGTGGACATCATGACGCCCATGAGGATCTGCATGAGGTACTGCAGGAAGGCCGTCAGGGTCCCGATCTGCATCGACCCGTCTGCCACCCGGAACGCGCCGAACCAGATCACCGCGACGCTGGACACGTTGAGCACCAGCATCACGATCGGGAACATCAGCGCGAACAGGCGCCCGGCGCGGATCGCGGTGTCGGTCACCTCGTCGTTGGCGACGGTGAAGCGATCGGTCTCGACCTTCTCGCGCACGAACGCCCGGACCACGCGGATGCCGGTGAGCTGCTCGCGCAGCACGCGGTTGACCCTGTCGATCCGCTCCTGCATCATGCGGAACAGCGGGACCATCCTGACGATGATGACGCTCACCGCGATCAGCAGGACCGGAACGCTCACCGCGATGAGCCACGACAGCTGGATGTCTTGGCGCATGGCCAGGATGATTCCGCCGATCGCCAGGATCGGAGCCGATACCAGCAGCGTGCACGTCATCAGCACGAGCATCTGCACCTGCTGCACGTCGTTGGTGTTGCGCGTGATCAGCGACGGAGCACCGAAATGGGTGACCTCCCGCTCGGAGAACTCGCTGACGCGGTGGAAGATGGCGCCGCGCAGGTCGCGACCGACCAGCATCGCGACTTTCGCCCCGAAGTAGACGGCTGTGATCGCGCAGGCGATCTGCACGATGGTGACGCCGAGCATCTCCGCGCCGGTCGAGAGGATGTAACCGGTGTCGCCTTTCGCGATGCCGTTGTCGACGATGTCGGCGTTCAGCGTGGGCAGCCAGAGTGAGAGCAGCGACTGGGCGAGCTGGAAGACCACCACCCCGACGAGGAGCGGCCAGTGCGGCCGGAGGAACCGGCCGAGGAGTTTCAGGAGCATCGTGGTTCTCCGTGTGCCGCGTCCGCGGCGGTCGTAGGGGTGTGGATCGCGAACGGCCGGCCTGCGACGCCCACCAGGGCGATCCGGGCCAGGTCGTCGACGCTGAACTCGATTCCGTCGTTCAGTGCGGGGAACGCGGACGAGAAGCTGATGAGGCGGAGGATGTGCGCAACGCGCTCCGGCGGCCAATTGAGGTCGTCCGCCTCCGGCGCGAGAACCCGCGCGATGATGGCCGCGAACTCGCTGCGCTCCTGCGGGACCGGAGGCCGCTCGTGCCCGACGACGGCCATGATGCGCATCACGTTCCGGAAGCGCTCGCGCAGGAGGAAGACGATCGCGCGCACTTTGTGCTCGAGTGGAAGGGCGGGGTCGATGGAGCGCAGCGCCTGCCGGAGCGGTTCGGGGTCGAGGTACTTCTCGACGGCCGCCTGGACGAGCGTCTCCTTATCGCCGAACGCGCGGAAGATCGTGCCTTCGGCGATTCCGGCCGCGTCCGCGATCTGGCGGGAGGTCACCCCGCGTCCGTGCTCGATGAGGAGGGGGATGACCGCATCGATGATCATCGCCTTGCGGTCTTCGGGTGCCAGCGGCTGGGCCCGCGTCCGCCCCGGCTGGCCGACCTCCTGGTCGACCGCCGCCGCAGCGCGCGCATCCGTCGTCACACCGGTTTCCACGAAGGAGAGCGTAAACGGAGTGAGTGCTCACTCACAACTGGGATGGCGTTCGCCCTGGGCGAACACCACTCAGCCGCGCGGTGGGAAGAAGCCGGAGATGCGCTCCAGGTCGTCGGGAGTGGGTGACCAGGCGGTGGCCGCCTCCGCGTTGGCCACGATCTGCTCGGGCCGGGTGGCACCCGCGATCACGCTCGTGAGCCCGGGTTGCGCCAGCAGCCAGGCGAACGTCGCCGCCAGCATCGTCACGCCACGCTCATCGCAGAACGCCTGGTACTGCTCGATGGCATCCCACGGCGCTTCGTCGAGCAGGTGCTTGCGGATCATCATGATGCGGCTGTCGGCCGGGCCGCCCGATCGGCTGAACTTGCCGGTGAGCAGGCCGTTGTACAGCGGGAAGAACGGCAGGAAGCCGAGGCCGTAGGCGTTGACGGCGGGAAGCACCTCGCGCTCGGCATCGCGCTCCAGCAGGCTGTACTCGTTCTGCGACGAGATGAAGCGGGGATGCCCGGCGAGCCGGGCCGTGAACTCCGCCTCGGCGATCTGCCACCCGGAGAGATTGGAGTGGCCGATGTAGCGGATCTTGCCCTCGGTGATCAGATCGTCGAGCGTCGCGAGAGTCTCCTCGATCGGCGTCGCCGGGTCGGGACGGTGCAACTGGTACAGGTCGATCCAGTCGGTGCGCAGCCGACGCAGCGAGGCCTCCACAGCGAGCCTGATGTAGCGTCGGGAGCCGCGCACACCCCAGTCGGGGCCGTTGGCGCCCGCCATGTCCATGCCGAACTTGGTCGCGAGGACGATCTTGTCGCGCTTGCCCACCAGCGATGCGCCCATCAACGTCTCGGAGAGCCCGCGCTCCTTGCCGTAGATGTCGGCCGTGTCGAAGAAGGTCACACCGGCGTCGATCGCCGCGCCGATGACGGCATCTGTGCCCTCCTGCGTCTCGGTCGCCGTGCCGGCGCGTCCGAAATTGTTGCAGCCTAGGCCGATCGTGGACACGATCAGCCCGGACGGTCCGAGGGTGCGGTATTCGATGCTCGCCATGGCGTCGAGTCTAGGCAGCTGCACGCCGGCGATCGAATCGGAAATCCCTCCACAGGAGCGCGCTTCGAGGACTTCTCCCCCATGTCCGATTTCCGCGAGTCGGTGTCGGACGCTGGCTCTAGAGTCGAGCCATGAGCAGTTCCCTCACGCACCTCCTCCGCATCCCGAGCCCGATCGGGCGCATCGAGCTGACCGGCGACGGCGAGGCCGTCACGTCGCTCTCGATCGCCCGCGACGGCGTTCTTCCGCTCGATGACCACGCGGAGCGCAGCTCCGCCGTCCTCGACGATGCCGCCGCGCAGCTCGCGGAGTACTTCGCGGGCGACCGCCGATCCTTCGACGTCCCCGTGCACCTGACGGGCACCCCCTTCCGCACAGCCGTGTGGGAACGCCTGGCCGATCTCGAATACGGAGCCCTCACGACCTACGGCGAACTCGGTCTCGCGATCGGACGGCCGGGGTACGGCCGGGCGATCGGAGGCGCCGTGGGCGCGAATCCGGTGCCGATCATAATCGGCTGCCATCGGGTGCTCTCGTCGACCGGCAAGATCACCGGCTACAGCGGCGGCGACGGCATCCCCACCAAGCTGTGGCTGCTGGAGCACGAGGGGATCACCCTGGCCGCATGACGACGACCGATCAGCGCGACGAACAGACACCTGCCACCGCGACCACCGCGTCGACTGCAGCGTCGACCACGGCCTCAGCCACACGCCGAGCGGCGCTCGTCGTGGGCGACGACGGGGTCGCCCGATGCTCGTGGTCGGCGAGCGACGCCGAATACCGCCGGTACCACGACGAGGAATGGGGCACACCCCAGCACGATGCGCGCGCCCTCTACGAGAAGCTCTGCCTCGAAGGGTTTCAGGCAGGGCTGTCCTGGATCACGATCCTGCGGCGCCGGCCCGCCTTCCGCGAGGTCTTCCACGGCTTCGACCCCACGCGCGTCGCAACGATGACGGAAGACGACGTGCAGCGCCTTCTGGGCGACGAGCGGATCATCCGCCACCGTGGCAAGATCGAGGCGACCATCTCGAACGCCAGGGCGACCCTCGCGCTCGACGTGCCCCTCGAGGTGCTGATGTGGGGCTTCGCTCCCGCCGGGCCTCGCGAGAGGCCTCGCGAATGGGGAGATGTGCCGGCGGTGACGCCCGAGTCGACGGCCCTCAGCAAGGAGTTGCGCCGCCGCGGCTTCCGCTTCGTCGGACCCACCACCATGTATGCGCTCATGCAGGCGACGGGCATGGTCGACGACCACTTCGAGGGCTGCTTCCGCGCGGGTCGGTGATGGTGCTCGGCAACTCGACCGGGAGTCGACCGCGGCCGGCCCGACCGCCGCACGACACGAGAGGAGTCGGGTCGGCGTTCGCGATCATCGGAACCGTTCTCGCTGGTGACGGCGCGTCCGCTCGTGCCCGACCGCAGGCGGAATCACTGTGCTGCCGCCACACCGGTCCGGACTCGGCACGCTCGAAGAACGTGCCCGCGATCGACGCGCCGACCCGACTGGCTGGTGGGGGTCGATCCGCTGCGCGGCGGGCGACCCGTGCGGGATGTCCCCTTTCTCGTGAGTTGAGTTTATCTCACTTACGCGCGAAACTCCACCCCGAGTCCGCGGCCGCAGCGTATTCTCAGCCTGCTGAGAGTCAGCACCCTGACCCTTCGAGCGCGACGGTCCCAGTGCGCGAGACGGGCTCAGTGCGCAAGGCGGAGAACGGCGGTGAGCTTGCCCGGCGTCCCGGTCACTTCGGGCACCACCAGGTTCAACTCCCCTGGACGATCGGCAGACGGAGTCAGGTCGTAGCCTTCGTCCGCCGCCCAGCTCAGCAGCTCCATGGTCGACGCGAAGTCCTCGCCCCGCTCGATCAGCGCGCGTGTGAACAGACCTTTGGCTTGCTTGTTGAAGTGGTTGAGCGCGCGAAGCGTCCCGTGTTCGTCGCGCGCGAGAACGCGGAGATAGTGCGCGTCCGCGCGCGTCGGCAGCGGACCGAGCGCGGCGTAGCCTTCCGACCGCAGGTCGAGAATGACGCCGTCAACCGAGGCGAGCACATCGGCGCACACCCCGCTCCACCGCTTCTTGAGCGACGGCGAGAGCCGTGAGTCGAAGGAAAGCCGGTAGGCCGGGATGGGATCATCGGCCCGCACCAGTCCCAGCAGCGCGGACTGCACCACCACACTCTCGGCCGCGAAGCGCCACTGCTCATCGGAAAGCGAAACGGCATCCAGGGCGTCGTACAGCACGCCGGTGTAGCGCAGCAATGCCGGCATCGTAGGAGACGAACGCAGGACGCGGTTGCGCCCCACCTCGGAGGCCGCGTGTTTCGGGCCCAGTTTCAGGGCACGTGCTGCGTCGTCCGGCGATGCGGTCATCGCCACGGTGTCATCGACGAGCGCGGCGCGAGTGGACGTCAGTCCAGGAAAGCCCAGCGACTCGAAGGCGAGCGGGACCCCCGCTCCCCCGTCGCGCTTGGTTTCCGACGGAGGCAGGAGAACGAGCACTCAGCGCTCCAGGAACCCGAAGGCCGCGTCGACGTTCTCACCGAGCGGGCGTGAGGTGTCGAGCGTGATCCGGGGAAGCGACGCAGCTGCGCCCTTCCACTCGGCGTAGTCTTCGATGCTCTGTTCCACCGCATAGGCGGCGATCAGGCTCGTGCGCTTCGAGAGGCGCTCCTGGTGGAGTTGTTCGTCGGTGCACACCGTTTCGATCACGCGCAGCGTCACGCCGCAGCGCTCGGCCAGGTCGCGCCACTGCAGACGTGCCGGCTCGACGGCGTTCACGGCGTCGACGATCACCGAATGGCCACTCAGCAGCACCTGCTCGGCCATCCGTTCGGCCACCAGGTAGGCCGCGAGTCCCGTCGGCTGATCGGCGTCGATGCCGGCCTGCAGGATGGCGCCCTCGATCGGGTCGACCGAGATCGCCGTCGCGCCGAGCCGGCCCGCGATGATCTCGGCGATGGTGGACTTGCCCGAACCAGGAAGCCCCGCCGTCACGACGAGCACGGGGACGCGGACGTCTCCGAACTGGCGATCGAGCGGGGCTGCCTTGTCGGTCATGCCGTGTAGCCAAACATCTCAGACGAGCTCCGCCTGACGGGCCACGATGGTGACCGTGTTGTTCTCGACGGAGAGGAAACCGTCATCGGCCTGGGCCGTGATCGACTCGCCTCCGTTCAGGGTCACACGCACCTCGCCCTGGGCGAGGATGGCGAGCAACGGTTCGTGTCCGGGCAGGATGCCGATCTGCCCCTCCACCGTCCGTGCGACGACCATGCTCGCCTCTCCCGACCACACTTCGTGGTCGGCGGCGACGACGCTGACACGGAGAGATGAACCACCGGGGACAGCCATGCTCAGCCGTTCTCCTTCTGGATCTGCGCCCACTTCTCCTCGACGTCGGAGATCGCACCGACGTTGAAGAACGCCTGCTCGGCCACGTGGTCGAACTCGCCCTTGGCGATGGCGTCGAACGACTCGATGGTGTCCTTCAGCGGGACGGTCGAGCCCTCGACACCCGTGAACTTCTTCGCCATGTAGGTGTTCTGCGAGAGGAACTGCTGGATGCGACGCGCCCGCGAGACGGTGATCTTGTCCTCTTCGGACAGCTCGTCGACACCGAGGATCGCGATGATCTCCTGCAGTTCCTTGTTCTTCTGGAGGATCTGCTTGACGGTGATCGCCACGCGGTAGTGGTCGGCACCCAGGTAACGGGGGTCGAGGATGCGCGACGTCGAGGTCAGCGGGTCGACGGCCGGGTACAGACCCTTCGACGCGATTTCACGCGAGAGCTCCGTCGTGGCGTCGAGGTGCGCGAACGTGGTCGCCGGCGCCGGGTCGGTGTAGTCGTCGGCCGGCACGTAGATCGCCTGCAGCGAGGTGATCGAGTGACCGCGGGTCGAGGTGATGCGCTCCTGGAGCACACCCATCTCGTCGGCGAGGTTCGGCTGGTAGCCCACCGCGGACGGCATGCGGCCGAGCAGCGTGGAGACCTCGGAACCGGCCTGCGTGAAGCGGAAGATGTTGTCGATGAAGAGCAGCACGTCCTGCTTCTGCACATCACGGAAGTACTCCGCCATGGTCAGGGCCGACAGGGCGACGCGCAGACGCGTCCCCGGCGGCTCGTCCATCTGGCCGAAGACGAGGGCGGTCTTGTCGAAGACGCCCGCCTCCTCCATCTCGTGGATGAGGTCGTTGCCCTCACGGGTGCGCTCGCCGACACCGGCGAACACCGACACACCACCGTGGTCCTGCGCGACGCGCTGGATCATCTCCTGGATGAGGACGGTCTTGCCGACGCCCGCGCCGCCGAACAGGCCGATCTTGCCACCCTGCACGTACGGGGTGAGCAGGTCGATCACCTTGATGCCGGTCTCGAAGAGCTGGGTCTTGGACTCCAGCTGGTCGAACGACGGCGGCTGGCGGTGGATCGGCCAGCGCTCGGTGATCTCGATCGTCTCGCCCGGCTCGGCGTTGAGCACCTCTCCGGTCACGTTGAAGACTTTGCCCTTGGTCACATCGCCGACGGGCACCGAGATCGGAGCGCCGGTGTCGCGGACCTCGCCACCGCGGACCAGGCCGTCGGTGGGCTTCAGCGCGATGGCACGGACGAGGTCGTCACCGAGGTGCTGAGCGACCTCGAGCGTGATCTCGGTCGACTGCTCGCCGATGGTGATGGTGGTCTTGAGGGCGTTGTAGATGCCCGGGATCGAGTCGTGCGGGAACTCGATGTCGACGACCGGACCGGTGACGCGGGCGATGCGTCCCACGCCGGCCGGCTGCGCGGTCGAAGCCTGGGCCTCGGCGGTAGCGGTAGTCATGATTCGTTCTCTCTCGTTTGGACGATTATTTTGCCGAACTCAGCGCGTCCGCGCCGCCCACGATCTCGGAGATCTGCTGGGTGATCTCCGCCTGGCGGGCGTTGTTGGCCAGTCGCGTGTAGTCGGTGATGAGCTTGTCGGCGTTGTCGCTCGCGGCCTTCATCGCCTTCTGCGTCGCCGCGTGCTTGGAAGCGGCCGACTGCAGCATCGCGTTGAAGATGCGGCTCTCGATGTAGACCGGCAGGAGCGAGTCGAGCACGGTGTTGACATCCGGCTCGAACTCGTAGAGCGGAAGCACCTGAGTGCGGTCCGGCTCCTCGACGCCCTCCACGACCTCCAGCGGCAGCAGGCGCACGATCTGCGGCTCCTGCGTCAGCATGCTCACGAAGCGGTTGTAGATGATGTGGATCTCGTCCACGCCGCCGTCCGAGGCGTCACGCAGGAACGACTCGAGGATCGCGTCCGCGACCTCCTTCGCCTGCTCGAACTCGGGGTTGTCCGTGTTGCCGGTCCACACCCGCTCGAACGCGCGGCGACGGAAGCTGAAGTAGCCCTGCGCCTTGCGCCCGACCAAGAAGTAGACGACCTCCTTGCCCTGGCTGCGCAGCAGCTCGGCGAGCTTCTCGGACTCCTTGAGCACGTTCGAGTTGAACGCACCGGCGAGACCGCGGTCGGACGAGAAGATGACGATCGCAGCGCGCTCGATCTTCTCAGGCTCGGTGGTGAGGACGTGCTCGACGTTCGAGTAGGTCGCCACCGCCGACACCGCGCGCGTGATCGCGCGGGCGTACGGCGAGGATGCGGCCACCCGAGCCTGCGCCTTCTGGATGCGTGAGGCGGAGATCAGCTCCATGGCACGGGTGATCTTCTTGGTCGTCTGGGCAGACCTGATCTTCTGCCGGTAGACCCGAAGCTGTGCTCCCATGTGTCTTCCTCAGTACCTATCCGTGCTCAGCGCTTCGCCTTGACGATGCGCTCCTGGTTGACGTCCTCTTCGGCGCTGGCCTCGAACTCCTCGCGCCCGACCGAGGCGAGCGGCTTGCCCTCGCCCGTCTGGAACTCGAGCTTGAACTTGTCGACCTCGGCACCCAGCTTCTCAACCGTCTCGTCGTCGAGGACGTTCGTCTCGCGCAGCGTGGTGAGGATGTCGGTGTTGCGACGCAGGTGGTCGAGCAGCTCGGCCTCGAAGCGGAGGATGTCCTCCACCGCGACCTCGTCGAGCTTGCCGTTGGTGCCGGCCCAGATCGAGACGACCTGCTCCTCGACGGGGAACGGCGAGTACTGCGGCTGCTTGAGCAGCTCGGTCAGGCGCGCACCGCGGGCGAGCTGGCGACGGCTGGCCGCATCCAGATCGGAGGCGAACATCGCGAACGCCTCGAGCGAGCGGTACTGAGCGAGCTCGAGCTTGAGCGTGCCGGAGACCTTCTTGATCGACTTAACCTGCGCGTCGCCGCCGACTCGGGAGACCGAGATTCCGACGTCGACCGCGGGACGCTGGTTGGCGTTGAAGAGGTCGGACTGCAGGAAGATCTGGCCGTCGGTGATCGAGATCACGTTGGTCGGGATGTAGGCCGAGACGTCGTTCGCCTTGGTCTCGATGATCGGCAGACCGGTCATCGAGCCGGCGCCCAGCTCGTCGGAGAGCTTGGCGCAACGCTCCAGGAGGCGGGAGTGCAGGTAGAAGACGTCGCCCGGATAGGCCTCGCGTCCCGGCGGACGACGCAGGAGGAGCGACACGGCGCGGTAGGCCTCGGCCTGCTTCGACAGGTCGTCGAAGATGATGAGCACGTGCTTGCCGCCGTACATCCAGTGCTGGCCGATCGCCGAACCGGTGTAGGGCGCAAGGTACTTGAAGCCCGCCGGGTCAGAGGCCGGGGCAGCGACGATGGTGGTGTACTCCATCGCACCGGCGTCCTCGAGCGCACCCTTCACCGAAGCGATGGTCGAGCCCTTCTGGCCGATGGCGACGTAGATGCAGCGGACCTGCTTGTTGACGTCGCCCGACTCCCAGTTGGCCTTCTGGTTGATGATCGTGTCGATCGCGATCGCCGTCTTGCCGGTCTGGCGGTCGCCGATGATCAGCTGACGCTGGCCGCGGCCGACGGGGATCATGGCGTCGATCGCCTTGATGCCGGTCTGGAGCGGTTCGTGCACCGACTTGCGCTGCATGACGCCGGGCGCCTGGAGCTCGAGCGCGCGGCGGCCCTCGGTGGCGATCTCGCCGAGACCGTCGATCGGGTTGCCGAGCGGATCGACGACACGGCCGAGGTAGCCGTCGCCGACCGGGACGGAGAGGACCTCGCCGGTGCGGGTCACCTCCATGCCCTCGACGATCTCGTCGAACTCGCCGAGCACCACGACGCCGACCTCGTTCTCGTCGAGGTTCTGCGCCAGGCCCAGCGTGCCGTCCGCGAAGCGGATGAGCTCGTTGGCCATCACGCCGGGGAGCCCCTCGACGTGCGCGATGCCGTCGGAGGCGTCGAGGACGTGACCGACCTCGGTGGTCTCGGCCCCGGTCGGCTCGTACTTCGAGACGAAGTCCTTGAGCGCGTCCCGGATCTCATCGGGGCTGATCTGAATGTCTGCCATCGTAATTCCCTGGTTTCTCTGTATAGAGGGCGGTCAGCCCGCCAGCTGAAGTCGAAGTTCGGTGAGGCGCGACGCGACGCTGCCGTCGATGACGTCGTCGCCGATCTGCACACGCAGTCCGCCGAGGATCGACGGGTCGACGACCTCGTTGAGCTTGAGGTCGCCGTACTTCGCGGCGAGGCTCGCGCGCAGGCGCTCGGCCTGCTCGGCCGGGAGGGGCATGGCCGTGACGACCGTGGCGATCGTCTGGCCGTACTGGGCCGCCACGACGCGCGCGGCGTCGCGCAGCGATTCGCGGATGCTGCGGCCGCGCGGCTGGAGTACCAGCTGGCGCACGATCGCGACGGTCTGCTTCGAGGCCTTGCCCGCGAGCAGACGCTCGGCCAGGTCGGCCTTCGCCTCGGGAGCCGCGAGCTTGCTGCGGAGCGCGAGCTCGAGCTCTGCGTCGGAGGTCACGGCGCCTCCGAACGCGAAGAGCTCGCCCGGGATGTCCACATTGCGCGGCGACGACGCGGCGATCGACCGGATGCCGAGCTCCTCGATGGCCGCCAGCATGTCGTCCTGGTTCGACCAGCGCTCGCTCGACACGACGCTCAGCAGCTCGACCGCCGGCGCGGAGAGCGAGGCGAAGACGCGCTGGACCAGCGCGGCCTTGCCCTCTGCCGAAGCCGAAGGGTCGCTGAGGACCGAACGGAGCTGGGCGGAGTCGGCGACGACTCGTCCTGCGGCGAACAGGTCTTCAGCCGTCGCCAGATCGGCCTTGGACCCGAGCCCGGCGAGAGCCGAGACGGATCGGGCCAGTGCTTCTCTGGAGGCGCTTCCCATCAGTTGCTCGACCCTGCCTTCTCGGCCTTCTCGCTGGACTCGAGGTCGGCCAGGAATCGATCGACGATCGCCTGAGCCTTCTTGTCGTCCGTGAGCACCTCGCCGACGACGCCGGAGGCGAGGTCGATCGCGAGCGAGCCCACCTCGCCGCGGAGCGAGACGAGCGCGCCCTGGCGCTCTGCCTCGATCTGCGCCTGGGCGGCGGCGGTCACGCGTGCAGCCTCGGCCGTGGCGTTCTCCTTGGCCTCCGCGACGATCTTCTGGCCGTCGGTGCGGGCCGTCTCGCGGATCTTGGCCGCCTCGGCGCGCGCGTCGGCGAGCTGGGCGGTGTACTCCTCGAGCAGCGCTTCAGCCTTGTGCTGGGCCTCGTCGGCCTTCGCGATGTTGCCCTCGATCGCCTCCGCGCGCTCGTCAAGCAGCTTCTTCATGCGCGGAAGCACGAGCTTCCAGAACAGCACGAAGATGATGATGAAGCAGATGAGCGAGACGATGATGTCCGGCCACTGGGGGATCAGCGGGTTGTGCGTCTCCTCCGTCGCGGCGATCACGACACTCTTGAGCATCGTTCCTCCTTACGGGATGGGCTAAAGAGGATCAGACGAAGATGAAGTAGGTAGCGATACCGATGAAGGCGAGCGCCTCGGTGAACGCGATACCGATGTACATCAGGACCTGGAGGCGGCCGGCCAGCTCAGGCTGACGGGCGACGCCCTCGATGGTCTTGCCGACGACGATGCCCACGCCGATGGCCGGGCCGATGGCGGCGAGGCCGTATCCGACGGTGGCGATGTTGCCGTTGATAGCAGCGATGTCCACGTTATGTATTTCCTTCCGTGATGTCGGTTCGTGCGGTTGCGCGAACCGTAATTAGTGCTCCTCGGCGACTGCGAGCTGGATGTAGACAGCGGTGAGCAGCGCGAAGACGTAAGCCTGGAGGACGGCCACCAGGATCTCGAACAAGGTGAAGACGAAGCCGAAGGCGAAGGTGCCGATACCGAAGAGCGACCACCAGCCGCCCGCCTCGAAGATGAACCACGAGGTGGCGGTGAAGAACAGCACGAGCAGCAGGTGCCCGACCACCATGTTCATCAGCAGTCGGAGCGTCAGCGTGATCGGCCGCAGGATGAAGGTCGAAATGAACTCGATCGGCGTGACGATGATGTAGAGGAACCAGGGCACGCCGGGCGGGAACAGCGCGTTCTTGAAGAAGTTCGCCGGGCTCTTCTTGACGCCCGCGTAGATGAAGGCGATGTACGCGACGATCGCCAGCAGCATCGGGAGCGCGATCACCGACGTGCCCGCGATGTTGAGGAACGGGATGGCGCCGGTGAGGTTGAAGAACAGCACCATGAAGAAGATGGTGGTCAGCAGCGGCAGGAAGCGACGCCCGTCCTTGCGTCCGAGGAGGTCCTCCCCGATGTTGACGCGGACGAAGTCGAGCCCCATCTCGACGACCGACTGGAAGCGGCCCGGAACGATTTTCATCTTGCGGGTGCCGAGCCAGAAGATCAGGATCAGCGCGATCAGGGCGACGCCCCGGACGATGACGATGCGGTTGAACTCGAGGCCACCGATGGTGAACAGGGTCGGGGGGAAGAACTCGTTGATCGACGGGCCTTGGAAGCTACCATCATTGGAGCTTGCGGCCTGGACCAGCAGGTTCACAGCGTTAGCTAACAGCGCTATCTCCTGTTTCGGGGCGTCGAGCAGGTGCTCTCGCGACGACGAATGGTGGACACCCGCGCTCGCGCGCCGGTGGTGCTTCGGGCGCGTACGGGTGGGGGATCACTGACAACTCTACAAGAGTTTTCAAGCGGTAACGAATCGGATACAGGTCAGCGCTTCTGGCCCGGCAGAGTGACGTCGCTGGCGTACGGGATCCGCGATCGGAAGACCACGATCATGTCGACGACGAGCGAGCCGATCACCCCGGCGATGAGGCTCAGGAAGAGCACCACCGGGTTGATCCACGGCTGATCGCGCAGCAGGATCGCGAGCACGATGAACAACACGAACTTGACGATCCAGCCGCCGAGGACGATGCCGAAGAAGAGACCGACGAAGAGGTCGGAGCCGATGAACCGATTGGCGATCAGGATGCTCAACGCGGTGATGCCGAGGAACACCGCCGCCATGAGCGTGCCGATCAGCGCGCTGGTCACTCCGATCCAACCGGCGAAGATCCCGCCGAGCACCATGCCGACGATCGCGATCGCCCCGGCGAGGATGAGCCCGTACTTGAGCACGTCCTTCAGCACCGGCGTCGACGTGGGCTGCTGCGGAGCGGGCCGCCGATCGGGCTGTTCCGGCCGCGGCGCGGCCGCGCCGTCCTGGTGGTCGGTCATCGGTTCTCCTCAGTGGTGGTGTCGGTCGGATTCGAGCGCGCCGACGGGACGCTTACACGCTCGCTGGCGATGTCGAGCTGGTCGTAGCGGGCTGTCTCTGCGGCTTCCCTGCTTCCGGCCGGAGCGAGCTCGGCGGCGGCCTCGTTCGCCTTCCGCCTGCTGAGCGGCGCCAGCGTGATCGCCGTGCAGATCACCAGCCCGATCGCGACGAACACGATCGCCATCCAGTACGGGTCGAAGAAGAACAGCAGGCACCCGATCGAGAGGACGGCGGTCCAGGCGTAGAAGATCAGCACGGCGTGCAGATGCGAGTGGCCCATGTCGAGCAGCCGGTGGTGCAGGTGCTTTCGGTCGGCGCTGAACGGCGACTTGCCGGCCCGGAGCCGGCGGATGACGGCGAGGCCGAAGTCGAGCAGCGGGATGACGAGAACGGCGAACGGGATGGTGACCGGGATGAAGGCAGGAACCAGCGACGACTTGCCGAGTGTCTGCAGGGCCTCCGGGTTGATCGTGCCCGTGACCGAGATCGCGGACGTGGCCATGAGCAGGCCGATCAGGAGGGCGCCGGCGTCGCCCATGAACATCTTGGCCGGATGCCAGTTGAGCGGGAGGAAGCCCGCGCACGCCCCGACCAGGATCGCGGCGATGACGCCGGCGAGGCTGAAGTAGTTCTGCGGGCTGATCTCCCGCTGCAGGAGGTAGGTGTAGACGAGGAAGGTGCCGTTCGCGATCAGGGCGACGCCCGCGACGAGGCCATCAAGACCGTCGATGAAGTTGATCGCATTCATGACGAGCACGATCGCGAACAAGGTGATCACGATGCTCATCACCGGCGATCCCACTGTGAGGCCGCCGATCGGGAGCGAGTAGATCTGCACCCCGAGCCAGGCGACCAGACCGGCTGCCACGAACTGGCCCGCGAGCTTCGTCATCCAGTCGAGGTCCCAGAGGTCGTCCGCGACTCCGAGCACGACGATCAACAGCGAGGCGCCGAGGACGGCCACGATCGGGCCGGCGTCGGAGAAGATCAGCGACAGCACGCCGAACTGGCTGGACAGCAGCCAGGACACCCCGAAGGCGACCAGGATGCCGAGGAACATGGCCACGCCGCCCAGCCTCGGCGTCGGGCGCGTGTGCACGTCGCGTTCGCGGATCTTCGGATACAGCCGGAATCGCATCGCGAGCTTGTAGACGACCAGCGACATCCCGAACGTGATCACGGCCGAGATGAGCGCTAGTGCGAGGAAGAGGGTCACGGCTCAGGTGTCCGCGGGGGTGCCGACGCCGTCGGGCTCGACGGAGTCGGTCTCGTCGGCGAGCGCGTCGCCGACCACGGCGCGCAGCTGTTCTGCGGTGATCACGCCGTGACGGAGGATGCGCAGCTTGCCTGCCCCGGAGGCGAGCGCCGTGGCGTCGACGATGGTCGAAGAGGAGTCTTTGCCTTCCACACGCTCGTAGGCCGTGCCTGCCTCTCCTCCATCGAGGTAGACGGCGACGGAATCGCCGAGCATCGCCTCGGCCTCCGCGGCGGTGCGGGCGGCCGGACGGCCGGTCAGGTTGGCGGAGGACACGGCGAGCGGCCCCGTCTCGGACAGGATTTCGAGGGCGATGCGGTCCTGCGGCATCCGAAGGGCAACGGTTCCGCGGGTCTCACCGAGATCCCACACCAGGGAAGGCGCGGCCGGCAGGACGATGGTCAATCCTCCGGGCCAGAACGCGGCGACGAGGGCGTCCACCTCGGTGGGGACGTGTTCGGCGAGCGCTGCCAGGGTCGGGATGCCCGGCACCAGCACCGGGGGCGGCGACTGCCGGCCGCGCCCCTTCGCGTCGAGGAGCCGCTGCACCGCTGCAGGGCTGAAGGCGTCGGCGGCGACACCGTAGACGGTGTCGGTGGGGATGACGACGAGCTCGCCGCGGCCGATGGCCCCGCGGGCGAGGCGCATGCCGGTGAGCAGTTCGGAATCGACGGAGCAGTCGTAGATGGGAGCCATGACGGCACCCATGATAGTTGAGCGGCTGCAAGGTTCTCTGCGACAGCGCGGTGACGGGACGTGACGGGACGATACTGGTCTCGATGGACGTCTACTTCTTCGACTGCGACAAGACCCTCTACGACTACGACTTCCACAAGCGCCTCCCCCGCCTGGCCGAACTCGGCGGTGTCAGCCAGTACCGGCTGGCGTCGACCTGGTGGGCGGGCGGCCACGAGCGCGCGGCCGAGATCGGCGAGTACTCGACCAGCGAGGAGTATCTGGAAGCGTTCGCCGAGGTGACGGGCGCCCGCCTCACGCTGGCGCAGTGGCAGGACGCCCGCAAGGCCGCGATGACGCCGATCGACGGCTCTATCGCGGCGCTGCGCACCGCGGCGACGCTGGGCACGGTCTCACTGCTGTCGAACAACCCGATCCCGTTCAAGGACTCGCTGCCTGTGCTCGCGCCGGAGGTCATGGGCGTGCTGCGGGACAACGACCTGGTCTCCGCGGTGCTGGGTGCACGTAAGCCCGAGCGCCGCATCTACACCCGCGCCCTCGGACGATTCGGCTTGCGACCCGATGACGCCATCCTCTTCGACGACTCGCTCGCGAACGTGGAGGGCGCCCGCGAAGCCGGAATGCACGCCCATCACTTCACCCGCAACGCCGACGGCTCCTTCGACACGGACGGCATGGTGGCGGCCATCCACGCCTTCGCGGAACGCGAACGCTGAGCGGACGCGGGACCGGGGAGCGGGACGATCGCGTCGGTCGGCGGCGCGGGCACGGGACCGGGCCACGGTCCGAGCTTCGATCTGGCGGGTTCGACGTCGAGGTGCTCTATCGCGAAGAGCGGTCGATCGGGCGAACCGACGATCGGAGTCCACCCACGCGCTCTCGCTCCGGCCGACAGATCCACACCGTCGCCGGTCGCTGATGTCACGGACACCACAAGACGGGTCGGTCGAGCGCCGCCGACCGACCACAGCATCCGGACGAGGTAGTCGGCCAGGGCAGGAGCCGCCACGACATCGAATCCTTCCGTGATTTCCAGTTCGACTGTGACTGGAGTGTGGCGGGTGAAACCGTCGAGGGTGGATCGCGCCACCAGCTGAGCACTCCGCACCCCGCGCAGGGACCGCAGCAGTTCCTCCGCGTCCTCTAGCGTGGTACCCGGTGTCGACGGCTCCGCCCGGCAGCCCACCATCGCGAGCAGTAGTGCGAACATGAGCATCAGGACACGCACTCTCAATTCGGCTCTCTCCTCGACTCGAAGTCAGCGACCGTGACGGAGCCCCCCGACGGTACGTCGAGGGCACCCACGTGCTGCAGGTCGACGGAGACCGCCCCCATTGCCGCATAACGGCGGGCGGAGTGAACCGTACCGGGAAGCATCTGCGGTGTTGCTTTCTCACCAGCCAGCGGCACGCCTGGTCCAGTGACCGTCAGCCACCCGGCTCGTGCCGGATTCGGTCGGCCGTCCAACGCTGCCACGAGATCCTGGTCGGCTTCGAGCGCGAACACTCCGATCGCAGGATCCACGTTCATGCGGCCGATCGGGGCACCGGCGGTGTGAATTTCACTGACGTTGAAGCCGCGGGAGTCGGCCGCGATAGCGGCTGCGGTGATGCCGCCGAGGCTGAAGCCGTCCAGAGTCACGGGAGGCGCTTCCGACCCCGTCGCGATCCCCGCCTGTCGCATCGCTTCGAAGACGGAACTGGCCAAGGCCGCGTCGGCGCCGTACGACATCGAGTGCATGTCGGACGTGAGGTCTCCCGGGCTCCCGCTGGCGTTGGCAATGGGGTTCCAGCTGGCGGTCGACGGTATCTGGACGCGATGGCTCACGGGGGTGCCGTTCGAGTCGTGGACAGTGAACACCCGGATGATGGCGCGTTCTTCACCGCCGAGTTCGTCGATCTGGACGAGTCCCGCCATCATCGATGCCCAATCCGTCGGCAGAACCCGGCCTTCGATCGTGTCGAATCGCGTGTCACCGTCGTATCCCAACGCGCTCCATGTAACGGCTGCGCTATCGCCGAGGAGAGTCTGATCGACGTCCTCCGCCGGCCTGACCGTCACTTCGCCGTCGTGGAAGAAGCCCACGGCGACACCCGCTGTCACGAGGCCGGCGAGGATGTCGTCGTAGAGCGGCCCCGTCGCGCCGAGGATCGCCTGGACGCCGCCGGTCGAGCCGGCGACGGCGTCATCGAGGGAGAACGCGCGGTCGAATCCGGCGGCCAGGACGGACCCGTAGCGGATCACGTCCGCCGTCACGAACGGGTTGACGGCGTCGTCGGCGCCGCTGAAAGCGCGGTTCGCGTCGGCGAATGCGGTCGCGAGCGCTCGGGCCGTCTCGGCGCCGAATCCGTTCGCCACGGCTGCAGCCGTTCCCACCGCCAGCACGGGGATCGCCGCGGCCGCGGCCGCCAGGTCGGCGACGGCATCGGAGGTTGCGATCGCCACACCGAACTCGGCGCCGACCGCGGACTGCGCTGACGTGGCCGCTGCACCGGCCAGGGCGCCGGCGAAGTCCGCTCCCGCCCGGGTCAGCGACGACACGGCCTGGGCGGTCGTGCGCAGCGAACCCGCCGCGGCGGTCAGCCACGCGTCGGCCGCGGCGTACGACGTGGCAACGGCACCGGTCGACACGGCGAGCGCGCTCGCCTGGAGGGCGGTACGTGCGAGCCCTGTCGCCGCCGCGCCGATGGCTGCTTCTGCGGCCGTCCCCGTCGCGGGTGAGACCGAGAACGACGCGAGCAGCCCTCCGTCGATCGCGATCCGCGCCGTGCTCGCCGCGAGCTCACTCGCGTCGCGGCTCACGGCGGCGATGTCACCGGTCAGGGCTTCGATCTCATGGAACTGCACCCGGAGCCGGTCACCGCCCACCGCGAAGGATCCGGTGATCCCCGCCCCGGCGTGCGTGAAAGCCGTGCCGGCATCGCGGACGAGCTCGGCGCCCGCTTCGGCCGTCGAATGGGCGGCCTCGGCAGCGGCCACCGCGCGATGCGCGAGGGAGTCGGCCCCCGCGCGGTGCATCGGGAGGCGCGCGCCCGGAACGGTCACCCCGGCCGATTCATCCCCCGCGGCACTCGTCCCGCTCATCGCGAGACCGTCCGGAGGAGGTCGGCGGTCAGCCAGGTCAGTGATCGCCGGATCTCCGTGCCCGTCGTGAACGCCACAGAAACGGTCGCGTCGCGCAACAGGTCGTCGGCCGACCAGGCACCCGCAGGCGCGGGGAAGCCCAGGCCCACGCGGAGCCAGCCGCTCGCGGACCCGAACCAGTCGCCTCCACCGACGCACCGCCCGGTACGTCCGTCGAAGGAACGCACGCGCAGCCCGCTCGCCTGGCGGGCCGCGAGCGCGTTCAGGACGCCGACCGTGTCGCAGTCCACCCCGTGATCACCCGCCACGTCGTCGACCAGCGCGGGGTCTCCGTACCGAGCCGCCTCCACGATCGCGCGCGAGGCGATGACCCCGACGCGCCGCGCGGTGGAGTCGCGCGGGTGAGCGGTGGCGACCATCGGGGTGGAGGACGCGAGCTGCGCAGCTGCCTGCCGAGCCGGGAAGAGCGCCACGGCGAACCTCGACGACGGGCTCGTACGCTCGCCGTCGGTGACGGCGTCGGATCGGCTGACGGCGGCGGCGACGGCCCCGCCGACCGCGATGCTGCGACGTACCATGACGCCGGGCGACCAGGACACCGCGTGGATGACCCCGTCGCCGACGGCGTGCAGCCCCAGAGCCAGGAGCAACCGCGGATCGGGACGCGCCCCGGTTGCGGCCGGGTCGGCCGCCGGCGACGTCGAAGACGAGCCGGAGCCCGACCCGCCGTCCACGAACGACGGGAGGGTCAATCCCGGGGTGTGGCGCACGATCGCGAGCAGTTCGGCCCTCGAGAGCGCGAATCGCGCTGGCCGCGCGTTCACCGGGTCACCGCCGCCCGCGCATCGCCGAACGCCGCGCTCCGCGCCGTCGCGATCAGCTCGATGGCAACGTCAGCAGCACGCGCGTGCGCCTCGAGCGTGTCGGCGGCGGCGTCGAGGGCGTGCGCTCGGCGTGCCAACTCATCGGCCAGCGACTCCACTTGGGAGCGCAGCACGAGCGCCGCGCTCGACGTCCAGCAGCATGACTCGGCGCGAGCGGACACGGCCGCAGCACGTGCCCGCAGGTCACCCGCAGCCGTCCGCAGCGCGGGGCCGTGCGCTCGGATCGTTTCGGTTCCGCCGTACATCGGTCCCCCGGTCAGCGGCTCAGGCGAGCTGCCAGCTGCGCGTCGACGTCGCCGAGCGTCTGAGCCGTCGAGCGCAGGAACCGCGCGAGGTCGTCGAGGCCGGCCACAGCGTTCTGCGCTCCGTTCGTGAAACGGGTGTAGGCGTCGGCGAATGCCGACGACGAGCGGTCGGTCGTGAACCCGGCCGAGACGAGCCCGTCGATCTGCGCCTGGAGCCGGGCGAGCGTGGCGCCGATCTCCTCGCGGCCGGCGCTGAGCCGTTCGGCGCTGCCGTGCAACTCCTGGAAAGAGACGTTGATGTTGGTCATGGATTACCCCCTCGATCGACTGACCGAACATCGGTCAGAGATTCAACATATGGCATGTCAGGCCGAAGCGAAATCTTTGCAGTTGCTTTTGTCCGCGGCCGCTTGCAGCGACGGTATCGGCCCGTAGCCCACGGAAAGCAGCCACCGTCGTCTTCTGTGGAGAAGACGACGGCGGCTGCAGTTGTGGAGACTTCAGTGCCCCCGCCGACCGCCGGTCAGCGCCGTCCTGCTTTGCGCCGGAACAGCCACGCTGCCCAGATGTATGCGCCGACGATGATCAACGCGCACCACCCCGACGCCCACCAGAGGTCGGTACCCGGATCCCGCCCGAACGGGAAGGCCCTGATCGTCTCGATGATCGGTGTGATCGGCTGATTCTCGGCGATCCACTGCAGCCAGGTCGGCATGGTGTCCGTCGGGACGAAGGCACTGGACAGGTACGGCAGGAACAGCAGAGCGAAACCGTAACCGCTCGCCGCAGTGGGGTTGGCCGCCGCGATCCCGATCGCGGCGTACAGCCACGTGATCGCCAGGATGAAGAGGGCGACCACCGCGAGTGCACCCGACCACTCCAGCACCTTCGCGCTCGGCCGGAACCCCACCGCGAGTGCGACCCCGATCACGACGCCCGTCGCGAGCAGGTTGCGCAGCAGGCTGGCGACGACATGGCCGGTGACGACGCCCGCGGCGCGCAGCGGCATGGTGCGGAACCGGTCCACGATGCCGTTGCTCAAGTCCTCGGCGACATCGACCGCCGTGCTGGATGCGCCGAAGCCGGCGCAGAGCAGGATGATGCCGGGGACCACGTAGTCGACGTAGTCGCCTCCGGAGTCGATCGCGCCCCCGAACACGAACGTGAAGAGAAGCATCAGCATGACCGGAAGGGCGATGGCCATGGTGAGGGCTTCGACGTTCCGGAGGGAATGCCGCACGCTGCGGCCGATGAACACGGCAGCGGCGGCGGTACCGCTGACGCGGCGGGACGGGGCGGTGACGCCGAACGTCGTCATCGGACGACCTCCTTCTGGTTTTCGGTGCTGCTATCGACATCGGGCACGGTTGCTCTCCCGGTGAGGACAAGGAACGCGTCGTCGAGGCTCGGCTTGCGGATGGAGATGGAGGCGTCGGGCACACCGAGCGCGTCGAGCCGGTCGATCGCCGCGCGGAGACCGTCGACCGTGCCGTCGGTCGGGAGCTCGCGCACGACTTCATCAGCTGCGTCGCGCAACTCCACGACCTCCCCGCCGACCCGCGCCTTCAATTCGGGCGCCGTACCCTCCGCCACGACGCGGCCGCGATCGAGCACGGCGATCCGGTCGGCGAGTTGGTCGGCCTCTTCGAGGTACTGAGTGGTGAGCAGGATGGTGGTGCCGCGGTCCGCCAGGTCGCGGATGATCGCCCAGAGCGCCTGCCTGCTGCGGGTGTCGAGCCCGGTGGTCGGCTCGTCCAGGAAGATGACGGGCGGCGTCGCGACCAGGCTGAGCGCGAGGTCGAGTCGGCGCCGCATCCCGCCCGAGTACGTCTTGACCCGTTTGCGAGCGGCGTCTCGCAGGTCGAAACGGTCGATCAGCTCGCTGGCACGTTCGGCGGCGCCGGCGCGGTCGAAGCCGGAGAGCCTGGCCATCATGCGCAGGTTCTCCTCGGCCGTGAGCACTTCATCGACGGCTGCGTATTGCCCGGTGAGGCTGATCGACTCCTTCACGCCGGCCGGGTCCACCACGACGTCGTGACCGCACACGACCGCCGTGCCCGCATCGGGCGAGACGAGCGTGCTGAGGATGTTGATGACGGTCGTCTTGCCCGCCCCGTTCGGGCCGAGGAGCGCGAACACGCTCCCCCGCTCGACGGTCAGGTCGACCCCGTCGAGGACGGTCTGCGTGCCGAAGGCCTTGCGCAGTCCCGCGACCGCGATCGCTGGTGCTGTCATGGTCCGGATCCTTTCGAGTTCTGTGTATGTAGCAAACTGTTTATGGCGCATACGCTTTCGTTTAAGTGATACACAGTTCTAGGATGGGTGTCAACACCGAACCGGAAAGGTCGCACCGAATGGCGGACGAAGTCGAAGAGGCGCTCCCGCGCGCCGTCGCGCTCAGCTGGGGCGTCGCGGAGCGGCCCCAGCGCGGGCCGAAGCGCGAGCTCAGCATCGAGCGGATCATCGACACCGCCGTCGCGATCGCCGACCAGGAGGGCCTCGGCGCCGTCTCGATGAGTCGCATCGCAACCGAACTCGGCTTCACCACGATGTCGCTCTACCGCTACGTGACGAGCAAGGACGACGTACTCGCCCTCATGCAGGACGCCGTGTGCGACGTGCCCATCCCTCCCGAAGACGACCGGGGAGCCGACTGGCGCAGCGGACTACGGCGCTGGTCGATGGCGAGCATCGAGGTGATCCAGGCCCACCCCTGGTTCCCCGACATCCCGATCTCCGGCATCCCCCTCATGCCGAACAACCTCGCGGTGCTCGACTGGGGGCTGCGCGAGATGCGCGACCTGCCCCTGACCGACGGCGAGAAGATGGGCACCGCCCTGCTGCTGTCGTCGTACGCCAGGGCCGCGGGCATCGTGGAACGCGATGTGCGCCAGTCGCGCGAGAAGGGCGCGACCCCGCCGCAGAGCGGGGAGGCCCTTGCCGCCGCACTCGCGGAGCTGGTCACGCCCGAACGGTTCCCCGACCTCGCTCCGCTGGTCGCATCAGGGGGCTACACCGACTTGGAGGATGACCAAGACGACTTCGCGTTCGGCCTGGAACGCATCCTCGACGGAATAGAGCGCTACATCGCGGCGCGAGCCTCCGGCGAACCGATCGTGGCCGCCGAGCCGCGCCCGGAGCCGATCCCGCGGGACAAGGCGGTGCGGGAGGCCGCCAAGCTGCGCCGCGAGGCGGAGAAGGCGCTGCGGGAGGCGCGCAAGCGCGAGCGCGAGGCCATCGCCCGGGCCCGCGAGCGGACGGCACGGGAGAAGGAGCGCGAGGAGCGGGAGCACCGCTGAGGCCGGTCGCTCGTCCACGGCCCCTCGGCGCGACGGATGCGTCAGCGCAGCGCCGTGGTGGCGCGGTCGCGGGTGGTCAGGTCGCGATGCGTCGCTGCGGCCCGCCAGCCGTCGGCGGTCAGGAGGTCGCGGATCTGTGCACCCTGCAGCTCGCCGTGCTCGAGCACGAGCGTGCCTCCCGGGTGCAGCAGACGGCGGGCGACCGACGAGATCACGCGCACGACGTCCAGGCCGTCCTCACCGCCGTAGAGGGCGACCGGCGGGTCGTACAGCCGCACCTCGGGGTCGCGCGGGACGGCGGCGTCGGGAACGTACGGCGGGTTCGAGATGACGACGTCGACCGTGCCGTCGAGCTCGGGGAACGCGTCCGCGAGGTCGCCCTGCGCCAACCGCACGTTCGGCGCGCCGGACGATTCGACGTTGCGCCGCGTCCACGCGATCGCCTCCGGCGACTTCTCGACGGCGAAGACACGCGCGTGCGGCACCTCCGTCGCCATCGCCAGCGCGATCGCTCCGCTTCCGGTCCCCAGGTCGACGGCGATCGGAGCAGGAGACGGCACAGCCCGGAGCGCGTCGATGGCGAACTGGACCACCTGCTCGGTCTCCGGTCGCGGCACGAACACTCCCGGACCGACCGCGAGCTCCAGCGAGCGGAACGGCGCTGTGCCGGTGATGTGCTGCAGCGGCTCCCGCGCCGCGCGGCGCAGGGTGAGCTGCCGTACACGCTCCGCATCCGACGTGTCGATCGCTGCATCCATCACCACGAGCGCCTGCACCCGCCCACGACCGACGCCGAGCACGAACCCGACCAGGAGTTCGGTGTCCACCTCAGGGTCGGGGACCCCCGCTTGAGCGAGTACAGCGACCGCCTCATCGCGGACGGATCGGACGGTGTCGGGGGCTGCGGTGTCGGACATGGCCCGATGAGCTTACCGTCACAAGCCGCACCGGGCCGCCCGCGCCGATTAGAGTGTGAACCATGCCCGCACACGTGTACGAGAACATCACCGAAGCCGTCGGACGCACCCCCCTCGTCAAGCTCAACCGGATCGCCGCAGACACCGGCGCTACCGTGCTGGCGAAGCTGGAGTTCTACAACCCGGCCGGGAGCGTCAAGGACCGAATCGGCGTCGCCATCGTCGACGCCGCCGAGAAGTCCGGGGAGTTGCGCCCGGGCGGCACCATCGTGGAAGGCACCAGCGGCAACACCGGCATCGCCCTGGCGATGGTCGGCGCCGCTCGCGGCTACAAGGTCATCCTCACCATGCCGGAGACGATGTCGAAGGAGCGGCGGGTGCTGCTGCGCGCGTTCGGGGCCGAGATCGTCCTCACGCCCGGCCCCGACGGCATGCGCGGCGCCGTGGAGGCCGCCCAGAAGATCGTCGCCGAGAACGACAACGCCATCTGGGCACGCCAGTTCGCCAACGAGGCCAACCCCGCCATCCACCGCGCCACCACCGCCGAGGAGATCTGGGCGGACACCGACGGCGGCGTGGACATCTTCGTCGCCGGCGTCGGCACCGGCGGCACCGTCACCGGCGTCGGACAGGTTCTGAAGGAGCGCAAGCCCGAGGTGAAGGTGGTGGCGGTCGAGCCGCTGGACTCCCCCATCCTCAACGGCGGCAAGCCGGGCCCGCACAAGATCCAAGGCATCGGCGCGAACTTCGTGCCGGAGATCCTCGACACCACCGTGTACGACGAGGTCGTCGACGTCTCCTTCGAGGACTCGATCGCGACCGCCAAGAAGCTTGCGTCCGAGGAGGGCATCCTGGCCGGGATCTCCTCCGGAGCGATCGTCTGGGCGGCGCTCCAACTCGCCAAGCGGCCGGAGAACGCCGGAAAGACGATCGTCGCCGTCGTCTGCGACACCGGGGAGCGCTACATCTCGACGGCGCTCTGGGCGGACCTGCTGGACTGAGCCGCGTGCCCCTCTTCCGCGCGCGTGAGGACATCCGCAACGCGCGAACGCACGACCCTGCCGCACGCGGAAGCGCCGAGGTGGCGATCGTCTACTCCGGCCTGCACGCCGTCTGGTCGTACCGAGTGGCCCACCGGCTCTGGCGTGCCGGGTTCCGCATGCCCGCGCGCATCCTGTCGCAACTCACGCGGTTCCTCACCGGCATCGAGATCCACCCGGGTGCGCGCATCGGGCGGCGCTTCTTCATCGACCACGGGATGGGCGTCGTCATCGGCGAGACCACCTGGATCGGCGACGACGTGATGCTCTACCACGGGGTCACGCTGGGCGGGCGCGGCAGCGGGCATGGCAAGCGGCATCCCACCATCCACGACCACGTCACGGTCGGCGCCGGCGCCAAGGTGCTCGGCGCGATCGAGATCGGCCAGCGCACGGTCATCGGCGCGAACGCCGTCGTCGTGCACGACGCACCGCCGGACTCGGTGCTCACGGGCGTTCCGGCCCGCGCGCGCCCGCGCTCGGGCCACGAGCAGATCGCCGGAGACGACTGGCTCGACCCGGCCCTCTACATCTGAGCGCCGAAGCGGCGCACAGTGGGGCTCAATCCGTCGAAACGGCGGAAACTGCGCCGCCTCGACGGCGCGGGACTCAGTCCTGGGCGAGGTCGGCCAGGCGGGCCTCCTCGTCGGCGAGGATGTTCGACTCGATGACCGGATCGAGGGCGCCGTTCATCACGGAGTCGAGGTTGTAGGCCTTGTAGCCGGTGCGGTGGTCGGCGATCCGGTTCTCGGGGAAGTTGTAGGTGCGGATGCGCTCCGAACGGTCCATCGTGCGGATCTGGCCCTTGCGGAACTCGGCGGCCTCGGCGTCCGCCTCTTCCTGCTGCTTGGCGAGCAGGCGCGCGCGCAGCACGCGCATCGCGGCCTCGCGGTTCTGCAGCTGGCTCTTCTCGTTCTGCATCGAGACGACGATCCCGGTGGGGACGTGCGTGATGCGCACGGCGGAGTCGGTCGTGTTGACCGACTGACCACCCGGTCCGGATGACCGGAACACGTCGATCTTGAGGTCGTTGGGATTGATCTCGACTTCTTCTGGCTCGTCGACCTCCGGGAACACGAGCACGCCGGCAGCGGACGTGTGGATGCGGCCCTGCGACTCGGTCGCCGGCACGCGCTGCACGCGGTGCACGCCGCCCTCGTACTTGAGGTGCGCCCAGACGCCCTCCGCCGGATCGCTCGAGCTGCCCTTGAACGCCACCTGCACGTCCTTGATGCCGCCCAGGTCGCTGGAGGTCTGCTCGATGATCTCGGCCTTCCAGCGCTTGGAATCGGCATAGTGCAGGTACATGCGCAGGAGGTCGCCCGCGAAGAGAGCGGACTCGGCGCCGCCCTCCCCCATCTTGATCTCCATGATCACGTCGCGGCTGTCGTTGGGGTCGCGTGGGATCAGCAGTCGTCGCAGCTTCTCCCCGGTCTCGTCGAGACTCTGCTCGAGGCCCGGGATCTCGTCGGCGAACGCCTCGTCCTCGGCTGCAAGCTCACGGGCCGCCTCCAGGTCGTCCGAGAGCTGCCGCCACTGGTTGTACATCGCGACGATGCGCGACAGCTCCGCGTAGCGCCGGTTCACTTTCTTGGAGCGGACCGGGTCGCTGTGCAGCTCGGGATCGGAGAGCTGCTGTTGGAGGTCGTCGTGCTCGGCGATGAGGCCGGTGACCGACTCGAACATGGGGAGCTTCTTTCTGAAGAGCGCTGGCGGAAACGGAGAAGTGCCCGCCCGGCGCGCCCGCAGGCACGCCGGACGGGCACCCCGTCAGCTAGCGGTGGTCGTTCTCGTGACCGTGCGAGTGCGCGTTGCCGTGACCGCCTGCCGGCTGCGGCATCGACTTCTGCACCTGCATCAGGAACTCGACGTTGCTCGAGGTCTCCTTGAGGCGGCCGAGCACGATCTCGAGCGCCTGCTGCTGGTCGACGCCCGCGAGCGCGCGGCGCAGCTTCCAGGTGATCTTGACCTCGTCCTGGCCCATGAGCATCTCTTCGCGGCGGGTGCCGGAAGCGTTGACGTCGACGGCCGGGAAGATGCGCTTGTCGGCCAGCTGGCGCGACAGCCGGAGCTCCATGTTGCCGGTGCCCTTGAACTCCTCGAAGATCACCTCGTCCATCTTGGAGCCGGTCTCCACCAGCGCCGACGCGAGGATCGTGAGGGAGCCGCCGTGCTCGATGTTGCGCGCGGCGCCGAAGAACCGCTTGGGCGGGTACAGCGCAGACGCGTCGACACCACCGGACAGGATGCGGCCGGAAGCCGGCGCCGTCAGGTTGTACGCGCGGCCGAGGCGGGTGATCGAGTCGAGCAGCACGACCACGTCGTGGCCCAGCTCCACCAGGCGCTTGGCGCGCTCGATCGCGAGCTCGGCGACCGTGGTGTGGTCTTCCGCCGGGCGGTCGAAGGTGGAGGCGATGACCTCGCCCTTCACCGTGCGCTGCATGTCGGTGACTTCTTCCGGACGCTCGTCCACCAGCACCACCATGAGGTGCACCTCGGGGTTGTTGGTGGTGATCGCGTTGGCGATCTGCTGCATCACGATGGTCTTGCCGGCCTTCGGGGGCGCGACGATGAGACCGCGCTGGCCCTTGCCGATCGGGGCGACCAGGTCGATGATCCGCTGGGTCACCTTGGTGGGCTCGGTCTCGAGACGCAGGCGCTCCTGCGGGTAGAGCGGCGTCAGCTTGCCGAACTCGACGCGGTTGGCGGCCTCCTCGACGGTCTGGCCGTTGATCGAGTCGACCTTCACCAGGGCGTTGTACTTCTGGCGGCTGTTGTTCTCGCCCTCGCGCGGCTGGCGGATGGCGCCGACGACGGCGTCACCCTTGCGCAGGTTGTACTTCTTGACCTGGCCCAGCGACACGTAGACGTCGCTGGCGCCGGGCAGGTAGCCCGTGGTGCGGACGAACGCGTAGTTGTCGAGCACGTCGAGGATGCCCGCGACCGGGATCAGCACGTCGTCGTCGGCGATCTCCGGCTCGAGGTCGTCACCGGCGGCACCGCCGCGGCGCTTGCGGTTGCGGTCGCGGTAACGGCCGTTGCGGTCACCGTCGGCCTGCTGCTGCTGCTGCTGCGGGCCGCGGTTCTGCTGGCCGCCCTGCTTTTCGCCGTCGCCCTGCAGGTCCTTGGGCTGACCCTGCTGGCTCTGCTGGCCGCCCTGGTTCTGGCCGCCCTGCTGGTTCTGGTCGCCGTTCTGGCCGTTGCCCTTGTTGCGGTTGCGGTTGCGGCGGTTGCGTCCGGTCTGCTGCTGCTCGCCGCCCTGATCGGTCGGCTCGCCCTGTGCGGTCTCGGTCTCGGCGGTCGCTTCGGCCGACGGCTCGTCGGAGTCCTGCGCCGTGCCGCCCTGCTGGCCCTGGCCGTTCTGGCCGCCGCGACCGCGGCGACGACGACCGCCCTGGCCGTCGCGCTGAGCCTGCTCGCGCGAGGCGAGCGCGGAGTCGAGCAGCGCGTCGACGTCCGGGATGAGGGACTCGACACCGGTCTCACCGGTGTTGACGTGGGTCCCGGCAGAGACGCTCGTCGCGGCCGGGAGAGTGGTGCCGTCCGGGCTGGAGGCCCGGCGGGAGCCGCGGCGGCGCGGCTCGGCCGGCGCCTCGACTCCGGCGAGGAGCGCGTCGCCGACGAGCGGCTCGGCGGTGGCGGCCGGCTCGGCGATGAGCGGCTCGACGAGAACCTGTGAGGCGGCCGTCGCGTGGTCGGCCCCCTCCTGTCCGAGAGCGACGGGCTCGGCAACGACAGGCTCGGCCACGACAGGCTCGGCAACGACAGGCTCCGCGGAGACGGGAGCGGCGCTCTCCGGCTCGGCGGACTCGGGCGCGGCATCCGCAGCCCCCGTCGCTGCGGCACGGGCCGTCGCGATCGCCTGGACCAGCTCGCCCTTGCGGAGCCGGGTCGCGCCCTGGAGGCCGAGCTCTGCGGCGAGAGCCTGGAGCTCTGCCACCTTGAGCGAGGTCAGGTCGCTGTTGTCCACGCCCCCGGCGTGGAGTTCGACATCAGTCACTGAAGAGGATTCCTTTCCCCCGACGCGCACTCTGCGCGCCGCTGTGGAGCACTCGTCACGTGAACCTGCCTTGCCGCGCTGCGTTCGGATCCGCGCTACGGTGCGCTCGGGATACCCGGATGCTCCGGATATCCGAAAAGCGCAGGCAGGAGTGACGGCATGATTGCTAAGAGATCACCCGAAAGCGTGAATCGCTCGTGACGCGGTACTTCACGGGTGCCCGAACAGTTTACCACTTCGTACCGGGCGTTTCTGACGCTACGCGGCCGGTGTGTCCGCCTCGTCCACGGGTGCGGCGGTCACCGTCGCGCCCTTGAAGTCGACCGCGAGCATGAGCGGCTGCCAGGCCGTCTGCGCCTCGCGGGCGACCAGCTCGGCAGCGGCCAGACGCTGACCCGGGTCGCTGCAGAGCACGAGGATGGACGGCCCCGCCCCCGAGACCACAGCGGCGAACCCGCTCGACCGCAGGAGGGTGATCAGCCGGTCGGTCTCCGGCATGGCAGAGGCACGGTAGCTCTGGTGGAGCTTGTCCTCGGTGGCGGCGTGCAGCAGCTCGGGGCTCTGGATGAGAGCCGCGACCAGCAGCGCCGACCGCGAGACGTTGAACACCGCGTCCTCATGCGGCACGGACTGCGGCTGCAGGCTGCGCGCGAGAGCGGTGGACATGACGTGCTCCGGCACGAGGACCAGGGGCGAGACGCCGCGGTGCACGATCAGCTTCTTGAAGCGCGGGCCGTCCGGGGTGACCCAGGCGATGGTCAGGCCGCCGAACAGGGCAGGCGCCACATTGTCGGGGTGGCCTTCCATGTCGTTCGCCAGCGCGAGCAGGGCCTGCGCGTCGAACTCGACCACGCCCTCCAGGAGTCCCTTGGCCGCCATGATGCCGGACACGATGGCCGCGCCGGACGAGCCGAGACCCCTGCCGTGCGGGATGCTGTTGCGCGCGAACAGGTCGAGTCCGGGCATCGCGATCCCCACCGACTCGAAAGTGTGCGCGATCGCGCGCACCACGAGGTTGCTCTCGTCGGTCGGGACCTCGCCGGCTCCGACCCCGGACACCTCGACGGTCGCACCCGGCTCCTCGCGGACCGACACCCGGAGCTCGTCGTAGAGCGCGAGCGACAGGCCGAGCGTGTCGAAACCAGGGCCGAGGTTGGCGCTGGTCGCCGGGACCTTCACCGCCACCGCGCGGCCGCGCAGGTCGACGGTGCGAGGGCTCACGCCGATGCTCCGGCGTTCGCGGCGAGCCCCAGCACGTCGGCGATCGCGGCGGCGTCCACGGGCACGCTGGTCGGCTGCACGTCGGAACCGTCGGCGGTCCGAAGCGCCCACTGCGGGTCTTTCAGGCCGTGACCGGTGACGGTGAGCACCACGGTCGAACCGGCGGGGATGGCGCCGGCGGCGGAACGCTCCAGCAGGCCGGCGACGCTGATCGCACTGGCCGGTTCGACGAAGATGCCGACCTCGGCCGACAGGATGCGGTGCGCCTCGAGGATGCCCGCATCGTCGATGGCCCCGAAGTAGCCTTCGCTGTCGTCGCGGGCGTTGAGAGCCAGCTCCCACGACGCGGGGTTGCCGATGCGGATGGCGGTGGCGATCGTGTCGGGCTCCTTGACGGCGTGGCCGAGCACGATAGGCGCACTGCCCGCCGCCTGGAAGCCGAACATGCGCGGGAGCTTCGTGGACTCGCCGCGCTGCAGCTCCTCGGTGTAGCCGCGGTGGTACGCGGTGTAGTTGCCGGCGTTGCCGACCGGCACGATGTGGAAGTCGGGGGCGTCGCCCAGCACCTCGACCACCTCGAAGGCCGCGGTCTTCTGACCCTCGATGCGGTCGGGGTTGACCGAGTTGACCAGGTGCACCGGGTAGTTCGTCGCGAGGTCGCGGGCGATGTCGAGACAGTCGTCGAAGTTGCCCTGCACCTGCAGCAGCTGCGCGTTGTGGGCGATCGCCTGGCTGAGCTTGCCCATCGCGATCTTGCCCTCGGGAACCAGCACCACGGCCTGGATACCGGCGTGGGTGGCGTACGCCGCAGCCGACGCGGAGGTGTTGCCGGTCGAGGCGCAGATGACGGCCTTCGCTCCGTGCTCGACGGCCTTCGAGATCGCCATCGTCATGCCGCGGTCTTTGAACGACCCCGTAGGGTTCATGCCCTCGAACTTGACGAAGACGTTCGCACCGGTGCGCGCGGAAAGGGCGGGAGCGGGGAGGAGCGGGGTGCCGCCTTCGCCGAGCGTCACGATCGGGGTCGCCTCGGAGATGTTCAGACGGTCCGCGTACTCGCGCAGGACGCCACGCCACTGACGGCTGTAGGACTTCTCGGGCATTAAGATCCTTCGACTCGGAGAACGGAAGAGACGGCGGTGACCACATCGCTGGCCGCGAGCGCCTCCACGGTGGCCGCGAGCGCGGCCTCCTCGGCTTCGTGGGTGCCGATCACCAGGGTAGCGGTGGGGGCGCCCGGGCCGTGAATCGACGCCGCATTCTGCAATGGGGAGAGCCCGGGGAGGACGACGGCGCTCGTCGTGGCCGGCACCGACTGCTGCATCGTCTCGACGCTCACCCCGCCGTCGCTCAGGATCCGGGCGACCGTCGCCAGCACGCCGGGCTGGTCCTCGACGGAGAGGGTGATCTGGTAGCGGGTGACCACGCGGCCGATGTCGAGCACCGGCAGGCCGGCGTGCGTCGACTCCGCGACACCGGGCCCGCCCACGACGTGCCGGCGCGCCGCGGAAACGACATCACCGAGCACCGCGGACGCCGTCTCGACGCCGCCGGCACCCGCGCCGTAGAACATGAGGTCGCCGGCCGCGGCGGCCTGCACGAAGACCGCGTTGTGGGCGCCGCGCACCGCGGCGAGAGGGTGCTCCCGGCTGATCAGGGCCGGGTAGACGCGAGCGGACACGCCCTCCTCCCCCGTCTCCGGGTCGGTGAGCCGCTCGCAGATCGCGAGCAGCTTGATGACCGCCCCGGCATCCCGGGCCGCGTCGACCTGCTCGCGCGTGACCGAGGTGATGCCCTCGCGGTAGACGCGCTCCAGCGGGACCGTCGTGTGGAACGCAAGGCTCGCCAGGATGGCCGCCTTCTGCGCCGCGTCGTAGCCGCCGATGTCCGCGGTCGGATCGGCCTCGGCATAGCCGCGCGCAGTCGCGGTCGCGAGTGCGTCGGCAAGGGTCTCGCCGGTGGAGTCCATGCGATCGAGGATGAAGTTCGTGGTGCCGTTGACGATGCCGAGGATGCGGGTCACCGTGTCGCCGGCGAGGCTGTCGCGCAGCGGCCGGATGATCGGGATCGCCCCGGCGACGGCGGCCTCGTAGTAGAGCTGCGCACCCACCTGCTCGGCCGCGTCGAACAGCTCAGGGCCGTGCGTCGCCAGCAGAGCCTTGTTCGCCGTGATCACGTCCGCTCCCGAGTTGAGGGCCTCCAGGACGTAACCGCGAGCGGGCTCGACACCGCCCATGAGCTCGACGACGATGTCGGCTCCCAGGATGAGCGACCGGGCGTCGGTCGTGAACAGCTCGCGCGGGAGGTCGGCGTCGCGCGGCGCGTCCACGTCGCGAACGGCGATGCCGACGAGCTCCAGCCGGGCGCCCACCCTCGACGCGAACTCATCGCCCTGCTCCAGGAGGAGTCGCGCCACCTGGGAACCGACGGAGCCGGCTCCCAGGAGAGCCACCCGGAGGTTGCGGTACTCGATCATCGCTCGGTGCTCCCGTCGTCGTAGGCGGCATCGCGCGCCAGCAGGTCGGCCTCGGTCTCTCCGCGCACGATGACGCGGGCGGCACCGTCGCGCACCGCGACCACCGCGGGGCGGCCGAGGTGGTTGTAGTTGCTGGCGAGCGACCAGCAGTAGGCGCCCGTCGCCGGCACCGCGAGGAGGTCTCCCGGCGTCACGTCACCGGGCAGGTACTCGGCGTCGACCACGATGTCACCGCTCTCGCAGTGCTTGCCCGCCACCCGCACGAGGGTGGGCTGCGCCGCGGATTCGCGGGAGGCGATGCGAGCCGAATAGTCCGCGCTGTAGAGCGCAGGCCGGGCGTTGTCGCTCATCCCTCCGTCGACGCTCACATAGCGGCGGACAGCGGTCTCCCCGTCGTCCTGCGCAGACACCGTCACATCCTTGGTGGTCCCGACGGTGTAGAGGGTGAGACCGGCCGTTCCGATGATCGCCCGGCCGGGTTCGAACGCCACGGCGGGCACGGGGATGTCGAGGTCCTGGCAGGTCGCGGCGACGGTCTGCGCGACGCTGCGGGCCAGGTCGTCGATCGGCGCAGGGTCGTCGACGCTCGTGTAGGCGATGCCGAAGCCGCCTCCGAGGTTGAGCTCCGGCACCTCGCCGCCCTCCAGGAGCTGCTTGTGCACGGTGAGGAGGCGGGCGGCGGACTCCGCGAAACCGTCCGCACCGAAGATCTGCGAGCCGATGTGGCAGTGCAGCCCGAGGAAGTCGAGGGCGGCGTGCGAGCGGATGCGGGCGACCGCGTCCACGGCGTCATCGAGGGCGATGCCGAACTTCTGGTCTTCGTGGGCGGTCGCGAGGAAGGCATGCGTGTGCGCGTGGACTCCCGAGTTCACCCGCAGCCGCACCCGCTGCACCACGCCGTGACGGGATGCCGCCTCGGCCACGCGGTCGATCTCCTGCAGGCTGTCGATGATCACGGCTCCGACACCGACGGAAACCGCCCTGTCGATCTCGGCCGGCGACTTGTTGTTGCCGTGGAAGCCGAGCCGCTCGGCAGGAACCCCGGCGGCGAGCGCCACCGCGAGCTCGCCTCCGGAACAGACGTCGACGTTGAGGCCCGCTGCGGTCATCCATCTGGCGACCTCGATCGAGAGGAAGGCCTTGCCCGCGTAATAGACCTTGGCGGCGGAGCCGACCTCGGCGAATGCGCGCTGCAGTGCTGAACGCACCTCGACGGCGCGCTCCCTGGCCTCCCGCTCGTCGACGACATAGAGCGGCGTGCCGTAGCGCTCGGCGAGCTCGGTGACGGCGACCCCGCCCACCTCGATCGCGCCGCCCGTGCGGCGCACGGTGCGCGACCAGAGACCGGGGACGAGCGCGTTCGCGTCGTCGGGCACGCGCAGCCACGGCGGCGCGAGCGGATTCGATGCCATGGGGACAACCTCACGAGTACAAAGGGACACACGTACAGTCGAGTGGGGTTCTCTCTGGCGAGCGGGCCCGGATTGGCCCCTGAAGCCGGTGGAGAAGTGTAAGCAGTCTACCGAGGCCGCCCCCGGCCGTTCGCCGTGTTACGAGCAGCTGCCCTTGCTGTGCAGGAACTCCTCGTTCATGACGAAGTCGGACGCGCTCAGGGTGACCGTGGCGTGCCGCGGCATGACGGTGATGTCGGTCACCGTGACGCCCTCGGGCAGGTACTGCGCCGCGCACACCGGGAACGGGCCGTTCGCGGTGAGCGCCTGGATGAGCCGGGTGATGTTGACGTTGCCCGAACCGGCCGAGACGGTCGCCTTGCCCGGGGTGAGCAGGACGGTGTCTCCGGCGGCCTTCGCCGTCGCCGAGACCGTGTAGTCGACAGGCAGACCGAGCAGGTCGATGGTGCCGTCGTAGCCGATCACGCCGTCGCCCAGCGTGATGTCGCCCTTCGCACCCGGGATCGTCACGAGCTTGTTCAGCGAGTCCTGCGAGATGCTCAAAGTGCCCGTGGCCGACTGGACCGGCTTGCTGAAGTCGGCCGGAACGCCGGTCGCGTGGATGGAGGCGCTGAGCGGCGCTCCGTTCACGGTGGCGTGCGGGGCATCCAGTTCGACGCTCTCGAAGCTGCCCCCGAGGAACTGCCCGAGCACCGAGAAGCCGCCGATGTGCACCTGCACGTCGGCCTGCACCGAGCTCGGGAGGTTCTTCTCGATCTCGGCGGCGACCCGCTGCTCGGCGACAGCACGGGTGACCGCGTCGGCGACGACGAGCAGCACCAGCACGACCACGATGGAGCCGACCGTCCAGAGCAGCGGCTTCAGCCACCCCGGACGGCGGCGCGGCGGCACGACGGCCGGCGCCGGCGCGTCGCCGATCACTTCGGTTGGTCGATCGCTCATCGCGTCACATCCGCTCCGGAGCGGACACCCCCACCAGGGCGAGGCCGTTGCGGACCACCTGGCCGGTCGCGTCGTTGAGCCACAGACGCGTGCGGTGGGCGTCCGTCACCGGCTCGTCGCCGTGCGGGAGCACACGGGTCGAGCCGTCGCGCACGGCGTACCAGGCGTGGTAGAGGCCGGCGACCTCCTCGATGTACCGCGCGACCCGGTGCGGCTCACGCAGTTCCGCCGCCTGTGCGATCACCCGCGGGAACTCCTGCAGGCCTCCGAGCAGCGCGCTCTCGGTCTCATGGGTGAGCAGTTCCGGCTTGAAGACGCTGCGGTCCACGCCCGCCTTGGCCGCGTTCGCGGCAACCGAGCTGGTGCGGGCGTGCGCGTACTGCACGTAGTAGACGGGGTTCTCGTTGCTGCGCTTGGTGAGCAGGTCGAGGTCGATGTCGAGCTGCGAGTCGGTCGACGAGCGCACCAGCGAGTAGCGGGCGGCGTCCACACCGACGGCCTCCACGAGGTCGTCGAGCGTGACGATGGTGCCGGCACGCTTCGACATCTTGACCGGCTCGCCGTCTCTGACCAGGTTGACCATCTGGCCGATGAGGATCTGGAGGTTCTCGTTCGGGACGTCGCCGAAGGCCTCCACCATCGCCATCATGCGGCCGATGTACCCGTGATGGTCGGCGCCGAGCATGATGATGTTCTGCTCGAAACCGCGCTCGCGCTTGTCGAGGTAGTAGCCGAGGTCGCCCGAGATGTAGGCCGGCTCGCCGTTGGAGCGCACGATCACGCGGTCGCGGTCGTCGCCGAAGGTCGTGGTGCGCAGCCAGATGGCACCGTCGGCCTCGAAGATGTGTCCGGCCTCGTCGAGACGCTGGATCGCCCGCTCGACAGCGCCCGACTCGTGCAGCGAGTCCTCGTGGAAGTACACGTCGAAGTCGACGCCGAAGGCGTGCAGGCGGTCCTTGATCTCCTGGAACATCAGGCCGGTGCCGAGGCTTCGGAACACCTCCTGCTGCTGCTCCCGCGACAGGACCGCCAGGTCGCCGATCCGGGGGTCGGCGGCCGCCCGCGAGACGACCTCGCCGGCGATCTCGCCGATGTAGGCGCCACCATAGCCGTCCTCGGGCGTCGCCTCGCCGAGGTAGGCGGCCAGGAGGCTGCGTGCGAAGCGATCGATCTGCGAGCCGTGATCGTTGAAGTAGTACTCGCGCGTAACATCGGCACCTGCGGCCTGGAGGATGCGCGCGAGGCTGTCGCCGACGGCGGCCCAGCGCGCGCCGCCCAGGTGGATCGGCCCCGTCGGGTTGGCGGAGACGAACTCCAGGTTGACGAGCAGCCCGGCGTACAGATCGGTGCGGCCGTAAGCGTCGCCGGCCTCGACGATCGTCTTCGCCAGTTGCCCGGCGGCGGCCGCGTCGAGCCGGAAGTTGATGAAACCGGGGCCGGCGACCTCGGCGGACGCCACGCCGTCGATGCCGGCTGCGGCCTCGGCGATCTCGCCGGCGAGCTCGCGCGGGTTGGCGCCGACGCGCTTGGCGAGCCGCATCGCGACGTTCGACGACCAGTCGCCGTGCTCACGGTTCTTGGGCCGCTCGAGCGGGATGTCGTCGACCGTGATGGCGAGCTCCGGGAGGTCGTCACGACCCTCGCGTCGCCGGTCCACCACGGTCGTCACGATGGCGAGCAGGGAGGCGGAGAGATCAGCGGGAGTCATGGCTAACGATTCTATCCGTGACTTGCAGTGAACCCGTCTCGTCGCTTGATAGGGTGCGATGCGACACGCCCGCCCGCGACACGGAAGACGCCGAACCAGCATGCAGCAGCACACCGTCAGGACCCTCGCCGCACTCGCACTCGCGGCCGCCGCCGTCACGCTCGCGGGGTGCACTCCCACGGCGAAGCCGGCCCCCACATCGTCGGCATCCGCCGGGGGCGGGAGCACGAGCAAGCCGATCGCGACCCCGACGCCCACGCCGACACCGACGATGCCCCCCACGCCGGTCACCCTCACCTGCGACCAGCTGCTCACCCCCGACCAGATCTACGCCTACAACCCCAACTTCACGAAGGCCCCGAACTACACCACCGCGTCCAGCAGTCTCGAGCGCAAGATCGTGGACTGGAAGGGCGTCGCCTGCGGCTGGCAGAACGAGACCAGTGGCGACATCGTGCAGATCGCGGTGGCCCAGCCCCCTGCCGACCAGCTGGAGAACCTGAAGAACGAGGCCATCACCGCCGCGCAGCCCGTGCCCACATACGGAACCCCGCCGCAGGTCGAGGGATACTTCAAGGCCGGAGCCTCCGGTCAAGTCCAGATCTTCCGCGGCCCCTACTGGATCGTCGCGGAGTCGACCACGTTCACCGAGCCGGGCGACCCCGCCCCGCTGATGCAGAGCGTCCTGGGCAACCTTCCGGCGAGCTGACTCGCGGCCCGCAGCCGCGTCGCGCTGAACGGTCGCCGCCCGAAAAGCTGCTAGCCTGGACGGGCACTCCTGGCCCCCATAGCTCAGGGGATAGAGCGTCTGCCTCCGGAGCAGAAGGCCGTAGGTTCAAATCCTACTGGGGGCACTCCGACTCCACCTGGAGCACCAGACACGAGAAGCCCCGTCCACTCGGACGGGGCTTCTCGCGTGTCGGCCGCGCGGCTACTGTGCGTCGAGGTCCGTCTCGAGCAGTGCGACCAGCTCGTCGAGCGCAGTCTCGGCGTCCGGGGCCTCCGAACGCAACGTCACGACGGTCCCCTTGCCGGCCGCCAGACCCATGAGCGACAGGATGCTGCCGGCGTTGAGCTGAGGGCCGTCGCCGACGGCGATGGTCACGGGCACACCCTTCTCCTGCACGGCCTGCACGAAGAGCTTCGCGGGGCGGGCGTGGAGGCCGGAGCTGCTGGCGACGGTGGCGGTTCGTTCGGTCATGGGGGTCTCCTGTTCCTGGGTCGTGGACTTCACGCGGCGACGGTCGCCGGGACGGGCTGCCCGGCCTCTTCGGTCTCGGGCGCCGCGACGCGGGGAGCCGCGAACCGCTTCAGACCGACGACCAGCAGGGCCGTGACGAGCGTTCCTGCGGCGAGAGCGACGAGGAAGCCCCAGACCGGGTCGATGGCGAAGAAGACGAAGATGCCGCCGTGCGGGGCCCGCGAGCTCACCTCGAACGCCATCGCCAGCCCGCCGGCGACGGCGCCGCCCACCAGGTTCGCGGGAATGACGCGCAGCGGGTCGGCCGCCGCGAACGGAATCGCTCCCTCGGAGATGAACGAGGCGCCCAGCAGCCAGGCGGCCGCACCGTTCTCACGCTCGACCTGCGTGAAGCCACGACGGTAGAGCACCGTGGAGGCGAGTGCCATCCCGAGCGGCGGCACCATGCCGGCGACCATGACCGCAGCCATGATGTGGAAGCTCGCGTCGGTCTGCTGGGCAAGACCCGCGACCGCGAACGCGTACGCCACCTTGTTGACGGGCCCGCCCAGGTCGAAGCACATCATCAGGCCGAGGATGATCCCGAGGAAGATGGCGCCGGCACCCGAGAGGCCGTTCAGGAAGTTCGTCAGCTGGGTCATCAGCCACGCGATCGGTGCGCCGAGGATCAGCAGCATCAGGCCCGACGCGATGATCGACGCTCCGAGCGGGATGATCACGACGGGCATCAGGCCGCGCAGCCAGCGCGGCACCGCGGGCCGCCCGATGAGCCACGCCGCGTAGCCGGCGAGCAGGCCGCCGATCAGGCCGCCGAGGAAGCCGGCGTTCATGAAGACCGCGATCGCGCCGGCGACGAAGCCGGGGGCGATACCGGGACGGTCGGCGATGGCGAAGGCGATATACCCGGCCAGTGCCGGCACCAGGAAGCCGAGGCTCAGACTCCCGATCTGGAAGGCGATGGCGCCCAGGTAGTAGCCGAGCCCGTCGGGCGGCAGATTCCAGATCGCGTAGTGGGTCAGCGTGTAGACGGCGTTGTTCATGCCCGAATCGCCGTGCGCGAGGGCGATGCCGTAGCCGCCCAGGAACGGGAGGAAGCTGATCGCGATCAGCAGGCCGCCCCCGGCGACGAACGGGATCATGTAGCTGACGCCGGTCAGCAGGATGCGCTTGAGGTTGGCGCCCCACGAGAGCGACACGGCGGACGCGGTCGCTGCGGACGCACCGGACGCGCTCACGCGGGCCCCCCGGGGGTCGGCCGCGACGGCGACCGCCTCGGCGATGAGCTGGTCGGGTTGCTCGATGCCGCGCTTGACGGTGGAGCGCACCACGGGCTTGCCCGCGAAGCGCGCCTCCTCGCGCACGTCCACGTCGTTCGCGAAGATCACGGCGTCCGCAGCATCGATCACGCTCTGCGGCAGCGCCTGGTAGCCGCTCGAACCCTGAGGCTCGACGACCAGCTCGACACCGTTCTTCGGACCGGCGGCGGTGAGCGCGTCGGCCGCCATGAACGTGTGGGCGATTCCGGTCGCGCACGAGGTGACGGCGACGATGCGGGCGGGACGCCCGTCGATGAGGAACCCGTCGGCCGCAGCGGCGGCGGGAGCCGGTTCGACCGGAGCCGGGGCTGCAGCGCCGTGCGGGCCGTCGCCCTCCCCGATCGCGTCGTCGACGAGCGCGACGACGTCCTCGGGTGTCGTCGCAGCCCGGAGACCGGCGGTGAAGTCGTCGGTCATCAGGCTCCTCGCGAGCTTCGACAGCACGGCGAGGTGGGCCTCCGCCGCATCGGCCGGCGCCGCGATCAGGAACACCAGGTCGGCTGGGCCGTCGGATGCGCCGAAGTCGACGCCCGGCTCGAGCCGGGCGAACGCGAGCGTCGGGATCGTGACCGACGGGCTCTTCGCGTGCGGGATCGCGATCCCGCCGGGCAGCCCGGTCTCGTCCTTCTGCTCGCGCGCCCACGCGTCGGCGTAGAGCGCCTCGGCGTCGGTGGCTCGGCCTTCGGCGACGACGCGGGCGGCGAGTTCGCGGATGACGTCGCTCTTGTCGTCGACGGGCCCCAGGTCGAGGCTCACGAGTTCGGGAGTGATTGTCTTCGATGACACGGTTTCCTCCAGTGTGTCGGTGCGGGAGATCAGGGGTGGAGCGCGGCGACGGGCAGGTCGCCGGAGAACAGGTCGGCAGGTCGGGGCGCCTGCGTGCCGGGCAGGGCTGCGGCGGCGGAGCCGTAGCGGATCGCGTGCACCAGCCGCTCGGGCGGGGTCGCACCCGCGAGCTCGGCGAGCAGGTAACCGGCGAGCGCGCTGTCTCCGGCGCCGACCGTGCTCTGCACGCGGATGCGGGGGGCGGCGGCGACGAAGCCGCCTTCGGGGGTCACGAGCACGGAGCCGCGGGCGCCGAGCGTCACCAGTGCGGCACCGACCCGGTCGGGGACGAGTCCCTCGGCCAGCGTCAGCACCGCCGCAGGCAGGTCGTCGGTGTCGAGCATCGCGCCGGTCAGCTCGGCGAGTTCGTCCTCATTGGGCTTGATCAACTCGGGACTCGCCTCGAAGACGGCAGCCCGCAGGGCCTCGCCCGAGGTGTCGACCGCGACCTTCGGGGCCGCGTCGCCCCAGCGGCCGCGCACCGCGCGGATGACGGTCACGTAGAAGTCGTCGCCGACGCCCGGAGGGAGCGAACCGGCCAGGACGAGCCAATCGGCCCCCGCGCACGCGTCAACCACGGCCTCCACCAGCACCCGGGCATCCGCGGCGTCCAGGGCGACGCCGGGCAGGTTGAGCTTGGTGGTGACCCCGGCCGGGTCGGTGATGGTGAGGTTCGCGCGGGCGTGGCCGTGGATGGCGACCGGACGGATGGGCAGGGCCGTCGAGCGCAGCACCACGCCGAACGGGTCGTCGTCGGCCAGCGGGAGGACGGCGAGGGCGCCGCCGCCTGCTGCAGTGACGACGCGTGCCACGTTGATTCCCTTGCCTCCGGCGTCCTCGCGCGAGGACGCGGCGGACTGCACCTCCCCGGGCCGCAGCGACGCGCTCAGGGTCACGGCCCGGTCCAGGGACGGGTTGGCGGTCAGGGTGACGATCATGCCGACCACACCTCGACGCCCGCGGCTGCGAGAGCGTCCGCCAGCTCGCCCTCCGGCGAGCGGTCGGTGACCAGCACGTCTACCGCGTCGAGCGCGGCGAACGAGACCAGGGACTCCTGCTGGAACTTGGATGCGTCGGCCACGACGACCACGCGGCGCGCGGCGCGGACGATGGCCTCCTTGACCGCGGACTCCTCCGGATCGGGCGTGCTCAGGCCGAACCCGGCCGAGACGCCGTTGACGCCGACGAAGACGATGTCGGGCCGCAGCGACTGGATCGCGCGGACGGTGGACGCGCCGACCGCCGCAGCCGTGACCCCGCGGATGCGGCCGCCGACGACGGTCAGCGACACCCGGTCGGCGGCGGCCAGGGCCGGTGCGAGGGTGAGCGAGTGGGTCACGACCTCCGCGTCTCCCCCGCTGGCGGAGAGCCGGGCGGGAAGAAGCTGCGCGACGGCGCCGGTGGTCGTTCCCGCATCGAGGTAGACGGAGCCGCGGAAGCCGTCGCCGAGGGCGTCGAGTGCCCGGGCTGCGATGCGGAGCTTGGTGTCGGCGCGCAGCCCGCTGCGCTCGATCACAGAGGCCTCCGCGGTGCTGGCGCGATCGATGGCGACAGCGCCGCCGTGCACCCGGCGCAGGGCGCCGGCCAGTTCGAGGGCGTCGAGGTCGCGGCGCACGGTCTCGGTCGTGACACCGAAGCGCTCGGCGAGATCGACCACGGCGACCCGGCCCTCTTCGAGGAGGAGCCGTTCGATCAGCTCCTGACGCTCCATTGCATACACCTGCCGCCTCCTTTGGACTTCCAACACAATACAACACGAAACAACACAGAGCAATATGGATTTGAGTGTTTCTCTGTGGGATGGTGCCACCATCGTCGTGAGGTGGGCCACGTACAATCGTTCGCGGAATGGACTGTTCGTACTTCGACGCCGGCGTGTGCCGCTCGTGCACGCTGATGGGCGTCCCGTACGGCGACCAGTTGGCCCGAAAAGACGGCCACGCACGCGACCTGCTGGCGCCCTACGGCGACGCGGTCTGGCTGCCGCCGGTCGCCAGCGCCGAGTCCGGCTATCGCAACAAGGCGAAGATGGTCGTCTCCGGAACCGTCGACGCGCCGACGATCGGCATTCTCGACGAGGCGGGCCGCGGCGTCGACCTGCGCGAATGCGGGATCTGCGCGCCGGGCGTGCGCGCCGCGCTGCCGGTGCTCGCGGACTTCATCACCCGCACGCGCCTCGAGCCGTACAACGTGCCGGAACGACGTGGGGAACTCAAGTACGTTCTCGTCACCCACTCCCCTGACGACGAGCTCATGGTGCGCTTCGTGGTGCGGACGGAGGCGGCCGTCGACCGCATCCGCGCGAGGATCGACGACCTGCTCGCGGCGCTCCCGACGGCCGTGGTCGTGACGGCCAACCTCCAGCCGGAACACAAGGCGGTGGTCGAGGGAGACATCGAGATCGTGCTGACACCGCACTCGTCGCTCGTCATGCGGGTCGGCGCAATCCCGTTGCGCCTGCGTCCACAGAGTTTCTTCCAGACGAACACGGCGGTCGCCGCGAGCCTGTATCGGCAGGTCACCGAATGGGTCGACGAGGTTGCGCCGTCGAGCGTCTGGGATCTGTACTGCGGCGTCGGCGGCTTCGCGCTCAACGTCGCCGGGGCGGGACGGCGCGTCGTGGGCGTCGAGACCAGCGCCGAAGCAGTGCGCAGTGCCCGCGCGACGGCTGCCGCTGCAGGCCTGCCGCACGTGGCGTTCCGCGCGGGCGATGCGACCGCGTTCGCCCTCGCTGCGAAGACCGCGCCCGAGCTGGTGATCGTCAACCCGCCGCGGCGCGGGATCGGGGCCGAACTGTCGGGCTGGCTCGAGGACTCCGCAGTGCCTCACGTCGTCTACTCCAGCTGCAACCCGACCAGCCTGGCGAAAGACCTCGCCCGAATGCCGTCCTACCGCATCCGCACCGGCCGGGTGCTCGACATGTTCCCGCAGACCGGGCACGTGGAGGTCGCGGTGCTGCTCGATCGGGTCTGAGCCCTCATCGGCGGAGCGCTCGCGGGCGGCGGGCCCACGGTCGGGACGCGAGAAGGCCCGCGCCTCTCAAGAGACGCGGGCCTTCGATCGGACGGGAGATCAGCTCGCCGCCGCCTCGCGGCGCGGGAGCTTCCAGTCGGGACGCGCGAAGTGGCAGGTGTACCCCCACGGGATGCGCTCCAGGTAATCCTGGTGCTCGGGCTCGGCCTCCCAGAACGCGCCGGCCGGCTCCACCTCGGTGACGACCTTGCCCGGCCAGAGACCGGACGCGTCCACGTCGGCGATGGTGTCCTCTGCCACGCGGCGCTGCTCGTCGTTCTCGTAGAAGATCGCCGAGCGGTAGCTGGTGCCGACGTCGTTGCCCTGGCGGTTCTTCGTCGACGGATCGTGGATCTGGAAGAAGAACTCCAGGAGGTCGCGGTAGCTGATGCGCTCGGGGTCGAACTCGATCTCGATCGCCTCGGCGTGCGTGCCGTGGTTGCGATAGGTGGCGTTGGGGACGTCGCCGCCGGAGTACCCGACGCGCGTGCTCACCACGCCGGGACGCTTGCGGATGAGGTCCTGCATGCCCCAGAAACATCCTCCGGCCAGAATGGCCTTCTCTGTCGTCATCAGTGCTTCTCCTCGTTCTCGAAAAGGCGGGTGTAGTCGCCGTAGCCCTGCTCCTCCAGCTCAGCGAGCGGGATGAAGCGGAGGGCGGCGGAGTTGATGCAGTAGCGCAGGCCGCCTGCCTCGGCGGGCCCGTCGTCGAACAGGTGACCGAGATGGCTGTCGCCGTGGGCGGAGCGCACCTCGGTACGGATCATCCCGTACGTGCGGTCGGTCTTCTCCACGATGTTCGCAGGCTCCACCGGCACGGTGAAGCTCGGCCAGCCCGAGCGGCTGTCGTACTTGTTCACCGAGGCGAAGAGCGGCTCCCCCGACACGATGTCGACGTAGAGTCCTGCCTCGTGGCTGTTCCAGAACTCGTTGCGGAAGGCGGGCTCGGTGGCCGCCTCCTGGGTGACCGCGTACTGCGCGGGGGTGAGCCGAGCGACGGCGTCCTGGCTCTTGCGGTAGTCCTGTGTCACGTTTCCTCCTGAGTGCGGCGCGCTGGCTGCTGCGCCGTCAGTAAGGAGAACAGCGGGAGCGGCCGGGATGGTCCCGGCGTTGCTGTGAGTTCGCTGAGGGTGGTCGGATCGGGAGGGCGGCATCGATCACCGACGCGACGGCCGCCCATTCGCGGAGGACCTGACTCGCTGTGATGCGCAGTCGGCGATCACCGCGTGCTTCCAGCACCGCGTCTCGTCGGCGATCCCGCTCGAAGGCGTTTCGGTCGGAATGGAACGCGAATCCGTCGATCTCGAGGTAGAGCTCGCCATCCACGCGCATGTCGACGCGGCCCACTCCGGGCACGTGCACCTGCTGCTCGACGTGCCGACCAGCGTGCTCCAGGCGCTGACGGACAAGCGACTCCACCCCCGAGTCGGACCCCGCCCGCGCGAACTCGGCACGCGAGCGCGCCGCGCGCGGCTGATCCTCGAGGATGTCGTGGAGTCCGCTGCGCGTCACCACCCCCGCTGTCAAAGCCGTATCGAAAACCGCGACAGCCGTCTCGTGATCGGCGCAGCGGGCGACCGAGCGAAGACAATCCGCCAACGACACCCGCCAGAGCTCGTCGTGCCGCTCGCATCGCCGCCAGTGCCGCACGACCTCAGCAGGCGGGGCGTGGCCGTTCGGAGGAAGCAAGAGATGAGTACGACGGTCCGTCCCCGCCCACAGCCCATAGCTCTCGCTGGCGGTCACGCACGAGAGCCGGCCCCCGGCGAGCACGGCATCCAACGCGGCGCCTCCCAGCAAGGGCGAAACGTACACGCCCGGGCGCAGCCGCCGGATGACGCCCTCCCGAACGGCGTCGCGCAGTTCGGGAGGCGTGGCGCCGGCCATCCGAAGCTGGTGGGTCGTCGCTGCGCCGCCCAGCGCGCGGAGCTGATTCATCCAGGTCACGTCTCGATGCTGGTGCGGAGCCGGCGTCGGCGCGCGCTTCGCCCGAAATCTGTGGAGAAGCGACCCCGGAGGGCGTCTGTTCACGAGAGGAGACCCGCGCGACAATCTCCTGCAGTTGGGCGCCTGGGAGGAGATTGCGAGTGCGTCGACGCGCAATCTCCTATTCGGGGGGTGGGGGGTGGGGAGAGGGTGGGGGTGGGGGGACGATTGGGGTGGCGTCGGTGAATTGGGAGGCTCGCTGCTCCTTTTCGGGGGTGCCGCCGAAGAGGCGGCCCTCGGCCTCGGTGGCGCTGCGCGCACGAGAGGTCGGCAGTTGCTGCTCGGGAGGCTCCACCATCTCGACGCGGCGGCGCGGAAGCGAAGCCGGCGAGTAGCGTTGCATCCAGTCCACCAGGCGCTCGCGCACGTGGCAGCGCAGATCGAACAGCGTCGGGGCGTCCCGGCCGGTGACCAGCACGCGCACACGCACCCAGCCCTGCGTCGCGTCGGTGACCTGCAGCACCCCGGTGCGGCCGTCCCACAGGTCGGTCGCCGACAGGATCCGGTTCAGCTCGGCGCGCATCCCCGACGGCGACACCCGCCAGTCCAGGTCGAACTCCACCGAGCCGAGGAGTTCGCTGTGCCGGCGCGTCCAATTCTCGAAGGGCTTCGTCGTGAAGTAGGTGGAGGGCAGCACCAGTCGCCGGTCGTCCCAGATGTGGACCACGACATAGGTGAGCGTGATCTCCTCGATCGTCCCCCACTGCTGCTCGACGACCACGACGTCGTCGATGCGGAGCGCGTCGCTGAAGGCGAGCTGGATGCCGGCGAACAGGTTCGCCAGGCTCGACTGCGCCGCCACACCGGCGATCACGCCGATGATCCCGGCGGATGCCAGCAGGCTGGCGCCGGCGGCCTGGAGCACGGGGAACGTCAGCAGGATCGCGGCGAGCCCGATCACCACCGCGGCGACCACGGTCAGCCGCCGGAGCACCAGCACCTGGGTGTGCACCCGCCGCGCATAGCGGTTGTCCGGCACGTCGAGGCGGTAGCGCGCCAGCCCGAGGTCCTCCACGAAGACGAGCAGCGCGGCGCAGAACCAGGTGCCCGCTGCGATCGTCAGGATGAGGAACGTGTGGTGGATGATCTCCGCCCAGCCGGGCGTCACCTGCGGCGGCAGCGTCACGGCAACGGCGATCCACAGCACCACCACCGCGAGGAACAGCCGGAACGGCACCCGGGCGCGCTTCACCAGGAGGGCGGGCCACTGCCGTCGTCGCCCCGCAGCGCGCAGCGCCAGGGCGACGATCGCGGTCACCGCGATGGCGACGACGATCGCGATCACACACGCGATCACCAATGCGGGCAGGCTGCGCAGGGACACGTCGGGCTGCTCCTTCGCTCAGGGGTCGTGCGGACGCCCTGCACTGTACGCGCCGACGGCGGCAGGCCTTAACCTCGCAGCCCCGACCGCGTTAGTGTGAGTCTTCTGGGGCTCGGGGGAATCGGCTCCGGCGGAAGCCGGCGAAGACGCAAGGAGAGACATGGCAGCGACACGGACACTCTTCATCGGCGGCACGGGGGTCATCAGCTCCGCGTGCGTCGCCCGGGCTCTCGAGAAGGGCCACGAGGTCACGGTCGTCAATCGCGGGAACAGCGAACTGCGGCCGCTGCCGGAGGGTGTGGAGGTGCTGCACGCCGACATCCGCGACCCGGAGAGCGTGCACGCGGTGCTGGGCGAGCGCAGCTTCGATGTCGCCGCCGAATTCCTCGCGTTCACCCCGGAGCACATCGCGACCGACTTCGACCTGTTCGAGGGCCGGGTCGGGCAGTACGTCTTCATCTCCTCGGCTTCGGCGTACCAGACCCCGCCTGCGCGGATGCCGGTGACCGAGTCCACGCCGCTGCGCAACCCGTTCTGGCAGTACTCGCGCGACAAGATCGCCTGCGAGGACCTCCTGGTCGAGGCCTACCGCGACCGCGGCTTCCCCGTCACGATCGTGCGGCCGTCGCACACCTACGACCGAACGATGATCCCGACCAGCGGCCACTGGACCGACCTGGAGCGGATGCGCCGCGGCGCCCCCGTCGTGGTGCACGGAGACGGCACCAGCCGATGGACGATCACGCACAACACCGATTTCGCCGTCGCGTTCGTCGGGCTGCTCGGCCGCCCGGAGGCCGTGGGCGACTCGTTCCACATCACGTCAGACGAAGCGCCGACCTGGGACCAGATCTACTGCTACCTGGCCGAGGCCCTGGGCGTCGAGGCGGAGCTCGTGCACGTCGCGAGCGAGACCATCGCCGCCGCCCTCCCCGACCTCGGACCGGGCCTCCTGGGCGACAAAGCCCATTCGATGCACTTCGACAACGCCAAGGTCAAGGCGCTCGTGCCGGAATACCAGGCGAGCGTGCCGTTCGCCCACGGCGCGGGCGAGATCGTCGAGTGGTATCTGGCCGACGCCTCCCGGCAGAACGTCGACCCCGATCTGGATGCGGCGTTCGACCGGCTCGTGGACCACGCCCGCTCGGTCGTCTGAGCACTCCCGCCTCCGTGCCCCTCGAAATAATTTCGCTCGGACTCTTTACTATAAAGAAACTTTCCTGATACATTCTGGCCACGACATCGTTCCGACGAGGGGATGACAATGGCCGACCGACCCGTCCGGGGCACCCCGGGGTGGCTCCGCGAGACCAACGACCGCACGGCGTTGGCGCTGCTGCTCGAGCACGGTGTGCTCACCCGCACGCGCATCGGCGAGCTCTCCGGGCTCTCCAAGCCGACCGCCGCGCAGATGGTGTCACGGCTCGAGACGGCCGGTCTCATCCATGTCGTCGGCGAGGTCTCCGCAGGCCGAGGACCCAACGCCGCCGGCTACGCGGTGCGCACCGACCGGATGCTCGGGGTCGCCGTCGACATCGACGCGGTATCCCTGCGCTCGACCGTCGTGGACGCCGCCGGGGATGAGCATCCCATCGCCGTGACGCCGCTCGCGCTCCCTCCGGAGGCCGCCCGCACCCCGGAGGCCGACCTCCGGCTCGCGATCGAGGCGGCGTGCGCCGCGGCCGACGTCGACGCCGAACGCGTCCGCGCGGTCTGCGTCGGCGTGCAGGGCGCACTCGACCCGCGCACCGACGAGCTCACCTACATCGAGACGCTCCCCGGTTGGCCCAAGCGCGGCATCCGGCGCCGATTGGAGGATGCCCTCGGGATCGCGGTCCACATCGACAACGACGTGAACCTCGCGGCCGTCGCCGAGCGACGCGAGGGCGCAGGCGTCGACGCGGGCGGCTTCGCCCTGCTGTGGATGGGAGACGGTCTCGGCCTCGCCGTCGATCAGGCCGGCGCCGTCCACCGCGGTGCCTCCGGTGGAGCGGGCGAGATCGGCTACCTCCCCATCCCCCGGTCCGCCACCCGGCTCGACCCCGATGCAGCCGACCTGCAGGACCTCATCGGCGGCCCGGCCGTCGCCGGACTCGCCGCCGCGCGCGGTCTGACCGACGACCTCCACGGGCCGGAAGCCGCGACCGAGGCGCTCGTGTCCGAGCTGGCCCAGCGCGTCGCGTTCGGCGTGGTGCCCGTGCTCGCCCTGCTGGACCCCGAGCTCGTCGTGCTCGGCGGCCCCACCGGCGCCGCATTCGGCCCGCGGCTCGCCGAGCTGGTCGCCGGCGAACTGCGAGCCGACTGGGGCGAGCGGGCCGTCGTCGCCACCGGCGTCCCCACCCACCCCGTCCTCCGCGGCGCGCGCGAGCACCTCCTCGGCGAGGTCCGCGAGGCGCTCTTCGACGAAGTGTCGCGCATCGCCGGATAAGGCGCAGCCGACACCTCCGCACCACACCGTCCACCCGGCATCACGAGAAGGATCAGTGAGGAACCACCTGTGAAACATCGTCAGCTCATCGCAGCAGCCGCGGTCGCCGCGGCGGCAGCGCTCACCCTGGCCGGCTGCTCCGGCGGCTCGGCCGGAACGTCGTTCCAGGACAGCACGCCGACCGACTTGTCGGGCACCGTCTCGTTCTGGCACTTCTTCTCCGACCGGGAGGCCAAGGTCATCCAGTCGGTCGTCGACGACTTCGAGAAGAAGTACCCCAAGATCACCGTCGACGTGCACTCCGGCCAAGACGACGAGAAACTGCAGAAGGCCATCGCCACCGGCAGCAAAGTCGACGTCGGTCTCTCCTACTCGACCGACATCGTCGGCAACTTCTGCTCGAACGGCGCGTTCCGGTCGCTCAACAAGGTGATCGAGCGCGACAAGGTCGACATGAGCCAGTTCAGCGACACCGTGAAGTCGTACACCGAGTTCAAGGGCAACCGCTGCGCGATGCCGATGCTCGCCGATGTCTACGGTCTGTATTACAACAAGAAGCTGCTGCAGGCCGCCGGCTTCACCGAGCCGCCGAAGACGCTCAGCGAGCTGGAGTCGATGGCCGACAAGCTCACCACCTTCAACCCGGACGGCTCGATCAAGACCCTCGGCTTCAACCCGACCATGGGCTGGTACGAGAACTCGGCCGCTCACTACGGGCCGGCCGCGGGCGCCGAGTGGCTGAAAGCCGACGGCACCAGCGCCATCTCGTCGTCACCCGGCTGGAAGGAGCTGATCGCGTGGCAGAAGGCGTTCGTCGACAAGATCGGCTGGGACAAGCTCAACGCCTTCACCTCCGGTCTCGGTCAGGAGTTCTCGGCCGACAACGCGTTCCAGACCGGCCAGGTCGCCATGAACATGGACGGTGAGTACCGGACGGCGTTCATCGACGACCAGTCGAAGGATCTCGACTACGGCACCGCGCCGTTCCCGACGGCCGACGACCACACCGAGCTCTACGGCGGCGGCTACATCACCGGCAACATCATCGGCATCTCCAAAGGGTCCCAGCACCCGGAGCTGGCCTGGGCCCTGCTGAAGTACCTCACCACCGACACCGGTGCGGTCGTCAAGCTCGCCAACGGCCTGAAGAACGTTCCGACCACCAAGGACGCGCTGAACTCCCCCGAACTGGAGGTCTCGCCGCAGTTCAAGACGTTCCTCGACATCGCGTCGAACAAGAATGTGATGACCACCCCCGCGAGCCCGCTCGGCGCCGGCTACCAGAACACCTTCCAGGACTGGTGGAACAAGTACCAGAGCCAGGGCGGCGACATCGACGCCGGACTGAAGTCGGTCGACAAGCAGATCAACGACGCCCTCGCGCTCTCGACGGGTCCGTGAGCTCGTGACGACAACCGCTCAGCGCGTGGGGCGGGCGACCGCCCGTCCCACGCGGTCCTCCCGGGGCCGGCGGCGCCGCAACCTGGTGACGCTCGCGTTGCTCGCCCCCGCGCTGCTCGGGCTGGCGATCTTCTTCGTCTACCCGCTCATCGCCTCCATCTACTACTCCTTCACCCGGTTCGACCTGATCTCGCCGCCGCAGTGGATCGGCCTCCGCAACTACGAGTACCTGTTCACGCAGGACCCGAACGTCTGGACCGCCACCCTGAACACCCTGTGGTTCGTCGTGATCTGGGTGCCGGTGAAGACCGGGTTCGCGCTCATCGTCGCCGGGCTCCTGGCGCGTGCACGACGGGCCTCGGGCATCTGGCGCACGATCTTCTACCTGCCCGCCCTGGTGCCGCCGGTGGCGAGCGTCGTGGCGTTCGTCTTCCTGTTCAACCCGGGGACCGGACCGGTGAACCAGGTGCTCGCCTGGTTCGGGATCACGGGTCCGCTGTGGTTCAACGACCCTGCCTGGTCGAAGCCGTCGCTCGTGCTGCTCGGCATCTGGGTGATGGGCGACATCATGATCATCCTGCTGGCCGCCCTGCTCGACGTGCCGCGCGAGCAGTACGAAGCGGCCTCCCTCGACGGGGCGGGCGGACTGCAGAAGGTGCGGTACGTCACACTGCCGAGCATCTCGCCCGTGCTGCTGTTCGCCGTGGTGACCGGCGTCATCGCCGCGATCCAGTACTTCACGGAGGCCGCCGTCGCCTCCTCGGTCGCCAGCGGCAAGGCCGTGGTCGGCGAGGGCATCGGCAACACGCTCGGCTACCCCGACAACTCCCTCCTGACCTACACGCAGTGGCTGTACGTGCGCGGGTTCGGTACGTACCAGCTCGGCTACGCCTCCGCGCTCGCCGTGCTGCTGTTCGTCGTCGCGGCGGTCATCCTGCTCCTGCTCCTGCGCCGCTTCAAGGCGTTCACACCGGAAGGCGCCCAATGACCTCCGCCACCCTCACCCCGCAGGCTCCAGCCCCCTCCGCCCCGCCGCAGCGACGGATCCGCGGTCCGCGCTCGCTGCGCGCCCGGCGCGTACTCGGCTGGATCGCCGAGCACGCCGTGCTCATCGTGCTTGCGGTGCTGTTCGTCTCACCCGTCGTCTTCGTGTTCCTGACCTCGGTGATGTCGAGCACTCAGACGCTCACGGCCTCCCTGTGGCCGCAGCCGTTCGTCTGGCAGAACTACGTGACGGTCTTCACCACCGTGCCGCTCGCGCAGTGGTTCGCCAATTCGGCGATGTACGCGATCCTGGCGACGGCGTTCATGCTCATCTCGTCGGTGCCGGCAGCGTACGCACTGGCCAAGATCCGCTTCCGCGGCTCCGGGGTCCTGTTCACGGCGATCATCGTCGCGATGCTGCTGCCTCCCCAGGTGACGGCCATCCCGATCTACGTGATGTGGTCGCAGCTCGGCCTCACCGGGACGCTCTGGCCGCTGATCCTCCCGAATCTGCTCGGCGACGCCTTCTCGATCTTCCTGCTGCGCCAGTTCTTCCTGACGATCCCGTCGGAGTACTCCGACGCCGCCCGGATCGACGGCAACGGCGAGTTCGGCGTGCTGTGGAGGGTCGTCCTGCCGATGGCGAAGCCCGGCATCGCGGCGACGGCGATCTTCATGTTCTTCAACT
>NZ_CAMFLC010000025.1 GCF_945957465.1 uncultured Leifsonia sp.
CCACAGCCTGACTCAGCTCGTATACGCCCAACCTTGATACGCAGGGTTACCAGTAAAGCACGGCCCGGCGTTCCCCTACGTTTCGCTCTGTGCTGCGGCGGCTCCGTTCCGGATGCTTCTGCGAGTCATGCACAGCCAGCTCAGATTGCCGCTCTGTCACGAACTTCGCCCTCTTCAGCACCCTGACAATGTGAGCGACGGCACCGTGCTGTCCCGACTCGTTGAGGTGTTGGAGTCAATCAGTCCTGGTGGCTGTCGCCACCGTGGTCGTCGTCGTCCTCGAGCAGCATGCCGACAGAGGTGGCGCAAGCGTCGCCCTTCCATGCCTCGATACCTTCTCGGATCGCGAAGACGGCGATGACAAGGCCAGCGATTGCGTCCGCCCACCACCAGCCGAAGAGCGTGTTGACCAACAGGCCGACCAGCACGGCGGCCGAGAGGTAGGTGCAGATCAGGGTCTGCTTGGAGTCAGCAACCGCGGACGCGGAACCGAGCTCGCGGCCGGCACGGCGTTCAGCGAGCGAGAGGAACGGCATGACGACGACGCTGAGCGCCGTGAGTGCCATCCCGACCGGAGAGTGATGGACGTCCACGCGGGCCAGCAGTGTTAGTAGGGAGCTGGCGGTGACGTACAGCGCCAGGGCGAAGAAGGCGATCGCGATCACTCGCAGCGTCGGCTTCTCCCAGCGGACGGGATCGCGCCGGGTGAACTGCCAAGCCACCGCACCGGCAGAGAGAACTTCGATTGCGGAATCCAGACCGAAGCCGATGAGGGCGCCGGAGGATGCTGCGCTGCCGGCGCTGATGGCGACGACGGCTTCGATGAGGTTGTAGCCGATGGTCGCGGCGACGATCCACCGGATGCGGCGCTGCAGGATGGTCGTGCGGTCGGCGGTGGAACTGACGCTCATGCGCAGCTGCACTCCTCCCCCTCGCAGCAGCCGGGTTCGACGAACAGTGTCACCCGCAGCAGCTCGTCGAGCGCGGGAGCGATGTGGCCGTCGGCGAGCCGATACCAGGTGCGCCGACCCTCCGGGATTGCTTCCACTAGTCCGCAGCCGCGCAGGCACGCGAGCTGGTTCGACATCACCTGGCGCGAGACCCCCAGGGCGTCAGCCAGGTCGGACGGGAACGCGGGGGCCTCACGAAGCGAGAGGAGGATGCCGACGCGGGTGGGGTCGGACAGTGCGTGGCCGAACCGTGCCAGCGCGGCGGTGTGGGTGACCGTCGCGGCGGGAGCGATGTTCGTCATGTCATCGATAGTACAGCGATCGCTGAATCCTCCGTCCGGCAGAAGCAGCTGGAGTCGCCTGCGCCGCTGTGCACGTGGCCCCTCCTCCGTTACTCGGGTGTCTCCGCTCACGACTGACGAGTCGACCGTTCCGCCGGTGATGGTCGGGCATTCCCGAGGCGGTCTGCCGCTCGACGAAGGTGAAGGCCTGGATGAACCCCAGAGCTGTCATGCGACCGCGGCAAACCGCTTGCCGGCCAAACCGAACCGGAAAATAGCCGTTGACCGGCTATTTCTATCGAATGCTCGCAGTGATGCCGCGGACGCCTTCCGAGGTCCGTCCCGACGTGCCGCTACCGTGCCACCACCACGAAGCGGAGGCGACAGTGCGAACTTTCCCTGGGGCGAAGACGAACACACCTACGGCCGGACACGGACGTCGGCGTTACGTGCCGGAGCGCAGCGCCACGGGGTGGCGGCGAGCGCTCGCAGCCCTCGTGGCCGTGCTCCTGGCGTTGGCCGGACTGGTTGCCACAACCCAGACGGCGAACGCCGCGACGACCCAGTCCTGCGGATACGCGACGGCGGGTACCGCGACGTACGCGCGAACGCTCTGCTGGTTCAACATGGCCGGCTACGATGCGGCCACCGCCAAGGATCCTGCCGGTCAGGACATGATCACGACCATACCGGGCACCGGCGGCTACAAGCTGTATTACACCATTCATCAGAACTCCAACCGACCTCCGGCGGCGACGTCGTTCCCCACGTGGTCGGGCGCGTTCCTCGGGCGCGGCACGAACGGCAACTACACAGGAGTGCCCGGGCTGCCCGCCCTCTACCAGGTTGTCGGCGGCGGTGGCAGCGGCGGTGGCGACACCCTGCTCGAACTGGACAACATCAGAGTCACCGACGGTGCGGGCAACCCGGTGACGGCCTTCTCGATGGTGGGAGCCGACGCCGAGGCCACGGACACCGGGGAGGCGATGCGATTCACCTCGGACAAACCACTGCGACAGATCGGTCCGCTCGGGAACGCCTGTCCTGGTGAGTTCTCCGGTGTGGGAACCACGACGGTCTTCTGCTCGAGCGACGACGCTGTCGGCCGGTCCGGCACAGCCATGCTCGCCGCCGACAACCCGACACGGATCGGGATCGACATGCTCACGAAGCAGCGGCAGGGCGTCGCCTTCGGAATTCTGCTGTCGAAACTCCAGCTCAACAAGACCGTCGCCAGCCGGATGAATCCGTCGGATGCGTTCGGCATCACCGTCGCCCGCGGAGACGGCACCGTGCTCCAGTCGCGCAACACCGGTACGGGCGCGACCGCGACCACCGGCGAGGTGACCACGATCGGGTCGGGGGCGGGCGCTCCCTTCACACTGTCGGAGACCGCGACATCAGGTTCGCTCGGCGATTACAACGAATCGTGGGCCTGTACGCGCAACGGGGCGGCTGATCCGGCGCTCCCGTCCGGCGCGGCCGGGTCTTCGGCTACGGTGACCGTCGCCATCGGCGATTTCGTCGACTGCCGCATCACCAACACGGCACTGCAGGGAAGCCTGAGCCTGCAGAAGATCGCCGGTCCGGTGACCGACGTGAACGGCAATGGTGTGCGCGACGCGGGCGACACCATCTCCTACACCTTCGTCGTCGAGAACACCGGAGCGGTGACGATGAACAACGTCGCGGTCAGCGATCCGCTGATCGGCGCTGTCACGTGCCCGACCACGACCCTGGCTCCCGGGGCCTCCACGACCTGCTCCTCCGTCACCCGCTACACCTTCACGGCGGCGAACGTGGCCGCCGGCCAGTTCACCAACACCGCCACGGCCGCGGGGACTCCCCAGGGCGCCACGTCACCGATCAACTCGAACACCTCCGCCACCACGACCACGCTGGAAGCGCCGAAGGCCTCCTTGTCGCTGACCAAGTCGGTCGCCCCGACGGACGTCGGGGCGCCGGGCGATGCGGTGACCTACACGTATCGGGTGACCAACACGGGCAACGTGGACATCAGCGCGCTGTCGATCGCGGAGACCTCGTTCTCGGGTTCGGGTCCCGCCCCCAGCCCGGTGTGCCGCGTGACATCGCTGGCGCCGGGCACGTCGACCGACTGCACCGCGGCCTACACGGTGACGCAGGCGGATTTCGACGCAGGATCGGTGTCCAACACGGCTCACGCGTCGGGCACCGACCCGTCGAGCGGGACGGTGGACTCCCCCGACTCGACCGCCAAACTCACCGCGACGCCGACGCCTCGACTCTCTCTCGAGAAGTCCGTCGCGCCCGATGACGCCGCATCGTTCGTCGTCGGACAGCAGCTCACGTATTCCTTCGTGCTCACCAACACGGGAAGCGTGACCCTGACGAATCTCGACGTGAGCGAACAGAACTTCACCGGCACGGGAGGCGCCGTGAACCCGGTCTGCCCGGCGAGCGCGCCGGTGCCGCCGCAGGGTCAGGTCGTGTGCACCGCGACGTACACGCTGACCCAGGCTGACATCGATCGGGGCGAGGTGCTCAACTCCGCGACGGCGGTCGGCGCGGCTCCCGGCGGCGCTGCTGTCAACTCACCGCTGTCGTCCGTGAGCGCGCCGGGCAACCCGGCACCTGCTCTCACCGTCGTGAAGACCGCGTCGCCCGGCACGGTGTCCGCTGCGGGAGACACGGTCACCTACGACTTCGCCGTCGAGAACACCGGCAACGTGACGATGAAGAACGTCGTCGTCAACGAGACGGCGTTCTCCGGGAGCGGTCCGGCGCCGGTCGTCACCTGCCCCGCTGCGGCCGCGAGCATGCTCCCGGGCGAACGGGTCGTCTGCACGGCCATCTACACCCTCACGCAGACCGATGCCGATCAGTCGCAGCTGACGAACACGGCCACCGCCACGGGAACGCCCCCCTCGTCGGCGGGTGGCCCTGTGACCAGTCCCCCGTCGACCGCGACCGTCACCGTCGCCGAGAACCCGGCCCTCGAACTTGTCAAGACGGCGAGCCCCTTGCAGACGACGGCTGCCGGCGAGACCATCACCTACTCGTTCGCGGTGAGGAACACCGGCGATGCGACGGTCAGCGGAATCGGCATCGCAGAAGGCGCGTTCTCGGGCACGGGACCGGCACCGGTCGTGACGTGTCCCGCCGGCGCGGCCTCCCTCGCGCCGGGAGCCACGGTGACGTGTACGGGAACGTACACGGTGACGCAGGCCGACGCGGACGCCGGCCGGATCGACAACAGCGCAACCGCCGACGGCAGATCGCCCGCGGGCGCGTCGGTGGTGTCGGACGAGTCCTCGAACACCGTCCCGATCATCGCGTCGCCGGCGGTCACCCTCCAGAAGACCGCCTCCGTGGGGAACGTTACGGCAGCGGGCCAGATCATCACCTACAGCTTCCTGGTGACCAACACCGGCAACGTGACTCTGCACAGTTCCGACATCATCGAGACGCGCTTCACGGGTCGAACCGTGCTGAAGCCCGTCTGCCCTCCCGGTATCAGCTCGCTGGCACCCGGCGAGAATATCGTCTGCACCGCCGACTACACGGTGACGCAAGCGGACATGGACGCCGGCCACATCGTGAACAACGCCGCCGTTTCGGGTGAGACGCCGAGCGGTGTCCCGATCACCACGCCGGAGTCACGAATCGATGTCACAGCGCAGGCCGCTCCGGCGCTGACGGTGGAGAAGTCGGCTTCGCCCACATCGATCACGGCCGCCGGCCAGACGGTGACCTACTCTTACCTGATCACGAACACCGGAAACGTGACCTTGACCGATGTGGACGCAGTTGAAGGCGCGTTCACGGGCACGGGACCGACGCCCGTCGTGACGTGCCCCGCGGGAGCCGCCTCACTCGCTCCCGGTGCCACCGTGACCTGCACCTCGACCTACGTCGCGACCCAGGCCGACGTCGACACCAAGTACGTCACCAACACGGCCACCGCCCACGGCTCACCGCCCGGGGGCGGGTCGCCCGTCGACTCGGAGCCCTCGACCACGACGTTCACCGTCATCGCTTCGCCCGACCTGACCATCGTCAAGTCGGCCGACCCGTCGACGATCACGCGGTCAGGTGAGCTCGTGACGTACAGCTTCCTGGTCAGGAACACCGGGAATCTGACGATGTCGAACATCGAGGTGATCGAAGGAAGCTTCACCGGCACGGGCACCGCGCCCGTGGTCGACTGCCCCGCCGGACCCATCCAGCTGGCGCCGAACGACACGGTCACGTGCACGGCGACGTACACCGCCACGCAAGAGGATGTGGACGCCGGGAGGGTCGACAACACCGCCAGCGTGCAGGGCGCCCCTCTGAGCGCACCGGACACCCCCCTCCAGTTCGGACCGGCCGAGAACTCGGTCGATGCGCCGCCCCAGCCGGCGCTCCGCATCGTCAAGTCGGCCTCTCCGTCCGATCGGGCATCGTACGTCGCAGGCGCTGACATCACCTACACGTTCGTGGTGACCAACACCGGCAACGTGACGATCGACGACGTGCAGGTCGCGGATTCGGGCTTCACCGGCTCCGGCCCGGCGCCGACCGCCGACTGCTCCGGAGGCCCGACCACGCTCGCTCCGGGCGATCAGCTCACGTGCACGGCCGCATACACCGTCACACAGGCCGACGCCGACGCGGGCGGGATCAGCAACACCGCCGCCGCCAGCGGCCTACCGCCGGCGGGAGGCGAACGCATCTCCAGCGAGCCTTCGACAGTGGTGCTCCCCCACGACAGCGCGCCGGCGCTCGAGCTGGTCAAGACCGCGGCCGTCTCCGAATCCTCCATCGCCTACCGGTTCGCGGTGACGAACACCGGCAACGTCACGGTCCGCAACGTGACCATCGCGGAGGGGGCCTTCACCGGCACCGGCGCCTTCCCGGGCATCGACTGCCCGTCGGGAGCGAGCGCACTTGCGCCGGGAGAAGCGATCGTGTGCACGGCGACCTACACCCTGACGGCTGCGGACCGCGGTGCGGGAGAGATCAGCAACACAGCGACAGCGGGAGGCGACAGCATCGGTGGAGCGGTGAACTCGTCACCATCGACGGCGCGAGTGACTCTCGCGGGCCTTCCCGCGCTCGCCCACACGGGTCTCGACATCGGCGACATCCTCTGGCTCGCGACCATCCTGGTCGGCATCGGCGGACTGATCGCGGGCGGCGCCTACCTCCGGCGACGCCGGACCTGAGGCACGCGGTACGGCGGCGGTCGCGACGTGACGTCGCGCCGCCGGCGCTCCGCGCTTCGAGAGCTCTTGGCCGCCGTAGCTGAGGAATGGAGCACTCTCGGCGTCGCCCGGCCCGACCCGGTCAGGCACGCCCAGCCCGTCTCACCGCTGCCGCACCCCGTACGTCACGTGCGTCGCCCGCTTCGTCGGCACGACTGTGCGCTGGTCGAGCGCGATGCGGGATGCGTCGATCCCGCCGAAGAGCTGAACGCCGGTGCCGAACAGCACCGGCGCGAGGGCGATGGTGAACTCGTCGACGAGGCCGGCGTTCAGGTATTGCAGAATCGTCTCGCCTCCGCCGGCGATCCGCACGTCCCGCTCCCCCGCCGCCGCTCGCGCTTGATCGAGGGCGGATCGGATGCCGTCGTTCACGAATCGGAAGACCGTGCCGCCCGGGCGCTCCCAGGGGTCACGCTGCTCGTGGGTCAGGACGTATACGGGTGTGTGGAACGGCGCGTTCTCGGGCCACATCTGCTCCCCGGCGTCGAACATCCGTCTGCCCATGACGCTCGATCCGGTCCGTTCGAAGGTCGCTCGGGCGATGTCGTTGTCGGGACCCTCCTCGCCGCCCGCGCCGAGCCCGAGATTCTCGCGGAAGAAGCGCGTGGGGAACACCCAGTGCTGCAGCTCCATCCACTGCCGCCCCATCAGCTCGTCCGGCGAGTCCGGCGCGATGTACCCGTCGAGGGACATCGACACGCTGAAATAGACGCGACCGCTCATCGCTCCGCTGCTTCCCCGCGGAGGTACTGCGCGACGTAGGCGGCCAGGTGGGCGAGCGTCTGCCCGCCGGCCTCGACCGCGTGATACTTCTCGACCGCCTCGTCGCGCAGCTCGCGCGTGGGGAAGACCGTTCGCATCTCCAGCCGGGTGGCGCCGCCCTCCGGCTCGAAGGTCAGCACGGAGGTGAACGTTTCCGGGTCGTCGCGGTACGCGCCGTGGCGGAGGGCGATCCGCGCGGGCGGGTCGATCTCCGTCCACGAGATCCACTCCGTGTAGTCGGTCCCGTCCGGTCCGTGCATCACGAAGACCCACTCCCCGCTCACACGGAACTCGAACGCCTCCGTCGTCGTCGTGAACCCGTCGGGGCCCCACCAGTGCGAGAGGTGGCGCTCCTCGGTGAACGCCTCGAACACCAGCTCCCTCGGCGCATCGATCCGTCTGCTGATGACGATCTCCCGCTCGGCCGCGGCATGCCGCGCCGTCGAGGACTGATCCGTCGTGCTCATGTCCTACTGCTCTCCCTGTCGTTCCCGCTTCAGTTCCTGTACATAGGCATCGAGCCGCTCGAAACTCTCGTTCCAGAACTGCTCGAACCCGCCGGTCCACTCGTGCACGGCACGCAGGCCGCTTGCGTCGAGACCGTAGACCCGCTGTTTTCCCTCGCGGCGATCGCGCACGAGTCCCACCTCGCGCAGCACCCGCAGATGCTTGGATGCTCCCGGCTGCGGAAGTCCGAGTTCGAGCGCGAGCTGAGCGACCGGCCGCTCCCCCGTTCGAAGCAGCGACAGGATCTCCCGCCGCCGGGGCTCCGCGATCGCGTTGAAGACGTCGGAGGTCGTCGCCGCTCGTGCCATGGTGCGATCATATACCCATATGGGTAGATAACAAGTCGCGTCCACTCTCAGGACGATCCGGGCGCTCCCGGACGTCAGTCGCCGTCGCTCAAGAAGTCCTCGTGGTGATATCCCTCGTCGTTCAGGATGGCGACCGTGGATTCCTCGACTTCGACGAACGCGCCGGGGAGGTCGTTGAGCGGTTCGGAGACCACGACTTTCGCCTTGTCGCCGAACATCTCGAGCCGCGCGGCGTCCGGATACATCTCGCGCAGTTCGGGAATGGCGACCGAGTGGTACAGGCTGCGGCTGCGGTGCGCGGTCGAATAGCGGAACGCCCACAGCGTCTCGCCGTCGGAGAGCGCGAGGGTCCCCTGCATCGGGAACCGGATGCCTTTGGCTCTGCCGACGTCTTCGACGCGGCGCACCGCCTTCGCCATCGCGCCGATCGGGTCGTCCTGCAGTCCGAGGGTCAGTGCGAGATAGAACAGCACCTCGGAGTCGGTGGTGCCGTGGATGAGCGGATACAGCGACTCGTCGACCGAGAACGTCAGGTCGCGCTTCATCTGAACGAATCCGTCGAGGAACCCGTTGTGCATGAACATCCAGTTCTCGTACCGGAACGGGTGGCAGTTCGTCTGCTGGATGGGCGGTCCGCCGGCAGCGCGGACGTGCCCGAAGAACAGCGGGCTGGCGATCGAGTCGGTGAGTTCCCGGAGGTTCTCATCGTTCCACGCCGGCTCGATCGAGTGGAAGAGCGCTGGGACGCTCCCCTTCTTCGAGCCCTCGGGATACCAGCCGAAGCCGAATCCGTCGCCGTTCACCGTCTCCGCCCCCAGCGGCGAGTTGAGCGACTGAGCGACGAGCGAGTGCTGAGCGTCCAGGATCAGGACGGCAGGCTTGAGCGCCTCCCCCGAGTATGCGAGCCATCGACACATGACCTCCACCTCTCCGGATCGAGCGGCTCGATCCGCGAGCACCATAACGCGCCGACCCGATCCACGGGAATGCCCGCTGGGTCTCGTGGGCTCAGGGTTTGCTCAAACTGATATGTCACACTTGTAGTGCGGAATACCCGTCCGCTATAACCCGCTCCCCGAGACCGAGACGAGGCTCACCCGTGCTCCGATTCACGCCGTTCTCCCACAACCTGACCGCCACCGGCCTGATCCTCGGGCTTGTGGCCACCTCGACCCTGACCGTCACGGTGACCCCCGCCGCCGCCTCGAGCTCACGCGCCACGCACGAATCGTCCGCTCCCTCGGCGCAGGGCCTCGTCGTCGGTGCGGAGGGCGACACCTCGGTCTTCGGCATCACACGGGACCAGGCCGGAGTCCGTGTCCCTCCGACACTCGTCCGGCCCGTAGAGGGCGCAGCCGTCTCGGACGGCTTCGGGCACCGCGAGGCCCCGACGGCCGGCGCGTCCGCCGATCACCCGGGCGTCGACTTCGCGGCGCGTGAGGGAACGACAGTGCGCGCCGCTGCGACAGGCGTCGTCAGCGCCGTGGTCGCGGAGGACCACGGCGGCTGCGGCGTGAACATCGCGATCGATCACGTGGTAGGCGGCCGGAGCGTCACCACGGTCTACTGCCACCTCGCCGAGGGCTCCGTGCGCGTTGCGCCCGGCCAGAGCGTTGTCGTCGGCGACCCGATCGCCGGCGTCGGCAACACCGGTATCTCCACTGGAGCGCACCTCCACTTCGAGGTGCGTCCTGGAGGCGGGGCGCCGATCGACCCGCTCGCCTGGTTCGCTGCGTTCGCGGCCTGACGCGGCGGATCCGACCGGCGCCTCACCCCGGGCGCGCGAGCGTGTCGGCCCGCCCATTCTGCGCCGACCCCGGCCGTGTCGGCCCATCATGCGTGGGTACCACGACGACAGGACACGCCTGATCGTGCGCGAGATGGGCGGCGACCGAACCGCCGAGCCACTCCTCGAGCGCCCTCTCGACGCCTCGGCCCCGCGTGCCGACGACCAGGAGCCGAGCGCCGAGCTCGGCGGCGACGCGTCCCAGCGCTTTCGACGGATCACCGGCGAGGATGCGCAGGGTCCAGGGCGGCTCGACCCCGTCGGCGTGGGAGGACGTCAGCGCGGCCCCGATCGCCGCGGCCAGCTCCAGGGCGACGCGCTCGTCCTCCGAAGCGACGTCCGCGGGGTGCAGCGAAGCATCCTCGCGCATGTCGGCGCGATCCCACTCCGTGAGATAGCTGTCCTCGGTGACATAGGCGCACACCAGCGGACGGCCGAGGGCCACGGCGAGCCGCGCGGCCTCCTGCACCACGGCCACGGACTGGTCGGGATGGACGCCGACGACGACCGCCCCGTGCGAATCTTCGACACTCATGGTCGGCGGCCTCCGCCGGGGAGGCGCCGGCTCAGGCCGCTGGCCCGGAGCCGGCGATGTTGACGAGCCATTGCACGCCGAACCGGTCGATCAGCATGCCGAAGCTGTCACCCCACGGCGCCTTGGAGAGCGGCTCGAGTACGGTTCCGCCTTCGGACAGCTTGTCGTAGTAGCCGGAGAGCTGGGCCTCGTCGTCGCCGCTCAACGACACCGAGATCTGTGACCCTTCCTTCAGTTCCATGTGCGCCGGCACGTCGGCGGCCATCAGCGTGAAGCCGGCGTCCGTCGTCAGCTGCGAATGCATGATCAGATCGGCGTCCGACGGGTCCTGGCTCATGCCGTACTCCGCGAAGGTGCTCTGCTGGAGCGATCCTCCGAACACCGATCGGTAGAAGTCCATCGCCTCGCGGGCCTGGGTGCGGAAGTTGAGGTACGGGTTGAGGATCGATGCCATCGTGGGACCTCCTTCGTGCGGCCGCTCGGCGCGCCCGCTCACGCACAGCGTACCCAGCGAGGCGGCGTGAGCGGGAGGGTCAGTCGCGGGCCTGAGGCCGGCCGGCAGGCAGCTCGAGGAGGCCGCAATCGGGTCCGTGATGGTGTCCCGGGTCGGGCACGACCAGCAACGGACGCAGCTGGTCGTGCGCGAGCCGCGATGACACGGAACCGCTCGTGAAGTGATCGAAGACGCGATCGATCCCGCGTCGCCTGCCGCCGACGACGATGAGACGGGCCTCGGTCGCGTCGGCGAGCCCGGCCAGCTCTCCGGCGACATCGCCGGAGAGGACGCGGATCCGCCAGTGCGGGCGCGTCTCGAGAGCATCCAGCGCGGACCGGAGCGCTGAGATCAGGTCCGTCGCGAGGTCGTCCTCCGACGAACCGTCTTCGAAGTCGGCCGAGACCTCGAAATGCTCCGGGCGGTCCCACCCGGTCGAGACCACCTCGGCGGCCACGTACGCGCAGACGAGCTCACGGCCGAGCTCGACGGCGAGCCGGGCGCCGTGCAGGAGGACGTCGATCGGCTGGCCGAGGTGGACGCCGACGATGACCGGACCGCCGTCGGGACGGGGTGGATGAGAGGCGTCGGACGGTGCAACGGATGGTTCGGGTTCGCGGTCGCGTTCCGGCTCGCTCGGGCGGGGATGGGACACGGCGTCCTCCTGCAGTTCGTTCGGGCACCCGTGGCGCCCCGGATCGATGCGGAAACAGTAGACCGTGCCGGGCGTGGGCGGCTCCCTGTGGCGTCTCCGGGACGCTCACCGCCGGTACGCGTCCACGATCAGTTCACCCCGGATCTCCCCCAGGGCGGACAGGATGCGGTCGACGACCGCGTCCGTCACGCCCGAGGCCTCCACATCGAACGGGCCGAGCGCCGAGAGCGGCCGGCAGCGCACGCGCACGACCTCCCACCCCACAGCGCGGAGCAGACGGTCCTTGCGGCGGTCGGATGCCTCACGCGGCCCGACGTGCTCCAGCCCGTGCCGGCCAATCGTGTCGTACTCGACTGCCACCCGCAGCTCGGGGATCACGATGTCGGGCCAGACCTCCAGGTGGTCGTAGAACGGTCGCGCCACCCGAACGGCATTGCATTCGAGGTCCACGGCCAGGCGCTCGGCGACGCGCCGTCGCAGCTCCGGTTCGGCTGCCGACGCCGGGCGCGGCGCCCGGTCGCTTCGGAACGCCTGCCCGACCGGCACTCCCGCGGCACCCCCGCGGGCGTTGCGGCACACCGGGCATCGGCGGCCGCCCAGGATCCGCTCCACAGTGGCCGCATAGGCCGGATGACCTTCCGGACACTGCCACGAGTAGCGGGCCGCGGTTCCGTTCTCACGCGACAGCGCGACGCGCGATGCCGGTGCCGCCAGTGCGACGAGCTCCTCGCGGCTCAGCGCGGTGCGGTCCAGACGCCGACACAGGTAGCAGCGGTCGTCGTCCGGATCGCTCTCGATCCTGCGCGGATCGCGCGCGTGCCCGCAGATATGGACACCGGCGTCGGGATCGGGCCGGCGGACCCGGCCGGGCGCGGCGAGCTCCGCGCACCACGGGCACCAGGCGGATCGCCTGCGCGTGCCTCCCGGGCGGGATCGCTGTTCCTGGGGTGTCGCGATGAATCGATGCCCCGCGTCGCACTCCCATTGCACGTAGACGTCGGCCGCCGGCGGGATCTGGCTGAGGACCACCCCGGCGTTCAGCTCGGGATGGAACTGCCGCACGAGTGCGGGATAGCGCTGCCAGTCGGCGCGGTAGGTGCCCACCGCGTACGGGACGGCGGCTCCTTTGGACCACTGGCGGCGCGCCCACCACTGCGGGACGCTCTCGGTCACGTCACCCCGTTCTTCACACGGATACCGTACGAGCGGCCGCCGACACCCGGCCGGCGCGGCGGTTCAGAGCAGGAACGGGACGATCGCTCGACGATCGGCCGGATAGTCGCGGAAGGTCTCGCGGTACCAGCGGTGATTGGCCATGGCGCGCGGGGCCAGGTTCGCGGTGGTGTACAGCGCGAACGCGAGCCCGGCGAGGGACCAGGTCGCGATCGCCCAGCCGAACCACTCCACGATCTCGCCGAGGTAGTTCGGGCTGGAGACGAACCGGAAGCCGCCTCCGCGCGGGATGCTGTAGCCCGTCGATCCGCGCCGCAGCCGGCGCAGGATCCGATCGGAGCCGAGGTTGAGGGCGTAGCCGGCCGCGAACAGTGCGAGGCCGGTCCAGAAGCGCGGATCGACGAGCCAGCTGGTCGCGTAATCTCCGTACTCGGACACCCAGCGGGCGTTGACCCACGCGTTGAGCAGGTTGAACAGGATGGCGAGCAGCATCACCAGCACCGGCATCCGCGAGCCCGACCGCATCACGAACGGGTAGACGAAGGCGCGCTGGACGTAATGAACCTGCCAGAGCAGCAGGAACAGCAGGGGCACGGTATCGGCGCGGTGGGAACCGAGCAGGTAGAAGCCGAGGAAGGCGAGACTGGCCGGGGCCTCCATGACGACCCAGCCGACCCGCGAAGGAACGGTCGGCCCCCAGCCGGAACGACCGTGCCGGCCTCCGTAGGGCGCCACGATGAACAGCAACGCAACGAAGGTGACCGCGGCCAGAACGAGCTCGGCCCCGACGAACCAGGCGTACGCACCCTCGGGCATGGCGACAGTTTAGAGGCGGAGCACGAGGAGCGTGGGCACTGACAGAGGTGGGCCCTGCCGGGATCGAACCGACGACATCCACGGTGTAAACGTGGCGCTCTACCAGCTGAGCTAAAGGCCCGTGCGACTCAACCCTAGCGGGTGCGCCCGTTCAGACGCGTGCCGGCAACAGGTCGAGCGCGGCGCGGTACGCCTCGATCGAGCGGGCCTCCCCCGGTGCCGTGATGAACGACGCGCGGATGATGCCGGACTCGTCGATGAGGAAGGTCGCGCGGTTCGCGAAGCCCTTCTCCGGCAGGAAGACGCCGTACTCTTTGGCGGTCTCGCCGTGGGGCCAGAAGTCCGCGAGCAGGCTGAAGTCGTAGCCCTCCTGCTCGGCCCACGCACGCAGCGTGTACTTGGAGTCGACCGAGATCGCCAGGAGCTCGACGCGGTGGTCCTGGAACATCGACAGGTTGTCACGCAGGGCGCACAGCTCGCCGGTGCAGGTGCCGGAGAAGGCCAGCGGGAAGAAGACGAGCGCCACAGCCTTCGTGCCGCGGAAATCGCTCAGCCTGACCGATCGGCCGTGCTGGTCGAGCAGTTCGAAGTCGGGTGCCTGGGTGTCGTTCTCCAGAGCCATGAGGCGGTGTCCTTTCAGCGCGACGGGCACGGTACTGCCGCCGGCGCACGAGGACACAGCATAGACCCGGTCGGCGACGGGTCCAACCGTGCCCTCGGCTCCCCGCGGTCACCCGCTGCCTCGACTTGCGGCTAGGCTGAACGATGGTGCCCGCAATACGTCGTGACCCGACCAGCGGATGCGCGCCTTCCACGATCCGTCCGACACAAGAAAGAGGTCGAGGGTGACTGTAAACGACCAGGACCCGTACTCGGTGAATAACATCGATTCGGACCCCGAGGAGACCGCCGAGTGGCGTGAATCCCTCGATGCACTGGTTGCGGCACACGGCCATGAGCGCGCTCGCGAGATCATGCTGAGCCTGCTGAAGCGTTCGAAGGAACTGCACCTCGGCGTGCCGATGGTGCCGACCACCGACTACATCAACACCATCTCCCCCGAGAACGAGCCGGAGTTCCCCGGCGACGAGGAGATCGAGCGCCGTTACCGGGCGTGGATCCGCTGGAACGCAGCCATCCTCGTGCACCGGGCACAGCGTCCCGGCATCGCCGTCGGCGGCCACATCTCGACGTACGCGTCGAGCGCCGCCCTCTACGAGGTCGGCTTCAACCACTTCTTCCGCGGCCAGGACCACCCCGGCGGCGGCGACCAGATCTTCGTGCAGGGGCACGCCTCCCCCGGCACTTACGCCCGCGCCTTCCTCGAGGGCCGGCTCAGCGCCGACCAGCTCGACGGCTTCCGTCAGGAGAAGTCGCACGCCGGCGGCGGCCTCTCGTCGTACCCGCACCCTCGGCTCATGCCCGGATTCTGGCAGTTCCCGACGGTTTCGATGGGCCTCGGTCCGATCAATGCGATCTACCAGGCGCAGCTCAACAAGTACCTCACCAACCGCGGCATCAAGGACGCCTCCGACCAGCACGTCTGGGCGTTCCTCGGCGACGGCGAGATGGACGAGGTCGAGTCGCGCGGTCAGCTGCAGGTCGCGGCGAACGAGAAGCTCGACAACCTGACCTTCGTCATCAACGCCAACCTGCAGCGCCTCGACGGCCCCGTCCGCGGCAACGGCAAGATCATCCAGGAGCTGGAGAGCTACTTCCGCGGCGCCGGCTGGAACGTCATCAAGGTGATCTGGGGCCGTGAGTGGGACGACCTGCTCGCCCGCGACACCGACGGCGCCCTGGTCAACCTGATGAACCAGACGCCCGACGGCGACTACCAGACCTACAAGACCGAGAACGGCGCCTACGTGCGCGAGAACTTCTTCGGCCGCGACCCGCGCACGCTCGAACTGGTCAAGGACTACACCGACGACCAGGTCTGGAACCTGAAGCGCGGCGGCCACGACTACCGCAAGGTCTACGCGGCCTTCAAGGCGGCCGTGGAGCACAAGGGCCAGCCCACCGTCATCATCGCGAAGACCATCAAGGGCTACGGCCTCGGTCCGTCGTTCGAGGGCCGCAACGCGACCCACCAGATGAAGAAGATGACGCTGGACAACCTCAAGACGTTCCGCGACGCGATGCGCATCCCGATCACCGACGCGCAGCTGGAGGAGAACCCGTACCTGCCCCCGTACTACAACCCGGGGCCGCAGGACGAGGCCATCCAGTACCTGCACGAGCGCCGCGCAGCGCTCGGCGGCTACGTGCCGGAGCGTCGTGTGAAGTACACGCAGCTCAACCTCCCGGACGACTCGGCCTACGCCATCGCGAAGAAGGGCTCCGGCACGCAGGAGATCGCCACCACGATGGCGTTCGTCCGCCTGCTGAAGGACCTGCTGCGCGCGAAGGACTTCGGCCACCGCATCGTCCCGATCATCCCGGACGAGGCCCGGACCTTCGGCATGGACGCGTTCTTCCCGAACGCGAAGATCTACAACCCGAATGGCCAGCACTACACCTCGGTCGATCGGGAGCTCCTCCTGGCCTACAAGGAGAGCCCGCAGGGCCAGATCATCCACGTCGGCATCAACGAGGCGGGCGCTCTGGCGGCGTTCACCAACGTGGGTACGTCGTATTCGACGCAGGGCGAGCCGCTCATCCCGGTGTACGTCTTCTACTCGATGTTCGGCTTCCAGCGCACGGGCGATGCCATGTGGGCGGCCGGCGACCAGATGGCCCGCGGTTTCATGATCGGCGCGACGGCCGGGCGCACCACGCTCACGGGCGAGGGCCTCCAGCACGCCGACGGCCACTCCCTCGTGCTCTCGAACACCAACCCGGCCGTCGTCTCGTACGACCCCGCCTACGGCTACGAGATCGGCCACATCGTGCGCTCGGGCCTGGAGCGGATGTACGGCGAGTCGCACCCCGACCCCAACGTCATGTACTACCTCACGGTCTACAACGAGCCGATCGTGCAGCCGGCCGAGCCGGAGAACGTGGATGTGGACGGCATCGTCCGCGGCATCTACAAGCTCCGCGACGGCGCCGGCGAGGGCCCCAAGGCCCAGCTGCTCGCGTCGGGCGTCTCGGTGCCGTGGGCGCTCGAGGCCCAGCACCTGCTCGCGCAGGACTGGGGCGTCTCGGCGGACGTCTGGAGCGTCACGTCGTGGGGCGAGCTGCGCCGCGACGGCCTCAAGGCGGAGGAGCACAACTTCCTCTACCCGCAGCAGGAGAAGCAGGTGCCGTACGTCACCCGCAAGCTGCAGGGCGCCGAGGGTCCGTTCGTCGCCGTGACCGACTACATGCACGCTGTTCCCGACCAGATCCGCCAGTTCGTCCCGGGCGAGTACGCGACGCTCGGCGCCGACGACTTCGGCTTCTCGGACACCCGCGCCGCTGCCCGCCGGTACTTCAAGATCGACGGTCCGTCCATGGTCGTCCGCACCCTGGAGCTGCTCGCGGCTCAGGGCAAGGTGGACCCGAACGCCCCGGCGTGGGCCATCGAGAAGTACCTGCTGCACGACGTGAACGCCGGCACCACCGGTACCGCGGGCGGCGAGTCCTAGACCGCGGACCGTGCCGACGACACCGGAGAGGACGAAGTCCGAGACTCTTGCGTGGCTGCGCAAGATCTCGGGCGAACTCGCCACGACCACGCTGAAGCGGCTGGAGGACACGCTCCCCTGGTATCGGGACATGCCCCCCGGCCGTCGCAGCGCAGTCGGCCTGGTCGCCCAGGCGGGCATCTCCTCGTTCATCTCGTGGTTCGACGATCCGCGGTCGACTCCGTGGATCGCGGCCGACGTCTTCGGGGCGGCTCCACGTGAGCTGCTCCGGAGCGTCAGCCTGCAGCAGACCCTGCAGCTCATCAAGATCACCGTGGAGGTGGTCGAGGAGCGCGTGAAGAGCGGTGGCAACGAGGCGCTCAAGGAGGCCATCCTCCTCTACTCGCGCGAGATCGCGTTCGCCGCCGCCGATGTCTACGCGCGTGCCGCCGAGGCGCGCGGCCTGTGGGACGCCCGACTGGAGGCGCTGGTCGTCGACAGCATCCTCACCGGGGAGTACGACGACGAACTGCCGAGCCGGATCGCCGCGCTCGGCTGGCATGGCCACGGCGAGGTGAGCGTTCTCGTGGGGACGGCCCCCAAGATGCTCGACGTCGACCAGCTGCGCCGCACCGCGCGGCACATGTCGGCCGACGTGCTGATCGGCGTGCAGGGCAGTCGGCTGGTCCTGGTCATCGGCCGCGCCATCCCGAGCGACAGTGCTCCGGAGGACGCCATCGGCACCGCACCGATCATCAGCTTCCTGGAGATCGCGCAGCAGTTGGAGCCGGGTTTCGGCCCGGGGCACCTGGTTCTCGGCCACGAGGTCGCGAGCCTGGTGGACGCCTCCAAGAGCGCCAAGGCGGCTCTGGCCGGCTTCGCAGTGGCGAAGGCCTGGCGCAACTGCCCACGCCCGGTGCACGCCGACGACCTGCTGCCCGAACGGGCGCTGGCCGGCGACGGTCTCGCGCGGGCCACGCTCATCAGCCGGATCTACCGTCCCCTGCAGAGCTACTCCACGGAGCTCCTCACCACGCTGTGGTGCTATCTCGACAACGGGCGGTCGCTGGAAGCGACAGCCCGCGAGCTGTTCGTGCACCCGAACACCGTGCGCTATCGGCTCAAGCGTGTGTCAGAGGTGATCGGCTGGGACGCCACCGGCGCTCGCGAAGCGCTCATCCTGCAGGCCGCGCTCATCGTCGGCTCGATCAACGAGCCCGACGCGCCTCGACGGCACTGAGCACCGCTGTAGACATCCACAAAGCATCTGAGAATAGTTCGTACCCATCCGACACATCCGCTCGGCGGAAGATTGGCAGACTTGAACCCGTGATCGTCATCGTGTGCCCGGGACAGGGCTCCCAGACCCCCGGCTTCCTCGACCCGTGGCTCACCGAGCAGTCGTTCCGGGAGCAGCTCACCCGGATCTCCGACGCCGTCGGCATCGACCTCGTCGCGCACGGAACGGTGAGCGACGCCGACACGATCCGCGACACCGCGGTGGCCCAGCCGCTGATCGTCTCGGCCGGGCTGCTGACGCTCTCGGCCCTCTTCGCCGACGGCCGTCGTGACAGGATCGGCGGCATCGCCGGCCACTCGGTCGGCGAGCTGACGGCGGGAGCGGGCGCCGGTGTGCTGTCCGAGACCGACGCCGTCGCCTTCGTCCGCGAGCGCGGCGCCGCCATGGCCGCCGCCGCAGCGCAGGCTCGTACCGGCATGAGCGCCGTCATCGGCGCCGACGAGACCGAACTGCTCGCGACCCTGGAGTCGCTGGGCCTCTCCCCCGCCAACTACAACGGCGGCGGCCAGATCGTCGTCGCCGGCGATCTCGATGCTCTCGCCGCCCTCGCAGAGGCGCCGCCCGCGCGCGCACGGGTCATCCCGCTCGCGGTCGCCGGCGCCTTCCACACCCGCTACATGGCGCCCGCCGTTCCGGCCCTCGAGGCGTTCGCGGCCACGCTCACCACCAACGACCCCACGCTCCGGCTCTGGACCAACAAGGACGGTTCGGAGGTCGCCGACGGCGCCGAGTTCCTCCGCCTCCTCGTGGGCCAGGTGTCGTCGCCGGTCCGCTGGGACCTCGACATGCAGGCCTTCCAGGACGCCGGCGTCACCGGCATCATCGAGGTCGCTCCCGCCGGCGCGCTGGTCGGCCTCGCCAAGCGAGGACTGAAGGGCGTCCCCGCTGTCGCGGTCAAGACCCCCGACGACCTGCCCGCCGCTTTCGACCTCATCGACCAGGCCGCCTAGGAGAGAACCCGATGACCCACCCCACTCTGCAGCAGGCCCACGGTCCGCAGTACACCCGCATCCTCTCGATCGGCGCCGCTCGGGGCGACCTGGTCGTGCCGAACGACGACCTCGTCGGCCCCATCGACTCGTCTGACGAGTGGATCCGGCAGCGCACCGGCATCATCACCCGCACCCGCGCGAGCCACGACGTCGGTGCCGTCGACCTGGCGACGGAAGCTTCGAAGGAGGCCATCGAGAAGTCGGGCGTCGACCCGAAGCTCATCGACGCGGTCATCGTCGCCACGATCTCCAATCCGCAGCAGACGCCGTCGCTGGCGGCCGTGCTGGCCGACCGGGTCGGCGCGAACCCCGCGGCGGCCTACGACATGAACGCCGCCTGCGCGGGCTACGCTTACGCGGTCGCCCAGGCCGACGCCCTGATCCGAACCGGCCAGGCCCACTATGCGCTGGTGGTCGGAGCCGAGAAGCTGTCCGACGTCGTCGACCCGACCGACCGCACGATCTCGTTCCTGCTGGGCGACGGCGCGGGCGCCGTCGTGATCGGCCCGAGCGAGTTCCCCGGCATCGCGAAGACGGTCTGGGGATCCGACGGTTCGAAGGCCGGTGCCGTCGGCATGGGGAACACGCTCATCGAGTTCCGCGACGGCCAGGCACCCTGGCCGACACTCCGCCAGGACGGCCAGACGGTCTTCCGGTGGGCGGTATGGGAGATGGCCAAGGTCGCCAAGCAGGCGCTCGACGCCGCCGGCGTGACCCCGGACCAGCTCGCGGCCTTCATCCCCCACCAGGCCAACATGCGCATCGTCGACGAGTTCGCGAAGCAGCTGAAGCTTCCCGAGACCGTGGCGATCGCCCGCGACATCGAGACCACCGGCAACACGTCGGCCGCCTCCATCCCGCTGGCGACCCACCGGCTCCTCGAAGAGCACCCCGAACTCTCCGGCGGCCTCGCTCTCCAGATCGGCTTCGGTGCCGGTCTGGTGTTCGGCGCGCAGGTCGTCGTGCTCCCCTAGGGCCTGCCCTAGACTGATCAACGGTCAAAACGACACCCCCTCAAGGAGAAAACACCATGGCATTGTCCACCGAAGAAGTTCTTGCCGGCCTGGCCGAGCTCATCAACGACGAGACCGGCATCGCGACCGACACGGTTGAGCTGGACAAGTCGTTCACCGACGACCTCGACATCGACTCGATCTCGATGATGACCATCGTGGTCAACGCCGAGGACAAGTTCGACGTCAAGATCCCGGACGAAGAGGTCAAGAACCTCAAGACCGTCGGCGACGCCGTCGAGTTCATCGTCAAGGCGCAGGACGCCTAAGCACCGCACGAAGAAACTTCCTACGCGCGGGCGGTTCCCCCGGGTTCCGCCCGCGCGGGCGGCAGCGCCGTGCGTGCTGAGCCGTTGTTCCTACTACCCGGAGTTGCCGTTATGACCAAGAAGATCGTCGTCACCGGCGTGGGCGCGTCCTCCCCGCTCGGTGGCACCGCCCCGGAGAGCTGGGCCGGCCTGCTGGCCGGGAAGTCGGGCGCCCGCAGCCTCACCCATGACTGGGTGGCCGAGCTCGAGCTGCCCGTCACGTTCGCCGCGGAGGCGCTCGTGCGCCCCGACACCGTCCTGGAGCGGCCGGTCGCCAAGCGTCTCGACCCGTCCAGCCAGTTCGCTCTCGTCTCCGCGATGGAGGCCTGGTCCGACGCCGGAGCCCCGGAGGTCGCTCCCGAGCGTCTCGGCGTCGACTACGCGACCGGCATCGGCGGCGTCTGGACGCTGCTGGACGCCTGGGACACGCTGCGCGAGCGCGGCCCGCGTCGCGTCCTGCCCATGACCGTTCCGATGCTGATGCCCAACGCGGCGTCCGCCGCGGTCTCCATGCACTTCGAAGCCCGTGCCTTCGCGCGCACCGTCGCGTCCGCGTGCGCGTCGAGCACCGAGTCGCTCGTGAACGCGTACGAGCACCTCCAGGCCGGTCTCGCCGACGTCGTGATCGCGGGCGGAACCGAGTCGGCGATCCACCCGATCACCATCGCCTCCTTCGCATCGATGCAGGCGCTGTCGCGTCGCAACGACGACCCGGCCACCGCATCGCGCCCGTACAGCGTCGATCGCGACGGCTTCGTGATGGGCGAAGGCGCCGCCAGCCTGGTGCTGGAGACGGAAGAGCACGCCCTCGCCCGCGGCGCCCGCATCTATGCCGAGATCGTCGGCGGCGGCGTCACGGCCGACTCGTACCACATCACCGCCAACGACCCCGAGGGTCGTGGCGCCAGCCGCGCCGTGCGGCTCGCCCTCGAGCAGGCCGGCGCCTCCCCCGACGAGGTGACGCACATCAACGCGCACGCGACGAGCACGCCGGTCGGCGACCCGTCGGAGTACGTGGCCCTTCGCGAGGTCTTCGGTGACCGCGTGCACGACATCCCGGTCTCGGCCACCAAAGCGTCGACGGGCCACCTGCTCGGCGGCACGGGCGCGCTGGAGGCCGTCTTCACGATCTTCGCGCTGCGCGACCGCGTCGCACCCCCGACGATCAACATCAGCGAGATGGACCCGGCCATCCCGCTCAAGGTCTCGGGCGAACCGCAGCCGCTCGGCGACGGTCCGCAGCTCGCGATCAGCAACTCGTTCGGCTTCGGCGGCCACAACGCCGTCGTAGCGATCCGCTCCGTCTGAGCCGCCTCGCCGGCGAGAAGGAGGCCCCGGTCGAACCGACCGGGGCCTCCTTCGTTCACCGCGTGCGGGCGGCTGAGCCGGGCCCGCCGCGGGAGTCGATCGCCTGCGTCAGCCCACTTTGTGCAGCCAGATGACGGACGTGTCGTCGTGCGCGTGCCGGAACGGCTCCAGCTCGTCGTCCCAGGCCTGGCCCAGCGCCAGCCGCAGTTCGCGCTGCAGTTCGAGCGGGTTTGGCCCGGCGACCTCCATCGCGTACCGGATGCGGTCCTCCGGCACGACGGTGTTGCCCGCGGTGTCGGTCTGCACGAAGAAGATCCCGAGGTCAGGGGTGTGCATCCAGCGGCCGCCGTCGGTGCCGAGCCCGGCGTCCTCAGTGACCTCGAAACGCAGATGCTCCCAGCCGCGCAGTGCGGTGGCGAGACGCGCCCCTGTGCCCTGCGGCCCGTCCCAGAAGAACTCGGTGCGCTGCGCACCCTTCAGCACGGGTTGCGTCTCCCACGTGAAGTTGACGGCGCGACCGAGAGCGCGTCCTGCCGCCCACTCGATGTGAGGGCAGAGCGCGCTGGGAGAGGAGTGCACGTAGAGCACTCCTCGGGCTGCGTGACCCGTCATGGTTTCCTCCGTTCATCGGTACGTCTTCCCCTACGACCGCGAACGTGATCCATGACAGCTATGAAGTTGGCTACCGCGATTATGCCGGACAACGCGGCCGAGTTACAAGATTGTGATTCGGCGATTCGTGCGTGCCGCCCGGGGTCGGGCGCAATACCATACCGAGTATGTCGGTTCAGTATGGTTTCCTGGCGGTGCTGACCCAGGGTCCCGCATACGGCTCGCAACTGCAGAACGAGTTCCTGCTTCGGGCAGCGAACCGACGCCAGCTCAACGCCGGGCAGGTGTATTCCACGCTGGACCGGATGAGTGAGCAGGGGCTCATCGAGTCGGCCGGCGAGACCGAGGACGGCCTCCCGCTGTACCGCCTCACCGCGACCGGCTCGCAGGAGGCGACGACGTGGCTGACCGCGGGCCCGGCCGACGCCCGGCCCGACTGGGACGAGATGCAGGATCAGGTGCTGATCGCCGCGTCGATCGACGGGGCCGACGCCCGTGCGGTCGTTGCGGATTACCGCGCCGCGTTCGAGGAGCGGATCCGCGAGCTCACCCATGACGCCGATTCGCGTGCCGTGCTGGCGGCGAACCGTGCGGCCGAGCTGGGCGCCCGCGCTGCGATCGAATGGCTCGACGAGGTGTCGGCGGCGCTCGCGGCGCACCCCGCAGCCCTGGTGCAACCGCGCTGCCCCGAGCGCCCGCGCCGGGGGCGGAAGCCCGCCGCCGCCGTCGACTGAGGCGCCCGAGGGGCGCGTAAAGGCCCCTAAAACGCAGTTTTAGGGGCCTTTGGGTGCCCTTCGGTCAGTGGAGGAGGCTGCCGTCCTTGGCGAGCACGTTCTTCTCCCCCGCCGCGATCGGCACCGCGAAACGGTTCTGTGCAGGCGGCAGCGGGCAGTTGAAGTTGTAGCTGAACGCGCAGGGCGGAAGCACGGCGAGGTTGAAGTCGAGCGTGACGGTGCCGTCGTCGTTGGGGACCACGAAGAGGAAGCGGCCGACCGAGTAGGTGCTCTCGCCGTTCGTGCTGTCTGCGAAGACGAGCTGAAGCGCCCGGCCCGCCTTGAACGCGGCGAGGTTGTAGTCGACGCCGTCCTTGGTGAAGGTGATCTCACCGGGGATCACCATGTCGCGCGTGGCGCCGTCGTCTTTGAGGTGCTCGAAGCCGACTGTCCTGCCCCCTTCGATCGGCGTGAACGTCGCCGTGATGATCCACTCGGGGTTGAACGGGAACGCGTCGATCGAGCCGAAGCGCTGGATGTCGTCGGACTGGGCATCCCACACCCGCAGCGCATAATCCCCCTGTTCGCTCGCGATGACGAATCCCGAGACCGTCTCACTGAAGCGGACCGCGGACGGATTCGGGTCGTCCTTGCCCCGTACGATCGCGGAGCCGTCGACCAGCACGTCGTCGACGAAGATGTTGTCGGTGGCGACGGCGGTGACCTTCAGCCCCGACTCCCCGGCGGGCAACGGAGACCACAGGCCGGGCACACCCCACACGGGTTGCTCCGAAGCCGGGTCGCCCGTGATCCACTGCGTGTTGACCAGCGCGAGGTTGCCCTGCGGCGCGGTGACGGCCTGCTCGCGACGGGCGTGGTAGCGGGCGAGGACCGCGTCGGGATCGGCGGGGGCTGCGGTGTCGGTCATGGTCTCCATCCTCTGTCAGATCGGTAGCCACAACCAAGCGCGACACTCCCCCATTCCCGGCAGTGGTGCGAGCCAGCCGACAGTGTCGCGCGACGATGGTTCACTTCGCATCCCCGTAGCTGTCCACGACCGCGGCCGTCACCGGGAAGTCCACCGGGAAGGCGCCGAAGAGCAGGCGCCCCGCGGCGGCTGCGGAGACCGTGACCGCCTCGGCGACGTCGTCCGCCAGCTCGGCGGGCGTGTGCACGATCACCTCGTCGTGCAAGAAGTAGACGAGGTGCGGCGCTGCCGTGAAGGGTGCGCCGCCCGGACCGAGTCTCGTGAGCCGGTTCCGCAGCTCCGCCATCCAGCACAGCGCCCACTCGGCAGCGCTCGCCTGCACCACGAAGTTGCGCGTGAAGCGACCCCAGTCGCGTGCCCGACTGCGAGCCCGCCGCTCCTCGGCCTGCGTCGAGTCGGATCCTGAGGCGGCCTCCTGGATGCTGCGCCAGCCGGGACCCGGCGGCGGTGAGCTGCGGCCCAGCCGAGAGGTCACGACGCCGCCGCTCTCACCGGTGCGCGCGGCATCCTCCACCAGGCGGACGGCACGCGGGAACGCGCGCGCGAGTCGCGGCATGAGGCGCCCGCTGTCGCCGGTCGTCGCGCCGTACATGGCGCCGAGCATCGCCACTTTGGCTTGAGCGCGCTCCGCAACGGCCCCGGTCGCGACGATGCCCGCGTAGAGATCGGTGCCGCGGCCGGCCGCCGCCATCGCCGTGTCGGCCGAGAGCCCGGTCAGGATGCGCGGCTCCAGTTGCGCGGCATCGGCGACCACCAGTTTCCAGCCCGGGTCGGCGACCACGGCTGCACGCACCTCCTTGGGCAGCTGGAGCGCGCCGCCGCCGCGCGTGGCCCAGCGGCCCGTCACGACCCCACCCGGGATGTAGTCGGGCCGGAACCTGCCGTCGGCCACCCAGGTGTCGAGCCAGGTCCAACCGTTCGCCGAGTGCAGGCGGGAGAGCTTCTTGTACCGCAGGAGCGGTGCGATCGCCGGGTGGTCGAGCTCGCGAAGCTCCCACGACCGGGTCGAGGTCGCCATGAGGCCGGCGCGTTGCAGGGCTTTGAGCACCTCCGGCGGGCTGTCGGGATTCAGGCCGGGCGTCTCCAGCGCCTCCCGCAGCTCCGCCGCCAGTTCCTCCATGACCGCAGGGCGACCGAACCGCGGCCGCGGGCCGAGCAGCGCGGTGAGCAACTGGTCATGCCGTTCGACGCTGTACGGCAAGCCGGCGTGCTGCATCTCGGCGGCGATCAGCGCGCCGGCGGACTCGGCCGCCAGCAGCAGCCGGAGCCGGCCCGGCTCGGCGCTCGCGGCCACCGCCTCCTGCTGTGCAGCGAACTCCGCGGCGGCGGACGGCGGGGCTTCGGGTTCGGGGCCGTCGAGATCGAACAGGGCCGCCGAGCCCTCTTCCGGGAGCGCGTCCGGCTGAGCCGCCCCATCCCACGGTCCCGGAACGGCGGACGCCAGGGCCGAGCCGGCCGTCAGTGTCGACGACCGCAGGATCGCGTGACTGAGCCGGAGGTCGACGCACCTCTCGACGCGTACGCCCGACCGCAGCAGCGGCGGGTACCAGGTGCGGGTGTCGCTCCAGACCCAGCGCGGCCGCCGCTCCGCCTCTGCGGCACGCACGAGGTCCGCGAGCTCGGCGTCGGCCACCTCCGAGCGGTCGTCGTCGCCGCGGATGACGGCGACGCGACCCGGGGCGACGCGCTCGAGGAGGATGTGCACCCGACAATTCTGCCCGCGACCGACGACACACCGTCGCAACCCGATCCGTTATAGTGAGCAACACTCAATTCGTGACGATGCCGACCCGAAAGGCGATTCGCGATGACCGAATACCTGCACGACTCCCAAGGCGTCTGGATCGCCTTCCGGCCCGACCCCCGTGCGCGCTTCCTGTTCAACCCGGAAGGCGACTGGATCGGCTGGTTCCCGTGGGACGACGACGTCGTCGTCACGCCGGGCGGCTCATACCTCGGTACCGTCCACGGCGACCGGCTCTTCACGGACGAGAGCCATCCCTATCGCGGCGAGCCCGGCTATCCCGGTGCGCCGGGCTACCCGGGAAGCGCCCCGTACCCGGGCGCCGGCGCCTACGTCAGCCTGCCCGACGGGTCACAGGACGTCGCGCCGGCACTGCTCTGGCCGCGCATCGCCTCCTGACGGACACGATTCGAACGAGGGCCGTCGGCCCGCGAGCGCCGTCAGCCGGCCAGCGCCGTCAGCCGCGAGCGCAGCTCCGGCCACGCCGCGCCGAATCCCGGATGCAGGGGCAGCTCCGCGACCGCCGGCACCGACACCCAGCGCAGCTCGATGCTCTCGACATCGGCCATGTGCGGCTCGAACGCCCGCACGGCCTGGGCGACGACCGTCGTGTACGACCAGTACCCGAGGTCGAGCACACTCGTGAACAGCACCTCGACAGCGTCCGCCGGCACGGCGGCCTCCTCCGCCGCCTCGCGCAGCGCCCCCTCCACGGCGGTCTCGCCCTCGTGCCGTGCTCCACCCGGCAGTCCCCAGGTCCCCCCGAAGTGACTCCAATCGGCACGGTGCTGCAGCAGCACCCCGCGCCGCAGATCGTGGACGAGCAGTCCGGCGGCGCCGAACCGGCCCCAGAACCGTTCGCCGTTCGGACCTTCCACCCATGCGTCGCCGGAGTTCACGTCTCCACGTTAGCCGTCCGGCGGGGATGCTGCCGCCGCAGAGCAGCCCTAGTGTGTGGGAATGACACTCGAACGATGGCGCCACCTCACCGAGTGGCCGCTCACCGCCGCTGCCACGGTGTTCCTCCTCGCCTATGCCTGGGAGGTGATCGGCGATCTCCACGGGACGCCGCTCGTCGCAGCCGAAACCGTCATCTGGGTGACCTGGTGCGTGTTCCTCCTCGACTACATCGTCTGCCTCGCCCTGGCCCCGCACCGGTGGCGCTGGTTCTACACGCACCTGTTCGACCTGGCGATCGTCGTGCTCCCGATGCTGCGGCCGCTGCGCCTGCTGCGGCTGGTCACCATCCTGGCGATCCTGCAGCGCAGCGCCGGCACCGCGTTCCGTGGCCGCGTGATGGTCTACGTGGCCGGCGCGGGCACACTGCTGGTGTTCACCGCCGCACTGGCGGCACTCGACGCCGAGCGTGGAGCGCCGCACGCGCACATCGAGACCTTCCCGCAGGCGGTGTGGTGGGCGTTCGAGACGATCTCGACCGTCGGTTACGGCGACTACACGCCGGTCACCCAGGTCGGCAGGCTCGTGGCCGTCGGCCTGATGATCGGCGGGATCGCCACCCTCGGCATCGTGACGGCGACGCTCGCCTCCTGGATCGTCGACCGCGTCGCCCAGACCGAGATCGACACCCGGTCGGCGACGCGCGGTCAGATCAAGGAGCTGTCGGCACAGGTCGCCGAGCTCAAGACCCTCCTCGAGAAGAAGTCCGCCTGATGCCGCAGCGCAGCGCCGCCGTCCTCCTGCACCGCGATGTCGGCAACGGGCGGGAGGTGTGGATCGCGCACATGGGCGGGCCGTTCTGGGCGCGCAAGGACGAGGGCGCGTGGACGCTGCCGAAAGGGCTCGTCGAGGTCGGCGACACCGACGAGCTGGCGGCGGCGCGTCGCGAGTTCGCCGAGGAGATGGGAACCCCGCCCCCCGAGGCGGACTACGTCGCCCTGGGCGAGTTCCGCGCGTCGTCGAAGACGTTCGTCGTGTTCACCGCAGAGACCGACTTCGGCCCGATCGAAATCGCCAGCAACGCCTTCGAGCTCGAGTGGCCGCCGCGATCCGGCATCGTGCGCTCGTTCCCCGAAGTCGACGCCGCCGGGTGGTTCCCCGTCGAAGAGGCGCTCACGAAGCTCGCGAAAGGCCAGCGGCCCATTCTGGACGCACTGCTGCGCCGGCTCGATCAGGCCGAAGATCGGTAGCGCGCACAGCACCCCCTCGGACGTATGGTTGGCTGCACGCCGGGACGAAGGAGGAGCAGGTGGCCACCAAGAAAAAGACAGAGAAAGAGGCCGAGAAGGCGTTGATCACCGCGCGGGCCGCTGTCGACGAGGCCCAGCGCCTGGTCAAGAAGCTCGACAAGAAGACCCGCAAGGAGGCCGACGAGCTGGAGGCGGCGCTCGCGCAGGCCGCGAGGGATGCCAAGAAGGCCGCGCAGCGAGCCCGCAAGACCGCCGACCAGGCGGCGAAGGACGCCAAGCAGAAGGCGCAGGCCGCGCGCGAGCACGCGAGCACCGCTGCTGCCGCACCCGCGGCCGGCACCGGGATCCCGACCTTCCGTGACCTGCGCGACCGGGCCAAGGCGCAGGGCATCCAGGGCTATTCGCGGATGAACAAGGCGCAGCTCTTGCACGCCCTCGGCGAGGGGTAGGCCGTGCCGGCAGTCGACCTCCTGTTCACCGGCCGGTAACCGGCCGATTCTACGGTTGCGGCCGTGACAGACACCACCGCCCGGCCGGCGGTCCTCTCCGCTCTGGCTGCGGCCCCGGCGCCGCGGACCCTGATCGACATCCTCCGGGAGCAGGCGGCCCGCAACCCGCAGGCGTCGGCGATCGAGGACGCGGCCGGCGCGCTCAGCTATAGGGAGCTCCTGGCCCGTGTCGTCGCCACCGCAGCCCGACTGCACGAGGCGGGAGTGCGCCGCGGCGACCGGGTCGGCGTGCGGATGACCTCGGGAAGTCGCGAACTCTATCTCGCGATCCTGGGCGTGCTCGCCGCCGGCGCCGCCTACGTTCCCGTCGACGCCGACGATCCGCAGGAGCGCGCCGACCTCGTCTTCGGCGAGGCGGACGTCAGCGGTGTGATCACCGACGATGGATACCTGCCGACCGCGTCCGCCGGTGCGGTGGCCGTCGAGGCCGTGGCGACGGCCGCCCGCGGCGACGCTCCCCACGCCGTGCAGGCCGGCGAGCCCCACCCGAGCACCTCGGGCCTCCCGTTGATCGAACCTCCGTCACCGGAGGACGACGCCTGGATCATCTTCACCTCCGGGTCGACGGGGACCCCCAAGGGCGTCGCCGTACGGCACCGGTCGGCGGCCGCGTTCGTGGATGCCGAAGCCCGGCTGTTCCTGCGCGACGAGCCGATCGGCCCGGGCGACCGTGTCCTGGCCGGGCTCTCCGTCGCATTCGACGCCTCCTGCGAGGAGATGTGGCTGGCGTGGGGTCACGGCGCGTGTCTGGTGCCCGCGCCGCGTTCGCTCGTGCGCACCGGGATGGACCTGGGGCCGTGGCTCGCGGCCCGCCGCATCACCGTGGTGTCGACCGTGCCGACCCTCGCCGCGCTGTGGCCGACGGATGCCCTCGACACGGTCCGGCTGCTGATCTTCGGCGGCGAAGCGTGCCCGCCCGAACTGGTCAACCGGCTCGCCGTCGAAGGCCGGGAGGTCTGGAACACCTATGGGCCAACCGAGGCGACGGTGGTGGCGTGCGCGAGCCTGCTGACGGCCGGCGAGCCGGTGCGCATCGGCCTCCCGCTGGACGGCTGGGATCTCGCCGTCGTCGGGGCCGACGGCGCGCCGGTCGCGGACGGGGAGAGCGGTGAGCTGATCATCGGCGGCGTCGGGCTGGCGCGTTACCTCGACCCGGCCAAGGACGCCGAGAAGTACGCACCGCTGCCCTCGCTCGGCTGGCAGCGCGCCTACCGGAGCGGCGATCTGGTCCGATTCGATCCGGCCGGCCTGTTCTACCTGGGCCGCGCGGACGACCAGGTCAAGGTCGGCGGCCGCCGCATCGAGCTCGGCGAGGTGGAGGCCGCGCTCCAGCAGCTGCCCGGGGTCTCCGGCGCCGCCGCGGCCGTACGGCGCAGCTCCGCGGGCAACGATGTACTCGTGGGCTACCTCGCCGTCCCCGACCGCTCGCTGTTCGACCGGCGGGCCGCCCTGGCCGAGCTTCGCGCGGAACTGCCCGCCGCACTCGTGCCCCTGCTAGCGGTCGTCGACGATCTCCCGGTCCGGACATCCGGCAAGGTCGACCGGGCAGCGCTCCCCTGGCCGCTGGAGGACACGGACGACGAAGACGCACCCGAGCTCGATCCGGTCTCAGAGGCGCTCGCCGCCGACTGGCGAAGCGTTCTCGGGCTGCCCGTCGGCGCCCTCGACGACAACTTCTTCGACCTCGGCGGCGGGTCGCTCGCCGCCGCCCAGCTCGTCTCGCTGCTGCGCAGACGCCATCCGGACATCACGGTCGCCGACGTCTACGCGCATCCCCGGTTCGGATCCCTCGCCGCGGCCCTCGCCGAGAGCTCGCCCTCGGCCTCCGCCGCCTCCACCCACGTCGTCCCACGGACGCCCCGGCGCATGCAGGTGCTGCAGACCATCCTCGGGGTGCCGCTCTTCATCCTCAACGGGATCCGCTGGCTGCTCTACCTGCTGACGGCGTCCGCCGTGCTCCGGCCGTTCGGCGGGTTCGGCTTCCTGCCCGAGGTGAATCCGGTCTGGCTCGTGGTCGGGCTGCTGATCTTCGTCACACCGTGGGGACGCATGGCGATCGCAGTCGTCGCGGCGCGCCTCCTGTTGCTGGGCGTGAAGGCCGGCGACTATCCCCGCGGCGGAGGGGTCCACCTGCGCTTGTGGCTCGCCGAGCAGGTCGCCCACCAGATCGGGGCCGCCAGCCTCGCCGGCGCTCCGTGGATCAGCTATTACGCCCGTCTGCTCGGCGCAACGGTCGACCGCGGTGTCGACTTGCACGCGCTGCCTCCGGTGACCGGCATGCTGAGGATCGGCGCCGGCGCCTCCGTCGAGCCGGAGGTCGACCTGGCCGGGTACTGGATCGACGGCGACCTCGTGCGCATCGGCGAGATCCGGATCGGCGCGGGAAGCTCGGTCGGCGCGCGAAGCTCCCTCATGCCGGGCGCCAAGATCGGTCGGGGCGCCACGGTGGCCCCCGGCTCGGCTGTCTTCGGCCGGGTTCCGGCCGGGCAGAACTGGGCGGGATCCCCCGCCGTCCGCGTCGGGAAGGCCCGGGAATGGTGGCCGGCCGAACGACCGCCGCGGCACACCCGCTGGGTCGCCGCGTACGCGGCGGCCTCCCTGGTCGTGTCCCTGGTCCCGGTCGTCGCGTTCGCGGTCGGCGGTCTCGTCGTCGCCGCTTTCACCCGGGGCGCCACGACGCTGGCCGGCGCTGTTCCCGGCGCGCTCGCTGCCGTGATCCCGGCGACCCTCGCCGCCGGGGTGGTGCTCGCCGGTCTCGTCGTCGTCCTCGTGCGGCTGCTCGGCCTCCGCCTTCGCGAGGGTGTCTACCCGGTGCGCAGCCGGGTCGGCTGGCAGGTGTGGTCGACCGAACGCCTCCTCGACATGGCGCGCACGGTGCTCTTCCCGCTGTACTCGAGCCTGTTCACTCCGCTGTGGCTCCGGATGCTCGGCGCCCGCGTCGGGCACGACGTGGAGGCATCCACCGTCCTCCTGCTCCCCGCGATGACGAGGATCCGCGACGGAGCCTTCCTCGCGGACGACACCCTGGTGGCGTCGTACGAGCTCGGCGGCGGCTATGTGCGCGTGGCGGAGGCGGAGATCGGCGCCCGCGCCTTCCTCGGCAACTCCGGCATGGCCGGCGGGGGCAACCGGGTTCCGCGCGACGGGCTGGTCGCGGTGCTGTCGGTGGCGCCGCGCAAGGCGAAGGCGGGTTCGTCCTGGCTGGGCTCACCCCCCGTGAAGCTCCGCAGGCGTGCACAGGACGCCGACCTGTCGCGCACCTTCGAGCCGCCGGCCGCTCTGCGCGTCGCTCGCACCGCGTGGGAGCTGCTGCGCATCGTCCCGGTCTTCGTGACGTGCTCGATCGGTCTCGCCGTCCTCTGGGCACTGGGGGCGCTGACCCAAAGCCTCGGGGCCGGCTGGGCGATCATCCTCAGCGGCCCCGTGCTCCTGCTCGCCGGCGCGGTCGCCGCTGCGGTGAGCACGGCCGCGAAGTGGGTGCTCCTCGGGAGGCTGAAGCCCGGCGAGCACCCGCTCTGGTCGTCCTTCATCTGGCGCAGCGAGGTGTCGGACACTTTCACCGAGATGGTGGCCGCCCCCTGGTTCGCATGGTCGGCCGCCGGGACCCCCGCACTGGTCTGGTGGCTGCGGAGCCTCGGCGCCCGCATCGGCAGCGGCGTCTGGATCGACAGTTACTGGCTCCCGGAGGCCGATCTGGTCGAACTGGGCGACGCATCCACCGTGAACCGGGGCTGCGTCGTCCAGACGCACCTGTTCCATGATCGAATCATGAGCATGGACGAGGTGATCATCGAGCGCGGCGGAACACTGGGACCGCACAGCGTCATCCTTCCGGCCGCAGCGATCGGCTCCGACGCGACGGTGGGCCCTGCGTCGCTCGTCATGCGCGGTGAGACCGTGCCCGACCGCAGCCGGTGGAGCGGCAATCCGATCGGCCCGTGGCGAGACGTGGTGGTACGCGAGTACCGTGCGGTGCGATGACCTCGGCACCCAGCGGCGCTGACGCCGCGACCGCGGCCCACGCGTACCTCCCGCGCTCGGGCACGGACGACTTCTCCGTGCTGTCGTACGACCTCGACCTCGACTACAGGGTCGCGACCAACCGGCTGGATGCGACGGCCGTGATCCGGGCCCGCGCCAACGTGCCCCTGACGGCTGTCGTGCTCGACCTGGTGCATCTGCGGGCCAAGCGGGTACGGCTGGACAGCGACAAGCGCGCCCGCTTCACGCAGTCGCCCACGCATGTCCGGGTGAAAGCAGCGAAGCCGATACCTGCCGGAACGGAGTTCACGGTCGAGATCGCCTACGACGGCTCCCCCGTGCCGCGTCGCACGCGCTGGGGCGCACTCGGCTGGGAGGAGCTGACCGACGGCGTCATCGTGGCGTCGCAGCCATCCGGCGCGCCGACGTGGTTCCCCTGCAACGACCGGCCGTCCGACAAGGCCGCCTACCGCATGACGGTCACGACCGAGCAGGCGTACACCGTGCTCGCCACCGGCGAACTGGTCGACCACAGCGTGAGCGGGGGTCGCGGCACCTGGACCTTCGAACGCACCGAGCCGACGGCCTCCTATCTCGCTGCCGTGCAGATCGGCCGCTACGTGCTGGAGCCCCGGCGCTCCGACGGGGTGGAGTGGGTGATCGCCTACCCGCCGGCCCTGGCGCGCCGAGTACTCGCCGACTTCGCACCCGTCGGCCGGATGATCGAGTGCTTCCAGGAGCGGTTCGGCCCGTACCCGTTCCCCTCCTACACCGTCGTGGTCACCGAGGACCCGCTCGAGATCCCCCTCGAATCGCAGGGTATGGCGACCTTCGGCTCCTCGCACGTCGACGGACGCGGCGGCTCCGAACGACTGATCGCGCACGAGCTGGCGCATCAGTGGTTCGGGAACAGCGTCGGCGTCGCCTCCTGGAGCGACATCTGGCTCAACGAGGGTTTCGCGTGCTACGCCGAGTGGATCTGGTCGGAGTACGCCGGAGGCCCTTCCGCGAACACGCTCGCACGCACCCATCACGCCGCTCTGCGCCTGAAGCAGAAGGACCTGCAACTCGGCGACCCGGGGGTGGACAGGATCTTCGACGACCGCGTCTACAAACGCGGCGCCTGCTTGCTGCACGCCCTGCGCCGCCGGCTCGGCGACGACGGCTTCTTCGACCTGTTGCGCGGCTGGTCGGCCACGCGGCGCCACGGAACCGCTTCGTCGGAGGACTTCGAGGCGTTCGCGGCGGGCTATTCGGACGAGCCGCTGGACAGCTTCTTCCACGCGTGGCTGCGGGACACGGGACTGCCCCCGTTGAGTGCGTGAGCGGGAGCCCGGATGCCGGGCCCCGCTCACAGCCCCTCCTGTCACGGGGTCGGGCGGTCCTCCGGGCGCCGTTCCTCGCCGGTGATCCCGTCGATGCGGGGCGCCGCGTGCGCGGGACCGCCGGCGTCGGCCGCGGCGCGCGGCGGCGCGGTGTCGGCCGTGCGGGTGTCGTCCACGACCTCCCGGTCGTTCTCGACACGGTTGCCGTGCCGGTCGGTTCGGACGTCGGGGTCCACCTCGTCGGCGCGACTCAGCTTCTGCTGCTGTTCGTCGCGCGCGGCGGCGGCGGCACGGTCTCGTTCCTCGGCCTCGCGGCGAAGTCGCTCGGCCTCCACCTCTGCCTGCTGGGCGTCGGCGGCGGCCCGTGCCGACTTGGCCTCGCGCTCACGCGCGGCGAGATCGGCGCGCGCGGCGTCCTCGCGCAGCTCTGCGGCCCTGCGGCGATCGGCTTCCACCTTGCGGCGCCGGCCGGCGGTCAGGGCGACGATGACGATCGCCACGACGATCACGACGACGACGACGATCAACACGATCCATCCGGTTGCGTTCATGCCGGGCCACGGTACCCCGCTGCGCCCGCGAAACCAGGGCCTTGAACTCGCAAGCGGTCGGTGCAGGGGGGTCGCATCCGAACAGTAGGGCGGACGGGACTTGAACCCGTGACCGGCGGATTATGAGTCCGATGCTCTAACCAGCTGAGCTACCGCCCCGTGCGCTCGCCCCGGGTCACTCCGGGGTGGGCACGCCGGGGGCCGCCGCCGTGACGGGGTCGGCCACCGGCTCTCCACGATACAGGCTCTCGAAGGTGCTGATCGTGGTCTGGATGTCGTGCGTCGCCACGATGCGCAGCGACGCATTCTTGAGGACGTCGAGCTCCTCCTGCGGCAGGGTCAGCACGCTCTCGAGCTTGTCCGCCAGGTCCTTCGCATCTCCGGGGCGGAAGAGGTGGCCGTTCTCGCCGTCGTGCACCAGGTGAGGCAGCGCCATCGCGTCCGCGGCCACCACGGGGAGACCGGAGGCCATCGCCTCCATCGTCGCGATCGACTGCAACTCGGCGATGGACGGCATCGCGAACACGGTCGCCCGCGTGTACGCCTGCCGCAACTCCTCGTCGGTGACGTAGCCGAGGAAGTTCACCCTGTCGGCGATGCCGAGCGTCTCGGCCAGCACCTGCAGGTTCTTGAACTGATCGCCGCCTCCGACGATCTCGAGCTGCGCGTCCAAGGACGCCGGAAGGAGCTTCACGGCGTTCAGCAGCACATCGATCTGCTTCTCGCCGGTGACCCGGCCGACGAAGAGGATGCGGTTGCCCGTGCGCGGCGAGAAGTCCGGCGTGTAGTTGTGCGCCTCGATCCCGCACGAGATGGCGTGCACGCCGCGCAGCCCCGTCGCCTTCTCGAGGAACTCGGCCGCCCTCCGCGTCGGCGTCGTGATGGCCTCCGCCCGGTCGAAGCTCTTGCGGGCATCGCGCCACGCGCTCGTCACGAACGCGTGGTGCAGGAACTTCGGCAGCCGCGTGAACTCGATGATGTTCTCGGGCATCACGTGGTTCGTCGCGATGATCCGGATGCCGCGCTTCTGCGCCTCGTAGGCGAGCCCGCGGCCGATGACGATGTGCGACTGGAAGTGCACCACGTCGGGCTTGACCTCGTCGAGAATGCGTCGCGCGTTCGCCTTGCTCATCCACGGCAACGCGAAACGCAGCCAGTCGTGCGGATACCAGCGCCAGCTGCGCAGGCGGTGGGCCGTCATCTTCTGGCCCTCGTGCTCCTCGATCCAGGTGCCGTGCCGGCGGCTGGCGGCCGGAGCGACGATGTGCATGTCGTGCCCGCGCTCGACGAGGCCCGCAGCGAGGCGCTCCGCGAAACGCGCGGCGCCGTTCACGTCGGGCGGGAAGGTGTCGCAGCCCATGAGGATGGTCATCGGCCTGTGGTCGGCCGGGGCGGGCGGGATGTTGTGCGTTCCGCTCGTATCAGGCACGTGGTGAGTCCCTCACGGTCGTTGGCCGGGTGGTTCGTCCCGGAGACGGTCTGAGTGCACCGGACGGGTCGGACCGGCGAGTCATCGACTCAGTCTAGGCCGGATTCCGGGACGGAGTCGGCAAGCCGCTCCGAGATCGGCGATTCGACGTTCGACTGCGGGTGGTGTTTGGCGAGCTGGAAGACGCCGAGGATCGCCACGGCACCGGTGACGGCGAAGCCCGCCATCGCCCACCACGGCGCACCGGCGGCCTCGTCGAGCACGACGATGCCGATCGTCACCGCCACGAGAGGGTCGATCACCGTCAGGCCGGCGATCACGAGGTCGGGCGGTCCGGACGAGTAGGCGTTCTGCACGAAATAGGCGCCGAGGCCGGCCGCGGCCAGGAGCGCGACGATGCAGAGCACGAGCAGCCAGTCCCACTCCTGGTTGGAGATGCGGTCGATGACGACCTTGGCGAGGGTCGCGACGAACCCGTACAGCACCCCGGCGCCGACGATGTAGATGATCGCCTTGAACCGGTGGCGGAGGAACCAGAACGCCAGCCCGAAGATGATGAGGACCACGGCCAGGATGATCAGGATGACGACCAGCGCGCGCGTCGTCACCGGTTCGTCGCGCGCGAAGATGGCCGCGATCACCACGAACGCACCGACGCCGCCGACGCAGAGGCAGACGGCGATCACCGACTGACGGTTGAGCTTGACGCCGCTCACCCGCGCGTTCAGCACGCTCGTGATCACGAGTCCCACGACGCCCAGCGGCTGCACCAGGATGATCGGCGACAGCTTCAGGCTCACGAGCTGGAAGACGATGGCGAGGCCGAGCAGCAGCGTGCCGATGACCCAGGAGGGCCGCGCGAGCAGCAGTCCGAGCTGGCGGGGGTTCAGTCCGCCCTTCGCGTCCTGCGTCTGGGCCTCGACTTTGGCGACCCCGTGGTGCTGCAGTTGGGCGCCGATCGACAGGAACACGGCGCCGACGAGTGCGACCGGGATGCCCAGGAGCTGACTGGGCTGATAAGCCAGGTCGAGCGCATCCATCAGTTCCGTACCCACGCCACGACCCTACCGAACATGATCCCGATAGTCTTGCCGAATGGCCGTCCTCCCGATCCGGATCACCGGAGACCCCGTCCTCCACACGCGCGCCGCGGAGGTGACGGAGTTCGACGACGACCTCCGCACGCTGGTGGCCGACATGTTCGAGACGATGGACGAAGCGCCGGGCGTGGGCCTCGCCGGCCCGCAGGTCGGCGTGCCGCTGCGCCTGTTCGTGTACGGCTGGACGGACGACGACGATGTCGAGCACCGCGGCGTGGCGATCAACCCCGTGCTCTGGCTCAGCCCGTTGGAGGTCGGCGACCCCGACGAGGATTCCGAGTCGGAGGGCTGCCTGTCGTTCCCGGGTGAGCGCTTCCCGCTCCGGCGCGCCGCCCGGGTGATCCTCGAGGCGGTCGACCTCGAGGGCACGCCGTTCACCGTGCGCGCCGACGGCTGGCTCGCCCGCATCTTCCAGCACGAGTACGACCACCTCGACGGCGTCCTCTACGTCGACAGGCTTGTCCACCCGTACGGCAAGCAGGCGCAGAAGGCGCAGCGCAAGAACTCCTGGGGCGTTCCGGGGCTCAGCTGGCTTCCCGGCCGCGACCACCTCGAGGATTAGCCGCGTCTAACGCAGCGGCACCCCGTGCACGCCGTTGTGATGACGGAGGGCGGGGAACACCACCGAGAGCGAGAAGCCGACGCCGGGTACGCTCCGGGCGTCGAGCACGCCGCCGTACAATGCGACGCGGTCGCGCAAGGCGTTCAGATCGGGACCCTCGACGAACTCGGTGACGGCGCGCAGATCGTCCTCCGCACTGTATACCGTCGCCTTGTCCACGCCCTCGCGGTCGAGCCCGGCCCGGCGGGCGGCGGCGCGGATCCCGTCGTCTTCGACGGTGACGTGGAGGCCGTCGGCGGTCCACGCGAAAGCAACGGACGCCCGCGTGCCCCGGCCACCGTGATCGAGGGCGTTGCCGAGACTGGTCTGCAGAATACGGAAGACCGCCAGCTCGGCGCCCTGGCGCAGCTCGTACCGCTCCCCGGTCTCGGTGAACGTCACCTCCAGGCCCGCCTCCCGCATCACCCGGAACAGGTCGCCGGCCGAGTGGAGACTGGGCACGGGTGCAGCGTCTCGCACGCCCTCCGCCGCCGCATTCTGCAGTCGGCGCAGATCGGCCAGCGCATCGCGTGCCGTCGTCTCGAGCGCAGCGGCGGACCGCGTCGCGGCCTCCGGGTCGCTGCCGGCCGCGTACCGCATGCCCTCGGCCTGCGACACCACGCGCGCGACCGATGCGACGGCGACATCGCCCAGCTCCCCGATGATCCGGAACCGACCGGCCTGCTCGGCGACCTCGAGCTCGCGATCGATCCGGTCCCACTCCCGTTCCTCGCGCGCCTCCTGCGCACGGCGGCGGCGGGAGCGCTCGACGAGCCAGAGCACGGCGAACACGGCGGCCGCCGCCAGGAGCACGGCGGCGAGGGCGGTCGTGACGGGGGTCATGCGGGTCCTTCCGTGGCCACGGGCGCGGCCCGGACGATCATATCCGGGCCGCGCTGAACCGTGCCGCGCGCCGGCGCTCGGGCGATCAGGCCCGGTCGCCGCGGTTGGCGCGCAGCACCTCCAGCCGTGCGCGGTACTCCTTCTCGTCGATGTCGCCGTTGGCGTAGCGCTCGGCGAGCGTCTGCTCGGCGGCTCGACTGCCGGAGTGCGGCGCCCAGCCGTAGCCTTCGCGGGCGGCGGCGGCGCGGCGCCAGCGGCGTCCGGCGAGGCCGAAGATCAGGAAGAAGACCCCGATCCAGAACAGCGGGATCAGGAACCACCACCAGCCGAACCAGGGGCCGCCTCCCCAGGCGGCGACGACGCAGGGTGCCGCAGCAGCGGCGAGCGAACTGAACATGGTGCATCCAATCGGTGAGCTGTCCGCGGCGTTCGCGGAACCACTCTCAGCCTCGCCGGACGTCCCGTGCGGCGAATCCCCCGGCGGGAGGCAACTGCGCTACTCCCCCGGGAGCACCCCGATCACTGCCGGCCGGGCTGCACCAGCCCGGTCTCGTAGGCCACCACGACGAGGTGCACGCGGTCGCGGGCGCCGAGCTTGGTCATGATCCGCGAGACATGCGTCTTGGCGGTGAGCGGGCTGAGGTACAACCGCTCCCCGATCTCGGTGTTCGTCAGGCCGTGCCCGACGAGTGCGAGCACCTCGCGCTCCCGCTCGGTGAGCTCGCGGAGGGCTTCCTGATCCGGTGCAGGACGCAGGCCGCTCGCGACCCGCTCGATGAGCCGGCGCGTGGCGCCGGGCGACAGCAGCGCGTCACCGGCCGCGACGACGCGCACGGCGCGCAGCAGTTCGACCGGCTCGGTGTCTTTGACCAGGAAGCCGCTCGCACCCGAGACGATGGCCTGCGCCACGTACTCGTCGAGTTCGAACGTGGTCACCATCACGATGCGTGTTCCGGTCAGCTCCGGGTCGGAGGCGAGCTCGCCGGTGGCCCAGAGGCCGTCGCCGTCGGGCATCCGGATGTCCATCAGCACCACATCGGGACGGCTGCGCCGGGCGAGCTCGACTGCTTCCCGGCCGGTGGCGGCCTCACCCACGACCTCGAGGTCGTCCTCGGCCTCCAGCAGCGCCCGAAAGCCCGCGCGCACCAGATGCTGGTCGTCCGCGAGCAGCACGCGGATCATGCGGCGTCCGTCTTCTGGCGTGGAATGCGGGCCTCCACCGTCAGGCCGCCACCGGCGGTCTCGTGGGTGGAGAACGCTCCACCGAGCAGCTCGGCGCGCTCGCGCATCCCGATCATCCCCTTGCCTCCGTCGACGGGCGTGCCCGCGCTGTCGGCGCCCGGTATGCCGCGGCCGTCGTCGGCGACCGTGAGCACATACTCCTCACCGGTCTCGCGCAGCGCGATGGACACCGTGGCGGCCTGCGCATGGCGGCCGATGTTGGTGAGGGACTCCTGCACGATGCGGTAGAGCGCGAGCTGCGTCGCGGCGGGCGGCACCGACGTCATGCCGTCGTCGTAGCGCACGTCGAGCCCCGCGCGGCGGTACGTGTCGACGAGCACCGGGATGCGGGCCAGGTCGGGCTCGGGGGCGCGCGCCGCCGGGTAGCCCTCCGTGCGCAGGAAGCCGAGAACGCCACGCACCTCCTCGAGCGCCTGGCTGCTCACCGCTCTGATCGCCTCCAGGCTCTCCCGCGCCTTCTCCGGGCGGCTGTCGAACAGGTGGAGACCGACGCCGGCCTGCACGCTGATCTGCGAGAGCGAGTGGGCGAGCACGTCGTGCAGCTCGCGTGCGATACGGAGGCGCTCGGCCTCTGCGGCGGCCTCGCGTCGAGCCGCGATCTGGCGTGAGATGTCGCGGTAGCGTTCTCGGCGGCCGCGGATGGCCTCGCCGACGCCGACGAGCAGCGTGAGTACGAGCGCGATGATGAGGGGCCGGATGACCGCCTCCGGTCGGCCGACCAGGAGCAGCGCGCTCACCGGTCCGACGACTGCGATTCCGGCGACGGTCCACCACGCCCAGACGCGCGCCGATCGCACGACCGCTCCGACGACGGCGAAGGCGAGTGGAATCGCAGCGAGGGGCGGCCCCGTCGTCAGCGCGATCGCCGGGACGCACAGCGCCGCGACGGCCACGACGACGACGCCAGGATGAGCCCGTCCGGCCAGCAGCAGGAACGAGGACGCCACCGCGACCAGGACGGCGGTCAGCGTCCACGGGTCCTCCGCGGCGGAATGCGCGGCGATGAGCACGCCGGGCAGCTGCACCAGCACCGACAGCACCACGGGAAACCAGATGGCCCCGGCCGGCCGACGACGGCCGCCCTCCGGCCCGTGCGTGCGGGCGTCGGACGGTGCGGACCAGGGCATTCCCTCATGCTAATCAGGGCACCGCCCCTCCGCCGTGCCTCCGCGGGAGTCTGTCGGCTACTCCCCCGGGAGTACCCAGTCGGCGCGGCCTCGGCCGCCGGTTCGCACAGGTCCGCCACCGGGCGAGCGCCCACGCGGGCAGCCGGAGGTCACGGATTGTGCTGCGCGTCGAAGATCTCGCCGTCGTCGCCGTCGGGACGAGCGAACAGCGATCCGAACGCCGGGCCGCCGAAACTCGTCAGCCCCGCCTCCCGCTCCAGCGACGCACGCCGTTCGTCGTCGTTGTTCTCGTACTCCTCGACCGGCTCGTCGGGCTCCTCGGGCTCGTGGCGGTCCCGCTCGCTGTGGCTCATGGCCGAATGATACTCAGTTCCCGATCAATGGGGGTGTATTCCCCGAGCTGCATATGCGAGGGAGGATGCGAAGAGGCCCGGACGCTTGCACGTCCGGGCCTTCGTGGCTCCCCGACTTGGACTCGAACCAAGAACCTGCCGGTTAACAGCCGGCTGCTCTGCCAATTGAGCTATCGAGGAATGCTTGATCAGCGAAGCTACTGTAGCAAGACTTCGACCATCGAGTGAAATCGACCCGGCATCCCGCGCGCGTCGCCGTCAGTAGCCCGCTTCGGGGTCGACCCGGCCGACGAAGTCGCCCGTTCCGAGGAAAGCGCGCACGTTCGCGCCGATGCGCTCGGCGAGAAGCGGGGCGACCATCGCCGAGGTGTCGGCCTGGTGCGGGGTGATCAGGCACGCCTCCTCCGTCCAGAGCGGATGCCCGTCGGGAAGCGGCTCCGGGTCCGTGACATCGAGGCCGGCGCCGGCGATGGCGCCGGTGCGCAGCGCGCGCAACAGGGCGTCGGTGTCGACCAGACCTCCGCGGGCGATGTTCACCAGATAGGCCGTCGACTTCATCGCCGCGAACTCGGCGTCGGAGAAGAGGCGGCGCGTGCCTCCGGTGAGCGCCGCCGCGATCACCACGACGTCGGCGCCCGGGAGCACATCGAGAAGCCGTTCGGTCGTCACCGTGCGATGCGCCCCCTCGACCGGGTCGGACGACCGGCGGACGATCGTCACCCGCACGCCGAACGGAGCCAGCAGCGCCATCAGTTCGAGCGCGATCCCGCCGGCTCCGACGATGACGACCTCCCGGCCGTAGAGCGAACGACCCTCCTCGACCGTCGACCACGACCTCGCGCGCACGCGCTTCGGGATCACCCGCATCAGGGCGAGCGTCAACACGAGCGCGTGCTCGGCGACCGGTTGAGCGTAGGCTCCCTTGGCGCTCGTCCACACCAGCCCCGGGCGCGCCTCGGACGCGATGATGCCGGAGAAGGCGTCCACCCCGGCGAACGGCAACTGCACCCAGCCGATGCCGGGATGCGCCTCCAGGATCGGCGGAAACGACGCGGCGTCCTTGTTCGAGAGCCACACCACGCCCCTGGTCCGGTCGGAGAGCGGCTCGACTGTGCCGCCCGCGGCCTCCACTGCGGCGACGAACGACGGCTCGGCGGTCGGGAGCACGGCGATCGGACCGGGCTCCGGCCGGTCCTCCGGTGCGAGGGGTGCGCCGCCCGGAGTGAGTACGGCGCGGTGCTGCGGTGCGGGTTCGGCCATGACGGTCCTCCTGGGTGTGCTCGGTATGCCTTCGGTCGTCGGTGCGCGTCGGCGATCAGCCCGCACGCTGCGGACGGCGCTCGGTACGGCGCTGCGGCGGTTTCAACGCGTCCGCCAGTCCGCGCACGAACGGATGCGCGGGATCGGCCAGCACGTCCTCGATCGGGCCGTAGCCGACGGGACGGCCGCCCTGGAGCACGAGCGAGACATCGGTGGCGCGGCGCAGCACCGCGAGATCGTGGCTCACGATGACCGCCGAGAAGCCCTCATGACCGCGCAGCTGTGCCAGCAGATCGATGACGGCGTCGCGCACCGTCGCGTCGATCCCGGCCGTCGGCTCGTCGACGACGAGGATCTGCGGACCGAGAACCAGCGCCTTCGCGAGCGCGACGCGCTGGCGCTGGCCGGCGCTCAGCTCGTAGGGGTACTTGGCGAGCACGCTGAGCGGCAGGTGCACGGTATCGAGCATCAGCGCGGCGCGCTCCCCCGCAGCCCGACGGCTGTAGTGGTGGTCGCGCTCCACGATCGGCAGCGAGATGTTGTCCTGCACCGAGAGCGTGGGCTCCAGTGTGGCGGCGGCCTCCTGAGGCAGGTAGCCGACATGGAAGGTGACCTCCGCCAGGTCGCGCTTGCGCGCGTGACGCAGCGAATGCCCGAGAACGGTCGCCTCGCCCCCGCTGATCCGCGGGCCGGGCTCGCCGGAACGGAGGGGGATCCCGCGTCCGGCGAGCACCGACGCCAGCGTGCTCTTGCCCGACCCCGTCTCGCCCAGCACCCCGATCGACCGACCGGCCTCCAGGCGGAAGCTCACCCCGCGGAGAGCGACGCACGACGGGCTCGCCCCCCGCGCGGGATATTCGACGGACAGGTCGCTGACGACGATCGCGGGGTCGGAAATCACATGTCGACCCTAAGCGCTCTCGGCCTGGAGCGCCCGCAGCGCCTCCCGCCGGTCGGCCTGTTCGACCGGATCCGGAACGGGCAGGGACGCCAGGAGCCGTTGCGTGTAGGCCTCCTTCGGGCTGCCGAGGACCTCGGCCCCCGTGCCCTCCTCGACCAGCCGGCCGCGGTGCAGCACCGCGATGCGATCGGCGAGGAGGTCGACGACGGCGAGGTCGTGGCTGATGAACAGCGCGGCGAAGCCGAATTCCCTCTGCAGGTCGGCGAACAGCTCCAGCACCCGGGCCTGCACCGACACGTCGAGCGCGGACGTCGGCTCGTCGGCGATGAGCAGCGTCGGCTCCAGGGCGAGGGCGCGCGCGAGACTGGCCCGCTGGCGCTGGCCGCCCGAGAGCTCGTGCGGGAATCGGTCGCCGTAGCTGCGCGGCAGCTGCACGGCCTCCAGCAGCTCGTCCACCCGCGAGCGGGCCGCCGCGGGCGAAGACGCCTTGCCGTGCACCACGAGCGGTTCGGCGACGCAGTCGGCGATGGTCAGCAGCGGATTGAAGCTCGACGCCGGATCCTGGAACACGAAGCCGATGTCGCTGCGCACCTTGCGGAACTGCCGCTCCCGTACGCCGTTCATCTCGATCCCGAGCACCTTCAGCGAACCGTCGGTGACCTTGCCGAGACCGGCGATGGCGCGACCGATCGTCGTCTTGCCCGAGCCGGATTCGCCCACCAGACCGAGGACCTCGCCCGGGCGGATGTCGAAGCTCACGCCGTCCACGGCGACGAAGCCGGGACGGCCGAGGCGGCCAGGGTACTGGATCCGCAGGTCGCGTGCGGCGACCACCGGGGCCTCCTCCGGGCGCTCGGCCCGCGCGATCGCGCGGTCCTGCGTCGCCACCGCTCCCTGACCGATCCGCGGCACGGATGCCAGCAGCGAGCGCGTGTACTCGGCCTTCGGAGCGGAGAACAGCGTGCGCGCGTCGGCCTCCTCGACCACCTTGCCCTGGTACATGACAGCGACACGATCGGCGAGGTCGGCGACGACGCCCATGTTGTGGGTGATCAGCACGATGGCCGCCCCGAACTCGTCGCGGCACCGGCGCAGCAGGTCGAGGATCTCGGCCTGCACCGTCACATCCAGCGCGGTCGTCGGCTCGTCGGCGACGATCAGTCCCGGGTTGAGCACCAGTGCCATCGCGATCACGATGCGCTGCTTCTGACCGCCCGAGAACTGGTGCGGGTAGTACTTGACCCGCTTCTCGGGCTCCGGGATGCCGACGCGGCGGAGGATGTCCACCGCCTTCTCCTGCGCCTGCTTCTTCGACAGCTTCTCGTGGGCGCGGAGTCCCTCTGCGATCTGCCAGCCGACCTGGTAGACCGGGTTGAGGGCGGTGGACGGCTCCTGGAAGACCATCGCCACGTCGGTGCCGCGGACCTCCCGCAGCTCGCGCTTGGTCAGCGACACCACATCGGACTCGGTGCTGCCGTCCTTGCTGCGCAAGATGACGGCTCCGGAGGCGGTGGCGGTCTCGGGCAGCAGACCGAGGATGGTCTTGGCGGTGACCGTCTTGCCGGATCCGGACTCTCCGACGATCGCGAGGACCTCGCCCGGCGCGACCCGGAGACTGACATCGTCGACCGCCTTCACGGCCCCGGCGTCGGTGGCGAACGTCACAGACAGATTGTCGATGGTGACGACGTCGCTCATGGCTTGACCTCGATTCCGTGTTCGTCGAACGACTCTCCGCCCTCCAGGCCGTCGATGCCTCCCGGGCCCGCCTCGAGCGGGCCGCCCGGCACGACCGAGGTCTCCGCGACCTCGCCGGACGCCTCCGCTGCGCGCCGTCGACCGCGCAGGCGCGGGTCCGCGAGGTCGTTCAGGCTCTCGCCGACCAGTGTGATGCCGAGCACCACCAGGACGATCGCGAGACCCGGATAGATCGCCGTCCACCAGATGCCGCTCGTGACGTCGGAAAGCGCCTTGTTGAGGTCGTAGCCCCACTCGGCGGCTGCAGTGGGCTCGATGCCGAAGCCGAGGAAGCCCAGCGCGGCGAGGGTGAGGATCGCCTCCGACGAGTTGAGCGTGAAGATGAGCGGCAGGGTGCGGGTGGAGTTCCGCAGCACGTGACGGAACATGATCCGGCTGTTGCTCGCACCGACGACCTTCGCCGACTCGACGTAGGCCTCCGACTTGATCCGCACGACCTCCGACCGGATCACCCGGAAGTACTGCGGGATGTACACGACGGTGATGGAGATCGCGGCCGCCAGGATGCCGCCCCAGAGGCTCGACTGGCCTCCCGAGATGACGATCGCCATGACGATCGCCAGCAGCAGCGACGGGAACGCGTAGATCGCATCCGCGATCACGACGAGGACACGGTCGACCCAGCCGCCGAAGTAGCCGGAGATGAGGCCGAGCACCACGCCCGCGAAGATCGACAGGATGACCGCCACCACGATGACCAGGATCGCGGTCTGCGCACCCCAGATCACCCGGGAGAAGACGTCGTACCCACCGACGGTCGTGCCCCAGATGTGCGCGGGGCTCGGCGGCTGCTGCGAGCCGAACTGGCCGTGGGCGTCCTTGAGCTGGGCGAAACCGTAGGGCGCGATGAGCGGGGCGAAGATCGCCGTCAGGATGAAGATGCCCGTGAGCACGAGCCCGACGACGAGCATCCCGCGCTGCAGTCCGACGGACTGCCGCAGCTGATGCACGACCGGGAGCCTGCTCCAGATGGACCGCTTGGGGGCGGTGCTGTTCTTCTGCGAGGCCATGTCAGTACCTCACTCTCGGGTCGATGAGCGCCGCGATGATGTCGACGATGAAGTTCGTGACCGCGACGATGACGGCGAGCAGGACCACCATGCCCTGCACCGCGATGAAGTCGCGCGACTGCAGGTAGTGCGACAGCTGGAAACCGAGGCCCTTCCATTCGAAGGTCGTCTCGGTGAGGATGGCCCCGCCGAGCAGCAGCGCGATCTGCAGGCCGATGACCGTGATGATCGGGATGAGCGCCGGCCGGTAGGCGTGCTTTCGCACCAGCCGGCTCTCGCTGACACCGCGGGAACGGGCGGCGTCCACATAGTCGGTGGAGAGCGTGCCGATGACGTTGGTGCGCACCAGGCGCAGGAAGATCCCGGCGGTCAGCAGGCCGAGCGTGACGGCCGGCAGCACAGCGTGCAGCAGCACGTCTCCGACGACGGCCGGATCACCGGTCTGGAACGCGTCGATGAGGTAGATGCCGGTCCTGTTCGGCAGCGTCTGCATCTCGATCTCCGAGCTGGTGGAGGCGCGGCCCGCGACCGGGAGCACGTTCAGCCAGATCGAGAAGACGAGCTTGAGGACCATGCCGACGAAGAACACCGGGGTGGCGTAGCAGAGGATGGCGAAGATGCGCAGCGTCGCATCACCCCAGCGGTCGCGGAAGTACGCCGCCAGCAGGCCGAGCGGGATGCCGACGATGAACGCGACGATGAGGGCGTAGAACGCCAGCTCGAGCGTGGCGGCGCCGTAGGTGAGCAGCACCTGCGTCACCGGCTGGTGATCGGTGAAGGTGGTGCCGAAGTCGCCGCGGAGGATCTGTCCGAGGTACTCGAAGTACTGCACCAGCAGGGGCCGGTCGTAACCGGCCTCGTGGATGCGCTGCTGGAGCTGCGCGGGAGGCAGCTTGCCGCCGAGCGCCGCCGTGATCGGGTCGCCCGTCGACCGCATCAGGAAGAAGACGACTGTGACGAGGATGAAGATCGTCGGGATGATGAGAAGGGCGCGGATGAGGATGTAGCGGCCCAGGCCGCCTCCCGATCGTCGACGCGCCGTGGTTCGTTCGGGGCCGGACGCCGTGGGCGCCGCCTGGCCGCTGACCGTCGCTGTCATGGAAGCCAATCGTGGGTGGTTCGTGGGAGGGGGCGGCCCGCAGATGCGAGCCGCCCCCGTTCGGCCGTGGAGTGCGGCCTAGCTCTTCGAGAGAGCCGCGTAGCGGAACTTGAACGACGGGTCGAGCGTCTTGTCCGTGCCCGAGACGTTCTTGCCCACGACGGCGACCTGGGAGCCCTGCAGCAGCGGCAGGGTGGACAGGTCCGCACCCACCTTCGCCTGGATCTCCTCGATGAGCTTGGTGCGCTCGGCCTTGTCGGTGGTGCCGAGCTGCTGGGTGATCAGCTGCTGCACCTCCGGGTTGTCGTAGTGGTTCGCGAGGAAGTTGTCCTTGCTGAAGAACGGCGACAGGTAGTTGTCCGCGTCGGAGTAGTCCGGGAACCAGCCCAGCTGGTACGCCGGGTAGAGGTCCTTGACGCGGTCCTTGGAGTACTGCACCCACTCGGTCGACTGCAGGTTCACCTTGAACAGGCCGCCGTTCTCGAGCTGCTCCTTGACGAGGGCGTACTCGTCACCGGAGGACGGGCCGTAGTGGTCCGGGTTGTACTGCAGGTTGAGCGCGATCGGCGTGGTCACACCGGCCGCCTGGAGGACAGCCTTCGCCTTGTCGAGGCTCGGGCCTCCGTTCCCGTCGCCGTAGAGGTCCTTGAGCACCGTGGTGGCGCCGGTGAGGCCCTGCGGCACGTACGAGTACGCCGGGGTGTAGGTGTCCTTGTAGACCTGCTTCGCGATGGTCGCGCGGTCGACGAGGTCGGCAGCGGCCTGACGCACCGCGAGGGCCTTCTTGGCGTCCGCCTCCGGGGTCGTCGCGCCGTACGGCTGGGTGTTGAAGTTCCACACGATGTAGCGCAGCTCACCACCCGGTCCCTTGACGACCTTGACGTTCTTGTCGGTGCCGAGGCTCTGGATGTCCGTCGCCGACAGGCTGCGGAACGCCACGTCGATGGCGCCCTTCTGGATGTCGAGCTTCAGGTTCGACGACTCGGCGTAGTACTTGACGTTCACCTTGTCGGTGGCCGGCTTGCCCAGCAGGCCCTCGTAGTTCGGGTTGGCCTTGTACGCGATGAGGTTGTTGAAGTCGTAGCTCGTGATGTCGTACTGACCGGCGAACGGGTGTCCCTTGACGATCGTGTTGTCGGGGGTGACCTTGTCGGCCGAGAAGACCTGGTGGTCCACGATCGGCCCGGCCGGGCTCGAGAGCACCTGCGGGAAGGTCTGGTCGTTCGGCACCTTGAGCTTGAACACCGCGGTGGTCTTGTCGGGGGTGCTCACGCTGTCGAGGTTGCCCAGGAGCGACGCGGGACCGTTCGGGTCGTTGATCTTCAGCTGACGGTCGAAGGTGAACTTGACATCCTCCGAGGTCAGCGCGTGACCGTTCGCGAACTTCAGGTTCGGCTTCAGCTTCACGGTGTACTCGGTCGGCGACGTGAACGCGGCGCTGGCCGCGATGTCCGGCTTGACATCCGGGCTGCCGTAGGGCGAGTTCAGCAGGAACGGGTAGACCTGGTTCATCACGGCGAACGAGCCGTTGTCGTACGACCCGGCCGGGTCGATCGACGTGATCTTGTCCGTCGTGCCGATGGTCAGCGTGCCGCCGCTGGAGCCGCCGGAGCCGTTGTTGCTCCCGGAGCAGCCCGCGAGCACCAGCGCCGCGGCCGCGAAGGCCGCTGAGACGGCGAGCAGGCGCCGTCCGCCGATGTGAACGGATCTCATATCCGATTACCTCTTCCTTGGTGGGGTCACTGAGACGGCCGAGCGCACGCGAGCGCTTCGTCGCCGAATCGCGTAGCCACAGTCCTAGCACGAATGCCGCGTGGAGCGCGCATCCTGCCGCGGATCGCGGCGTAATCTTTACAACGACGCAACAATATCGCGCGCATTTGCGCAAGCTGACACGGATTCCGTCGTCGCAGCGCTCGGATACCTTATCCTGCGCGACGGCGTTCCGCGGGCCGGCTCACTCGTCGCGCAGGCGCATCCGCTCCTGGTCGATCGACGTCAGCGCCACCTGCAGGGAGCGACGCAGCTCGGCGTTCTGCGGGTCGGTCCGTGCCAGCCGGGAGGTGAGCTCGGCCTTCTCGCGCAGCAGATCGCGATCGATCAGCCCGTCCAGGATCGAGCGGGCGTACCGGCCGACGTCGGTGCCGGCCTGCGGCAGAGCCGCCACCGCGAGCGCATTGACCGTCGGCTCGTACGCTGTGGGAACCTCCGCCAGGATGCGGTCGACCCACCCCGGATCGGCGATCGACGGCAGCTGACTCGCGATCGCGTCGCGCACCACCGCGTGCGTCGGATTGACGAAAGGCACCTGAACGGCGCGCGCAGCGCGATCGGCTCCGACCTCGGTGGGAAGCTGCAACAGCACCATCAGGCTCTCGCGCTCGGTGCGCTGCGTCGGGTCGGTGGGATCGGGCTCCCGGATCGGCGCGGGCACGGGCGCATCGGTGGCCTGACCGGAGTGGGGGCCGGAGGCCGGCGGTCGGCTCGCGTTCGCACGGTAGCCGTCGCCGTCGCCGCGGGCATCCCTCCTGGGCTCTCCGCGGGTGCTCCGCTGCGCCGACCGCACGGCGCGCAACGCGTCGTCCAGGTCGGCACCGGAGAGGCGCGCGAGCTCGCGCGTGTAGCCGTTCTGCGACGCGGGGTCGCGAATGGAGGCCACGATGGGCGCTCCGGCGCGCAGGGCGGACGACCGCCCCTCGACCGAGTCCAGGTCGAACCGTTCGACGACCTGCCGGATCATGAACTCGAACATCGGCTTGCGGTTGTCGATCATCCGTCGGACGGCGTCGTCGCCTCCGGCCAGTCGCAGGTCGCAGGGGTCGAGGCCGTCGGGGCCGACGGCGACGTACGTCTGCGCCGCAAAGCGCTGCTCCTCTCCGAACGCCCGCGCTGCGGCCTTCTGGCCGGCCGAGTCCGGGTCGAACGTGAAGATCACGGAGCCGGTGCTGCTGTCGTCGCCCATCACCCGCCGGATCACCTTGATGTGGTCGACGCCGAACGCGGTTCCGCAGGTCGCCACCGCGGTCGTGATGCCCGCGAGGTGGCAGGCCATCACGTCGGTGTAGCCCTCGACCACGACCACCTCGTCGCGCCGTGAGATGTCGCGCTTGGCCAGATCGAGGCCGTACAGCACCTGGGTCTTCTTGTAGACCGCCGTCTCGGGCGTGTTGAGGTACTTGGGGCCATTGTCGTCGTCGAGCAGGCGGCGGGCTCCGAAACCGATGGTCTGGCCCGTCACATCGCGGATCGGCCAGACCAGCCGCCCGCGGAAGCGGTCGTAGACGCCGCGATCGCGCTGCGAGACGAGCCCGGCAGCCAGCAACTCGTCGGGCGTGAACCCCTTGGTGCGGAGGTGCTTGGTCAACTCGTCCCAGCTCTTCGGCGCGTATCCGACTCCGAAGTGCGCGGCGGCGGCCGCGTCGAAGCCGCGCTCACCGAGGAAGCGCCGGCCGGGATCGGCGTCGGGCGCCGCGAGCCGCTCGCGGAAGAACTCCTCCGCGGCGTTGTTGGCCGCGAGGATGCGGGCGCGATTGCCGCTGGACTCGCTCGGCCCTCCCCCGCCCTCCTCGTAGTGCAGCTGGTAGCCGATGCGCCCGGCGAGGCGCTCGACGGCCTCGGTGAACGACACGTGGTCGAGCTTGACCAGGAACGCGTACACGTCGCCGCCCTCGCCGCAGCCGAAGCAGTGGTACCGGCCCACGCCCGGGCGCACGTTGAAACTCGGGCTCTTCTCGTCGTGGAACGGGCACAGCCCTTTGAGAGAGCCGACGCCGCCCGGCTTCAAGCTGACGTAGTCGCCGATGATGTCGGCGATGTTGGTGCGGGCCTTGACCTCGTCGATGTCGCTCTGTCGTATCCGGCCGGCCATGTTCCGATTCTAGAGTGCAGCCCCCGACGCTAGTCCCGGGGCGGCCGTCTGCGCCGCGTGTTCTGGGCGATCTCGATGATCGCGCAGAAGACCTCGATGGTGACCCGCAACAGCAGGACGGACAGGATCGCGGCCACGAGCGTCACCAGGACGCCGAGCAGGAAGACGAACGCGCCTCCCGGTGAGTTGGCGGCGATCGCGATGCCGAGACTGTTGGCGAAGCCCACGACGATCCCGAGCCCGATGAGCACCAGGCCGACCACGTACACGGGGCCGGCGAGCTTGCGGGTCACGTAGCTCGTGAAGGTGAAGTCGAACAGGGACGAGAAGAAGCGGGAGTCGTCGAGACGGTCGGCCAGCTCGTTGACGCTGCGCGCGGGTCGGGTCCCGTCGGCGCGCTCCGCTCCCGCCGCGTCCGGCGCGGGAGCCGTTCCCTCCGCCGGCGCGGTCGGGCCGTCGGGCCCGGGAGGGGTCGCATCGGTGGCCGGGGTCTCCCCGACCACCGGAGGCGTCGCGGTGTCGGACGACATCCCGTCCGCAGCGGGCGCCAGCACCTCGGTCTCGATCGTGGGCTCGCGATAGAAGTCGGCTGCCGAGGGCAGCGCCGCTGTCGCGGTCTCGGGCGGCTCCGGCGCGCCTGCCTGCGCGGTGCTCTCCGAGGGAACGGCTCGCCCGGGCTCGGCCGAGCCGGGCACGTCGTCGACGGCTTCGGATGCGACGGCTGCGGGCGCGACGGGCTCCGGCGCGACGGGCTCCGGCGCGACGGGCTCGGGCGCGACCGGCTCGGGCGCGACCGGCTCGGCCGGAGACGCCGACGTGTCGGCCGCCGGCGCGGGTGCCGACTTGCCGAGCATGGCGTCGAGGATCTCGGGAGCCTCGCCATTCGGCGAGATCGAGGTGGCGGTCGAGCGCTTCCGCGTCGACGGCGTGCGCTTGACCGGCGCTTCGAAGTCGCCCTGCTTGCGCGCAGCAGGGGTGCGGCGAGCGGTGGTCCGCTTCGGTGTCGTACGGGGCGCGCTCGGCGCCGCGGCATCGGGAGCAGCGGACTCGGAAGCAGCGCCCTCGGGAGCATCGCCCTCAGGAGTTGTGGCCTCGGTTCCGGCCGCCTCCGGGGGAGCGGCCTCCTGGCCCGCTGCGGGCCCGTCGCCGTCCGACGGTGGCTGTGCGCTGGTCATTCGTTTCCCTCCGATGCCGTTCCTCAAGCATTCTGCACACAGGCCGCCGTTTCAAGCCCGCACGCGGCGCGCCGGTCAGTGCTGCACGAGACGTTCGTACCAGCTCAGCGCGGACTGGTCGGTCAGGCTCGCGACCTGGTCGACGACCACCCGCTTGCGCTCACGATCGTTCGCGGCCTGGCGCCAATCCTCCTGGAATCCCGGGTCGAGCTCCTGCGGACCGCGCGCCAGGAGGATATCGGCCAGCGTGGAGAGGATCTGCCGCTGCTGGGCGTAGATGGGCTGGCGCGTGTTACGGGACATCACGAACGTGGCGACGATGCCTTTCAGCACGGCGATCTCGGCGCGGATCGAGTCGGGCACGACGACGTCGGCACCGAACCGGGGCAACTCCACGCCGCCGGCCGTCAGCTTCGTCTCGTGGACAGCAGCATGCGCGAACCGGCCGATCAGCTGGCTTGTGAGGTTCTTCAAGTGCGCCTGCGCCCGCCGACTGCCGTTCCAGCCCTCGAGCCAGATGTCGAGGCTGTCGAGCCGGTCGAACGCCGCGATGAGTTCGTCGTGGCTGAACTCGCCGCCCACCCACTCGTACATCGAGCGCACGAGGTCGTCGTGGTCGACGCGGCTGCTCAGCGCCGCCACGTCGATGTAGCCGTTGACGACGGCGTCCTCGAAGTCGTGCACCGAGTATGCGATGTCGTCGGAGAGGTCCATCACCTGGGCCTCGATGCAGCGGGTGCGCTCCGGAGCGCCGTCGCGCATCCACTCGAAGACGGCGTGGTCGTCGGCGTAGAAGCCGAACTTGGCACGGCCGCTCGGGTCGGCGACGGAGTGCGACTCCGGCCACGGGTACTTGCAGCTGGCGTCGAGGCTGGCGCGCGTCAGGTTGAGGCCGTAGGCCCGCCCGTCGCGGCCGAAGACCTTCGGTTCGAGGCGCGTCAACAGGCGCAGCGTCTGTGCGTTGCCCTCGAAGCCGCCGATGTCCTCCGCCCACGCGTTCAGGGCGCGCTCGCCGTTGTGGCCGAACGGCGGGTGACCGATGTCGTGCGCGAGGCATGCGGTGTCGACGATGTCCGGGTCGAGGCCGAGACTGGTCGCGAGTTCGCGGCCGACCTGGGCGACCTCCAGCGAGTGCGTGAGGCGGTTGCGGGCGAAGTCGAGGCCCGCCGTCGGGCTGAGCACCTGCGTCTTCGCGGCGAGCCGGCGCAGGGCGCTCGAGTGCAGCAGCCGCGCGCGGTCGCGCGCGAAGTCGCTGCGTCGGCTGGAGTGGTGCTCGGGCAGCCAGCGCTCGCGGTCCCGTTCGCTGTAGCCCGCGGCGGGAGTCGCGCCCGCACCGGTCTGAGCCGAGGTCGACCGCGTCGCGCTATCCGCCACTGTTGTGCACCTCCGCCTCGGCGATCTCGGCCCGGGCGCTCCCGGCGAGCTCCCGGCTGTCCAGCCAGCCCTCGGGGAGGGCGGGGCGCTTGGGCGAACCGGCGCGCCCGCGCTGGCCCTCCGCCGCCTCGCCCGGATACTCCTGGCTCCAGTCGAGCGTGGCGAGCAGGTCGTCCAGGTGCGCCAGCGTGTCGACGGTCGCCAGGCTCGCGCGCAGGTCGCCGCCGACCGGGTAGCCCTTGAAGTACCAGGCGACATGCTTGCGGATGTCGCGGCAGCCGCGCTCTTCGCTCTCGAAGAACTCCACGAGGAGCTCCGCGTGACGGCGGAACGTCGCGGCCACCTGCCCGAGGGTGGGATGTGCCTGCGCCCGTGCGGCTTCCTCGGCCGTCAGCTCTCCGGCCCTGGCGCGGAACGCCGCGGCGAGATCGCCGAACAGCCAGGGGCGACCGAGGCATCCTCGCCCCACCACCACACCGTCGCAACCGGTCTCCTCGACCATGCGGATCGCATCGGCGGCCGACCAGATGTCGCCGTTGCCGAGCACGGGCGTTGCGGTGATCGTCTCTTTGAGCTTCGCGATCGCGGCCCAGTCGGCGTGGCCCGAGTAGAACTCGGCAGCCGTGCGGGCGTGCAGCGCGATCGACGCCACACCGGCGCCCTCGGCCGCCTTGCCCGCCTCGAGATAGGTGAGGTGGTCGCCGTCGATACCCGTGCGCATCTTGACCGTCAGCGGGATGTCGCCCGCCGCCGCGACGGCGCCTTCCACGATCTCTCGGAAGTGGTTCAGCTTCCAGGGGAGGGCGGCTCCGCCGCCCTTGCGCGTGACCTTGGGCACGGGGCAGCCGAAGTTGAGGTCGATGTGGTCGGCGCGATCCTCAGCCACGAGCATCGTGACGGCCTCGCGGACGGTCTTGGGGTCGACGCCGTAGAGCTGGATGCTGCGTGGCGTCTCCGACTCGTGGTGGGTGATCAGGCGCAGGGACTCCGGCGTGCGCTCGACGAGCGCGCGAGAGGTGATCATCTCGCTCACGTACAGACCCGCCCCGAACTCGCGGCAGAGCCGACGGAAGGCGGTGTTCGTGATCCCCGCCATGGGCGCGAGCACGACCGGCACGTCGAGCGTCAGTGGGCCGATGGTCAGGCGAGAACCCGGATCGGCAGGGCGGGAGCTCGGATCCGTGCGGGAGGCTAGGGTTGCGGTAGTAGACATCTGCATCGATTCTCCCAGAAAGCGCGCTGACACATGGCCGAGAGCCCGGAAGTTGTGGAACCTCGCGCCGGACGTCGGCGTGTGGAGGACGATGCCGCCGCCCGCGGCATCCCGATTCGCATCGTCGAGCGGCCCGCCGCCCGCAGCCTGGAGGAGGCGGCCGAACTGCTCGGCATCCAACCTGGCGACATCGTGAAGACCCTCGTGGTGAAGCGCAGCGACGACACCTTCGTGTTCGCGCTGGTCCCGGGCGGCCGCAAGATCTCCTGGCCCAAGCTGCGGGCGGTACTGCACGTCAACAAGCTGCAGCTGCCGGACGCATCGGTCGCGCTCGCGGCGACCGGCTACGAGCGCGGCACGATCACGCCGTTCGGCAGCACGACCGCGTGGCCCGTGATCGCCGACGAGACCGTCGCAGGCCGCACCGTCTCGATGGGCGCCGGCGAGCACGGCTACTCGCTCTTCGTCGATGCCGACGTCCTCCTCGCCGGCTTCTCCGCCACCGTCGCAGACATCACCGATCCCGAGTAGCCGCGACTCCGGGCAAGCGGGGACTCGACACGCCGCTATCGCGGCGCCTCGGCGGCATGTCGTGACCCCTCTTCGAATCTCAGCCTGTGGACAACGTCGATCGACGTGCGTCGGGTCGGCAGGCTGAGGGTATGCGCTCCCTTGAACCGCTTCCGCCCATCCATCGCTCGCCGGCGTTCTCCGTCTCGGCGGCTGCGGCGGCAGGCGTGTCGAGTTCTCGACTCCGCAGATCCGACCTCGTGGCGCCGTTCCACGGTTCGCGAATCCCGGCCGCGAGCTTCGACGGCGGCTTCCGCTCACGCTGCGTCGCGTACCGCGCGGTCATGCATCCGGAACACTGCTTCAGCCACGCCACCGCTGCGATCATCTACGGGCTCTCCGTGCCGCGGCGGATGCAGGAGGAGGCCGAGCTTCACGTCTGTGCGCTGAACAGCGGCCGGGCGCCGCGAAGCACGGGCGTTATCGGGCACAAGTCGAAGCTCATCGCTGACGACGTGCGAGTCCACGCGGGGCTGCGCGTCCCGGGAGTCGAACATGTGCTCTGCCAGCTCGCCGCATCACTGACCGTGGAAGAGCTGGTCATCGCGGGCGATTCGTGCGTCCGGCGCACGAATCCCCTCTCGTCCCCGTCTCGTCTCCGCGCCACCGCCGAATCCGCACGCAATCGACCGGGTGCGGGCGCTCTTCGCTCTGCGCTGGAGCGCGTGCGCATCGACACGGATTCCGCGATGGAGACCGTCCTCCGACTGGCTCTGGTAGACGGGGGGCTTCCGGAACCTGTCGTGAATCGTCCCATCCAGGTGGGTTCCGGGGTCGAACTGCACGGCGACCTCGTCTACGTCGAGAAGCGTGTCGTCGTCGAGTATGACGGTGACCACCATCGCACGGAGCAACGGCAATACGACCTCGACGTCGACCGGATCTGGGCGCTCGAGGCCTCCGGCTGGCGCGTCATCCGGGTCAACCGTTCGCATCTCGCCAATCGAGCGTCGCTCGCCGTAGCGCGAGTACGCGCTGCGCTTGCCGAGCGGGGACGCAACACGCCGTATTGACGCTGTCTCTTATACACATCTGACGCTGCCGACGATCGCATAAGTGTAG
>NZ_CAMFLC010000026.1 GCF_945957465.1 uncultured Leifsonia sp.
CGCGCTGCAGCCGGCCCGGTAGCCCCCTCAGACCGCGCGCGGCCAGTCGTGGATGGCCGCGCGCACCACTCCCGGCCGGGGCGCGCACCGTCGTGGGATGCGCGCCCCGGCCGTAGGAGCGCCTCCGGCCGCACGCGCCGCGCGTGACGCGCGCGCCGCCCGCCGAGGGGCACGTTGTCGTCCCTTTCGCGCGCCGAAAGCCACAACAACGTGCCCCTCGGCACCTCCCGGCACGATGGGTCGGGCGCGAACGCGCGCTAATGCTTGTGTAGCCGCGGGGTGAGATGCGGAATTTCGCATGGATCATGTATCGTCGTAGCTACGGGTCGGCGTCGAGAAATCCGCCGGCTCGTTGGTAGACGGAGGCGCGAACGGGTACGCACCTCCTGTCGATCACCATGCTGCTCCTAGTGCAGCGCTTCGATGCCCCCAGCCGGTCGGGTTCCGCTGGGGGCATCACCCGTTTCCGCTGCGCGGGCGCGCGGCACGCGCCGGCGCCGGTGCCGCGAAGATTCGTGACGAAACCCGACATTCGTGCCACGAATCCCGACATTCGTCACGAATCCCGCACTCCCGATGCGATGCGCGCGGCGTGCGCGAGGCGGTTCAGAGGGCGGCGATCGACCAGGAGGCGGTCGCCGACTCGCCGGGGGCGAGCACGATGAGGTCGTTCCCCGAGTTGTAGGCGTCGGGCGGGCAGGTCATCGGCTCGACGGCGAGACCCAGTCGGTCGAGCTCCGGGATGTCGTTGTCGGCCGTGTGCACCTGCACCCACGTGCACGCCTCGTCCCACGTCATCGCCACGCCCGTGCCGGCGGCCGAGCGCACCGTGACCGTGGCGCGGCCGTCGGCGTCGCGTCGCAGCCCGGTGAACGCGTGGTCGATGAAGGTGTCGGCGATCGGCCGAGGCGAGCGGAAGTCGAACACCCCCGCACCCTCCGTCGCCACATCGACCAGCGCGACGGGGATGAGCCGGTCCTCGGTGACCGTCAGCACGTCCGACGCGGGGAGCTCGAGCGTCCAGTCGTCCACGCGCCCGTCGCCGCCGACGAGATACGGGTGCGGACCGGTTCCCCAGGGCGCGGGCGTCGGCCCCGAGTTCGTGCCGGTGACGGTGGTGTGGAGGCCGTCCTCGTCCAGCTCGAACGCGACCGCCACCTCCACCCGGTGCGGGTAGCCGGCCTGTGCCTCGATGGTCGCCGCGAGCGTGACGCTGCTCGCCGAGCGGTCGACGGCGGTGAAGTCGAGCCAGGCGGCGAGGCCGTGGAGGGCGTGACCGCGGGTGGGCTCGGTCAGCGCGAGCTGGTACTCCTCACCGCCGAACGCGTAGCGTCCGTCGACGACGCGGTTGGGCCACGGCGCGAGCGTGGCGCCACGGAAGGCCGGACGCACTTCGTCGGCGTCGAACGGGACCACGAGGTGGCGGCCGCGGTGCTCCAGGGTGCGCAGCGAGGCGCCGACCGACGCGATCGTCGCGTGGTAGTCGCCCGCGGTCAGGCCGTAGTGGGTTCCGGAGATGGGGATGCTCATCCGCCCATTCTGGCCGGAACACCGCAGACGGCACGAATTCGTGTGGAAACCGCCGGGAGCGGCGGAGTGCCCGGCCGTTCCGCTGCTTGTGACGCGCGCGAAACGTGGGGAAACCTGCGGGAAACGGTGCATAGGTAGCGTCCTGCCATGGGCGATCTGTTCGGCGGCTACGCAGCGCAGGCCACGCGCCGCCGCCGCGGCCGGGCCCGGCCGTTCGACGAGATGTTCACCGACACGCGTGGAGCGGTCGCCGAGCGCACCCGGCCGGCGTACCGCGAGCTCTACACCGCCCTCGCGGCCCTGACGCAGGAGGAGCTGCGCGGCCGCACCGAGGCGCTCGCCAGTTCGTACCTCGCCCAGGGCGTCACGTTCGACTTCGCCGGAGAGGAGCGGCCGTTCCCGTTGGACGCCGTCCCGCGCGTGATCGAGCAGGCCGAGTGGTCGCGCATCGAGCACGGAGTGAAGCAGCGCGTCCGAGCGCTCGAGGCGTTCCTCAGCGACGTCTACGGCGCGCAGAACGCCGTCCGCGACGGCGTCATCCCGGCCGGGCTGATCACGTCGTCCGCGCATTTCCATCGGGCGGCGGCCGGGGTGGAGAGCGCCAACGGCGTGCGCATCCACGTGTCGGGCATCGACCTCATCCGCGACGAGCAGGGCGGCTGGCGGGTGCTGGAGGACAACGTGCGGGTGCCCAGCGGCGTCTCCTACGTGATCTCCAACCGCCGGGTGATGGCGCAGACCCTCCCGGAGCTCTTCACCTCGATGCGTGTCCGTCCCGTCGGCGACTATCCCTACCGGTTGCTCCAGGCCCTCAAGGCGAGCGCCCCGGGCGGCATGGAGAACCCGAACGTCGTCGTGCTCACCCCGGGCGTCTACAACTCCGCGTACTTCGAGCACACGCTCCTCGCCCGCTTGATGGGGGTCGAGCTGGTGGAGGGCCGCGACCTGTTCTGCTCGGGCGGGACAGTGTGGATGCGCACGACCTCCGGGCCACAGCGAGTCGACGTGATCTACCGCCGCATCGACGACGACTTCATCGACCCGCTGCAGTTCCGGGTGGACTCGGTGCTCGGGACCCCCGGCCTGATGCTCGCGGCCCGGCTCGGCACGGTCACCATCGCCAACGCGGTCGGCAACGGCGTCGCCGACGACAAGCTCGTGTACACCTACCTCCCCGACCTGATCCGCTACTACCTGGCCGAGGAGGCGATCCTCCCCAACGTCGACACCTGGCGGCTGGAGGAACCGGAGGCGCTCGCCGAGGTGCTCGACCGGCTCGACGAGCTCGTCGTCAAGCCCGTGGACGGTTCCGGCGGCAAGGGGCTCGTGATCGGCCCCGACGCCGATCGGGCGGAGCTGGCCCGGCTGCGGACGCAGTTGCTGGCGGACCCGCGCGGCTGGATCGCGCAGCCGGTGGTGCAGCTTTCGACGATCCCCACCCTGGTGGACGACGGGATGCGCCCGCGGCACGTCGATCTGCGGCCGTTCGCGGTGAACGACGGCCGCGACGTCTGGGTGCTTCCCGGCGGGCTGACCCGGGTCGCGCTGGCGGAGGGGCAACTCGTCGTCAACAGCAGTCAGGGCGGCGGGTCCAAGGACACCTGGGTGGTCGGCGCGCCGGGCGCCGATCCCGTCGCCGACGCCCGGGCGGCGGAGCAGCGTCCGCGCGCGGACGGCAAAGCGAGGGTGGAGGGCAGGGGCGTTCCCGGGCTCGTCGCCGATCAGGCCTCCGCGTCACCGCCACCGCTGCCGGCGCCCGACCACTCCGAGCAGGACGCCCCCCGCACCGACCAGCAGCAGCAGCAACAGCAGCAGCAACAGCAGCAGCAACGGGAACGGCAGGAACGGCTGCACACACGACGGCGGCGGCAGCAGGCCGCGACGGCCGCGATCGCCCGGGTCGCGGGAGAGGAGTCCCCCTGATGCTCAGCAGGATCGCGTCGTCGCTGTTCTGGATCGGCCGCTACGTCGAACGCGCCGACGGCACGGCCCGGATCCTCGACGTGCACCTGCAGCTGCTGCTGGAGGACCCGTGGATCGACGAGGACACCGCGTGCCGGTCGCTTCTCGGTGTGATGGGCTCCGCCGCCGTCCCCGGTCCGATCACACGGGAGGACGTGCTGCGCATCCTCGCGGTCGACCGCGGCACCCCGGCCTCCATCGGGTATTCGCTGACCTCGGCTCGCGAGAACGCGCGGCGCGCCCGCGAGATCGTCTCGAGCGAACTGTGGGAGTGCCTGAACACGACGGCCGCGCGGGTGCCGCGGCGCGTCGCCGGCGACAAGGTGCACGACTTCTTCACCTGGGTGCGCGAGCGCACGGCGCTCGCGGTGGGCATCGTGGACTCCGGCACGAGCCGCGACGAGGCGTTCCACTTCTTCACGCTCGGCCGCAGCCTGGAGCGCGCCGACATGACCGCCCGGCTGCTCGCGACCCGTTCGCTGACCGAGGCCAGCGGGCCCAGCTGGACGACGATCCTGCGGTCGTGCGGCGCCTACGAGGCGTACCTGCGCACGTACCGCGGCGTGCCGTCCACGCGCAACGCCGCCGAGTTCCTGCTGCACGACCGTCTGTTCCCGCGGTCGATCCTGTACGCGGTGTCGCGCGCGGTGGACAGCCTGCGCGACATCGAGCCGCGCCACGAGCGGGCCGGCGTGTCCGACCGCGCGGTGCGGTTGCTGGGTCAGGTGCAGAGCGAACTGGAGTTCCGCCCGGTCGCGGAGGTGCTCGACGACCTCCCGGCGTACATGTCGACGATCCAGGACGCGACGAGCGCCGCGACGTCCGCGATCACCCACCGCTATTTCCCCGAGAATGCTGCGCCGAGCTGGACGGGGGAGCGGCTGTGAAGCGGCTGCGTGTGACGCACTCCACCGGCTACCGGTACGGCGCCGAGGTGTCGGCCTCCTACAACGAGGCTCGGATGCTGCCCGTCAGCGGTGACCGGCAGCTGGTGCTGCACGCGACCCTCGACGTGCAGCCGGTGTCGTCGCACCACCAGTACACCGACTACTGGGGCACCCGGGTGCTCGCGTTCGACGTGCTGAACCCGCATCGCGAGCTCGCCATCACGGCGACCAGCCTCGTGGAGGTGCTGGAGACTGCCCACGCAGCGGAGCCGCTGGGATGGCAGGAGCTCGCCGCCACGGTCGCACGGTCGGGGGAGTGCGTCCAGCAACTGCGGCAGACCGCGCTGACCGAGCCCCCGGCGTCGCTCGTCGCCATGGCGGCGGAGGCCGGTGCCGCGGGCGAGGACCCCTGCGCCGCGGCGCACGCGATCGCGGTCGCGGTGGGGGAGGCGATGGCCTACGAGAGCGGCGTCACCGGGGTCCGCACGACGGCCGGCGAGGCGTGGGAGGTTCGCCGGGGGGTCTGCCAGGACATCGCACACGTCGCGATCGGCGCGCTGCGGTCGGCGGGGATCCCGGCCCGGTACGTCTCCGGCTACCTGCATCCCAAGGCCGACGCGGCCGTCGGCGAGACGGTGGTCGGGGAGTCGCACGCGTGGGTCGAGTGGTTCTGCGGCGAGTGGCACGGCTACGACCCGACGAACGGGATCGAGATCGGCGACCAGCACGTGCGTGTCGGTCACGGCCGCGACTACACCGACGTCGCTCCGCTGCGCGGCGTGTACTCTGGGGCGGCCGGGTCGGAGCTGTTCGTGTCGGTGTCGATCACGCGGGAGGGGTGAGCGTTCCCGTCCTGTCGCTGTAGCGTTGCGGGATGCGGATCGCAGTGCTGTTCGGAGGCTCCGGCGAGGAGCGGGATGTGTCGATCGCGAGCGCGGCGCCGGTGGTGCGCGCGCTGCGGGGGCTCGGGCACGACGTGCTCGCCGTCGACACGGCCTCCGGTGCCCTCGACGCGGCGGAGGAGGCTCGCGTCCTGACCGGCGCGGTCGGGGTCGCCCCGCCCGATACGGCGGCGCTGGCGCGGCTGGCGGGCGCGGGCCGGGCGCTGCGGCTGCCGGCGGATGTCGCGGGGGTCGACCTGGTCTTCCTGGCGCTTCACGGCGGCTCAGGAGAGAACGGCGAGCTGCAGGCCCTGCTGGAGCTGGCCGGAATCCGCTACACGGGGTCCGGTCCGCTCGGCAGCGGGCTGGCGATGGACAAGGAGCTGACGAAGCGCGTCCTCCTGCAGGCGGGTGTCCGGACACCCGCCTGGCACCTCGACCCGCTCGAACCGGCCGCCGCAGCCGCCGAGCTCGGGCTGCCGGTGGTGGTGAAGCCGAACGCGCAGGGCTCGACGGTGGGGTTGACGGTCGTGCGACACCAAGCCGAGCTGCAGGCCGCGCTCGAGCGTGCGGCGGTGTTCGGGCCGGTGCTGCTGGAGCGCTTCGTCCCCGGTCGGGAGCTGACGGTCGGCGTGCTCGGCGACCGGGCGCTCGCCGTCGGGGAGATCGTGCTCGACCCGGATGCGGCCTTCAGCTACAGCGAGAAGTACCAGCCGGGCGCGGTGCAGGAGACGTTCCCCGCCGATCTGCCCGCCGAGATCGCGGCGGAAGCGCAGGACGCCGCGCTGACCGCGCATCGGGCGCTCCGGCTCTCCGGCTACAGCCGCACGGATTTCCGGCTCGACCGCGACGGCGTGCTCTGGACGATCGAGGTCAATTCGCTCCCCGGCCTGACGGCCACCAGCCTGCTTCCGCAGTCGGCGGCGGCCGTGGGGATCGGGTACGACGACCTCTGCCGCCGGATCTGCGACCTGGCGCTGCGGTGACCCGCTACCTGAACGACCTGTAACGATCGGCCCGTCGGGGTTGCTCCGGAGGCGGGGGCCGCTTGAATGGGGTCATGCGTAGTGTCGGCTGGTCGTTGTTCGGGTTCGCGCTGGTGGTCGGCGCGGTGGCGCTGGGCGCGCTCACGACTCCCGCGGTCGACCACGGCCTGGCCACCGTCGCCGTGGAGCACCATGCCGGGCTCACCCGCCGGCAGTGGGTCGATCTGGCGATCGCCGCGCTGTTCTTCATCGCCGCCGCCGCGGCGGCGGGCGCCCTCATCGTCACCCGCCTGCGCGCCTCCCGCCGCGACCGGCACCCGCAAGCCCCCTACCCCGCCACCGCCGACGCCTGACCCCGCCGCGCGCACCCAAGGGCCCCCGAGGGGCCCCCGAAGTGCTCCCGAGGGGCCCCCGAAGTGCCCCCGAAGTGCCCCCGAAGGGCGTCCGAGGGGCACCCGAGGGGCCCCGAAGCGCTCCCGAGGGGCCGCCGAGGGGCGTCTAACGGCCCCTAAAGTGCCCGAATAGGGGCGCTAAGACGCCCCTCGGGCGCCCCTCGTCGGCCCTTCGCGCACCCCTCGGACGCCCCTCGGGTGCCCCTCGGGGGCCCCTCGGCGGCCCTCGAACGGAAGGGGCGGCTCACCCGGCGGCGCGGAGCGCCGCGTAGAGGTCCGCGCGCGCAGCGAAGCCGCCGAGGTCGCGGCCGAGCAGCCGCTCGGCGTCGGCGACGCGCGCCCGCAGGGTGTGCCGGTGCATGCCGAGCCGGCGCGCCGCCACGTCGTAGACGCCGTCGGCGTCCAGCCAGGTGCGCAGGATGCCGGGCAGCGCCGGGTCGGCCTCCGCCAACGGCGCCAGCGCGGTCGCCGCCACCGCTCGCGCGTCCGGCGTCTGCAGGAGGGCGAGCATCCCGGCCGCCGCCACGTCGTCGAACGACGGGACCGGCTCGTCGGGCGTCGACCGTCGTGCCGCGACGTCCGCCTGCGTCACGCCGGCCGCCAGCGCGTCGAGCGCGACCGGCGCCGAGGAGCCGCCGCGCAGCTCGAACCGCGCGGCGAGCTCGCCTACGGTCTCGGGTGTCGCGCCGACGACGACCAGGTTCTGGCCGTCGCGCGCGAAGAAGCCGTCGCCGTCGGCTTCCAGCCAGTCGGCCGCAGAGGCGCCCGCGGAGCCGTGCAGCACGGTCACCCGCACGGGCCCGGCGGGCAGGGCGCCGAGCACGGGTTCCGCGATCGTCTCGGCCAGGGCACGTTCGCCGGCCAGGAGGGCGCGCCAGACGGCCGTGCGCAGCCGGGAGCGCGCCGCGTCGGTCGCGCGGCTCTGCTCGAGTGCGAGCCCGGCGAGCGCGACCACGCCGGTGACGACCTGCTGGGCGGCCTGATCGAGGCCCTCCGATCCGACGGCGAGCACCCCGCGCAGGCGCCCGGCGGCGCCGAGCGTCTGCAAGGCGAACGGGCCGGCGGCGGTGCCGGCGGTCCCCGCGGCGCGGCGGCGGCTCCGCAGCAGCGGCTCGGCCGCTTCGGTCAGCGAAGCGCGGGCGGCCGTGTCGAGAGCACCGGACGGCGCGATGCGGTCGAGCGTTCCGTCGGCACCGAACAACGCGACGGGCCGCTCGAGCTGGCGCGCCAGCTCGCCGAGCACGGCGCCGAGGGCGTCCGGCCGCAGCGCCGCGAGCGAGATCGCCCGGGAGGCGCGCAGCGCCCAGGTGTTGCGGGCGTAGGCGTCCGCCGCGACGCGGTCGGCGACGAACCGGGCGACGGCGATGAACGGCGTGCGGTAGGGCACCTCGAAGAGCGGGAGGCCGTGCCGGGTGCAGGCCTCCACGAGCGGTTCGGGGGTCTCCCGCAGCACCTCCGTCCCGAACCCGAGCCCGGCGATCCCGTGCGCCACCAGCCGGGACACGTACGGGTCGACGTCGTCCGGCGTCTCGGTCACCAGCAGGACCTGCCCGGGCGACAGGAAGGGCGTCGGGTCCGGGAGGTCGGAGCTGTGCGCCCACGCCAGCGGCGCGTCGAGGTCGCCGCTGTCGGCCGGGGTGAGCAGCCGGAGGCCGAGCTCCGGTCGCGCGAGGAGCTGGGCGAGGGTCGCGGGCATCGGGCACTCCATCCGCCAGGGTGTCGAATCCAGTTTCTGAAATTGTACGGTCCGTCCAGGCGGCGGGCATGCCCCGCTCCTTACGATTCCGCCATGACCATCGTTTCTCCCGCCTCCGCAACCCTCGTCGGCGGACCCTCGCTCCCGCAGGAGCGCCGGCTCGTCACCCCCATCCCCGGACCGGAGTCGCGCAAGCGCGCCGAGCGCAAGGCCCAGGCCGTCGCGGCCGGTGTCGGTGCGACCATCCCGGTCTACACCGTCGCAGCGGGCGGGGGTGTGCTCGTCGATGTCGACGGCAACTCGCTCATCGACTTCGGCTCCGGCATCGCCGTGACCGGTGTCGGCAACGCCGCCCCCCGCGTCGTCGAGGCCGTCACGCAGCAGGTCGCCGCGTTCACCCACACGTGCTTCACCGTCGCGCCGTACGACTCCTACGTCGATGTCGCCGAGGCGCTCAACCGGCTCACCCCTGGCGACTTCGCCAAGCGCAGCGCCCTCTTCAACTCGGGGGCGGAGGCCGTGGAGAACGCGGTCAAGATCGCCCGTCACTACACGGGCAAGCAGGCCGTCGTCGCGTTCGACCACGCCTACCACGGCCGCACCAACCTCACCATGGGCCTCACCGCGAAGAACCAGCCGTACAAGAACGGCTTCGGCCCGTTCGCGCCCGAGATCTACCGCGCGCCGCTCAGCTACCCGCTGCGCGACGGCGGCCTCTCCGGCGCCGAGGCGGCCAAGCGTGCCATCACGATGATCGAGAAGCAGGTCGGCGCCTCCAACCTGGCCGCCCTCATCATCGAGCCCATCCAGGGCGAGGGCGGCTTCATCGTCCCGGCCGACGGCTTCCTCCCGGCTCTGCAGGCCTGGGCGAACGAGAACGGCGTCGTGTTCATCGCCGACGAGGTGCAGACCGGCTTCGCCCGCACCGGCACCCTGTTCGCGTCCGAGCAGTTCGGCATCGTCCCCGACCTGATCGTCACCGCCAAGGGCATCGCCGGCGGCCTCCCGCTGTCGGCCGTCACCGGCCGTGCCGAGATCATGGACGCCCCGCAGGTCGGCGGCCTCGGCGGCACCTACGGCGGCAACCCGCTCGCATGTGTGGCCGCGCTGGCCGCGATCGAGACCTACGAGCAGGAGGACCTGGCCGCGCGCGCCCGCGCCATCGGCGAGATCCTCTTCGAGAAGCTGGGTGCCCTGCGCGACGCCGACGCGCGCGTCGCCGAGGTGCGCGGCAAGGGCGCGATGGTCGCCATCGAGCTGGTGGACCCCGAGACCGGTGAGCCGGATGCCGCGCTCACCGCCAAGGTCGCCGCCGCCGCGCACGCCGCGGGCGTCGTCCTGCTGACCTGCGGCACCTTCGGCAACGTGATCCGGTTCCTGCCGCCGCTGAGCATCCCCGACCACCTCCTCATCGAGGGGCTGGACGTCGTCGCGGAGGCGGTGGCCAACGCATGAGCGCCGTCGACACCACCACCGGCACGCAGCTGGGCGCCCGCGAGGCGGATCTCCTCTCGCGCGTCCCCGACGGACTCTTCATCGGCGGGGCCTGGGAGCAGGGGAGCCGCCCGCAGATCCAGGTGCAGGACCCGGCGACCGGCCGCGTCATCAAGCGCATCGCCAACGCGACACCCGAGGACGGCATCCGCGCCCTCGACGCCGCCGTCGAAGCACAGGAGGCCTGGGCGGCGACCCCGCCGCGCACCCGTGCTGAAATCCTGCGCCGCGCGTTCGACCTCCTGCAGGAGCGACGCGACGACTTCGCGCTGCTGATGACGCTGGAGATGGGCAAGCCGCTGGCCGAGGCGAACGGCGAGGTCACCTACGGCGGTGAGTTCCTCCGCTGGTTCTCCGAGGAGGCCGTGCGCATCGCGGGCCGCTACGGGCAGAACCCGGAGGGCACCGGCACGATGGTCGTCTCCCAGCGGCCGGTGGGTCCGTGCTTCTTCATCACGCCGTGGAACTTCCCGTTGGCGATGGCGACGCGCAAGATCGCGCCGGCGCTGGCCGCGGGCTGCACGGTCGTCGTGAAGCCGGCGGAGCTGACGCCGCTGACCACGCTGTTCTTCGCCCAGCTGCTGGCCGATGCCGGGGTGCCGGCCGGTGTCGTGAACGTCGTTCAGACCAACACCTCCGGTGCCGTCTCCGCCCCGATCATCGCCGACCCGCGGCTGCGCAAGCTGTCGTTCACCGGCTCGACTCCGGTCGGCCGCGCGCTGCTCGCGCAGGCCGCTCAGAACGTGCTGCGCACCTCCATGGAGCTCGGCGGCAACGCGCCGTTCGTCGTGTTCGACGACGCCGACCTCGACAAGGCCGTCGAAGGCGCCCTGCTGGCGAAGTACCGCAACGTCGGCCAGGCCTGCACCGCCGCCAACCGCTTCATCGTGCACGAGTCGGTCGCCGACGAGTTCGCGAAGCGGGTGGCCGCGAAGGTCGCCGCGATGCGCGTCGGCCCCGGAACCGAGGACGGCGTCGCGATCGGCCCGCTCATCGACGACCGGGCGGTCGCGACGATGGAGACTCTGGTCGGCGACGCGGTCCGGCGCGGCGCCCGCGTCCTCACCGGCGGCAAGGCGCCCGAAGGCGACGGCTTCTTCTACGAGCCGACGGTGATCGTGGACGTGCAGCCCGGCAGCGAGATCCTCCGCGAGGAGATCTTCGGGCCGGTGCTGGCGATCACCACGTTCGCCACCGAGGACGAGGCCGTCGCGCGCGCCAACGAGACCGAGTACGGCCTGGTCGGCTACGTGTTCACGCAGGATCTCGCCCGCGGTCAGCGCATGATCGACCGCATCGACACCGGGATGATGGGCCTCAACACCGGGCTCGTCTCCAACGCGGCCGCTCCGTTCGGCGGCGTCAAGCAGTCGGGTCTGGGCCGCGAGGGCGGCTTGGAGGGCATCCACGAGTACCTGAGCACGAAGTACACGCTCATCCCCGCCTGATCCAGCGAACCGAATCCCGACCACGAGAGAAGTCACCATGACCAGCACCCCGCGCATCCTCGTGTGCTACACCGCGACCCCGGCGGGCGAGGACGCCCTCGCCGCCGGGGCCGCGTTGGCCGCCTCGTTCGGGGCCGACCTCGACGTGGTCCTGGTGATGCCGGACACGTCGCGGCGCGGCAACGTGCCGAACGACCCGGCATACGACGCCCTCCTGCGCGACACCGCGGAGGGCTGGCTGGCGGAGGCGCGCACCCGCGTGCCCTCGTCGGTCGCCTTCAGCGGGCGGGTCGCCTACGGCGACTCGCTCGCGGAAGGGCTGCTGAGCTCCGCCGAGGAGCTCGGATCGACGCTGATCGTCGTCGGCGCAGCACGCGGCGGCCTGCTCGGCCGGTTCACCGTCGGCTCGGTCGCCGGCGCGCTGCTGCACGCGTCGCCGATCCCCGTGCTGCTGGCGCCCGAGGGATGGCGGGAGCACGCTCCGGGGCTCACGCGCGTGACCAGCATGGTCGGCACGCGGGCGGGTGCGGAGGCCGTGCTCGCCACGGGCGAGCGGCTGTCGGCCGCCGCGGGCGTACCGCTGCGGCTGGTGTCGCTGCTCGCGCTCGACCTGCCGGGGGACGCGCAGGCGCCCAAGCAGAACGTCGGCGAGCACCACGCGGCCAGCGTGCTGCAGGAGGTCAGTGCGGCGACCGGTGTCGTCGCGACGGCGGTCGTGGCGAAGGGCGACAGCATCCAGGACGCGGTGTCGCGGCTGGACTGGGAGCCCGGCGAGGTCGTGGTGGTGGGTTCGAGCCGGCTGGCGCAGCCCTCCCGGCTGTTCCTCGGCTCGACGGCCGCGGCGATGCTGCGCGAGCTGCCGGTTCCGATGATCGTGGTGCCGCGCCCGGAGTGAGGCTCCCTGCGACTCTTCACAGTTGAATCTGTGTAAGGCGAGGCTTACCTTACAATCGAATCCGGTCGGAACCCGCCGACCGTGATCCGCCCGCCTCCGCAAAGGAACCTCATGTCCCCCTTGGGTGTCGCCGCTCTCGGCGCCGTCGCCGGCCTCACGATCTTCCTCGGCCTCCCGGTGGGCAGGATCCGCTCCAACGGCGTCACCCTCAAAGCCGCGCTGAACGCGCTGGCGACGGGCATCCTGATCTTCCTCCTGTGGGATGTGCTCTCGCAGGCGTGGGAGCCGGTCGACACGGCGCTCACGTCGCACCGGCTGGGTCCGGCGCTCGGGCAGGGGCTGCTGATGACCGCGTGCATCGGCGTCGGCCTGCTGAGCCTGACGTACCTCGACCGGTACCTGAAGCGCCGCGCGCTCGCGATGGCATCTCCCGTGCGACCTCCGGCGGGGTCCGGCCCGGTGCCGCACGTGCACGCGCTGGGCGCGGCGCACACCCCGGGCGCCGGGCACGCGCCGGGCGCGGGTGCGGCCGGCGTCGCCACGACCACGGGCGTCGCGATCGTCGCGGCGACCGAGGCGGAGTCGCGGGCCGGCGCGCGCCGCCTCGCGCTCACGATCGCGATCGGGATCGGCCTCCACAACTTCGCCGAAGGCCTCGCGATCGGCACCGCGGCAGCGCAGGGTGAGCTCGCGTTCGCCGTGCTGCTCATCATCGGGTTCGGCCTTCACAACGCCACCGAGGGCTTCGGGATCGTCGCGCCGCTGAGCGGCACGCGACCCTCGTGGGGCTACCTGGCCCTGCTCGGGCTGATCGGGGGAGGACCGACCTTTCTCGGCACGGTCATCGGCCAGGCGTTCAGCAGCGACATCGTCTCGATCGCGTTCCTCGGCCTCGCGGCCGGCTCGATCCTCTACGTGATCATCGAGATGCTCGCCGTCGCGCGTCGCACCGGACTGAAGACGCTCGTCGCCTGGTTCATCCTGGCGGGCATCGTCGCCGGGTTCGCCACCGACGCGATCGTCACCGCTGCCGGCGCCTGATTCCGCTCGCCCCGGCGTGGTGATTCAGTAGGGGTGACCCGCACCCGAAAGGGAGGGCGCGCAGCCGCCGGGCTGTCGGCGTTCACATTCGCACGGCAGAAGTCGAAGCTCGCGGGCACCATCCGAGGCGCGCGCGTCGTGATCACGGGCGGGTGCTGAGGCTCCGCCCCGCGTTCGTCAGGTCTGCGGCTCCACCTGGGCGGCGAGCTCGCGCTTGACGTCGTGTTCGATCAGCACGGGGATGAAGTCGCGCACCGGCGCGCCCGTGTAGTCCAGGTGGCGCTCGTGCACCAGGTCGACGATTCGGTCGCGCGGGACGAGCGGGAACCGCTGCGCCAGGCGGTCGACGGCGTGGCCGATCGCGATCTCCTCGTCGGCCTTCTCGCCGGGCGGTGCCGCAGCGGTGATGTCGTCGTCCAGGGGTGGCACGGAGGCGGCTGGTTCGTCGCTCATGGCGAGATTATCGCGCGCGTGACAGGGTGGAGGCTATGGATGAGATCGAGGTAGTGGTCGTCCGCGTCTTCACCGACGAACGGGGCGCCAACGGGAACGAGCTGGGCATCGTGACGAGCTCGCCGGTGACGGCGCGGCGCGAGCAGGAGATCGCCGCAGCTCTGGGGTTCAGCGAGACGGTGTTCATCGACGAGCTGGACGAGCCCGCGGGCCTCGCGACCATCCGCATCTTCACGCCGGCCGCCGAACTGCCGTTCGCCGGCCACCCGAGCGTCGGCACCGCGTGGTGGCTCGCCCACGAGCGCACGCCGGTCGGCGCGCTGGCCGAGAAGGCCGGCGATGTGGCTGTCTCGGTCGACCTCGACGCCGACGCGGCCTCCATCGACGCACGCGCCGAGTGGGCGCCCGCCTTCACCTGGCTGCCGCTGGAGACCCCCGCCGATGTCGACGCCCTCGACCCGTTCGCCTTCACCGAGGGGCAGCACTACGCCTACGCCTGGATCGACGAGGGGGCCGGGACCCTGCGCGCCCGCATGTTCGCGCCGGCCATGGGCATCGTGGAGGACGAGGCGACCGGTGCCGCCGCGGTCGCCATCACCGCCAAGCTCGGGCGCGCGCTGCGCATCCGCCAGGGCGAAGGCTCCGAGCTGGTCACGGAGCCGCTCGGCGACGGGCTGATCCGCGTCGGCGGCACGGTCGTGTACGACCGCACCATCGACGCCACGCTGTGAACGTCGAGACGATCGTCGTCGGACGCCCGGAGGACGACCTCGTCGGCGTCGCGGCGACCGAAGACGGCGCCGTCTGGTGCACCATGGCCGCCGGGCGCGTGGGGAGGATCGGGCCGGACGGCGACGTCGCGATCCTCGACCTCGGCGAGGCGGCCACCCCCACGGGCGTGACGGCTGTGACGGAGTCGACGGTGTGGGTGGTCGACAGCACGGGAGGCCGGCTCCTGTACGTCGGCGCGGACCTGACCGTGGACCACGAGGTGGTGGTCCCGACCCCCGACGCCCACCCGCTGGCCGCGGTCACCCTCCCCGATGGAACGACCTGGTTCACGGAGCAGTTCGGCCAGGCGCTCGGCCGCGTCGGCATCCTGGGCCGGGTGGAGGAGTTCCCGGTCGGCGCCGACGGCGGCCCGTCGGGCATCACGGCGGCGGGTGACAACGTCTGGTTCTCGCTGCAGGGGCATCGGCCGGCGCTCGGTCACGTCCGCGGCGGCGACGCCGCGATCGAGTTCGTCGAGCTGCCGCTGGGCTCCGGCCCGGGCGGCGTCGCCGTCGCCGACGACGGTGCGGTGTGGACCGCCCTGCACGCGGCCGATGCGCTCGCTCGTGTGGCGCGCGACCGCACGGTCGCGGTGATCCCGCTCGACGAGGGCGCGAGCCCGTGGGCAGTGGTCGCCGACGGCGACGGTGTGTGGGCGTCGCTGTGGGGAGCCGACGCCCTGGTGCGCGTGACGGCCTCCGGGGAGACCGAGCGGGTCGGGCTGCCGGCCGGGCCGCGCGGTCTGACGGTGGCGCCGGACGGCACCCTGTGGGCGTCGCTGGTCTCGGGCGCGCTCGCGCGCGTCGCCAGCGGAGGAGTTTCGGCCGCGCACCCCGCTGAAACGCAGTGAACGGAGGAGATCCGGGCGGTCCTGACCCGGATCTCCTCCGTTCGCCCGCGGTCGGCAACGGAGGAGTCCTGCCCGATCCGAGCCCGGATCTCCTCCGTTACCCGACGCACGCGGGCGTGTCGCGTCGGATCTCCTCCGTTGCCTACTCGCCCACCCCGACGAACTCCGCCGCCTGGTCGGCATCCCGTACGCCGGACTCCAGCCGCGCCCGCAGCGCCGCACCGAGCGCCGCGTCCACGTTCGTCCAGTACTGGATCGCCCGCTCTCGGATGTCCTCACGGGTCACGCCGCCGACGGCTCCCGCGATGGTGTCGAGGAAGCGCTCACGCGCGGCGTCGTCGAAGACCTCGCGGTAGAGCGTGCCCGCCTGACCGAAGTCGTCGTCCTCTGCGTGCAGGGTCGCCGCTGCGCGCACGAGCGCACCGTCCGACTCCCACGATCCCTCGCCGGCGGCAGCGGCCGAGGCCGACGGTCCGCCGAACGAGTTCGGCGCGTACACCGGGGCGGAGGCCGGCTTGAAGCCGTGGCGACCCGCGCCGTCCTGCGAATAGTTGTTCACCGGCGCCACGGGCGCGTTGACCGGCAGCTCGTTGTAGTTCGTGCCCACGCGGTAACGCTGCGCGTCGGGGTACGAGAACACGCGCGCCATCAGCATCTTGTCGGGGCTGATGTCGATGCCCGGCACGGTGTTGGCCGGCGAGAACGCCGCCTGCTCGATCTGCGCGAAGAAGTTCTCCGGGTTCTCGTTGAGGGTGTGCACGCCCACCTCGATGAGCGGGTAGTCGCTGTGCGGCCAGACCTTGGTGAGGTCGAACGGGTTGAACCGGTAGCTCGTGGCGTCCTCGTACGGCATCACCTGCACGCTCACCTTCCATGCCGGGAAGTCGCCGCGTTCGATGGCCTCGTACAGGTCGCGACGGTAGTAGTCGGCGTCCTCGCCCGCGATGCGCTCGGCCTCGGCTCCGTGCATCTCGTCGTTGCCCTGCAGCGCGTGGAAGTGGTACTTGACCCAGAACCGTTCGCCGGCCGCGTTGATCCACTGGTAGGTGTGCGAGCCGTAGCCCGGCATGGTGCGCCAGGAGCGCGGGAGGCCGCGGTCGCCCATGAGGTAGGTGACCTGGTGCGCCGACTCGGGCGACAGGGTCCAGAAGTCCCACTGCATGTCGGCGTCGCGGAGGCCGGAGCCGGGCAGGCGCTTCTGCGAGTGGATGAAGTCGGGGAACTTGATGCCGTCGCGGATGAAGAACACCGGGGTGTTGTTGCCGACGATGTCGTAGTTGCCCTCGGTCGTGTAGAACTTCACCGAGAAGCCGCGCACGTCGCGCCAGGTGTCGGGCGAACCCTGCTCCCCGGCGACCGACGAGAACCGCTGCAGCGTACGCGTGGTGGTGCCCGGCTGGAACACGGCGGCCTTCGTGTAGGCGGTCACGTCGCCGGTGACGACGAACTCGCCGAACGCGCCGCCGCCCTTGGCGTGCACGATCCGCTCCGGGATGCGCTCGCGGTTGAACTGCGCGAGCTTCTCCACGAGGTACCGGTCGTGGAGGGCGGTCACGCCGTCGTGCCCTGCCGTCAGCGAGTGCGCGTCGCTTCCGACCGGGGTGCCGGTCTGGGTGGTCGTGTGGTTGTGCGTCATGGTTCTCCTCACCTCATTCGGCGCGCGACGGGGCTTTCGCCGCACGCTCCTGACAGGACGGGCACAGTCCCCAGAAGGTCACCTCGGCCGTATCGACCACGAACCCGCCCGCATCCGACGGATGCAGGCAGGGGGCGTGACCGACGACGCAGTCGACGTCGGCGACCGCCCCGCACGACGTGCATACGACGTGGTGGTGGTTGTCGCCGACGCGACGCTCGTAGAGCGCCGGCGAGTGCGCCGGCTCGATCCGGCGGAGGAGACCGGCGACCGTGAGGTCGCCGAGCACATTGTGGATGTTCTGGATCGAGGTGCCGGGCAGTGCGGGTAACACCGCGCGGTACACCGATTCGGCATCCACATGGGGGTGCGTGTCGAGGACGCGGAGGACGGCGAGCCGCCCCTGCGTCACACGGAGCCCGGCCGCGCGCAGCGCGTCCTCGTGCTGTGCCGTGTCCATCCCTCCACGCTATCGGAATGGTTTTGACTTATTCAAAACAACCTGCCGTCCCGGGCGTGGCGCGAACGGTGCACGCGCACCGCTCAGCGCAGGATCGACTCCATCTTCTTGCCCCGGGCCACCTCATCGACGAGCTTGTCCATGTACCGCAGCTTCTGCATCATCGGGTCGTCGATCTCCTCGACCCGAACGCCGCAGATCACTCCCGTGATGAGCGAGGCGCGCGCATTCAGCCCCGGCGCCTCGTCGAAGAAGGTCTTCAGGTCGACACCGCGGTCGATCGCCGACCTCAGCCCCTTCTCGTCATAGCCGGTCAGCCACCGCACGACCGTGTCGACGTCGGCGCCCGTGCGGCCTTTGCGCTCGACCTTGGCGACGTAGAGCGGATAGATGCTCGCGAAGCTCGTGGCGAAGATCTTGTGCATGACCTCAGGGTAGCTCTCGGGGTGGCACCCGTCTCGGGTGCAGCCGTGCTCTCCCGTACGCTTTCATGAGACATATCACCAAGACGGAAGACGGTTTCCCATGACGCACGATTTCGTCGTCGACGCGCTGGGTGTCGGGCTGCGAGTGGAGGTCGACGGGATGTCCCGCGACGACTTCCGACGGCTGCGCGCCCAGTGGAGCCGGGTGTCGGCCCCGCGGAGCCGGGTAGCGGCCCCGCGGAGCCGGGTGACGGCTCAGCGAGCGCCGTCGGGCACGATCTCCGCCGTCCTCGGAGAACCGGCCCACGGTGCAGACGTGTCCGGCCGGGACTTCGACGAGGTCAGCGTCGCCCTGCGGCAGATGATCAACCTCCGGGCGATCGAGAGCAGGCGGGAGGAGCTCCTGATGTTCCACGCCGCGGGTCTGGCCGATCCCACGACCGGCCACGTCATCGCCTTGATCGGCCCCTCGGGCGCGGGTAAGACGACGGCCGCATCGACGCTCGGCAGGGTCCTGGGCTATGTATCGGATGAAACGGTCGCCGTCGATGCGTCGGGCGAAGTGCACCCTTTCCCCAAGCCGCTCGCGGTCAAGCAGCGCAACACCCCGCGCAAGTCCATCGCCGGCCCCGACGCGCTCGGACTGGTCGACGTGCGCGCTCCGCTGCAGCTCACCCGCCTCGCCCTCCTCGACCGTCGCGAGGAGCCCGTCGCCCCGGCGATCACGACGCTGGGGATGGGGGAGGTCCTGGCCCAGGTCATCGAGCAGACCAGCTACTTCGCCTCGCTTCCCCGAGCGTTGAGGCGGCTGGAAGCCCGGATCCGGATCTCCGGCGGGGTGCACGTGATCCGCTATCACCGAGCGGCCGACCTGCACGACCCGGTTTGCGAGCTGCTCCGGCGGCCCGCGGCCCATCTCGCGCAGGAAGAGGGCCCGGCTGTGCGTGACGTCGAGGCCGTGGCCGGCGCCCTCCCGCCGGGCGCGTACGGGCGCCAGGAGGTCGACGACTGGATCGATACCGGTAGGGAGGTCCTGATCCTGGTCGGGGGCAAGACCTCCCGGCTCTCGCCTCTCGGCTCGGTGCTCTGGAACGCCCTGGAGACCCCGCTGCCGCTGGACGACCTCGTCGCTCGGGCCGAGGCCGTATTCGGACCGGCGCCCGAGGACGCCGCCCGGATCACCGTCCAGTCGATGCTGGACGAGTTCGTCGCTGCCGGGTTCGTCAGACGGAACGGGAAGGACGCGCAGGGCGGATCGGCCGAGAACGACACCGAAGGCGACGGGCTCCCCAGCGACGTGGCCTCGCTCTCGAGCTGAACCGTGTGGTTTCACCCGCCGCCGGGTGGAGGAGTGTGGACGAATCCCCGTGGATCACCGCATCCCGAGCCCCGGTTCCTGTCCGACTCACGCGGTTCGCTCGAGCATTCACCACCGCGCAATGCGCCACCGCGCGGCGCCACCGTGCGGCACCACCGCGCCACTACCGCGCGCGTGACCGCAGCCGGGTCTCCTCGATGTCGAGCATCGACTGTGCCTCGGTGAGGATGCGCGACGGGTACGCCCCCCGAGCGCGCTCGAGGAGCAGTCGGTTGCGCTCGGCGTCGACCACGGCGAGCCGCAGCGTGCGGTAGATGTGGTGCGGGCGGCTCTCCGGGGGCGCGTCATAGAGCACGATGCGTTCCCATGCCGACTCGGCGCGCAGGTACGTCGTCTGCCGCACGCGCTCGACGACCTCGGGGTCGACGGGGGACGGGGTGCCCGCCGCGGTCTCGGGATCGTCCAGGACCGCCAGTCCGGCCTCGCTGAGGTCGTCGAGGAGCTGCGCGAGCAGCCGCCTGTCGTCTTTGATGTCGACGCCCTGGAGCCCGAGGACCCGGATCAGCCAGGGCAGTGTGCCGCCCTGGACGACCAGGCTGACGAACGCGACCGTGAAGGCGATGAGGATGAGTTGCGGACGGTAGGGGATGTCGCCGGGCAGCGACTGCGCGGCCGCGAGGGTGACGACGCCGCGCATCCCGGACCAGCCGAGAACGACGCCGCCCTTCCAGTCGATCGCCTCCTGGCGGAACTCTTCGAGGTCGCTGCGGTGGCGTTCGTAACGCAGCTCGGCGCGATGCTTGCGTTGCGCCTGCCAGCGGTAGCGCACCGGATGGTCGCGGAAGTAGCTGATCATCAGCCACTCGCGCAGCACGTGCTTCTCGGCCCGTTCGCCGCGTCTTCGCAGGAAGAAGATGAGCGGGCCGATCAGGATGAACCGGATCACGACCAGGGACGCCATCGCGATCAGCCCGATCCCGACCGCATCCCACACGCTCAGGATCTCGGGGTGCTCGACGTCGGCGATGAGCGTGCGCAGCTCGAGGCCGATGAGCAGGAAGACGCCGTTCTCGAGCAGGAACTGGATGGTGCGCCAGTTGATCTGGTCGCTGATGCGGGCCTGGGCGCTGAACTGCCGGGGTGCGGCGTGCCCGGTGTAGAGGCCGGTGATGACGACGGCGAGGACTCCCGAGCCGTGCAGCGCCTCCGTCGGCGCGAAGGCGGCGAACGGAACGATCACCGACAACGCGGTGTCGAGGACCGGGTCGTTCAGCTTGGAGCGCACCCACACCGAGACGAAGCCGACGACCAGGCCGATCACGAGCGCGATGACGACGGCCGAGAAGAAGTCCAGCACGCCGGCGATCGGCGTCGCGAGGGCGCCGACGGCCGCTGCGAGCGCGGTGCGCAGCAGCACCAGGGCGGTGGCGTCGTTGACGAGCCCCTCGCCCTCCAGCACGGTGAGCAGCCGCGGCGGCAGGCCGAGCTTGCGGCCGATGGAGGTGGCGGCGACGGCGTCGGGCGGGCTGATGATCGCGCCGAGCGCGATGGCCGCAGCCAGGTTGAGGTCGGGCAGCATCGTGTAGAGCACGAAGCCGGAGGCGAAGGCCGTGACGACCACGAGGAAGACCGACAGGCCGGCGATCGGCGCCAGGTTCCGGCGGAAGTCGGTGAGCGGGACGCTGATCGCGGCTGCGTAGAGGATGGGAGGCAGCAGGCCGTCGAGGATGATCTCGGGCGGGACCTCGACCTCGGGCACACCGGGCAGGCCGGACAGGGTGACGCCGACGATCACGAGGATGATGGGCGCGGCGACGCCGAGCTTGCGGGCGGAGGCGGCTACCCCGACGATCACCGCGACGGCGATCACTGCATAGACACCGAGCTCCATTCCTCCAGCCTAGGGAACGGAACGGCCTGGTCTGAACGCTCTCTCAGGTTCAGCGAGCGCGCAGTCCGTCGATCGCCATCGCGATCACCCGGTCGCGCTGCTCGTCGTCGTCGAAGGCGACTCCGGCGATGCCGGACACCATGCGGATGACGTCGCCGATCGAGGCGTCCGGCCGCAGTTCGCCGGCCTCCTGGGCGCGGCGGACCAGCGGTTCGCCGGCCGCGTAGAGCGAGGTGCGGCAGCTCAGCAGCACGGGGGAGTCCTTGTTGAGGCCCTCCAGCAGCGCCTTCTTGGTGCCGACATAGAGGAGGAACCGGCGCAGCCAGGCCTGCACGGCCTCCCAGGGCTCGAGCGTGGTGGCATCGTCCGCTGCGCGGACGACGGCCTCGACCTCTTCGACGTAGACCGCCTCCACCAGGGCGTCGCGGGTGGGGAAGTTGCGGTAGAGCGTGCCGATGCCGACGCCCGCCCGCCGCGCGATGTCCTCGAGGGAGGCGCCGGCGCCGTCTGCCGCGAACGCGTCGCGCGCTGCGGCGAGCAGCGCGTCGAAGTTGCGGCGGGCGTCGGCGCGCTGGGGGCGCGCGATGAGGGGAGTGGCGGTGTCGGTGCCGGTCACGGCAGTGGTTCCTTCCAAGGTTGCGCAGATCACGGGTTGCGAAACGGAGGCACCCTCCGGTATTGTCTTACCTGTAACCGGAGGCAGCCTCCGATCGGAGCCTCCCTCCAATTGTAGCTCTCCGCAGCGAAAAGAACACCGTCAGAAAGTCATCCGGTCGGCCATGCGCCGCCCTCCCATTCGAGAAGAAAGCCGTAGCCGTGTCTCGATCCCGTCCCTCCGCCACCTTCGCCGTTCTGGCTCTCAGCGTGGCCTCCTTCGCGACTCTCCAGTCGCTCGTCGTCCCCGTCCTGCCGGTCATCCAGCAGGACCTCCACACCACCACCGCCGGCGTCACCTGGACCATGACCGCGTGGCTGATCGCCGCGGCGGTCGCCACGCCGCTGCTCGGCCGCGTCGGCGACCTCGTCGGCAAGCGACGGGTGTTCGTGCTCGCCCTGCTGGCCGTGGCCGTCGGCAGCGTCATCGCCGCCGTCGCGCCCTCCATCGGCGTACTCATCGCCGGCCGTGTCGTCCAGGGCCTCGGCGGTGCCATGTTCCCGCTCGCGTTCGGCATCATCCGCGACGAGTTCCCCGCCCACCGGCTGCCGTCGGCGATCGGCGCCATCGCGTCGATCATCGCGGTGGGCAGCGGTCTCGGGACCGTGCTCGCCGGCCCCCTCGCCGACCTCCTCAGCTGGCGCGGGCTCTTCCTCGTACCGGTCGCCCTCACCGTGACCGCGGCCGTGCTCGCCCTCGCCATCGTCCCCGAGTCGCCGACCCGGGCGACGGGAGGCGTCAACCCGTGGTCGGCCGCGCTGCTCTCCGGCTGGCTCATCGCCCTCCTGCTGCCGCTCAGCACCGGCGCACAGTGGGGCTGGTCGTCGCCGCTGGTGATCGCGCTGTTCGCGCTGGCCGCCGTGCTTCTCGCCGCGTGGGTGGTCGTGGAGTTGCGCTCCCGCCACCCGCTGGTGGACATGCGTCTGATGCGCGAGCCCGGCGTCTGGTCGATGAACGCCGCCGCCGTCTTCATCGGAGCCGCCATGTTCGCGGTCTTCGCGTTCTTCCCGCGGTTCGTGCAGACTCCGGCCTCCACCGGCTACGGACTGGGCGCGAGTGTGGCCGAGTCGGGGCTCCTGATGCTCCCGATGCTCGTGACGATGGCGGTGACCGGTTTCATCAGCGGACCCCTCGAGCGCTGGCTCGGCTTCCGCACGCAGATCGTGATCGCCGCGGTCGTCATGGCGGCGTCGAGCCTGTCGATCGCGTTCTTCCACGGCTCGCTCTTCGCGGTCGCAGCGGCATCGGGCGTGTTCGGCATCGGCCTCGGTCTCATCTACGCGGCGATCACCAGCGTCGTGGTGCAGAGCGTCCCCGCGACGCAGACCGGGATCGCGAGCGGGATGAACGCGAACCTCCGCACCGTCGGCTCGGCCATCGGGGCCGCGGTGATGACCGCGCTCGTGACCGGCACGACCGGCGTGGGCGGTTTGCCGGCGGAGTCGGGTTACACCGAGGGTTTCGCGACGGCCGGGGTGCTCGCGTTCGGCGCGGCCGGCGTCACGGTCGCCGCGGCGATCGTGATCCGCTCGCGCACCCGCGCGGCTGCCGACCTCGCCGCCGTCGCCGGGCTCGCCCGGCTCGACGCGGAGGCCCGCATCGCCGAGGCGGATCCGCTGCGGGCGGCCGCCGAAGCCGCCGCCGTCGAAGCCGCCGAGATGGCTCGACTCGTCGAGAAGGTGGAGGCCGACCGCCCGACCGAGCCGGTCACCTCCGCCGCGTAGTCGCGCGGGCAACTCCGGAGCCCGCCCCCGGAACGCCCCGGATCTCCGGAACCCACGGACATCCACACGGCGTGTCGCCCGCGAGCTCCGGAGTCGCCGACCGACCCGTTCACGCGCGGGCCGCGGCCTCGCTGCGCCAGCGCGCGAGCAGCTGCCACGGGTCCGGCGTCCGCAGCGATGCGACGTGCCCGAGCAGCGCGTCGTCGGTCTCGAACCACTCCGTCCCCGGGATGCGCAGGGCGGCGAACTGCGCATGCCTGCGCTGCTCGACCGTGCGGTCGCCGCGCTCGAACGCCAGCACCTCGTCGTGCGGGAGGCTCGCGAACCGCCGGGCAGGATTGGCCGACGTGCCGATCTTGATGCGGTCGCGGAACCGCAGGTAGTAGACGACGTCGACGCGCGAGGCCGTCGTCCCGTCGGGAGGCAGCTCACCGACGCTCCACTCGCAGACGGCGCACAGCCATCCCGACGGGTAGCGCACCCCGAGCCGCGACCCGCAGAACGCGCAGGGCGACGGCAGCAGGTCCGTCTGCCCGTACTCCGCCTCCACCCACTCGTGCGCTTCGAGCAGGTGCGCCAGGCACAGCGCGACCGGCGCTCCGGGATGTGCGGGAGCGCCGCAGAGCGAACACGACGCGGTCACGTCGCGACCGTACCGCCCGCCGCCGACAGGCGACGAACGGCCGGTCTCGCCCCGCGCGGGTGGGCAGCGCGCCCGAGCGACGCGCGGCGAATCGTCGCGGCGCGCGGTGATTGCGCACGCGCACGCTAGGTTGAGGGAATGCGTGCGAGGGAGGGCCGTGCGGCGCCGGGGGTGCGCCGGCCGCGGTCGTTCTGGCTGCAGCGCAGCCGCGCGCAGAGCGGGACCCTCGTGGCGACCGGGCTGGTCATCGTGGTGGTCGCCGCGCTCGCCGGCGCGATGTCCGGTCTGGCCTTCCGTTCGCCGACGGCCGCCGTTCGCGCCACGCTCGCCGACGAGCCGGCGGCGGTGACCTCCCTGGCCCTCGAGTCTTCGGCGCTGTCGGACCTCGAGGCGCAGGACGCGGAGGTGCGCCGGGCGCTCGAGCACCGGTTCTCCCACCTGCCGGTGAGCGTCGCAGGCACGTTCTCCGCGCCGCAGGTCGCTGTCGCGGGAGGCGGCTCCGCCCTCCTCCTTGTGGCCGACGGCGCCCTCCGCTCCCGGGTCGTCGTCTCTGCCGGCCGCTGGCCCGCCTCGACCGGAGAGGCCGCCGTCGATGAGGCGTTCGCCCGCGCGCACGCGATCCGCGTCGGCGACCGGGTGCAGTTGCAGGGTGGCGCGGCGCCCGTTCCGGTCGAGGTGACCGGCGTGTGGCGTCCGGTCGACGCGTCGGCCCCCGCCTGGCTCGGCATCACCGACGGCCAGGGCGGCACCGACGGCCGTGTCGTGGTGGTTGCCGCGACCGCGATCGCGGCGAGCGACGGGCTGACCGGTCGATGGGTGGTGACCCCGGACGGCCGGCGCACGTCGGCCGCGCACCTGCCCCGCCTCCATGCAGCGCTCGCGGGCGCCGCCGACGAGCTGAGCCGGGACTCCGCAGCGGGCAGCAGCCCGTTCTCCACGCAGGGCGACGCGGTCGCGACCGTCGCGGCGATGCAGCGGTCGGTGGTGGCGCTGCACGCCGTCATCCCGGTTCCGCTCGCCGTGCTGGCCGTCTGCTCGGCGATCGCGCTCGTGCTGCTCGCACAGTTGCTCGCGGGCGCCCGACGCGTCGAGACCCGGCTGTTGCGCTCGCGCGGCTTCACCATCCCGGCGCTCGCCCGCGCGACCGCCGTCGAGTCGGGTGTGGTGGCGGTGCTCGGTGCCGTGGTGGGCACCGTCGCGGCCCAGCTCGTGCTGCTTTCCGCGGTCGCGCCGCCCGCGCAGGCGCTCGACGTGCTGCTGCCGCCCGCGCTGACCGTCGTCGTCGCCGTCGTGGCGTCGACGCTCACTGCCGTCGTGTCGGCCCGAGCGGCCTCCGACTCGCCGGGGGCCGTGGAGGCCGGCCGCAGCCGGACGGTCGTGTCGGGAGGTCTCACCGTCCTGGCGGTGATCGCCGCCGCCGTCACGCTCTGGCGCTTCGTCGCCTTCGGCCCGGCGGTGGGCGGTGGTTCGGACGCGGTCGATCCGACGGGGGTCGTCGCACCCGCGGCCGTCCTCTGCGCGATCGCGTTGGTGGGGCTGCTGTTGTTCGGCCCGGCGGCGGCCCTCGTGGAACGTGTCGCGGGCCGCGGTCGCGGCGTCGGCGGTGTGCTGCCCGCGCGGCAGGTGGGGCGCGGTGTCGCCCTGTTCGCCGGGCCGGTCGCGCTCATCGTCCTCGCGGTCGGCTCCCTCACCTTCGCCGCAGGCTACGCCGGGACGTTCGGCGGGTTCCTGCGCGACTCCGCCCTGCTCGTGACGGGCGCGGACGTGCGCGCCGACCTCGGGGTGAGCGGCTCTCCACACGGCCCGGACGACATCTCCGGCGCTGCGCGTCTGGCCGCCGTCCACGGCGTGACGGCCCTGTCGCCCGCTATCGTCGACGACGGGACGGTCGGTGACTCCGACGTCGTGGTGGTCGCCGCCGATGCCAGTGCGCTGCCGACGCTGCTGCCGGTGGGGGGTTACCTGCTCGACGCGGCCGACCTGGCCCGGCGGGTGCAGGTGGGCGGGGCGCTCGCCGGCGCGACGGTGCCGCCGGGATCGCGCGAGCTGACGGCCACCGCGGCGGTGACCGCCGGGGTGGGGACGGTCGGCCTCGCCGGCGCGACAGCCTGGCTGGCCACCCGGGAGGGTGAGGTGGTGCCGGTGAGCGGCTCGCTCCGGGCCGAGACGATCACCTTCCCCGTCCCCGACGGCGCCGACCGGCTGGTCGCGCTCGACGTGGAGCTGGAGGCGGCGGACGGCGCAGCCGACTTCGCCGTGCGGGTGTCGGGTCTGCCCGCCGGCGCGGAACGCTGGGTATCGGCGCCGGCGGCGTTCGGCCAGGCCGGAGCGTTCCGCCCCGACGGCGCGCTCGCCGCGCGAGGAGGGTCCCTCGACGGGGACGCCTCGATACGCTTCGTCCCGCCGGGCGGCTCGGACCTCCCGCTCGCCGTCACGACGGCGCTCGCACAGGACGACGCGCTCCGGGTGGGCCAGAAGATCGAGGTGCGCAGCCCGGTCGGCGACCTGCAAGGACGCGTCGCAGCGATCGTGCCCGCACTGCCCGGCACCTCGGCCGAGCGCGCGGTCTTCGCCGACCTGCCCGCCCTCACCGGCCGGTTGTTGCGGACGTCGGCCTCGGTTTCGCGCGCATCGTCGGTGTGGCTGGCGGCCGAGGGCGGCACGGAACAGGCCGTCGCGAGCGCGGTGCGCGCGGAGGTCGGCCCGGACGCGACGGTGACCACCGCGTCCGGTGCGTTCGTCTCCCGCTTCCTCTCCGGGGCGGTCCTCAGCACCTGGCTGGGAGCCGCGGGCTGCGCGCTGCTGGCGGTCGCGGCGGTGGTGGCGGCCGTCACCGCGGCGCTCGGGCGGCGGCGCGGCGAGGTCGTCGTGTTGCGAGCGATCGGGCTCTCGGGTCGTCAGCAGGCGCGGGCGCGCCGGTTGGAGGTCATCGGCGTCGCCGTCGCCGCCGGTCTCTTCGGCCTCCTCGGCGGTGTCGTGGTGGTGCTCCTGGTCGGCAACACCCTCGCTCGGCTCTCGGTCGTCACCGCGCCGACCACCCTCTCGGTGCAGGGCCGCGTCGACCCGCTCGGGATGGCGCTCGGCGTCGTCGCGCTGGTGGCGGCGCTCGCGATCGTCGTCTGGGGCTACGGGGCGGGTGTGCGCCGCCAGGCCGCCGACACCGCGTACCGGGAGGAGACCCGATGACGGCCGGCTCCCGTGGCGCAGCCGCCCGCGAGCCGGGTCCCGGCCCGGGCGGGGCGGCCACCGCATCGCGGCGGACCTCCCGTCTCAGCGACGCCGGTCTCGCCCTGCGCGCCGTGACGGCCTTCCGGGGCGGCCTGCTGCTGCTCGCCCTCGTGACCGTCGTCGTCGCCGTCGCCCTCGCCGCCTGGCCGCGGGTGGCGAGCGGCCTGCTCACTGCCGAACTGCGGCACGAACTCGCACAGGCGGGCGCCGGCGGCCGCGACCTGACGACGGCGATCCGCACCGGTGGCTTCACCTCGGGTCCGGTGCTCGATCCCGCCGCCGTCTGGAGCGGTCTCCCGGGCATCGTCACCTCGGTGCGGGCGGGGTTGAAGCCTCCGCTGAGGGAGGTGGTGGCCGCCGGTGACACGGCGATGAGGAGCACGGATGTCGCCGTCGAGCCGCCTGCCGGCGCCGCGGCGAACAGCCGGTTCACCGTCGGTGTTGAGGCGTACCGCGGTCTGCGGGAGCAGGCACGACTCGTCGAGGGGTCGTGGCCGGCCCCGGTCTCCGCCACGGCTGCGCAGGGCGCGGTGGTGGAGGTCGTGCTCAGCAGCGACGCAGCGCACCTGTTCGGCTGGAGCGTCGGCGCCGAACGCCGCACGGCCACGGAGGCGGGGCTGCGGCTGAAGCTCGTCGGAATCGTGGCGCCGAAGAGTCCCGACAGCGACTTCTGGAGCCTCGACGCCGTGCGCGCGCGGGGCCACTTCGTCGATGCGGGCGACGCGGGCAAGCAGTTCGGCGCCGTGGTCTGGCTCGACCCGGCGTCCTGGCCGCGGGTCGCATCGGCGTTCGACGGCGCGGTCGCGGCCCTGTGGTTCCCCGTCGTCCCGGCGTCGTTCGAGGTGGCGGACCTGCCGGCGGTGCGCAGCGCGCTCGGCGGCTTCCTGGCGCTCCCTCCCGTCGCGTCCGTCGGCGGTGTCCCGGTGCCGCTCACGGTCAGCACCAGCCTGCACGGACCGCTCGACGACTTCCAGAGTCGCGCGCAACCGGCGAACACGCTGTTCGCGATCCTCGCGGCCGGTCCGCTCGTGGTCGCGCTCACGGTGCTCGCGCTGGGGGCCCGGCTGGTCGTGGGGCGCCGCGGGGATGCGCTCGCCCTGATGGCGGCGCGCGGCGCGTCCCCCGGGCGGCTGCGCGGAAGCCTCGCCCTCGACGGCGCGCTGGCGTCCGTCCCGGCGTCGTTCGTCGGCCTCGTCCTGGCATTCGCCCTGACGCCGGGAGCGACTCCGGTCCTGCTGCCTGTCGTGCTCGCTCTGCTCTGCGCAATGGCGCCGCCGGCGGCCCTGGTGATCGCCGCCGGGTCGCTCGCCCCGCGAGCCGCGGGGCCGACCGCCCGGTCGCGGTGGTTGTGGGTCGCCGAGGTGACCGTGGTGGGGCTCGCCGTGCTCAGTGTCGTGCTCCTGACCCGTCGCGGGCTCTCGGCCTCGGGCGGAGGCCTGGAGGTCGATCCGCTGACGGCGCTGACTCCGGTCCTCGTCGCCCTGGCCGCCTGCGTCCTCGTGCTGCGGGTGACGGGCGTCCCTCTCGGCTGGCTCGCCGGGGTGTTCCGCCGCGGTCGCGGAGCGGTCGCGTTCCTCGGCGCCTCCGGCGCGCGCGGAACCGGCACGAGGGGTGGCCGAGGCGCCGTGCTCTGGCCGGTGTTCGCGCTGGTCGCCGGTGTCAGCATCGCGCTGTTCTCGGTCAGTGTGCTGGCGACGGCGCGCGACGGCCTCGACCAGGGCGCCCGCGCCCGGGTCGGCTCGGATCTGTCGCTGACCGCGGCCTCCACCCTGAGCCGCGAACAGCTGGCCGAGGTCGGGCGCATCCCCGGCGTCGCGGCGACCGCGACCGTCGACTGGGCCGGCGGGATCGCCGTCACCGCGGGTGGGACGGGCGAGGTCGTCTCCGGCTACCTCGTCGATCCGCGGCAGCTGGCGGCCGTGCAGCGCGGGCTGCCGGTCGCCGCGCGGCTCTCGACGCTCCTGACCGGGGGCCTTCCGGGTCGCACGGGCGCGGTGCTCGGGGGCTGGGAGAGCCGGATCCCGGTCACGAGCGCCCTCATCGTCGGCGAGGGCACCAACGTCCACCTCGCCGTGACGCAGCTGGACTTCGCTCCGGGCGTGTACGTGCGCGACTCCCAGTGGGTCATCGTCGACCGCACGACGCTTCCGGCGTCGAGTGGGATCACCGGCTCCCCGCAGACGGTGCTGGTGGCGCTGGCCCCGGGCGCGGACGCTTCGCGGGTCCATGCCGAGCTGGCGCGGATCGGCGGCACCGGCGCCCTCGTGGGTGATGCGGTCGCCGAGCGCGCCGCCCTCCGCGCCTCGCCGCTGGTCGCCGGCACCGAGGCGATCGCGCTGCTCTCGATCGCCCTCACCGTCCTGCTGTGCATCGCGGCGCTCGTGCTCACGCTGGTGATGAACACCGCGTCGCGGATCCGGCTGGTCGCGACGCTGCGCACCGTCGGCTTCAGCGCACGCCAGACCGCCGGTGTGCTGGCGTGGGAGCTCGGCCCGGTGCTCGTCATCGGCTTGCTGGCCGGCGCGATCGTCGGACTGCTGCTGCCCTGGATCGTGCTCGCACCCCTCGATCTCCGCGGGTTCACCGGCAGTCCCGTGCAGCCGGCGGTCGCCCGAGACCCGTGGCTGACCTCCGCGGCGCTCGCCGGGTTCGCAGCGGTGGCGGCGGTGGCGACGGTGGTGGCGCTGGCGGGCGCTCGGCGTTCGTCGCCCACCGCCGTGCTGCGCGCCGCCGGAGACCTGCCATCGACAGGAGGACAATGACCAGGATGACGACGCAGGAGACCGCGCACAGCGCTCCCGGTCCCGCACGCGCCGATGCAGCCATCCGCTGCTCCGACCTCGTGCGGATCTTCACCGCGGACGGAGTCGAGGTGCAGGCACTGCAGGGCCTCACCCTCAGCGTCGACAGCGGCGAGCTGGTCGCGATCGTCGGTGCCTCCGGGTCGGGCAAGTCCACCCTCCTCGGTATCCTGTCGGGGCTCGACAAGCCGACAGCGGGCTCCGTATCGGTCGCCGGCCGCGACCTCCTGTCGCTGTCGTCACGGGAGCGCGTGGACTATCGGCGTCGCACGGTCGGTTTCGTCTGGCAGCAGACGTCCCGCAACCTCCTCGGCTACCTGACCGCACGCGAGAACCTGGCGCTCGCCATGTCGCTGGCCCGGAGCCCCGACCGGGAGCGCCGCTCGGCCGACCTGCTCGATCTCCTCGAGGTCGGGCACTGCGCCGACCGCACGCCGTCGGAGATGTCCGGCGGAGAGCAGCAGCGGGTCGCCATCGCCGTCGGGCTCGCCAACGAGCCGCGCGTGCTGCTCGCCGACGAGCCGACCGGAGAGCTCGACGAGGCGACCAGCGCCGAAGTGCTGGAGGCCATGCGCGGGGTCAACCGCGAGCTCGGAGTCACGACGCTGATCGTCACCCACGATCCGACGGTGTCGGACCACGTCGCCCGCACCGTTCAGATCCGCGACGGCCGCACCGCGACCGAGGTCCTGCGCCGCGCGGGAGTCACCGCCGAGGGCGATGAGCACATGATCGCGGAGGAGTACGCGGTCCTCGACCGGGTCGGCCGGCTTCAGCTGCCCCAGGAGTATCTCACCTCGCTCGGGATGCGCGAGCGGGTTCGCCTCGCGCTCGAGACCGACCACGTGGGCGTCTGGCCGCACGGGCACCACGAGAAGGAGGCCGCGGATGACGACCGTTGAGGCTCTCGCCGAACGGCCCGGCCCCGCGGACGATACGCCGCTGCTGGTCGCCGAAGGAGTGAGCCGGGTGTTCGAGACCTCGGCGGGTCCGGTGATCGCCCTCGCCGAGGCGACGCTCCAGGTGCGCCCGGGCGAACTCGTCGTGGTCACGGGGCGCTCGGGCTCCGGCAAGACCACGCTCCTCAATGTGCTCGGCGGGCTCGACCGCCCGACGTCCGGGCGCGTGGTCGTCGACGGCGTGGACGTCGGGACGGCCGACGAGGCCGCTCTCGTCGCGGTGCGCCGGCGCAGTGTGGGTTTCGTGTTCCAGTCGTTCGGTCTCATCCCTGTGCTGTCGGCCGCCGAGAACGTGGAGGTGCCGCTCCGGCTGCTGGGTACGCCGTCCGCCGACCGCGACGCCCGCGTCGCCGAGCTGCTCGACAGGGTGGGGCTCGCCGCCCACGCGAAGCAGCGGCCGACCGAGCTGTCGGGAGGGCAGCAGCAGCGGGTGGGAATCGCCCGTGCTCTCGCGGCCGACCCTCCGCTGTTGTTCGCCGACGAACCGACCGGTCAGCTCGACAGCGTCACCGGGCGCCAGATCATGGACCTCCTGGTCGAGCTGGTGCACGGCAGCGGGGTGGCGGCGGTGGTGACGACGCACGACCCGCTGCTGATGGCGAGGGCCGATCGCGTGCTCGAACTCCACGACGGCCGGCTCGGCGGCGGAGCGCCGCGGAGAGGCCGTCACGCGGCGGAGGGCTGAGGGCTTTTCCGGGCGAGCCGGTTCGCGGCGCGTCTGCGCTGCCCGGCCGTGAGCGTCACGAAGGTCAGGGCGATCCCCAGGTAGGCCTCCCACACGATCTCCGGGAGGGTCGCGACCGCGGAGACCGGCGATCCTTGGCTCCACAGACCGAAGAGCACGCCGATGCCCGACAGTGCGACCAGCGAGCCGCCGGCGATTCCCACGACCGCCAGGGCGCGGGGCACCAGCCCTGCCCGCAGCAGCAGCCAGCCCAGCAGAACACCGTTGCCGAGGCCGGCGACGAAGCCGGGGCCGAGCAGGAAGGTCCAGTTGCGCAGGGCGACCAGCGTCTGTGCCGACACGCTCACGACGTCGGGGCCGGCGCCGGACGCGGCGAGTTCGCCGGCGTGGAGGCGCAGGGTCACGACGGTCAGCACGCAGAGCATTCCCACGGCGATGAAGACGCACTCGATGACGCGCGCCACGACGTAGCCGAGCGCGAGCCCCTCGGTGCGGCGGCGGAGCAACGGGTAGAGCGCGAGTGCCGTGCCCACGTTGGCGACGATCAGCACGACTTCGCAGAGCACGCCCAGGACGACCTGCGTGTCGGCTCCCGCGCCCAGGACGTAGCCGGGGCCGTCGAGCACCGGGGCGTAGAGCTGCACCCCGGCGATGGCGGAGACGAACGTGACCAGGAAGAGCACGCCGGCCGTGAGGACGCGGTGGCGGTCGGCTGAGGCGGGTTCTGTGGATGCGGGTTCGGTGGATGCGGGTTCCGTGGGCATGACGGTCTCGATTCGAAGGACGCGACTAGGATGGTGTACGCCGTACACCTGAACGATAGGTGTACGGCGTACACCTTGTCAAGACCGAATGGCGCCGCGTGTGCGCCCGGAGGGAGACAGCATGCCGGAGGGGACCCGTCCGCGCCTGACCCGCGACGCCGTCCTGCAGCGAGCGCTCGAACGCGCCGACGCCGCGGGACTCGACTCGCTCACGATGCGGTCGCTCGCGGCCGAGCTCGGCGTGGTGCCGATGGCCCTGTACAAGCACGTCGCCAGCAAGGACGAGCTCGTCGACGGGATGGTCGACCGGGTCTGGGCGGAGGTCGAGCCGCCCACCGGCCCGACCTGGCGTGCGGCGATGCGCGCGAGGGCGGTGTCGCTGCGCTCGGCGCTCCTCCGGCATCCCTGGGCCGTCGGCCTGCTGGAGTCGCGGATGAGCCCGGGCCCGGCCAACCTCGCCGCCCACGACGCGATGATGGGCTGCCTGCGCGAGGCCGGCTTCCCGTTCCGCACCACCGTGCACGTCACATCGGTGCTCGACGCCTACGTCTACGGGTTCGCCCTGCAAGAGAAGACGCTCCCGTTCGACAGCGCAGCGGAGTCGGGCGCGGTCGCGGCTGAGAAGGAGCGATCCGTCCCTCCCGAGCTGGCGCAGCGTTTCCCGTACCTGCTGGAGGTCGTGGCCGAGCTCGCGCGGGCCGGCTACGACTACGACGAGGAATTCGCCACCGGCCTCGACCTCATCCTCGACGGCGTGGAGCGTCGCTGGCCTTGACGCCGGCTACCTCCGACATTCGTGACGAATCACGACATTCGTGGCACGAATCGCGACATTCGTGACGAATATCGCGGCGGATGTCTTCCCTCAGTCCAGGTGGTCGAGGTAGCGCAGGATGATTCCCTCGCGCAGCGCCCACGGGCACACCTCGAGCTCGGCGACGTCGAGCGCGCGCATGGCCTCGCGGAGCACGACGCCGCCCGCGACGATCTGGAAGGTGCGGTCGGCGGTGATCCCCGGCAGCGCGGTACGCGCCTCGGCGGGGAGCTGCGCCAGGCGCGGCACCCAATCCGCCAGCTCCGACCGGCGCAGGAGGCTGCGCTCCGTGCCTCCGGGGCCGGGCGTCGTCGAGCCGGCCAGTCGCGCGAGCGACCGGATCGTCTTGGAGGTCCCGATGACGTGCTCGCGACCGCGACCGGTGAACTGCTCGACGGCCTGGGCGAGGGTCGTCCTGGCGTGGTCGCGCAAGGCGGCGAGCTGTTCGTCCGTCGGCGGATCGTCGTGCAGGAAGCCGATCGTGCTGCGTCCCGCCCCGAGCGGGAGGGACACCGCGGTGTCGGGGTACTCGTCGGCGCCCGACGCGATCTCGAGCGAGCCGCCCCCGATGTCCAGCAGCAGCAGCGAGCCGGACGACCATCCCGACCAGCGCCGGACGGCGAGGAACGTCAGCCGCGCCTCGTCCGCCCCCGAGAGCACCTGCAGTTCGACGCCGGTCTCCTCGCGGATGCGCTCCAGGATCGCCGGTCCGTTCGCGGCCTCGCGGATGGCGGATGTGGCGAACGGCAGCAGCTCGTCGATCCCCTCGGCCTCGCCGACCTCGACGGCCGATCGGATGGCCTCCAGGATCGCAGCCTCGCCCTCGGCGCTGATCGACCCGTCGTCGGTGATGTAGCGCATCAGGCGCAGCACCGACTTGTGCGTCGCCGCGGGAAGCGGCCGGGCGCCGGGGTGCGCATCGACGACGAGCAGATGGATGGTGTTCGATCCCACGTCGAGGACTCCGAGTCGCATAGTCAGAGAGTAGCGGCCGGCGCGTCGGCCGCCGACACGCCGTGACACGCCGGCCGACGACGCGACACGCCGTGCCGATTCCCCCCTTTCGGAGGGGGCGATGTCGGTGGTTCCGCGTAATCTCGCAGGCAGACGGCACCGGGGCGAAAAAATCCCGAAAACACTACATGTAGTGGAATGACAATCGTGTCATTCGGGTTATATAGTGGGTAAACACCGCGAGACACGCGGCGAAACAGACTTCAGTTCTAGTGAATCGGGGAGGCCATCATGGACTACGAAAACGACACCGTCGGCGGCTACGCAGTTCCCGTCGACCCGATGGATCTGCTGCAGTGCGACAGCTGCCAGTAATCCGCTGACACAGCTTCGAGAGCCCCGGCGCTTCTGCGCCGGGGCTCTTCTGTTCGTAGAATCGTCGGGTGCCAGTGAATCCAGAGCTCGTCGGGCGCAGTTTCCCGCCGACCCCTCCCTACCTCGTCGGTCGTGAGAAGGTGCGCGAGTTCGCCGCGGCCGTGCTCGCGACGGATCCGATCAGTTTCGATGTGGCCGCCGCGCAGGCCGCCGGGCATGCCGACCTCGTCGCACCTCCGACCTTCGCGGTCGTGGTGCAGCAGCTGACCCTCGATCAGCTGCTCGCCGACCCGGAGGCGGGCATCGACTTCAGCCGCGTCGTCCACGGCGATCAGCGGTTCACTTTCACCCGGCCGGTCGTCGCAGGCGACGAGCTCACCGCGACGCTCACCGTGACCTCGGTCAAGTCGCTCGGCGCGCACTCGATGGTCACCGCCGAGACCGTCATCGTCGACGATTCCGGCGAGCACGTCGTCACGACCGTGTCCACCCTGGTCGTTCGAGGAGACGAGTGATGCCCGCACCCGATTTCGAGTCCCTCGCCGTCGGCGACATCGTCGCCGAGCGCACCTTCGAACTCAGCAGGGATGCGCTGGTCCGCTACGCGGGTGCGTCCGGCGACTTCAATCCGATCCACTACCGCGATGACGTCGCCACATCGGTCGGTCTCCCCGGTGTCATCGCGCACGGCATGCTCACGATGGGGCTGTCGGTGCAGCCGGTCGTCGACTGGGCGGGCGACCCCGCTCGCGTCGTCGACTACCAGGTGCGCTTCACACGTCCCGTCGTCGTCGACCCGGTGAGCGGCGCGAGCGTGCAGGTCACGGCCACGGTCGGTCAGCTCGATGCGGAGGCCCGAGTGGCGCGCATCGACCTCACGACGACGTTCAATGCCGAGACCGTCCTCGGCAAGGCGCAGGTCCGCGTCTCGCTCGCATGACGGAGGCGACGACCGGCATCCCCGCGCTCGCGGAGCTCACGACGATGCGGGTGGGGGGCGTTCCGGAGAACCTGGTGGCTCCCTCGGACACCGCAGCGCTCATCGCGGCCGTACGGGACATCTGGGCGACCGGAGAGGAGTGGCTCCTCCTCGGCGGCGGCTCGAACACCGTCGCGAGCGACGACGGGTTCGAGGGCACGGTCATCCACGTGGTGACGCACGGCATCGAACGCCTCGACGCTCCCGAGGGGCGGGTGCGGCTCCGCGCACAGGCGGGCGAGCCGTGGGACGAGCTCGTCGCTCTGACTGTTCGGAACGGATGGTCGGGCATCGAGGCGCTCTCGGGCATCCCGGGTTCGACGGGCGCCGCGCCGGTCCAGAACATCGGGGCGTACGGGCAGGAACTGGAGGCCGCGCTGGTCGGCGTCGAGTTCCTCGACGCGGCGACGGGCGAGGTGACGTGGGTGTCGCGCTCCGAGCTGGAGCTCGGCTATCGCACGTCCGCGCTCAAACGCGGCCGGCCGGGCGTCGTGCTCGCGGTGGACCTGGAGCTGTCGGACAACACGGTGCCTGGCGCCGTGGGGGCGCCGCTCAGCGCGCCGGTCGCCTATGCGCAGTTGGCCGACTCGCTCGGCGTCTCGCTCGGCTCGCGCGTGCCGGTCGCGGAACTCCGCCGGGCGGTTCTCGCCCTACGGGCTTCGAAGGGCATGGTGCTGGACCCGGACGACCCGGATTCCGTCAGCTCGGGCAGCTTCTTCACGAATCCGATCGTCTCCGAGTCGTTCGCGCGCAGCCTCCCCGCGAACGCGCCGCGCTGGCCGGTCACCCCTCCCGAGCCGGATGTCGTGATCGGCCTCCCTGCGGACGGCGTGCACCCTCTCGATATCCCGCCGCTGGCCGACGGACCGTACGACGTCAAGCTGTCGGCCGCGTGGTTGATCGAGAACGCCGGCATCCGCCGCGGCTTCGCGCTCCCGGGCTCCGGAGCGGCGATCTCGTCGAAGCACACGCTCGCGATCGTCAACCGTGGCGGAGCCAGCGCCGCAGACGTCGTGCAGTTGGCCTCGTTCATCCAGGCGCGCGTGCAGTCCGAGTTCGGAGTGCTGCTGCGCCCGGAACCGGTGCTGGTGGGGCTCTCTCTGTAGGCGAGCTGATGGACTTCTCTGAGAGGACTCTCACGCTCGGTTCCTAGGCTGTGCCCCATGGGATTCCTCGATCGCCTCCTGGGCCGCGACGAGCCGCAGGATCAACGCGCTCAGCAGCACCCGCCCGCGCAGGCTCCGGCGTCGCCGCGCACGCCGGGCACGCCGTCCGCGCAGCGTACCGACGATGAGATCGCAGTGGAGCGCTATCGCTACCTCCTGCGCACCGCGCCGCCCGAAACCATCGAGCAGGTGCACGAGGAGGCTTTCGCCGCGCTGACACCGCAGCAGCGTCGGCTCGTCTTCGAGCAGCTCAGCGCGAACGCGCCGTCGGGCGAGCAGCCGCGAGCCGACGACCCGCGCTCGCTCGCTCAGGCAGCCACCCGCTCCGAGCTCCGCCAACCGGGAACCCTCGAGGGCTCGCTCGGCGGTCGTACCAGCGGCATGGGCACCGGCGGCATGGGCACCGGCGGCATGGGCTTCGGCGGGATGTTCGCGAGCTCGCTCCTCGGAAGCGTGGCAGGCTACGTCATCGCCTCCAGCCTCGTCAGCGCTTTCCTGCCCGCACCGGGCTTGGAGCAGACCCCCACCGATGGCGGAGCGGCCGATACCGCTGCGGACGGCGCGGTCCCGGGCGACGGCGGTTCCGGCTGGGACGGAGGCACGGGCTGGGACGGAGGCACGGGCGGTGACAGCGGTTCTGGCGGGGACATCGGATCCGGGGGATTCGGCGACTTCGGTGGTGGCGACTTCGGTGGTGGCGACTTCGGCGGCTTCATCTGATCGTGCCGTCGGTCACGCCCGAAGGGCGGCGGCGAACGGCAGCACGGAATCGGCTCCCGCTCGCCTCAGCTCGCGCCCGGCGACCGTGATCGTCCACCGACTGTCGATCAGGTCGTCCACGAGCAGCACGCGTGCCCTGGGCGGAACGTCGACCGCGCCGGCATCGAAGCGATCCCACACCCCCGCCAGCCGGTAGGTGCTGTTGCCACCGGGGCTTCCCGAGGGACCGCCGCGCCGGAGGCTCAGAGCCCCGAGGTAGGGCAGCCGGCCGATCTCGGCCAGCCCGCGTGCAAGGCTCTCCGTGAAGAGCGGCCGGCTCCGTGACGGGAGCGCGACCACCGCGTTCGGCCGCTGTGCCCAGTCCCATTGCGCGAGCACCTGGACGCACGCCCTCAGCACCTCGGGCGGGCACTCCGCGTCCGGCGCCTCCGGCGCCAGCAGACCGCGGAGCCGCCCACCCCAGCCCAGGTCGGTCATTCGGGCGAGAACCCGCCCGGTCTCCACCTGTTCGTCCGGCGCGATTCTGCCGCGGACCGGTACGCCGACGGCGTCTGCGCCGGTGGGCCAGAGCTTGCGGGATTCGACCGGGACGCCGGCGCGATCGAGCTCCGAGGCGATCGCGTCCGCCGCGTCGGCCCTCACGTCGCTCGGATACCACACGCCCGCGCACCGGTCGCATCGTCCGCACGGCCCGGCGTCCGGATCGTCGAGCTGACGCTGCAGGAACTCCATCCGGCAGCCCGGAGTGCGCTCGTACTCGATCATCGCAGCCTGCTCGGCCTCGCGCGCCGCGGCGATGCGCTCGTATCTTTCGCGGTCGTACGTCCAGGGCCTCCCGGTCGCGATCCAGCCGCCGGGCACGCGGCGCACAGCGCCGTCCACGTCGAGCACTTTGAGCAGGAGTTCGAGCGTGGACGCCCGCAGATCGACGCGGCTCTCGAGGACCCGCGTCGACTGCGCGTGTTCGCTGAGGGCGCCGAGCAACGCCGACGCCTTCTCCTCCGTCGGCATGGCGGCGGTGGCGAAGTAGTGCCAGATCGCGCGGTCCTCCGGCCCGGGAAGCAGGAGCACGTCCGCCGTCTCGGTGGCGCGGCCGGCGCGTCCCACCTGCTGATAGTAGGCGACCGGCGACGAGGGCGCGCCCAGATGCACCACGAATCCCAGGTCGGGCTTGTTGAACCCCATGCCCAGGGCGCTCGTGGCCACGAGGGCTTTGATCTCATTCCGTTTGAGGCGCCCTTCGAGCTCCTCCCGCTCGGCCGGGTCGGTCTGCCCGGTGTACGACGCGACGTCGTGCCCGGCCTGTCGCAGGACGCGAGCGGTGTCGTCGGCCGCCGACACCGTCAGCGTGTAGACGATGCCGCTGCCGTCGAGGTCGGTGAGGTGGCCGGCGAGCCAGGCGAGCCGGGCGGTGGCGTCGTCGAGCGTGAGCACGCCGAGTCGTAGCGACCGCCGCGCCAGCGGCCCTCTGATCGTCCGCACGGAACCGGCGCCCGCCGTGCCGCCCAACTGTTCCTCGACGTCGGCGACCACCCGCCGGTTGGCCGTGGCCGTCGTCGCGAGCACGGGCACGCCGTCGGGCAGAGCGCGCACCAGCTCACGCAGGCGCCGGTAGTCGGGCCGGAAGTCGTGGCCCCAATCGGAGATGCAGTGCGCCTCGTCGATGACGAGGAGCCCGCACCGATCCACGAGCGCGGGCAGCTGCTGATCGCGGAAGTCGGGGTTGTTCAGCCGCTCGGGCGAGACCAGGAGCACGTCGACCGTGTCGTCGTCGAGCCGGGCGACCACGTCGTCCCACTCGTGGCGGTTCGCGGAGTTGATCGACAGTGCCCGCACGCCTGCGCGCCCGGCGGCCTCCACCTGGTCGCGCATCAGTGCGAGCAGCGGTGAGACCAGGATGGTCGGGCCGGCTCCGCGCTCGCGCAGCAGCATCGTCGCGACGAAGTAGACCGCGGACTTGCCCCACCCGGTCCGCTGCACGACGAGCGCCTTGCTGCGGTCGTCGACGAGCGCCTCGATGGCCTCGAACTGGCCGTCGTGGAACTCGGCCCCCGGGCGACCGACGAGAGCGCGGAGGCGGGACAGGGCTCGGTCGCGGGTGGTCTCGGACGCGGTGTCGGTGGTGCTCATGCAGCCATCGTTTCAGAAGCGACCGACGGAGAGCGGCCCATGGCCCGATCTGTGGATGACTCCCACGCGAAAGCGCTTGTGAGGGAAAGCCGCCGTGGGTGACGGTCAGGATGAAATGCCCGCAGCGATCCGCGGATCGGCGGAGAACGGCGGGCCGTGCATGGGTTCCGGCACCTACAGTTCCACCGTGTCCACTACTACCCGCACCCACCCGCACTCCGCGCTCCGACCCTTCGAGCTCCGGCTCCGCCTTCCGAACGGCACCGCCGCCGTCGTCGTCATGGACGCGCGCAACATCGGCGAGGCCCTCGACAAGGCCCGCAACGCTCTCGGCGACGTCCAGGTCATCGACCCCAACTGAGATGGCGTCGGCATCCGCCGCTGACGACCCGCTCCGTGTGATGCACGTGGTCGACAACCTGGGGCAGGGGGGCGCGCAACAGGTCGTCGTCGATCTCTCCAACTGGCTCGCGCGCCAGAACGGGATCGACGTCACCGTCTTCGGCGAGCGGGGGAGCGCCGTCGACCTGCTGGAGCGCTCCGTACGCTTCATCCCCGCAGCACGCAGCGGCTTCCTCGGCCAGACGAAAGAGCTCCTGGCAGCGACCCGGGAGGTCCGCCCTCACGTTCTTCACGCCCACCAGCGTCGAGAAGCGCTGCAGGCGCTTCTCGTGGGCCGGGCACTGGGCATCCCCGTCGTCGAGCATGCGCATACGCGTCTCCCGAGCGTTCGCCCGCGCGCGCTCTCCTTCCGGAGCCGAACGATCTTCGCCGTCGGGCCGGCCGTCGCCGATATGGTCGTGAACGAAGCAGGCCGGCCCCGCGAACTCGTGCAGATCGTGGGGAACGCACCGGCACAGCGGCAGGCGGGAGCGCCGTCGGCCCCGAACGACACCACATCGACGCTCCGCGTGCTCGCGATCGGACGTTTGACCGAGCAGAAGGATCCCCTCCGCTTCGTGCGCGTCATCGCGCGGCTCTCTCGCGACGTCGCTGTGGAGGCGACCTGGGCCGGCGACGGTGAGCTGAGCGCCTCCGCGCGACGGCTGGCGCGCGAGCTCGGAGCGCCCATCCACTTCATCGGCCACGTCGACGACATCTCAGCCCGACTCGACGAGGCGCATTGCCTGGTCATGACCTCACGGTGGGAGGGCACCTCGCTGGCGGTGCTGGAGGCATTCGATCGACGCCGCCCCGTCGTGGCGACCGTGTCGGCCTCGAACGGTCTGCTCGCCGGCGGACGCGGCTTCGAAGTCGCCGACGACGCCTCGGACGCACAGTTCGCGGCGACGATCGGCCACCTCTTCGAGAACGACGAGGAGCGGATGAGAGCGATCGATGCCGCGAAGCGCTGGGTCGACGCGGAGGCCTCGCCCGAGCGCGTGTTCGGACCGGTTCTTGCGGCCTACCGCCGCCTCTGCGACCCGGCGCGACGGTCGTGAACCCCGTCTTGCTGGTCTCTCTCGCGGGGGGCCTTCTCGGCGCCGTCGCGCTCATGCTCCTGGTGCCCCCGCGGTTGATCCGGGGCGTAGCCGTGGGGATCGCCATCTTCGTCATCGCGTTCGGCTTCCAGGGCGGCGCGCCCCCGGCTGTCTGGCAGACGAGCGGACTGGTCGCGATCTCCGTTCTGGTCCTGGCTCTCATCCGCGCGCGCGCGGCCCGTTCCGGCGGGGTCCGGTACTGGGCCGTCAGCGCATGGCTCGGCTACATCTCGCTCGGCATCGTGCTGACGGGCAGCTGGCCGCTCGCGTTCGCGGTGATGTACTTCGGCCTGGCGGGCCTCCTCGCGTGGGTCGTATCGACCGTCGATCCGACAGAGCTCCGGATCGTCTATGCGTTCATCGCGGCCACCGCCGCGTTCCAGGTCGCGCTGGCCGGCCTCGAACTCACTGTCCTGCCCGAACCGATCTGGGGCTACGTCGGCGGTGCGCGCGACAATCCGTTCGTCAACAACGAACTCATCCGCACGCAAGGCACGTTCGGCCACCCCATCCCCTTCGCCGTCTTCTGCGGGTTCTCGCTCCTCATCGCGTGGTCGAACCCGGGTGGGTGGTCACAGAAATGGCGGCTGATCAACCTGAGCATCGCGGTCACGGGACTCGCGTTCTCCGGTACGCGCAGTGCTGTCTTCTCGATCGCCATCGGGCTGCTCGTACACATCGCGCTGAGTGCCTCGCTGGCCCGCTGGTTGCGGTCGGTCGTGGTCCTCGCTGCGATCGGGGTCCTTCTGATCAACATCGACGTCGGCATCGCCAGGGTGATGACAGAACTGTTTCAATCCGGCTCCTTCTCCCACCGCCTCGGCGGCCTCGAGTCGGTGCCCGCTCTGCTGGATAAGCGTCCGCCCCTCGAGGTGTGGTTCGGCAACGGCTTCGGAAGTGCGGGGCAACTCTACGACCGTCACCTCATGCACCAGATCTACATGCGGACCGTCGACAACATGCTCGTGTATGCGCTCGGGACGATGGGGATCGTCGGCCTCAGCGCACTCCTCGCACTCTCCGTCGTGACAGCTGCGCTCGCCGACCGCACGGGTCGTGCGATCCTGGCGATGGTCTTCGCCATGTATTTCTCGTTCGACTTGTGGACGTGGTTCAACATCGGCGCGTTCACGTGCATGTTCATGGCGATGCCGCGCTCCGACCGCACCGTTGACGGACTCGTGATCTCGCGTCAGGCGTTGGTGTCCGCCACCCCACGCATGAGGTCATGAGGCTCGACGAAACGGAACGGCCCGGTCGTGCTGACCGGGACGTTCGGAATGCGCCTCGGCGCGTGCTTCGACGGCTTTCCTCTTAGCGCCCGCTGCGGAGCTCCTTGCGCGAGCGGATCGACCGCGGTGCATCCTGGCCGGGCGCGGCCGCGTCGTCGTGATCGGTCTCCTCGGCACGTCCCTCTGCGCTTCCCGGATCCATCGCCTCGACGGGTGCCGCAGCGTGCGAGTCGTTGCTCGTGGCCTCGTCGGAGATGTAGTAATCGGTGCGGTAATAGCCGTAATCGTGCGAATCGACGCCCTTCGGCGGGATCTTGTTGAGCACGGCGCCGAGGACCTTGCCGTTGACGCGTGTCACCGAGCGGTAGGCCTTGTCCAGCTGCTCGCCGGTGACCTGCCGGGCGCCGACCGTGATCAGAATGCCGTCCGCGATGGTCCCGAGGATGGCCGCGTCGGTGACCGACAGCAAGGGTGGTGCGTCGAGGATCACGGTCGCCACCTCCGACAGGGCGCTCACGAGTTCCTTCATCGTGCGTGAACCCAGCAGCTCGCTCGGATTCGGCGGAACGCGACCGGAGGACAGGACGCGGAGATGCGCGTTGCCCGAGGGCGCCTGGAGCGCATCGTTGAGCGGGACCCGTCCGCTCAAGACGTCTGTGAGCCCGACGCCGCCACGCAAGGAGAAGAGCGAGGACTGCACGGGGCGCCGGAGGTCGCAATCGATCACCACCACATTGGCGCCGGCGGACGCGATCGCGTCGGCCAGGTTCGCGGTCAGCGTCGACTTCCCCTCTCCGGGGATCGTGCTCGTGACGACGATGACCCTGGGCGGATGGTCGACGTCGATGTAGCTCAAGTTCGTGCGGAGCTCGCGAAGCGCCTCGGCGATCGTGAACAGCTCGGCCGCGTCCGCGCCCGATTCGTGTTCGATGACGCGCTGGCGGTCACCGAGGATCGGGCTGGCCGGGATCGTGCCGATCACCGGAGAGTCGAGCAGGCGCTCGATCTGCTCCACCGTTCGCACCCGGCGGTCGAAATGAGCTCGGAGCAGGGCGTAGACAAAGGCGAGCGCGACACTGGCGAGCACAGCCAGGATGAGCGCTGTCTGCACATTGGGCGACGACGGCAGGTACGGTGCGCGCGCGGATGCGAGCGGCACGAACGAGATCGCGGGCTCCGCGACCGCCCCCTGCGGGGTCTCGAGCTCCTTCACCTGTTCCGCCAGTGCGGCGATCCAGGCGTTCGCGAGCTTCGCCGCACCCTCGGCGGTATTGGACGTGGCCGTGATCTCGATCACGGCCGTGTCGGGCGGGAGGACCGCTCGTACGCTGCCGAGCAGGCTTCCGATGGATCGGTCGGTGCCGAGGGCCTTCTGAGCCCGCTTCGCCACGACGTCCGATGTCGCGAGGCGCACGTAGGACTCCGCTCGCGACTTGGCGAGGCTCTCGCCGGCCATCGCCATCGACAGGCTCTCACCGGTCGCCGCCTGGGTCAGCCCGGTCGCCGTCGACTGATACGCCCTGGGCTGCACCGCCGTGAACAGCGCCACCGCCGCGATCGTCAGGAGGACGATGGCTACCTCGCCGAGCCAGTATCGCCGGATCATCTGGACGAGGTCGCGCAGATCGCGCCCCCGTCCGCGAGACTCAGCGGTGTCGGTCTGCGAAGTCATCTCACAGCCCCCTTCTGCCGTTGGACGGCTTCACGTCACCCGGCTGGGGCCGGGTCGATTCGAGCAGGCCGAGCTGCTCGAGTTCTTCGATCAAGGCGGCGCAGTCGTCGGCCGCGGTCTCCGGGTGGTCGGGATACAGCGAGAGGACGGTCGCGATCACGACAGCGTCGCTCCGCTGGCCGTCGAAGTGCTTCCAGAGTTGCGCGGAGGCGCCGCTGAGCTCGAACTGACGGAAATCCCGGGTGTCTGCGACGACGCAGCCGTTCATGACCGTTTCGACCCAGACGATGGTCTGCCTGTGCCGATGCTGCGCGATTCCGAATTCACCCGTGCCGTCACCCGAAGCAGCATCGCCGGTCAGGTCCGCCATTCGAGTACTCCTGCCTCGATCAGCTCGTGGATGACGCGCTCGAAGTGCTCCTCGTCGTCGGGTACGCGACCGTGTTCGGCGCGCAGCCGATCCAGGAGGACGGCTGCGGGCGTCGGCCGAGCGGTCTCGCGCCAGACCGTCATGGCGATTCCGGACAGGTGCGTCACCTCGCCTCCGCGCGCGGTCAGCAGCGCATCGGAGAACTCGATGGCGTCATCCACCGGCGCCTGCAGAAGCCCCCGTCCGCCGGCTTCGTGCGGGTGGCGCCGCGGAGCGAGGCGATACGCGAGGTCGCCGTCAGCCAGCGGGGGAGAGGCAGGGGGGCCCGAGGCCGGGTCGATGTCACGGGCATCGCGGTAGACGAGCCGCTCGAACCCCCCGATGCGCCGGTTGAGCCGAGCGAGCGCCACCAGCGGCGCAGGGAGCGAGCTCAAGTCCGAGAGCTGCGGAATCACCGCGAGGATCCCCTCGACGGACCCCAGCCGGGTCACCGTCGGCGGGCCCGCCGCCTGTTCGTCCCGGCGGTCGATGACCAGCACCCGCGCAACCGGCGCGGTGCGGGAAGGGTGGATCGCGAGTCCGAGTTCGGCCGGGGATGTCTGCGCCTTCTCGAGTCCGGCACGGACCACGGACAGCGGTTTCGGATACGGGACGACCCCGCCGTCGTCATCGACGAGGCACGTCTCGTCCGAGAGATAGGAGGTCCGGCCCGCGAGATGCGAAACCGCAGTCGTCTTGCCGGCGCCAGACGGACCGACAAGCAGGACGGCCGCACCGCGGGCATCGGCGCAGGCCGCCGCATGGAAGAGCAGGCCCTGGCCCGCGCTCAGCCCGATGAGCGCGAGCGTGATAAGTGCCGAGGCTCGGGCCTGGGCTGCCGCGATCGATTCCGCGTCGTCGGTCCGGACGTCGATCGTCAGCTCACGATCGACGTCCAGGCCGTCCTCCTCAGAGCACAGAAGATGGCCCCACGCCGTCGAGAACCGGGCCGCCGCCGCCACCGCACCGCCGCCGACCATCAGGATGCGCAGCCGATGGCGGAGCGTCGCGATGACGAAAGCCGTGCGCGGCGGGCGCAGATCGCTCGGGTTGGCGAGCATGGGTCTCCTCGGGACGTGAGCGGGTGCAGACCAGTATCGGGCGATCGCTTTTCATCGCGACGACCAGCGTCTGGGAGGGCGTGGCGCGGTGCCGTCCCACCGATCAGGTGACGAGCGACTCCTGATGCCGGCAGGTCAGCCGAAATCCCGGGTGAAGCGAGGCCGCGCTGCCCGAGAGATCCCGGCGGGAGCCCCCGGCGACGCCGTCGGCGAGAGGCATCCTTACTCACCTGCCAGGCAAGCCGCGGCCGGTGCCGCGCCGCCATCGATCGAGGGGAGAACCGATGCCCGACCTGCCCTTCTCCATCCTCTTCGTCTGCACGGGGAACATCTGCCGATCGGCGATGGCGGAACGCCTGCTCGTGTCACGCCTCGACGCGTCCGCCAGGAACGCCGTCGCGGTGACCAGCGGAGGGACCCGGGCGGTCGTGGGGCGCCCGATGTCGTCCCAGACGCGCCTGCGTCTTCGAGCGCTGGGTGGAGATCCGGGCGGCTTCGTCGCCACCCAGTTGACCGAGGCCCGGATCGCCTCCGCCGACCTCATTCTCGGGATGGCGGCCGAGCACACCGACCGCGTCCTGTATCTCGACCCGGGGGCGTTCGCGCGCACGTTCCTGTTCTCCGAGTTCGGTCGCGCGGTCGAAGCCCTCGGCGGATCCCCGCATCCCGGCGACCCCGCTCGATGGCGCCGACTCGCGGATCAGGCGATGGAGGCGCGCCGCCAGGGCCTCGTGCCGCCACGTGACGACGACGACATCGCCGATCCCTACGCCCGCGACGACGCGGCGTTCGACGCGATGGCCCGCCGCCTCGTTCCGCTCGTGGACCTCCTCGTCGGGCGCCCGATGGTCGGGCGATGAGCACAGCGTTCGACGAACTCGGCCTCGTGGCTCCGCCCGGGGGTGATCGATCCGCACGAAAACAGGGCGAGCGGAAGAAGAGACGCCGACGGCGCGTGTGGATCGCGGTCTTCGCCTGCCTTGTGGTCGTCGTCCTGCCGCTCGCCCTGGTCGGGGGTTACCTCGGCTGGATCGGCTCATCCTTCGACGACAACGTCGGCCGGATCGCCGACGCCTTCCCTCCCGCGGAGGGGCGGCCCGCCGGTGTCCCGGGTGCCACGAACATCCTGCTCATCGGCTCGGACTCGCGCACGGGCCTCGGCGACGCGCTGAGCGGCGCCGCAACGGGCGACCGATCGGACACTCTGATGCTGGTCAACATCCCCGCCGATCGTTCGGGGGTCAGCATCATCTCGCTGATGCGGGACTCGTGGGTGCCGATCCCCGGTCATGGCGAAGCTAAGCTGAACGCCGCGTTCAGCTGGGGAGGCGCCCCGCTGGTCGTGCAGACCGTCGAAGGCCTTCTCGGCGCGCGGATCGACCACGTCATGGTGGTGGACTTCGGAGGCTTCGGATCGCTGGCAACCGCGCTGGGAGGCGTCGAGGTCTGGTCCGCGCACGCATTCACGACGAAGAACATGCCCGGCTACAGCTTCACCGAGGGCCTCAACCGGGTCGAGGGGTCTGCAGCACTCGCTTTCGTCCGGGAGCGCTACGCATTCGCGGACGCCGACTTCCAACGCGTCCGCAATCAGCAGGCGTTCATCCGGGGCGCCCTGAACGGCTTCATCTCGGCCGGCACGCTGCTGAACCCGATGCGCGCGCACGACGCGGTCACGACGCTCGCCCGGCACCTCGTCGTCGACTCCGGGCTGACGGCGGCTGCGGCCGGGCGGCTGGCGTTCGAGCTGCGAGGCCTGAAGCCGGAGGGCATCCTCACGTTCACGCTCCCGACCGCGGGGACCGGGACCTCGCCCGACGGCCAATCGATCGTCCGACTCGACGAGACGCGGATGTCGGTTCTGAAGAACGCGCTCGCCCACGACGACCTCATCAGAGTTTTCACCAGCGGCGCGCTGGGTGACGGGAGGAAATGATGCTGCGAACCGACGTCCCGCGACCGCACCGACCGGATTCTCTGAGCCTGCGCGAGCGCAACATCATCGCCCTCGCGGTCACCGACGCGATCGCCATCGGTGGCGCGCTCGCCGCGGCGCACACCATCCGTTTCGGCGGAGGCGGCGACCTGCTGTTCGCGCTCGATACGTCGTACGTCGTGTTCTCCGCCATTCTCGGCGTCGCATGGCTCATCGCACTCGCCGCCAGCGGCGCATACGTCACCTGGCCGAAGCGGCTTGAAGGGCCGTCGTACCGGGCGCCGCTTCGGGCGACGATCAAGCTCGTCGCGATCCTTGCGGTCGCATCCCTCGCCCTTCAGCTCGATCTGTCACGCGCCTACCTCGCGTTCGCCATTCCGAGCGGGCTCGTCGCGCTCCTGCTGATCCGGCTCGTGTGCCGCTCCTGGATCTACGCCCACCGCAGCCGCGGCCACTACATCCGCCGGGCGCTCGTCGTCGGGACGCCCGAGCGTGTCGCCGAGCTCGCCCGCGCCTTCGGGGAGCGCGCGGCACCCGTCGCGGTCGACGTCGTGGCGACGACGGGCATCGAGAATGCGAGAGGCCCGCACCTGCGCTCGTTGGTCGCGCAGCACCGTGTCGACATCGTCGTGCTGACCGAGGAGCGGGAGGGCGCCAACGTCCGGCAGCTGCTTTGGGACATGGAGGGGGCCGGGGCCGTCGTCTGGCTTTCGATCGACGTTCCCGAGCTCGCCGCGCCGCGTGCCGCGTACCATCCCATCGACCGCCTGCCGATCATCGAAGTGGAGCCGGCCGACCGCTCGATCAGCAGCAGACGGGTGAAGCGCGTGTTCGACATCGTGTTGAGCTCGATCGCGCTGTTCCTCCTGCTGCCGGTCATCCTCGTCGTGGCGATCCTGATCAAGCTCGACAGCCCCGGGCCGGCCTTCTTCCGTCAGTCGCGCATCGGCCGCGACGGTGCGACCTTCGGGATCGTGAAGCTGCGGACGATGCGCGTCTCCGCCGAGGAGGAGCTCGCCGACCTTCTGCACCGAAACGAAGGAGCGGGCCCTCTCTTCAAGCTGAAGGACGATCCGCGCGTCACGCGTGTCGGGGCTTTCCTCCGTCGGACATCGATCGACGAGCTCCCCCAGCTGTGGAACGTGCTGAAGGGTGAGATGAGCCTGGTGGGTCCGCGCCCGCCGCTCCCGTCCGAAGTCGCGGAGTACGACGGTCCGAGTCATCGCCGGCTCATCGTCAAACCGGGAATGACCGGCCTCTGGCAGGTGAGCGGTCGTTCCGACCTGACGTGGGAGCAGGGCGTGCGCCTCGACTTGTTCTACGTCGAGAACTGGTCGGTGGCCGGAGACATCCGCATCCTGTTCCAGACCGTGGGTGTGATCTTCCGACCGAATGGAGCGTACTGAGCCGCTCCGGCCCCTGCGGCGTCAGCGACTCCCGGTCAGCGACCCCTGCGCGGCGCACGCGCGAGCATGACGAGCCCGCGAGGCAGCACCCGGAGTCCTCGTGCCCACCGGGCAAGGTAGCTCGCGACCAGCTCGCCGGGTCTCAGGCTCTGGCGGGTGCTCTGTTTCACCAGGGCGGAGACGGGCGGGAAGAGGGCGTGCCGGAGCTTCGTCAGACGCTCGCGAGGGGTCGCCTGCTTCCAGAGCAGGGCCCGGCGATCGATCGCCTCGGGGAACTCCGTTCGAATACGCCACTCCGCGGACGGCGTGCCCCAGTCGAGCTCGGTGTGCATCGGCAGGAGGCGTTCCAGGAACGGCCGGCTCGTCGCGAGCGCCCCGAGTTCACGTGCCCGCCCGACCAGGAGGTCGATGTCCATGTGCCGGCACCGCTTGACGAGATAGGAGAACTCGGCACGATGGTTCGCAGCCCAGAGCGACCGGATGGAATGGACGGCGCCGATCAGGATCGCGTCCGCCAGCCCCGGTATCAGGACCGGCTGATTGCCGCACCAGTACGTGGTCCGCTGCGCCCACAGCCGCTCGAAGACGACGTCCGCGTCCTCCTCGAGACCGGGATAACGGAAGTGCACGTCGATGTCCGCCGCCCAATGGGGGTGGTAGACGCTGACGCTGTGCACCGGAAAGGTCTCGGTGTCGGGGTCGTGCGCGCGTCTCACCCACCCCCGGACTTCGAGCGTCGCGACGAAGGCCTCGTAGTCGTCGGGAGACACGATGACGTCGACATCGCTGCTCGCCCGCGGGAGCCTGAGGTTGTACTCGGTGGCGGCGACGCCCTTGATGATCAGCACTCGAACCCCCTCGAACGCGGCGAGACGGGCGACGGCGGCCGTCAGGAGCAGCGTGGACGGGGCTAACGGGGAGGGCCGGGGCCCGACGTGCTTCACCATGCTTTTCACTCCACCTCCCGCGGCCGGCTGCCGCGCAGTCGGCTGTCGACGCGGGGAGCCTCGACGTCTGACCGGCGGGTTCGCCGCCGACAGCCGAGGATCCGCGTAGCTCGCGCGTGTCTTCTCCTCATAGTCACCCGGGTCGGCGTGCCGCAGGACAGCGCCGTGTCCCGGTGGGAGAACAGGGCCGGAGGTGACGATCGGCCCGGTGGAGGTGAACTCCGCGGCGAAGAGTGATCGCCGGAATGCGGTGCGCTCGGCTTTCCTCGTGAACGCGTCCGATCGCGTCGTGCACGATTGCCGGATCGCGATACGTCGAAGGGGGACCACGTCGATGGGCAACAGGACGAAAGCCGGACCCGGCCACACCGAAGTGCACACCATGGCAGAGACCGGCCGGACGATTCGGGTGCTCTGTCTCTGCGACCGCGGCAGCGATCACCGCTACCGCGACCGCTCAGAGGGAACGGCGACGGCGATTGCGCTGGGCGGCGCCGATAGCGCCCAGCAGCGCTGACACGACGATCACGAGACCGAGCAGCGCGACCCACAGTGCCCACGCCGCGCCCGGCGTCAGCGAGGCGATCCACACGGTCACGCCCGCCAGTCGTATGGGCGACGAGACCACGATCAGAGTCACGGTCGCGAACGCGACGAGCAGGATGCCCCAGACGATTCCGGCCCAGCGCACCGGCGGCCGCCCGGCGGGCGCGCTCGCCGAGACCGGGAGTGTCGCAGTGGACAGGGGCGGGTGCAGGGGAGGCGCGGGGGTGGCGGAGCCGGACTGTGCAGCGTCCTCCAGCGAGATCGTGTCGGGCGCGTCCGGTCCGCTGCCCGGCGCCGTGGGTTCGGTGGCGGGGTGGTCCGCGTTCGTGGGCATCTCGTTCTCCTTCACTTCTGGACTCGTTCGACGTGGATGTCGTCGATCTGTGCGATCCGGACGACGACCTGCGGGGAGGACCCGGGTCCGACGAGCAGGTCCGTGCTGCAGCCGCCGAAGAACGCGGGGTCGCAGCGGTGCACCTGGTCGTCCCCCGACGGGGCCGTGACGACCACGGCTGAGACCGTCGCTGCCTGCAGCCGCACAGTCGCGTCGGCGGGGACGACGACCGTCGTCGCACCCGGCCCTTTCGCGAGGTTCACGACGGGTGTTCCGGACGCGGTGAGGTCGCGGGACAGGTCGATGGTCGTCTCGCCCCAGCCTTGCAGGCAGTTGGCGCTGCCGGTCGGGCTGACCGACAGCTGCGATCCGTTGCTCGCGCCCGCATCCAACCGCACTCCGGGCGACGTCGGCAGCAGCGCCGCGAGCGCTGTGAGGGCGGCGAGCAGGATGCCGAGGAAGATCAGGAAGCCGCTCCTGCGCCGTGCGATACCGGCGATGAGCACCGTCACGCCGAAGACGAGCGTCGCCGCGGCGAGCGATGCCGTCAGGGCGTAACCGGGCAGCCCGGTGAGCGTTCCCCAGAGCGCGCCGGCGAGGGAGCCGGCGACCAGTGCCAGGCCCACGGCGAGCCAGCCGATGGCCGCGCCCACGCGCGGATTGGCGGCGCGATAGGACGCCCGGCGGGCCTCGGCCTCCGCGTTCGCAGCGGACGCCTGCGCCCGCAGCTCGGCGGAACGCTGCGCCTTCACGGCGCGCATGTCGTCGGCCAGCCGCTGCTTCCATTGATCGTGCTCGGCCCTCCACTGCGCCTGGCGCTCACGCCAGTCGGCGACCTCCTCCTCGGTCGCCGCCGCACCGGGCGCCGGGGGCGCCGGCGGCTCGGAACCGATGGCGACGGCGGGCGGCGGGGGAGCGGACGCGCTCGCCGCAGCGGCCGGAGCGGCCGGAGCGGACGGAGCGGCTGCAGCGGCCGGAGCGGCTGTCGTGCCACCCGCCGGTGCCGGGCCGCCCCTGCCCGCTCGTCTGTCGGCATTGCGCACGGCGACGACGATGAGCGCGGCGGCCGCGCCGAGAACGACGAGAGTCCAGAAGATGCGCCCGACGATGTCGAACCAGCCGGGGTCGTGCCCGAACGGGCTGCCGAACCACCAGACCCCGTTGGTCCAGGGCAGCAGCGAGAGCACGATCAGCACGCCGATCGCGACGATCGGAGCCTCGAACTCGCCCTCGAACAGGCGCTGCAGGTGGATGCGGCCTTCTCGATCGGGGAGGAGCGCCCAGGCGATCGCGTAGAGCAGCACCACCGGGGCGCCGAGAAGGGCGGCGACCACCGCGATTCCCCGGACGATCAGCGGATCGATGCCGATCCGGTACGCGATGCCCGCGCAGACCCCGCCGACCCAGCCGTCGGTGCGTGTAACCCCGAGGCTGCGCATCCAGTCGAAGAACCGGGTGCCGCGTCCGGAGAAGCCGGTCTGCGGGCCGCCGTAGGGGCCGGCCGGGTTCTGTGCTGCGCCGGGCGTCGCCGCGCCGGGCGTCGGTGCGCCGGGAGTCGCCGCGCCGGGCGTCGGTGCGCCGGGAGGGGGAGGGGTCGTACTGTCGTTCGCCATGACTCGATCGTGGCGTGCAGCGAGCGCACGGCGCTATCGGGGGTCCCCCTGAGCCGACCCTGATTCCGGCGACCCGCGCTGTCGGGCCGCCCCGCCGTCTGCTTGGATTCCAGGTATGGCCTCTGCACCCCTGCCCGGCGAGCGCGTGAAGCGCCCGCCGCTGGCCCGACCCCGCGACTGCGTGGTCGGCGGTGTGAGCGTCGCGCTCGCCGACCACCTGGGCTGGCCGGTCGCGGCCGTGCGCTGGATCCTGGTCGGCACCACCCTCCTCGGTGGCGCCGGCGTCCTCTTCTACCTCTGGCTGTGGGCGCTCACCCCGCTGCGCGACCCCGCTCCGGGCAGCTCGGACGAACGTGTCACCCGGCGGGTCGACGTGCCGTGGGTGCTGGCGATGGGCGGTGCGGTGTCCGGCGTCGTGTCGATCGTCCTGGTCGCCGCCGGTGCCGCGAACGGGGCGTTCGGCGCCGTCGTCGCGTCGATCGTGCTGCTGGTGGCGGCCGTGCTCTGGCAGCAGCTCGTGGACGACGAGACCCCCGCACCGTCACGGCTCACCCCGACCGGGTTCCGGCTCGCGTCCGGCGGGTTTCTGGTCGCGCTGGCCCTCGTGCTCAGCGGGATGCAGGGCGGCCGTTCGTCCGGCCTGCTGTGGCTCGCCATCATCGGGGCGACCTTCGCGGGAGCAGCGGTGATGGTGGGGCCCTGGGCGCTCCGGCTCTGGACGGAGCTGATCGCCGAGCGCACCGCGCGCGTCCGCGAGGAGCAGCGCGCCGAGATGGCCGCGCATCTGCACGACTCCGTCCTGCAGACGCTCGCCCTCATCCAGAACCGGGCGGGGGCCTCCAGCGAGGTCGGCAGGATCGCGCGCGCCCAGGAACGCGAGCTGCGCGACTGGCTGTACGCGGAGGCGGGGGAGGGCGCCGTGCCCGACGCCGAGGATCTCGCGATCGAGCTGCGCTCCGTGGCCGCAGCGCTGGAGGTCGACCACGCCGTGCACTTCGACGTCGTGAGCGCGGGGGAGCCGGTGCGGCGTGCGCCGGCGGAGCTGGCGGCCGCCGCCCGCGAGGCGATGCTCAACGCGGCCAGGCACGCGGGAGGCGATGTCTCGGTGTACATCGAGTCCGGAGGGGGCTCCGTCGACGTCTTCGTGCGCGATCGCGGCCCCGGCTTCGACATCGACGCGCTCCCGGAGGGGCGCCTGGGCGTGCGCGAGTCGATCATCGGCCGGATGCGCCGGGCGGGAGGCCGGGCGACGGTCACAGCGCGCGACTCGGGAACCGAGGTCCACCTGACGGTCGAGCTGCCCGGCGAGCGAGAATGAAGGCATGACCGACGAGACGCCGCGTCCGATCACCGTCGTGATCGTCGACGACCATTCGATCTTCCGCTCCGGGCTGCGGGCCGACCTCGACGACCGCCTCCGGGTGCTCGCCGAGGCGCAGGACGTCGACGGGGCCGTGGAGGCCATCCTCCGCACGCGCCCGGAGGTCGTGCTGCTCGACGTGCACCTCCCGGGCGGGGCAGGCGGAGGCGGCGCCGAAGTCGTGCGCCGCACGGTGGCCGAGAACCCCGGCACGCGCTTCCTGGCCCTGAGCGTGTCCGACGCCGCCGAGGACGTGGTCGGCGTGATCCGCGCCGGGGCGCGCGGCTACCTGACGAAGGGGAGCTCAGGGCGTCAGGTGAGCGACGCCGTCGTGGCGGTCGCGGGCGGCGACGCGGTATTCTCGCCGAAGCTCGCCGGCTTCGTGCTCGACGCCTTCGGGGCGACCGCCGGGGAGCAGGCGGAGACCACGGACGAGCTCGACCGGCTGTCCGCCCGCGAGCGGGAGGTCATGCGTCTGATCGCCCGCGGCTACTCGTACAAGGAGGTCGCGGCCGAGCTCTTCATCTCGGTCAAGACCGTCGAGACCCACGTCTCGGCGGTGCTCCGCAAGCTCCAGCTCTCGTCGCGTCACGAGCTCACCGCCTGGGCGCTGGAGCGCAAGCTCCTGTAGCCCGCGGCGTTTTTGCGAGGGGGTCGTGCGTCCCGTACACTGGATCGCGGTGGTTGAATCTGCCAAGCTTTTCTGCGCCTATTTTCGCGAAGCCAGGAGGGTTTCGCGGTTCACAATCCCTAGGGCGGTAGCTCAATTGGCAGAGCAGCGGTCTCCAAAACCGCAGGTTGCAGGTTCGATTCCTGTCCGCCCTGCAAACCGGCATTCCGATGCCGGTCCACGAAAGGTGTAACGAGGTGGCCCGAAAGGTAATCGACGAGCCGAGCGAGGAAATCGTCGCCAACGCCAAGAAGGACCGCGCCGCCAGGCGCAACCCCTTCGCGCGGATCGCCCTGTTCATCCGGCAGGTCATCGGCGAGCTCAAGAAGGTCGTCACGCCGACGCGCAAGGAGCTTCTGAGCTACACCGGCGTCGTGCTCGTCTTCGTGGTGATCATGATGGCGATCGTGTCCCTGCTCGACTGGGTGTTCGGTCTCGGCGTCGTGTGGGTCTTCGGCAACCCGAAGTAAGCCCCGCCAGCCGACCGGCCGCACGGCCATACCGACAGAAATGGAATGAATTCAGTGTCTGAGACGAACCGCGACGACGTGGACTGGGCGACCGCCGCCGAGCAGTCCTCCGAAGACGACGAGGCGCAGACGGGCAACGTCCTGGAGCGCGACGAGGAGTCGTCCGACCCCGCGGAGCACGAGGCGCTGCACATCGTCTCCGAAGACGGCACCGAGATCGATCTCGACGCCGTGCTCGACGCGATGGCCGAGGCCGTCGACCCCGAGGCCGACCGCGCCGTCGACGAAGCGCTCGAGGTCGACTCGGCCGAGGAAGCCGAGGCCGCTCAGGAGGCCGTCGAGGACGAGGACGAGGTCGCTGCGGACCCCTACGAGGAGTTCCGCGCAGAACTGCGCGCCAAGTTCGGCAAGTGGTACGTCATCCACTCCTACGCGGGCTTCGAGCGCCGCGTGAAGTCCAACATCGAGAACCGCATGGTCTCCATGAACATGGAGGACTTCATCTTCGAGGTCCAGGTCCCCATGGAGGACGTGGTCGAGATCAAGAACGGCCAGCGCAAGATGGTCAACCGCGTGCGCATCCCCGGCTACGTGCTGGTGCGCATGGACCTCAACGAGGACAGCTGGTCGGTCGTCCGCCACACGCCCGGCGTCACCGGCTTCGTCGGCAACGCGCACAACCCGACGCCGCTTCGCTTCGAGGAGGCCTTCTCGATGCTGAAGAGCCTCGTGCAGGTCGACCAGGCTCCGGCCAAGGGCGCCGCCAAGGGCCAGAAGGCCGCCGCGCGGGTCATCCCGGCCGAGGTCGACTTCGAGATCGGCGAGACCATCACGATCAAGGAGGGCTCGTTCGCGGGTCTGCCTGGCTCGATCAGCGAGATCAAGCCGGAGAGCGGCAAGCTCACCGTCCTGGTCTCCCTCTTCGAGCGCGAGACGCCGGTCGAGCTCAGCTTCGACCAGGTCACGAAGCTCTGACGGGAAACATACAGGGCCTCCCCACTGTTTTACGCACCACCGGGTCTCGGAAGGGCCGAGAAACCGGGAGAGCGCCGCGGGCCTGACGCCCACGTGCTCGAATACACAAAGAAGGAAGAGACATGGCACCGAAGAAGAAGGTCACCGGTCTGATCAAGCTTCAGATCAACGCCGGCGCTGCCAACCCGGCCCCGCCGATCGGCCCGGCCCTGGGTCAGCACGGCGTGAACATCATGGAGTTCTGCAAGGCGTACAACGCAGCGACCGAGTCGCAGCGCGGCAACGTCATCCCGGTCGAGATCACCGTGTACGAGGACCGCTCGTTCACGTTCGTCCTGAAGACGCCGCCCGCGGCCGAGCTGATCAAGAAGGCGGCAGGCGTCGCCAAGGGCTCCGGCGTCCCGCACACCACCAAGGTCGGCAAGCTGACCCAGGAGCAGGTGCGTTCCATCGCCGAGCAGAAGATGGTCGACCTCAACGCCAACGACATCGACGCGGCGTCGAAGATCATCGCAGGCACCGCCCGTTCGATGGGCATCACGGTCGAGGCCTGAGCCCCGACCCCCACGTCATCCAGACATCACCGTGGCAGAGCCGGCCAGGCTCGCACCACATTCTCGTTAGGAGAAATCTCATGGCA
>NZ_CAMFLC010000027.1 GCF_945957465.1 uncultured Leifsonia sp.
ACGACCACGACCACGACCACGACCACGACCACGACCACGACCACGACCATCATCACCACCCGACGGGCTTCCTCGGTTTCCTCTACGGGCTCTTCGTCCCGCACTCGCACGACGCCGCCGACTCGATCGACGATGCCCTGGAGGCGAGCGTGGAGGGTGTCCGGGCGCTGAAGATCAGCCTGTTCGTGCTGCTCGGAACCACCGTGCTGCAAGCCGTCATCGTGGCCTTCAGCGGATCGGTCGCGCTGCTCGCCGACACGGTCCACAACTTCTCCGACGCCCTGACGGCGGTGCCGCTCTGGGTCGCCTTCGTGCTCGGCCGGCGCGCGGCCTCCCGTCGCTACACCTACGGCCTCGGCCGCGCGGAAGACCTGGCCGGTCTGTTCATCATCGCCGTCGTGGCCCTGTCGGCCGTCGTCGCCGCCTGGCAGTCGATCGACCGGTTCTTCCACCCGCACCCGCTGGAGAACCTCGGCTGGGTGGTCGTCGCCGGTCTCATCGGCTTCGCCGGCAACGAGGCGGTCGCGGTCTACCGCATCCGCGTCGGGCGGCGGATCGGCTCCGCTGCACTGGTCGCCGACGGCGTCCATGCCCGCATCGACGGCTTCACCTCGCTCGCGGTGGTGATCGGCGCGCTCGGCGTCATGCTCGGTTTCCCGCTCGCCGACCCGATCGTCGGCCTGCTCATCTCCGCCGCCATCATCGTGCTGCTGTGGGGCACCGTCCGCAGCATCGGACGCCGCCTCCTCGACGGCATCGAGCCGGAACTCGTGGAGCGGCTCGAGCACGCCCTGGAGGGGACTCCCGGGGTGACGGCGGCGCCGCGCGTGCAGCTGCGCTGGGTCGGCCACCGGCTGCACGGCAGCGCGCGGCTGGAGGTCGCCGCGGAATCCCTGGCCGACGCGCAGCGCATCGCGGCGACCGCTCGTGCGCACGCGACCGCGCACGTGCGCAACCTGGACGAGCTGCAGCTCGAACTCGCCCCGGCCGACAGCCGCGCACCACGATGACCGCCGTTCCCGCAGGCGCGGCGGAGCAGCGCCGGCTGATCCGGTTCGGCATCGGCCTGGAGGCGGTCACGCTCGGCTGGAACGTGGCCGGAGTCGTCGTGCTCGCGGTGCTCGCCTACACGAGCGCCTCGGTCGCTCTGCTCGGCTTCGGTCTCGACAGCCTCATCGAGATCGGCGCGAGCACCGTCGTGATCTGGGAGCTGACCGGAACGGGCGAGCAGCGGCAGCGGATCGCCCTGCGCCTGATCGGCGTGGCGTTCGTGCTGCTCGCCGGCTACCTGCTCGTGCAGGCGGCCGTCGTGCTGCTCGCCGGCCATCGCGCCACGCCGACGCCCGGCGGCGCGGGCTGGACCGCAGCGACGGCGGTCGTGATGTTCGCGCTGGCGTTCGGGAAGGCGCGCACGGGTCGCCGCCTCGGCAACCCGGTGTTGATCACCGAAGGGCGTGTGACGCTCGTCGACGGCATCCTGGCCACCGCGGTGCTCGCCGGCATCGTCCTCGACGGCCTGCTGGGCTGGTGGTGGGCGGATCCGCTCGCCGGGCTGGTGATCGTGGGATACGCCGTGCGCGAGGCCGCTCAGATCTTCCGAGGCGGCCTCCCGCTCGCGTGATCCGAGCGAGGCCGCACGACATCGGCGGCGAGGCCACGGCCTCGCCGCCCGGGGGACCAAAGACCTGGGCCCCCGGCCGGCACCCCGCTTAGCATCGGGCCAGCGCAGCGGGTCGGCGTGCGTCGACCCTCGAGCCGCCGGAGGAGTTGAGTGGGATGCAGGCGAAAGCGGGAGACTTCCTGGTCATCGCGTCGAATCAACTGGAGAAGCCGCCACGGGTCGGCTACATCCAAGAAGTCCACGGGGCGGACGGCGCGCCTCCCTATGTGGTCCGTTGGGAGGAGGACGGCCGCACCACGATCGTCTTCCCGGGGTCGGATGCCCACATCGAGCAGCGCGGCCGTGACACGGCCGACGCACGGTAGCCGGAGGCGGCCGCCGTGTTCGCCGATCGTTCGGAGGCCGGCCGCCTCCTCGCCGAACGGCTCATCCCGCTCGCGCACGAACATCCTGTGGTGCTGGGGCTTCCGCGGGGAGGCGTGCCGGTCGCCTTCGAGGTCGCCTCGGCTCTGCACGCTCCCCTCGACGTCCTCGTCGTCCGCAAACTGGGCGTGCCGTACCAGCCCGAACTGGCACTGGGCGCCATCGGCGAGAACCGGGTGCGGGTCCTGGACGACGACGTGCTCCTGATGACCGGCGTGACGCCGCAGGAGCTCCGCGACGTCGAGAAGCGCGAGCGAGCGGAACTCGAACGACGGGTCGCCCGCTTCCGCGGCGATCGCCGAAGCGTGCCGCTTACCGGCCGCACCGCACTCATCGTCGACGACGGGATCGCCACGGGGTCGACCGCACGGGCGGCGTGCCAGGTCGCCCGCGCCCTCGGCGCGACGCGTGTGGTGCTCGCCGCGCCGGTCGGGCCGCCCGACGCCGAGAAGCGGCTGCATCCCGAGGCCGACGAGGTGATCTGCCTGACGAAACCGGCCGACTACTACGCCGTCGGACAGGTGTACCGCGACTTCACGCAGACCAGCGACGACGAGGTCGAGAGGCTGCTCGCCCGCGCGGCGGCTCTCGCCGGAACCCCGGCGGACGACTCGCACCCGGCTGACGACTCGCACCCGGCGGACCCGGAGGTCTTCGTCGAGGCCGGTCCCGTCACTCTGGCCGGATCGCTCACCCTCCCGGACGACCCGACCGGAATCGTCCTGTTCGCCCATGGCAGCGGCAGCTCTCGGCACAGCCCGCGCAACCGCTCTGTGGCGTCGGTCCTCAACGACCGGGGGATCGCCACCCTCCTGCTCGACCTCCTCACCACCGAGGAGGAGCACGACCGGAGGCTCGTCTTCGACATCCACCTCCTCGCCGAGCGGCTCGGCGACGCGACGGCGTGGGTGCGGGAGTACGAGAGCACTGCGGGCCTGCCGGTGTGCTATTTCGGTGCCAGCACCGGAGCAGCTGCCGCCCTGACCGCTGCGGCAGCACCCGGCGCCGATATCGCGGCGATCGTGTCGCGAGGAGGGCGCCCGGACCTGGCCGGCGCGAGCCTGCCGTCGGTGACCGCACCCACACTGCTGATCGTGGGAGGAGCCGACGAAGAGGTACTGGAGCTCAACCGGCTGGCCCGATCACGCATGCGCGCCGTCACCCGTCTCGACATCGTGCCGGGTGCCACGCACCTGTTCGAAGAACCCGGGGCGTTGGAGACCGTCGCGAGACTCGCGGGCGCGTGGTTCAGCGATCACCTGCCCCCGCACGGCGAGAGCACTGCGTTCGGCGGTTAGCCGTTGCCGAGGTGCACCACGAGCCGGTTGTGCACCTGCGTCACGTTCGGCGACGACCATGCGGTCAGCTCGGCCTCGTGCTTCTCGATCCAGGAGCGCACCGTGCCGGTGAGCGTCAGCTCGTTCCCCTCGGCGGTGACGACGATGTTGCGCGCGTCGAGGGCGGCGTTACGGATGATCGCCTCGCGGACGCGGTGCTCGACGTCCTGAGCGTCGGGACGCCCGCTGAGCTGGATGCGGTTGTCCACGGCGTGCACGCCGTCGATCCTGCGCACGGCCTTCGCGGCAGCGGCACGCTGGTAGTTCCAGTCGACCAGGCCGCTCAGGGTGACCAGGTGCCCCTGCACCTCGAGGTGGATGCGCTCTGCCGGGATCCCCGACGTCCAGCGGAGCACATCGTTCACCGCCTTGGCCAGTTCGAGACCCTCGGGCTCGCCCAGGATGGAGCGCAGGTGCAGCTCGTCGTTGACCGCGACCACGCCGACCACCCGCTGGGCGGCCATGACGGCGACGGCGCGCTGGCTCAACGATGTGACCTCGCCGCTCAGCGTGACGACTCCTCCGTCGACCGCCACCCCGATGTGTGCCGGGTCGTCCAGCCCGGCCTGCCAGCCGAGCTCGGACTGGACGTCGTGACGGACCTTGAGGTCCGCCTCGGATTGGGTGACTGTTCTCGTGTTCATGCTGCAAGGCTGCCGCCCGGGACCCGGTCGTCACGAGGGGCGAAAGTCCCGCCGTTCGAACGCGAGCGAGAGGGCCGCGATCCGGCCGGAGCGGCGAGCGGAATCGGACGGCCGCCGCCGGGTACCGCCGGACATCCGCGGCACGGGAGCCCCTACACCCCGTGCCGCGGACCGGTCGCCGATGCGTGAACGATCGCCCCGCCTCGACCGCGGGTGCGAGTCGCACCGACGACTCCGGTCGCGTCGTCGCAGCCCCCCATTCGGAATGCGACGGCCGTTCGACCGGACGTGTCTCCGGCTTCTTCCATGATGGACGAGAGCGTCGGGAGGCGGTCGGGCCTTAAGTCCCTCCGAGCGCGACCCTCAGCCGAGGTCCGGCGTTCCCGCGGCATCCCGCTCCTGCACCTCGACCGGGAGCCCTGAGTCGTAGACGAAGACCAGTCGCGCGGGAACCTCCCCGGCCAGCACGCTCGCCACTGCGTCGTTCACATCGCGGATGTCGCGGCGGGCGGCCACCACGCGCGTGCGTCCCGCTGCGTGCAGCGCGAACACCTCGACGAGGTCCTGCCGGGTGCCGACGATGGACCCGATGATCGAGATCCCCTTGAGCACCGTGTCGAACACCGGCACCGTCAGGGTGCCGTCGGCGGGCAGCGAGACCAGCACGAGCCGGCCGCCGCGGTTCAGCGAACGGAACGCCTGGTCGAAGACCGTGTCCGCGACGGCCAGGACGATCGCGACGTCGGCGCCGCCCAGGTAGTGAATGGCGGTGGCGGGGTCGACCTCGCGCGCGTCGATCGCGTGATCCGCGCCGAGCTCGACCGCGAGATCCAGTTTGTCCTGGTCGACGTCGACCGCGACCACCTGTGCGCCCACGAGCCGCGCGTACTGCACGGCCAGGTGCCCGAGGCCGCCGATGCCGAAGATCGCGACCCGCTCCCCCGGGACGACGTGCGCGGCCTTCACCGCGGCATACGTGGTCACGCCCGCGCAGGTGAGCGGCGCGGCGTCGAGGGGAGAAACCTCGTCCGGAACCGGGACCGCGAACCGGGCATCGGCCAGCGCGTACTCGGCATAGCCTCCGTCGACGGAATAGCCGGTGTTGTACTGCTGCTCGCAGAGGTTCTCCCGACCGTCGACGCAGTAGCGGCATTCGCCGCACGCGTGCCCGAGCCACGGCATCGCCACCCGCTGGCCGAGCGTGCGGGAGGTCACACCGTCGCCGAGGCGCTCCACGATCCCGACACCCTCGTGCCCGGGGACGAACGGAAGTGTCGGCTTGACGGGCCAGTCGCCGTCGATGGCGTGGATGTCGGTGTGGCAGAGCCCGCACGCCTCCAGCCGCACGAGGATCTGCCCGGGCCCGGGAGACGGAATGGGACGTTCCTCGACGGTGAGGGGCTGGTGGAACTCGGTGACGACGGCTGCGCGCATGGCGGCTCCTTTCGATGTGGCGCCAGTCTCGTCCGCGGCCATGCGCCCGGGATGGGCCGAAGGTCCCCCGGCAGGTCCTCCGGCGGGTCCTCCGGGCAGGTTCTCCGGGGCACGGGTCTTTCGGCCCTGCGCCCGTCGGCGGCGGAGGAGGACGCTCGGACGGAGAGATCGGAGGAGTCATGAAACGCTGGATCCGCATCGTCCTGACCGTGCTCACCGCGCTGGTCGGAATCACCGCGATCGCCGGCGGCGTCGCTCTGATCATCGGCGCGGCGACCTCGTCGTCCGTCGGAGGCGCCGTCCCCGACCGCTCCTACCTGGGCGGGAGCCCGTTCACCTCGTTCATCGTCCCCGGCCTCGTGCTGGCCGTGATCGTCGGCGGAACGCACCTGCTCGCCTCCCTGCTCGTGGGGCGCGGGTCGCCGTCCGGGGCGTTCGCGACGGCGGTCGCCGGCTTCGGCCTGCTGATCTGGATCTTCGTGCAGATGATGTTCATCCCGTTCAGCGTGCTGCAGGCTATCTACTTCGCGGCGGGGCTGGCGGAGCTGGGATTCGTGCTGCTCGGGCTGGGGCTGCTCCGGCGCGACCGCGCGGTGACGACGTGACCGGGACCCTGCGGTTCCTGGGGGCGACGGACACGGTCACGGGCTCCCGCTATCTCATCGAGTCCCACGGCCGCCGGGTGCTCGTCGACTGCGGGATGTTCCAGGGGTACAAGGTCCTCCGCGAGCGGAACTGGAGGCCGTTCCCGGTCGAGCCGTCGAGCATCGACGCCGTCGTGGTCAGCCACGCCCACCTCGACCACACCGGATATCTGCCCGCGCTCGTCCGCGACGGGTTCCGCGGCCGCATCCATTCGACCCGCGGGACAGCCGAACTGAGCCGGCTGATCCTGGCGGACAGCGGACGGCTTCTGGAGGAGCAGGCCGCGTTCGCCTACCGGCACCACACCTCCCGGCACTCGCCGCCCCGACCGCTGTACACGGAACAGGACGCCCTCGACGCGCTGGAGCACTTCGATCCGCATCCCTTCGACGAGGAGGTCGACGTCGCCGGGCTGGCGAGCCGCTTCGTCCCCGCCGGTCACATCCTCGGCGCCGCACAGGTGCACCTCGACGTCGAGGGCACGCGGCTCCACTTCACCGGTGACCTGGGACGCCCGGACGACTCGCTGATGAAGCCGCCCCGCGCACTGGAGGCGACGGACGTCCTGGTGTGCGAGTCGACCTACGGCGACCGCGTGCACCCCGGCACGGACCCGGAGTGGCTGCTCGGCGAGATCGTGCGCGATGTCTGCAGCCACGGCGGCGTGGTGATCATGCCCGCGTTCGCGGTCGGCCGTGCCGAGACGCTGCTGCTGCACCTCAGCAGACTGCGGGCGCGGCACTCCATCCCGGACGTTCCCGTGTTCCTGAACAGCCCGATGGCCGTGAATGCGGCGGAGATCTATGCGCGCTACCCGGAGGAGCACCGCATCCCGGCGGCCGAGTTCGAGGCGATGTACCGGCTTGCGACCCTGGTCCGCACAGTCGACGACTCGAAGCTGCTCAACCTGCGCGGAGGCCCCGCGATCATCATCTCCGCGAGCGGCATGCTCGAGGGCGGCCGGGTGCTGCACCACATCGCCGCCTACGGGAACGACCCGCACAATGCGATCGTGCTCACCGGCTTCCAGGCCGGGGGCACGCGCGGCGACGCCCTCCGCCGCGGCGAGCGCAGCCTGCGGATCTACGGCCGCGATGTCCCGATCCGGGCGCAGGTGCATTCGCTCGACATGCTCTCGGCGCACGCCGACGCCGGTCAGATCCTGGATTGGCTGCGCACCGCGTCCGCGCCTCCGCGCGCCGTCTACGTGACACACGGTGAGCCGCACGCGGCCGACGCGCTCCGCACGCGCATCGACCGCACGCTCGGCTGGGAAGCGCACGTGGCCGAGTTCGGCGAGACAGTGGAGCTCTCGCCGACGACCGGGCCCGCGGCGGAGGTCAGGCCGCCCGCGACGCCCGCGGCGACCGCGTCGTGAACCGCGCGGCCCGGCGCGCCACCCGGTGCGGGTACGCCCGCTGGCGCACTGTCGGGGCCCGCGGCGCGCTGAGGCGCGCGTAATACCAGACCTTCGCGAGCTCCACCAGCACCAGGTAGACCAGCACGAGCCCGACGAGGGCCAGGAAGAACAGCGCGGGCAGGGGCGTGAACCCGAGGACCGCGGACACCGGGGAGTAGGGCAGCCAGGCGCCGACCGCGACGACGGCGAGCACCGAGACCGTCAACGGAACAGAGGCGCGGCTGCGCAGGAACGGCACACGGTGGGTGCGGATGGCGAACACGATGAGCGTCTGCGTCGCGATCGACTCGATGAACCAGCCCGACCGGAACTCGGGAGGCGCCGCCTGGAACGCGAACAGCATGAGTCCGAACGTCGCGAAGTCGAAGAGCGAGCTGATCGGGCCGAACAGGAGCATGAAGCGGCGGATGGCGCCGATGTCCCAGTGCGACGGCGCCGTCAGCTGCTCGGCGTCCACGTGGTCGGTCGGGATGGCCAGCTGGCTGGAGTCGTAGAGCAGGTTGTTGAGCAGGATCTGCCCGGGCAGCATCGGCAGGAACGGGAGGATCACCGAGGCGATCGAGGCGCTGAACATGTTGCCGAAGTTGCTCGACGTCCCCATCAGCACGTACTTGATGGTGTTCGCGAAGATGCGGCGACCCTCGGTCACGCCGTCGGCGAGCACGTCGAGGTCCTTGTCGAGCAGCAGGACGTCGGCGGCATCCTTCGCGACGTCCACCGCCGAGTCGACCGAGATGCCGATGTCGGCTCGGTGCAGTGCGAGCGCGTCGTTGACGCCGTCGCCGAGGAAGCCGACGGCACGCCCCTTCTGACGGAGCGCCAGGATGATGCGGGCCTTCTGCTCGGGCGAGACGCGGGCGAAGATCGTGGACGCCCGCGCGGCCTCGGCGAGCTCGGCGTCGCCCAGCGCGTCGACACGGTCGCCGGTGAGCGTCCCGAGGGTCGCCATCCCCAGTTGTGCGCAGACGCGCTCGGCCACGACGGAGCTGTCTCCTGTCGCGATCTTGACCTCGACGCCGAGCTCGGCGAGGCGCTGCAGCGAGGCTCGCGCGTCCGGTTTGACCCCGTCGATGAACGCCAGGAACCCGCGCAGCGTCAGACCGGCCTCGTCGTCGGGGCGCAGCGCGGTCAGGCCGCCGGCGGTCCGTGTCGCGATCGCGATGACGCGCGAGCCCGCCGCATACAGACCTTCGAGCGCGGCAGCGGCCGCCGGGTCGGCGACCGTGCAGAGCGGCAGCACCGACTCCGGCGCGCCCTTCACCACCACGATCGCGGGCGACCCGGTCGCCGCCACGAGGGCGGCGGCCCGCCGTCGCTCGTGGTCGAAGGGCAGGACGTCCAGCCGGCGATACGCCGAGAGCGGCGCGGAGGCCGCCTCGTCGCTCTCCCAGAGCGCGGCGTCGAGCGCGTTCAGGCCGACCGTCTGCGGCGCGGACGGGTCGGTGTCGGTGGCGAGGAGGCCGAGCAGCAGCACCTCGTCCGCTCCGACGCCGTCCAGCGGCACCGGCCGGTCGAACACGATACGGCCGGTGGTGAGCGTCCCCGTCTTGTCGGTCACCAGGAGGTCGAGGTCGCCGAGGTCTTCGATGCACACCATCCGCTTCACCAGCACCCGCCGTTTCGCGAGCGCGCGCGACCCGGCCGCGAGACTGGTGCTGACCACGGCGGGCAGCAGCTGCGGCGTGATGCCCACCGCGATGGCGAGCGAGAACAGCAGGGACTCGATCAGCGGCCTGCCGAGCAGCAGCGCGGCCACGAAGATCAGCGTCGTCAGGATGAGCGCGACCAGCAGGAGGAATGTCGAGAACTGCCCGAGCCCGCGCTGGAACTCGGTCTGCGGCTCCTGCGCGCCCAGCCCGACCGCGATCCTCCCGAACTCGGTCCGCCCTCCGGTTGCGACCACGACGCCGGTTCCGCCGCCGGCGTGCACGACCGTGCCCATGAGCGCGCACGATGCGAGATCGCCGACGCCCGCGCCTTCGGCCACGGCGCCCACGGCCTTGGCGGTGGCCCGCGCCTCACCGGTCACGATGCTCTCGTCGCATTCCAGCCCGGTGACCTCCACCAGCCGGAGGTCGGCCGGGACGACCGAGCCGACGGCGAGGACGACCAGATCGCCCGGGACGAGCTCCGTCACGTCGACGCTCCGCCGAGTCCCTCCGCGAACGACCACGGTCGTGTGCCGCAGCCGGTCGTGCAGGGCGTCCGCCGCCCGCTCGGCCCGGAACTCGTTGACGAAGCCGAGGCCCACGCTGATCACCAGGATCACGGCGATGATCGACGCCTCCGCCGCCTGGCCCACGAACGCCGAGATGATCGCCGTCGCGAACAGCAGGATCAGGATGGGACTGCGCACCTGGCGTCCGAGCACCCGCCAGGGGCGCGCGCGATGACCGCGCACGGCGTTCGGGCCGAAACGGGCGAGCCGGGCCGCGGCCTCCGCGTCGGTCAAGCCGCTCGCGGTGGTCCCTGCGGCCGCGAGCACGTCCGGCACGTCCTGGCAGGCGGCTGCCCGCACCGGGCTCGGCGTGGCGGCCGGAGCCGCGGTGCCGAGCGCGCCGCTCATCCGACCTCGCGGTGGGCGCGGGCGATCACGACCGGCACCCGGACGTTGAAGAGCACGTCATGGCTGACCGACCCGAGCATGATCCGTTTGGCGCTGCGTCGATTGTGCGTTCCCACGACGAGCATTCTGTGGCCTTCCGCGGCCGCGACCAAGCCCCTCGATGGGGAGGCCTCGACGACGTCGGCCCGGACGTCGATCGTCGGCCGCAGCTCGCGTGCCGCCTCCGCGGCCGCGTCCACGATGCGCTGCCGACGGTCGCCGAGCGACCGCTCCGGAACCAGCCCGGCCAGCAGAGGGTTGGCCTCGTAGCCGACGCAGACGATCCGCAGGGGCTCGTCGAGCGCAGCCGCCTCCTCGGCGGCGAGCGAGACCGCCGGCTCGGAGGAGAGCTGGCCGTCCACTCCGACGACGACACCGATGCCCGACCGGTCCCAGCCGTGCGGAACGACCGCCACCGAGCACGCCGCCGTCGCCGCGACGCGTGTGGCGAGCGATCCCGCGAACGCCCGCTCCCGATCGGCGCTCGACCGCGCTCCGACCACCAGCAGGTCGGCGTCGCGCGAAGCCCAGGCGAGCTCGGTGCCGACATGGCCGTAGAGGTAGCGTGTCGAGACGTTCAGCGACGGCCGCGGCGCTGCGTGCGCCTGCGACCCGCTCAGCGCACGAGAGCGCGCCGGCGCCCGTTCCGCGATGCGCAGCGCGGACTCCCGCGTCGCGTCCAGCAGCGACTTCGCGGCCAGCACGAGCAGGTCGCCCGGCTGGTCGGACGCGTCGCCCCAGCTGCGCTCGATCACGAACACCAGTTCCAGCCGTGCTCCATCGCGCACGGCGCGCTCGGTCGCCCACGTCAGTGCGGCCCGGTGCTCCGGCTTGCCGTCCACTCCGACCATGATGGTGTCCGTCATCGTGTCCTCCCGAGGTCTCGTCGGCTCCAGCCTCCCCGTCGCAGCGGCGGCGGCGCAGTGCCGAAAGTCCCACGTGACTTTCGGCCCTGGCCCGGCCGAGCCGACCCGCGGGACGCTGGACGGCATGAACGAGTCCGCTCCGGTCGCACACGCGGCCATCGTCTACGAGTCCATGTTCGGCAGCACGCGACAGGTGGCCGAGGCCATCGCCGAGGGTCTGCGCGAGTCCACGACGGTCACCGTCGTGCGCGTCAAGGACGCGCCGGAGACGTTCCCCGACGTCGACCTCCTGCTGGTCGGTGCCCCGACCCACGCGCACGGGATGAGCCGGCCCGCCACGCGCGTGGAGGCCGGGAAGTGGAGCGACGACCCGGACCGCTCGCTGGTGCTCGAACCGGACGCCGAAGGCATCGGCGTGCGCGAGTGGCTGGACACCTGCGGCGAGCCGCCTGCGCGTTTCGCGGCCTTCGACACGCGGGCCGACATGACCGAGCTCTTCACCGGCTCCGCCGCCTCGGCCATCGACAAGCGCCTGCACCGGCTCGGCTCGCGCCGGCTCGCGCACAAGCACAGCTTCCTCGTCGACAAGGACAGCGTCCTGGTGCCCGGACAACTCGACGAGGCGCGCGCGTGGGGGCGGGAGCTCAGCGCGGCGCTGCGGTCGGTCGCGATGGTGTGACGCCCCTCCCGGACGGCCTCGTTCGACGGCTCCCCGCCGCTCAGACCGACGCCGACCAGACCCCCGCCGCTCAGACCGACCCGTGGATCACCAGCACCGGGCAGTCCGCGTGCTCGACGACCGAGCGGGAGACCGAGCCGAGGAGGAGCCCGGTGAAGCCTCCGAGGCCGCGGCTGCCGACGATCAGCATCTCGGCGTCCTCGGCCTCGGCGATGAGCTGGCGCGCGGCCGATCCCGAACGGATGACCGTCGAGTACCAGTCGGGCCGCTTGGTGCCGAACACATCGCTCGCGGCGTCGTCCGCGATCGTGCGGGCATCGCGCTCCGGGTCCCAGCCGCCCATCACGTAGCCGGGCCACGACGGCGGGTACTCCCACACGGTGACGCCGACGAGGCTGCAGCCGAGCCGTTCGGCCATCCGGGCGCCGCGCCGCAGAGCGGACAGCGACTCGGCCGAGCCGTCGACGCCGACGACGATGCGCCCCCCGGGGTGGATGCGGTCCTCGGTCTCGGCGATCGGGGTGTCGGTCATCTCGTTCTCCTTCCGGGAGTCGGTCTCACCAGCGGTCCGGCTCCGGCTCGCGCCGGAACCGGCGGCCGGTCATCCGGTCGATCTCGATCCGGACGTAGCGGTACTTGAGGGTGGGGATCCAGGGTTGGAGCGGCAACGTGTCGGCCTCGTCGATCTCGGCCTGGTGCTCCAGCTGCCTGGCATGCCCGTGGACGATGACGCTCCACGCCTCGTCGTCGGTCCAGCCGTCGGTCTCGAACGCCACGGTGTCGTGCACGGTCAGCTCGAGCAGCTTGGTCCCCGGTGCCGTGCGGATCAGGATGCTCGACCCGTCCGAATAGAAGTTCACCGGGTAGATGTCGGGCTCGCCGCCCACCGCTGTCGCGAGCCTGCCGAGGCTGGCGCCCTTGAGGACTTCGCGGCACTCGTCACGGTCCAGTTCGCGGACCGGGTCATCCGAAGACATGGCTCTCTCCTTCCGTCTCCGGCTGCTCCGCGCCGGCCTCTCCGACCGACGGGGCGTGTACCACGATCGTCGGCGAGGACAGGTTGAGCAGCACGTCGTAGGCGACAGCGCCGAGGCTGCCGAGTTGCGCCCTCTCGCGCCGCGAGTCGCCGATCACCAGCAGCTCTGCGGTGCGGGCGAGCTCGTTGAGCGCCGCGCCGGCGGGACGGCGCACCACCCGGCTGCGGATCACGATGCCCGGCTGCCGGGCACGCGCGCGGGTCACCGCCGATGTCAGCACTCCCCTGGCCTCGTCGTCGCGCCGCAACTGCCAGTCGCGGCGCTCGTCCGCGGCCTCCGCATCGAAGGGGAGGTGCGCCTCGGACGAGCGCACCGTCGTCAGCTCGCAGTGGTGATCGCAGGCGAGGTCGGCGGCCAGGTCGACCGCGGCCGCCCCCGCCGGGGTGTCGTCGACACCGACGATCACGCCCCGCCTCATCCGCGAGGCGGCCTCGGGAATGATCGCGACAGGGCCGGTGGCCAGGTTCGCGAGCTGGAGGCTGCGCGAGCCGAACGCCCGCCCGTAGTGGAATCCGGTCTTGTGGGTGCCGACGACGATCATCGTGCCGGGAACGCTGAAGGAGGCCAGCTCTGCCATGGGGCTTCCCATCCGCAACTCGCCCGTGATCTCCACGTCGCCGCCGAGCGAGCGGGCGTAGGCGAGATCGTCCGCCAGGCGTCGCTGGGCGTCATCGTCGACCTCGTCGATGAGCTGCGAGCCGACCGCCCCCCACTCGTCGTCGGCCACGTGGACGAGCGTCACCCGGGCGCCTCGCCCGCGCGCACCCGCGACCGCCCACCGGATGGCCGCGCGGGCCGGGACCGATCCGTCCACCCCGACGACGTATCTGCGGATCTCCATGACCTGTACCTCCGCTTGCAGTTTCACGGAACGGCCCGCGCCACGAAGGGTCCTTAGTCCCGTGGGACCTTCGGCCCGCCGCGCACGGGCGCCGGCCGCTTGACTCGGTCGCGGAACGACGGGGACCCGTGGGGAACGACAGGAACCCGTGGACGGTCGAGGAGGATGGCATGAGAGCGTGGCGGACGACCGGGGCGGTCGGGGGCCTCGAACAGGCGGAGGCTCCGGTTCCGGAGCCGGGACCCGACGAGGTGCTCGTGCGGGTGGAAGTGTGCGGGATCTGCCGCACCGACCTCCACGTGATCGATCACGAGATCCCCGTGCACCGGCCGTCGGTGACACCGGGTCACCAGGTGATCGGGACGATCAGCGACGTCGGCGCCACCGTCACCTCCTTCGTGCCGGGCGACCGGGTCGGGGTGGCCTGGCTGCGACGCACCTGCGGTCAGTGCCGGTTCTGCCGGAGCGGCGCCGAGAACCTCTGCCCGGACTCCGAGTACACCGGCTGGGACGCCGACGGCGGGTTCGCGGACTATCTGGTGGCGCCCGCCGCCTATGTCTACCCGATCGCGGCGGACGCCGACGCGCTGGAGACGGCTCCGCTGCTGTGCGCCGGGATCATCGGGTTCCGCGCCCTGATGCGGGCGCAGCTCCCACCGGGCGGCACCCTCGGAATCTACGGGTTCGGGTCGAGCGCGCACGTGACCGCACAGCTCGCCCTGGCCGGCGGCGCCCGCGTGTTCGCGATGACCCGGGGGGTGCGCAACCGCGCTCTCGCCCAGGAGCTCGGCCTCGATTTCGTCGGCGAAGAGGAGGAGACGCCTCCCGAACCGCTGGACGCCGCCATCGTCTTCGCCCCGGCCGGCGGCCTGGTGCCCGTGGCGCTGGAGGCGACCGCCAGCGGAGGGACCGTCGTCCTCGCCGGCATCGAGATGTCCGACCTCCCTCCGTTGAACTACACCGACTCGCTGTTCCGGGAGCGCGACCTGCGAACCGTGACGGCGAACACCCGCGAGGACGGCGAACGCTTCCTCGCGCTGGCCCGCAACCTCCGGTTGCGCCCGACCGTGACGGCTGTGCCGTTCGACGGGCTGGCCGACGCCATCGACGATCTGCGACGCGGGAGGGCCAGCGGTTCGCTGGTGCTCCGGGTCGCCTCTTAGAAGGGAACGGGCGATGCCCGCACGCACAGTGGTCTGCTGGAACGGCTCCGCGGCCTCCGAGGTCGCGCTGGCCTGGGCGCTCCGCCGCTCCCGCGACACCCGCACGACGATCGAGCTCTTCGACGTGGTCGACTCCGCGCTCTTCCTCGGGGACGACAACGCCCGCGACCGGGCGACCGAGCAGGAGGAGGACCGTCTCGACTCCCGGGTCGAGGAGCTGGCGGTGTCCCATCCCGGCGCCGTGAGCGGCACGGAACTGCTCGTCGGCGACCCGCTCGACCTCCTGGCGAAGCAGACGCGCGGCGACACCCTGGTGGTCGTCGGCACGCGGCACCGCGTCGGGCCGCGGTTCCGGTACGGCTGGTCGCTCGGTGCGCAGCTGGCGACCGCGGCGGCCGGTCCGGTGGCCGTCATCCCGGTCGAGGAACCGGAGGCGGCACAGGCCCGCTCGGGTGTGGTGGCCGGCGTGGACGGCTCCGACATCGGCCGGCTCGCCCTCGCCTACGCGGCAGCGGAGGCCGAGGCGCTCGGGCAGCCGTTGACGGTCGTCCACTGCTGGGTCGCGCCGTTGTCGGAACAGCCGCTCGTGGTCCCCGACGACGCGTTCATCACGTCGCAGGAGACCGAACGCCGGGAGTTGCTCGACGACCAGGTGCGTACGGTGCGCGAAGCGCATCCCGGACTCGCCGTCACCTCCGTGCTCCTGCGCCAGAATCCGATCTCCGGCCTGCGGGTGGAGTCGGAGCACGCCGCCATGCTGGTCGTCGGCAGCAGGAGGCTGACCGGGTGGAAGCGCGCCTGGCTGGGTTCGGTCTCGCACGGGCTGCTCCTCGACCTGGCGGCGCCGACGATCGTGGTGGGAGATGAGACGGTGGTGCCGGTGCCGCCGGCGGGGGTTAAACTCAGCGCGTGAGGGCGGGCGCCCGCCGACGCCGGCCCGGTCGTAGTCGTCGCCGAGAGGAGGCCCGCGATTCCGGGCGATGAGCCGATCACGTTCCCCGACGCGCCTCGGGCGGAGCTCGACCGCGCCCTCGGCGAGCTCGTCGAGCAGGCCAGGAAGGTCCTCGACACCCAGGGGCGGCTCCGCGCCCTGGTGAGGGCCAACCGTGCGGTCGTCTCGCACCTGGAGCTGCCTGTCGTGCTGCGGACGATCGTCGAGGCCGCCGTCGAACTGGTGGGCGCCCGGTACGGAGCGCTCGGGGTGATCGCCGAGGGCGGCGGGCTGGAGCAGTTCATCCACGTCGGGATGGGTGACGAGGCCGTAGCCCGGATCGGTCACCTCCCGGAAGGCCACGGACTCCTCGGCGCTCTCATCGACGACCCGCGGCCGATCCGGCTCGACTCGATCGCGGACGACCCGCGCTCCTCCGGCTTCCCCGACGGCCACCCGCCGATGACCGCCTTCCTCGGCGTCCCGATCGCCGTTCGCGACACCGTGTTCGGCAACCTCTATCTCACCGATCCGGTGGCGGGCGGGTTCACGGAGGACGACGAACAGCTCGTGAAGGCCCTCGCCGCCAACGCAGGCTTCGCCATCGACAACGCCAGACTGTTCGCCGAGACCGTCGCCCGCCAGGCGTGGAGCGCCTCCGCCGCCGAGATGACGACGACCATCCTGGGAAGCGACTCGGCGGGCGCGCACGAGGAGTTCGCCGATCGGGCCGCGACGCTTCTCGGCGCGCGCGCGGTGTTCGTGCTCGAACCCCGCGGCCGCGACAACGCCTACCGCGTGCTCGCGTCCAGCGACGAGGCCCCGCATCCGGCAGAACTCGTGATCGACAACGAACGCGTCCACAGCGCCGTCGAGGGATCCCAGCCCACCCGCCTCGACGAGCTGAGCGGGCTCGGCGCGGCCGGCGGGGGCGAGGCGGGTCCGGCGCTCGTCGTGCCGTTCGACGGACGGGCGGGCGACCCACAGGTCCTGGTCGTCGTCCGCCGGAGCGATGCCCGTCCGTTCTCGGCTTTCGAGCTCGAACGCGCGGTGTTCTTCGCCCGGCAGGCGGCCATCGCGATGGAGCTCGCCGACGCACGCGCCGACCGGGAACGGGTGGCGCTGCTGGAGGACCGGGCGCGCATCGCCCGCGACCTCCACGACCACGTCATCCAGCAGCTGTTCGGAGCCGGGCTCGAACTGCAGAGCATCGAGTCCGAGCTGCCGCCCGGCCGGGCGGCCGAGCGGATCGACGCCACGGTGAAGTCGCTCGACGACACCATCGCGCAGATCCGCACGGCCATCTTCGCGCTCTCACGCCAGCGCGGCGGCGGCGAGAGCCTCCGCCACCGTCTGCTCGATATCGTGCAAGAGGTCGGCGACGCGCTCCCGCACCCGGCCACCGTGTCGTTCTCCGGCCCGGTGGACGTCGTCTGCGACGCCGAACTGGCCGACGACATCGCCGCGTTCGTACGGGAGGGGCTCACCAACGTCGTCCGCCATGCCGGCGCCGACACGGCGACGGTGGAGGTCGTGGCCACAGCGGACCAGATCACCGTCGACCTCGCCGACGACGGCACCGGCATGGGCGAGACCCGACGCCGAAGCGGCCTCCGCAATCTGTCCGAACGCGCGGAGAGCAGAGCGGGCGTGCTCGAGCTGGAGTCGACGCCGCAGGGCACCCGTCTGCACCTGCGCCTGCCCGTGCCGACCGAAGGGGTGCGATGACCACGACACCGATCCGCGTCTTCCTGGCGGACGACCACGAGATCGTCCGCCGCGGCATCGCCGCCCTCATCGACGCACAGGATGACATGGAGGTGGTGGGAGAGGCGGAGACCGCCGCACAGGCGCGGGCGCGCATCCTCGCCGTGCGACCGGACGTCGCCGTGCTCGACGTGCGGCTCCCGGACGGCAGCGGCATCGACGTCTGCCGCGCCGTCAAGCAAGCCGAGGCCGGCATCCGCTGCCTGATGCTGACCGCCTACGACGACGAGGACGCGCTGCGGAGCGCCATCATCGCCGGGGCGGACGGCTACGTGGTCAAAGACATCCGGGCCAGCACGCTGCTGGAGGACATCCGGTCGGCGTTCCGCGGCAAGCGCCTGATCGATCCCCGCATCGCCGGCCGGGTCGCGGCCACGCTGCGCGAACCGGCGGACGACCCGCGATTCGCCTCGCTGGGACTCCGGGAGCGGCAAGTGCTCGCGCTGATCGCCGACGGCCGGACCAACCGCCAGATCGCCGAACGCCTCGGCCTCGCCGAGAAGACGGTCAAGAACTACGTGAGCTCGCTGCTCGCCAAGCTCGGCCTCGTACGGAGGACGCAGGCCGCGGTGCTCCACCTCGAGCACCGCGGCCACGCCTGAGCCGGGCTTCGGGTTCCCGCTCAGTTCCCCCGTTCTCCCCGTCCCCCGGCTCTTATCGTGTTCGGGCTCAGATCACCGACCAGCCCGCATCGCTCGGGAGGACGACGCCGTTGACATTGGACGAGTCGTCGCTGAGCAGCCAGGTGATGGCCGCAGCGAGCTCCTCAGCGGTGGCCGGCTGAGGCACATTGGTCTGCATGTACGGCGCCATCCGCTCGCCCGCGAAGGCGGAGCGGAACTCCGCCTGGATGTTCGTCATCGTCGCGCCCGGCGCCACCGCGTTGCAGCGGATGCCCTTCGCTCCGTAGAAGAACGCCGTGCTGCGGGTCAGCCCGTTCACCGCGTGCTTGGAGGCCGTATAGGCCGCACCGGCGGCCGAACCCCGGAGAGCCGCCTCGGACGAGACGTTGACGATCGTCCCCGAGCCGCGCTCCAGCATGCCGGGCAGAACGGCCCGGGTGAGCCGCATGACCGCCGTCAGGTTCACGTTCAGCACGCGGTCCCAGACGGCGTCCTCGACCTCCGCCGGCGGCAGGAAGTCGTCCATGATCCCCGCGATGTTCGCGAGCGAGGTCACCCGTCCGTCGGCGATCAGCATCAGCTCGGCGACGATGTCCTCGTCGCTCACGTCGCCGGCGAAGGTCACCAGGCGGTCGGACCCGAACTCGTCCGTCAGCGCCGTCAGGCGCGGCTCGCTGATATCGGTCGCGATGACCGTGGCGCCCTCGGCGAGCAGCCGGACGGCGGTGGCCCGGCCGATCCCGGAGCCTGCGCCCGTCACGATGACGCGGGCGTCCGAGAAGCGGCCCTCGACGATGTGCGTCGACATGGTGCGCGGCCGCCCGTCAGGCTTTCGATCCCGCGGTGATCGGGATCTTCGTCGGTGCGGGCAGCGGCGCGAACGGCACATCGACCTTCAACACGCCCTTGTCGAACGTGGCGGCGATCTTCGCCTGGTCGCTCTGCTGCGGCAGCAGGATGCGACGGTAGAAGCTCTGACTGGACTCGCGAACGACGTACTTCTTGTCCTTGTCCTCCTCCTTCTCGTGCTTCTCCGCCTGGATCACGAGCGCTCCCTCGTCGACGTTCACGGTGACGTCGCTCTCGTCGAAGTCGGGAAGGTGGACTTCGACGACCAGTTCCTTGTCGTCCTTCGTGTAGATGTCGGTCGTCGGCAGCTTGGTGCGGCGTGTGCCGAACATGCCGTCCTCGAAGAAGTCCCGCTCCATCCGGCTGAGCTCGGCGAACGGGTCGAAACGGACCAGATTGCGTGCCATGACGGTGTCCTCTCTCATCGATGTCTGTGAATGACGTCGCTACGCTACGTCGGTGCGCCCGCGGGCCGGAGGGCCGAAAGTCCCGCGCGCCCACGGGACCTTGGACTCATCCGGCGCCGGGACGTTCGGCGGACCCTGGAGGGCATGAGCATCAGCAACGCACCCGAGTCGCACGCGCCGGCATCCACGCCCGCCGCCCGGACCTTCAGCGATCTGGCGGTCCGCCGGGCCGTCGAATCCGAGCTCGCCTGGACTCCCGACATCACCGCACCCGGCATCGGGGTCGCCGTCGACGGCGGCGTCGTCACCCTCACCGGAGAGGTCGCCACCCTCCACGAGCGCATCGCGGCGGTGGACGCCGCGCAGCGCGTCGCCGGAGTGCGCACGGTCGCCGACGAGCTGCGGCTGCCCGACACGGCGGCCGAGCCGCACGGCCGCCGTCTGGCGGCGGCCGTCGACGGCATCCTCGCCTGGACAGCCGGTGTGCCGCACGAAGGCATCCGTGCCGACGTCGAAGGCAACCACGTGATCCTGACGGGCGAAGTGGAGTGGGACGCGGAGCGCGCGGCGGCCAAGCGTGCGGTCGAGCGCGTCGCGGGCGTCCACTCGGTCGAGAACCGCATCGAGCTCACCCGCAGGCCGCACGCGGACGACGTCGCAGAGGAAATCCGGAACGCCCTCGTCCGCAACGCGATCCTCGACGCCCGACGGATCGTCGTGACGGTCGACGGCGACGAGGTCACCCTGACCGGTGCCGTCAGCTCGTGGACCGAGCACCAGCAGACCATGCGGACCGCCTGGTCGTCGCCGCACGTGCGGCAGGTGCACGACCGGCTGCGGGTGGAGCCGAAGGAGATCTGAGCGCGCCGGGCCGGGCGCGCTGCGGGCTCAGAGCCGCGAACTCAGAGCCGCGAACTCAGATCAGGCACTCCGGGGCGACCACGATCGTCGGCACCCGGATCGCCAGGATCAGCGCGTGGCTCACCGAGCCGAGCATCAGCCGGTCGAGGCCGCGGGCCTGCTCGGTGCCGACCACCAGGAGGGCCGCATCGTCGAGGCTCGACAGGATCGCGTTCCTCGGGTCGTCGCGCACCAGCCGGGCGGTGACGGTCAGATCCGGGTTCGCGTCGCGCACCGTGCGTGCGACCGACTGGAGGATCGCGTCGTGCTCGGCTTGGAGGTCGACGCTGAAGCGACCGTCCGGCTGCTGCACCTCGGGCAGCCCCACGAGCGGCTCCAGCCACGCGTGCACGATCCTCAGCTCACCACCCAGCCGCCTGGCCTCCCGCGCAGCGAAACGCGCCGCCTTCATCGACACCTCGGACCCGTCGACCCCGACCACCACCGCGGTGCTCCCCTCCTCGGGAACCCCCGGGATGATGGCAACGGCGCCGCGCGCGACCGCGGCGAGCTGGGCGCCCAGCGACCAGTCGTACCGCACGTGCGGCCAATGCCGCGGACCGGTCCCGACGACGACCAGGGTGTCGGCGCGCGAGAAACCGCGCAACTCGTCCCGCCGGTCGCCGGCCATGACGTGCGTGCTGATCCGCAGGCCGTCGTTGGCCTCGGAGACGCGCTGCGCCTCGGCATCCGCCGCGACGTGACGCCGCGCGACGAGCTCACTGGTGACCACCTGGCCGGGTGCGAGCGCGGCAGGGTCTTCCACGTCGACGAGCACGATGCCGTCGTGCTCCGCCTTCGCCCGCTGCACCGCCCACTCCAATGCGACGCCCGACTCGAGCGAGCCGTCCCATCCGACGATCGTCCTGTCGCTCATGAGCGGGACTCCTTCGTGGACTTCTGGTCCTTCTCCGGGCGCACCACGAGCACCGGGCAGTCTGCTTGAGTCGTGCAGTACAGGCTCACCGAGCCGAGGAACGGCGACGCCAGTTCGCTGAGCCCACGGCTGCCCACGACCAGGACGTCCGCGCCGTGCGAGGCGTCGACCAGCACCTTGCCCGCGTGACCGGGTTCGGCGTGCACGGTCACCCACTCGGGCTGGACGTTCCCGAACTCCTCCCGCACGAGGTCGTCGAGGATCCCGGCGGCGACCACTTTGGGCGCCCGGGCCGGGTTCGGGAAGTACGCGTCATACATGGACGTGGACGGCTGCCAGGCCATCACGACGTCGAGCCGCGCATCCAGAGCGCGGGCCAGCCGCACCGCCTGATGGAACGCCCTCTTGGACTGCTCCGAACCATCCACCCCGCACACCACCGGCGGAGCCGTCATTCGCGACCTCTGCATGTTCCGGCCTCCCTCGGCCGACTCTGGCCCGCGCCCGCCAGGCGACACAGGGCACAAAGTCCCGCCGGGCGAGCGGGACCTTCTGCCCTACAGCTCTGCCTGTTCGAGCGCTTGTCTGGCCGGGACACGAGGAGGAGCCATGTTCACCGATCGCAGCCAAGCCGGGCATTCGCTCGCGGATCGTCTGCGCGATCTTCGGGATTCCGACGCCGTCGTCCTCGGCCTTCCACGCGGCGGGGTGCCCGTCGCCGCGGTGGTCGCAGAGGAGCTCGCGCTGCCGCTCGACGTCATCGTGGTGCGCAAACTCGGCATCCCCGGACAGCCGGAGGTCGCGATGGGCGCCATCGGCGAAGGCGGTGCGGAGGTGTTGAACCCGTCGATCGTCGCTCGCGGCTGGATCTCCGAGGAGGAGGTGGAGGCGGTCGAGGCGAAGGAGCGCGCCGTGCTCGCCCAACGGCTCGAGCTGCTGCGCGAAGGCCGCGACCCCGTCGACCTGCGCGGGCGGCTGGCGATCGTCGTCGATGACGGGATCGCGACGGGGGCGACCGCGAAGGTCGCCTGCGTGGTTGCCCGACGGCTCGGGGCGAGGGAGGTGGTCGTCGCCGCGCCCGTGATCTCGCCCAACGCACTGAACGAGTTGGAGGACGCCGACCGGGTCGCCTGCGTGCTGCTGCCTTCGAGGTTCGAGGCGGTCGGTCAGTACTATCGCGACTTCGGCCAGACCGACGACGAGGAGGTCGTCCGGCTCCTGCACGAGGCGTCCCTGCGGCCGCGTCGCCCGCGGTTTCCCGAGCCCGACCCGGCCGATCCGCCGGCGATCGCCGAAGTCCAGGCGATGGCGGCACCGCTGCTGACGGAAGCGGACCTCGAGACCGTCGCCGAGCAGGCGAACCGCGCCCGGTTCATCTGCATCGGCGAGGCGTCGCACGGCACCCACGAGTTCTACACCTGGCGGGCCGCACTCACCAAGCGGCTGATCGCGCGAGGAGACGTCCGCTGGATCGGCGTCGAGGGCGATTGGCCCGACTGCTTCCGCATCGACCAGTGGGTCCGCGGTCGCACCGAGCAGTGGGAGGACGCCCGGCAACTGCTTTCCGGGTTCGAACGGTGGCCGCGCTGGATGTGGGCGAACACCGAGGTGGCCGACTTTCTGGAGTGGCTGCACTCCTGGAACCTCGGCCAGGAGCCGAGCAGACGCGTCGGGTTCTACGGCTTGGACGTCTACTCGCTGTGGGAGTCGCTGGAGGCGGTCATCGACTGGCTCGCGGCGAACGCACCGGACGCCGTCCCGACGGCACTGCGGGCGTGGCGCTGCTTCGAGCCGTACGGGGAGGATCCGCAGGACTACGCCTGGGCCACCCGGCTGGTGCCGGCCAGTTGCGAGCCCGATGTGATCGCGCTCCTCACGAGCGTGCGCGAGCATGCCGGCCACGCTGCTGCCGGCTTCGACGACGACGAGTCGCGGCTCGACGTGCTGCAGAACGCGCTGACCGCGGCGGACGCCGAGCACTACTACCGGGTCATGCTGCAGGGCGACCGCGAGTCGTGGAACATCCGCGACACGCACATGGCCGACACCGCAGACCGGCTCGCGGAGCGCGCCGGCCCGGACAGCCGGGGCGTCGTCTGGGCGCACAACACGCACGTCGGCGACGCGCGCGGCACCACGATGGGCAACGAGGGCATGGTCAACATCGGCGAACTGCTACGGGAGCGGCACGGCTTGGACGATGTCTTCCTCGTCGGGTTCGCCTCCCGGGGAGGAACGGTGATCGCCGGCGCATCGTGGGGCGCGACGGAGAAGGTGTACCCGCTGCCGAAGGCGAAGGCGGGCAGCCACGAAGATCTGCTCGGGAGGGCGCTCCCCGCCCCCGCCGTGCTGCGGTTCGCGGCAGCGGAAGGCACCGAATGGCTCACCCGCCAGCGCGGGCACCGCGCCGTCGGCGTCGTCTACGATCCGCGTCGAGAGACCGGCAACTATGTGCCGACGGTCATGGGGCGCCGCTACGACGCGCTGCTCTGGATCCCGGAGACGACCGCGCTCACCCCGCTGGCCCACGAGCCCCACCCGGAGTCGCCGGAACTCGAGACGGAGCCGTCGGGGTTCTGAGCCGAGGATCGGTAAGCGGTGTCCCGGACTGCTGGGGCGGTGCCCCCTCTCTCGCGGCGAATGACAGAAGTGGCCGTTACGATCGCTGCATGCCCCGGTTCGACGCGCCCTCTCGTTGCAGCAGCGGGTCGTCCGTCGGGTTCCGCTGGTTCGGCGTGCCGAGCGCGAACCGAGGCGAGGACCTGCAGGTCGCTACGGAGGCGTTCATGGCTGCGCTGAAGCCCCAGGGGCGCGTCTGGAACCCATTCGCAGAGCGGATGGCACGCTCGGAGTTCCGGGATCGGGTTCGAGCCGCGGCTCGGGGGGAACTCGAACCGGTGGATGAGGTCAAGCCGGTCGATGTACGCAATCCGCCGCCGCTGTACGAAATCCGATGGCAGGACATCCCTGTCACTGATCGAGATGGCGACCGCATCGTCCACGGCACGGCTCTGGTGCGGATGTACCACTCCGAACCGACCGCGGTGCCGGATCACTTCGTCGGACACCACATCCACGAGAAGCTGATCGATGTCGAAGACGTGAACCGTAAGCAGAATGCCGAGATCCGAGTCGCGCTGTCGTTCTACCGCCTGGGTGAGTCCACCGGTTGGGGGATCGACATCGACACCGGCGGTGTATAGTTTTTACTCTATGAACGAGGACGAGGTCGCGCGAATCGACGCGCTCGCGGAGGATCTGGTGGCCGAGCACCGCATTCTCATGCAGACCCTCGTCGCTCATCGCAAGGCGCATGAGCTGACACAGGAGACGGTCGCAGAGCGCATGGGCGTAAGCCAACCGACCGTGGCAGCGTTCGAACGCTACGACGCCAACCCGACTCTCTCGACGATCCGTCGGTACGCGCTGGCTGTCGGCGCCGGTATCCGCCATCACGTCGACGACCGCTGCAGTGACCCCGAGACCGAGCTCCGGATGATCGCGGCCGGCTCCGACTTCCAATGGCAGCACAAGCCGGTGCTGGGGTGGTCTCAGAGCGCGGTCCTGGAGACCAAGCTTGTCTGAAGATTCAACCGAGCCCGCCACGGTTGTCCGGTTGGTTCACGACGTGCAATTGCTGGGCATCCAGCAAACCGAGCTGGCTGCCAGACGCGGCAGCGGTGACGCGATCGAAAACGCTCAGGCGGAGCCTGTGTACGGGCTCAACGTGAAGGGCGGCGACGGCAGCAACACCTTCCGAGTCGGCCTGCGGACCGAGATCCAGCTAGGCGACGGATCGATCGTGTCAGAGATCGAAGCAGAATACGCCCTCAGCACGATCCCCTATGCCAGCATCGAGGAGCAGACGAAGATCGACTTCGCCAACGAAGTCGCCATCATGGCAATACTGCCGTTCACACGGCAGGCGATCGCCGACATCACCGCACGAGTATTCGGCGCAGCGCTCCTCATGCCGATCATTCAGCGCGGGCAGCTCGTCTTCGGCCTTCCCGACTCACGGGAGGCGGAAGGCTAGCAGCGGCTCCGGCGTGTGGCCCATTCACCCACTCCTGTGCTGATCGCAGTCACTGCACGGGCTGCGTCTGCGGCTCCACGGCAGCCGCCTCCGCCGTCGCCACATGCCCGACGGTTCGCAGGAAGCTGTCCGGGTTGAGGGAGATCGAGTCGATGCCGTGGCGCACGAGGAACTCGGCGAAGTCGGGGTGGTCGCTCGGCCCCTGCCCGCAGATGCCGATCTTGATGCCCGCATCGTGGGCCGTGCGGATGGCCTCCGCGATCATCCACTCGACCGCGGGGTCGCGCTCGTCGAACAGCTCGGCGAGCCGCGCGGAGTCGCGGTCGACACCGAGGACGAGCTGCGTGAGGTCGTTGGAGCCGATCGAGAACCCGTCGAACCGCGTCGCGAACTCGGCCGCGCGGATCACGTTCGAGGGGATCTCGCACATCATGTAGACCTGGAGGCCGTTCTCGCCGCGCACGAGACCGTTCCCGGCCATCTCGTCGAGCACCCGGTCCGCCTCGCCGGGGGTGCGGCAGAACGGCACCATGACGATGATGTTGCCGAAACCGATCTGCTCGCGCGCCCGCTTCAGCGCGCGGCACTCCAGCGCGAACGCCTCCCGGTAGGCGGGGTCGTAGTACCTCGACGCGCCCCGGAACCCGAGCATCGGGTTCTCCTCCGGGCTCTCGAACGCTTCGCCTCCGATGAGGTGCGCGTACTCGTTCGCCTTGAAATCGCTCAGCCGCACGATCACGTCGTGCGGATGGTACGGCGCCGCCAGCTTGGCGAGCCCCCGCGCCAGGGTCTCGACGAAGAACTCCTGCGGGTCGTCGAAGCCGGCCGTCAGCGTGCGGATGCGCCGCCTGGTGCGCTCGTCGGTCACCCGCTCAGGATGCACGAGGGCCATCGGGTGCACGCTGATCAGGTTGTTGACGATGAACTCCATGCGCGCCAGGCCGACACCCGCCGCCGGCAGCCGCCACCAGCGGAAGGCCGCCTCCGGGCTGGCGACGTTGACCATCACCCGTGTGCGGGTGGCCGGGATCCGGCGCAGATCGATCTCCGTGCTCTCCTGACTCAGGATGCCGTCGTAGACGTGGCCCACGTCCCCCTCGGCGCAGGAGAGGGTGACCGGCTGGCCGTCGACGAGCGTCTCGGTCGCGTTCCCCGTGCCCACGACGGCCGGGATGCCCAGCTCGCGGCTCACGATGGCGGCATGGCTGGTCGACCCTCCGTGATCGGTGATGATCCCGGAGGCGCGGGTCATGATCGACACCCAGTCGGGATCGGTCATCTCGGCCACGAGCACCGCGCCGTCTTCGAAATCGGCGATCTGCGCCGGATCGCGGATGACGCAGGCGGTGCCCGACGCGATCGAGTCGCCGATGGCAGCGCCGGACAGCAGCAGCTCGCCCTTCTCGGTCAGGTGATGCTCGGTGAAGGCGGTGCCGCTCTTGACCGCCTGCACGGTCTCGGGCCGTGCCTGGACGAGGAACAGCCGGCCGTCGGCTCCGTCACGCGCCCACTCCATGTCCATCGGCCGCCCGTAGTGCTTCTCGACGAGCACCGCCCACCGCGCCAGTTCGAGGATCTCCTCGTCGTTCAGCACGACCGCTCGGCGCTTGCGCGCCGGTGTCTCCACGATCCTGGTCCGTTCGGTGCCGCCCTGGCTGTAGACCATCGTGCGCGCTTTCGCGCCGACGGTCCGTTCGATGATCGGGGCGGCCCCGGGCTGGTCGAGCAGCGGTTTGAAGACGAGGTAGCGGTCGGGGTCGACGGCGCCCTGCACCACCAGTTCGCCGAGCCCCCACGCCGCACTGATGACCACCACCCGCGGAAAACCGGTGTCGGTGTCGATGGAGAACATGACGCCGGATCCGCCCAGGTCGGAGCGGACCATGCGCTGCACGCCGATCGACAGGGCGACGTCGAGATGGTCGAACCCCTTGACCTCCCGGTAGCTGATGGCGCGATCGGTGAAGAGTGACGCGTAGCACCGCCGGCACGCCGCCAGCAGCTCGCGCTCCCCGACGACGTTGAGGAACGTCTCCTGCGCACCGGCGAAGCTCGCCTCGGGCAGGTCTTCCGCGGTCGCGCTGCTGCGGACGGCGACGGCGAGGCCCGGCGTGCCGGAGCGCCCCGCGAGCTCGCGGTAGCGCTCGGCGATCGCGTCGGCGATCTCGGGCGGGAACTCCCCGGCCAAGAAGAGCTCGCGCAGCGCCTCACCCGTCTCCCGCAGCGTCGCGGACCCTTCGCGGTAGCGACGGAGCCGCTCGCGCATCGCCTGCTCGATGCCGTTCGCGGCCACGAAGGCGCGATAGGCCGCTGCGGTGGTGGCGAAGCCGGCGGGAACACGGATGCCCTCAGCGGCGAGCCCGCGGATCATCTCCCCGAGCGACGCGTTCTTGCCGCCCACGCGCGCGACGTCGTGCATCCCGACGTCCTCGAACCACACCACGTACTCGTCCATCGCGCCGCCCCTTTCGATGTCGGCCGTCGGCTGCGCACCGGCCGACGCCCACGCTACGTTCGCGCCGCCGCGGCGCTACAGGGACTTTCGGCCCGCATCCGCCGCGAGGCCGGCCTCCAGCCGCTCGACGTCCGCGCGGCGGCAGAGCTCGGAGGCCGGGGTCAGAACGGCGGCGGTCCCGGCGGCGACCGCGGTGCGGAACGCCTCCTCCACCGTGCGCCCCTGCGCGATCCGCAGCACGAACCCGGCGAGGAAGCTGTCTCCCGCCCCGACGCTGCTGACCGCCTCCACCGCGGGAGCGGACAGCCGGTAGGTCGCGGTGGCGGAGACGAGCAGCGCGCCCTCCGAGCCGAGCGTCAGGGCGACGAACTCGGCGGCACCGGCACCGATCAGGGAGGCCGCGGCGTCCACGCGGCTCTGCTCGTCGTCGAGGGTCGCTCCGACATGGGCCTCCAGTTCCCGGCGGCTCGGCGCGACCAGGAAGGTCCCCTCTGCGAGCGCAGCCGCCAGGGCCGGCCCGGTGGAGTCGACCACGCAGCGGGCGCCGCCGTCGCGCGCCACCCGGACCACGCGCGCATAGAAGTCGTGGGGCACCCCCGGTGGGAGACTGCCGCTGGCGACGACGATGCCGCCGGGCGCGACGGTCTGCTCCACGAAGTCGAGGCAGGAGCGCCACTCGCCCTCACTCAGCTCCGGGCCTTCCAGCACGAACCGGAACTGCGCGCCTCCCGCGCCGTCGTCGACGGTGAAGCTTTCGCGCGTGCTCCCCTGGATCGGGACGACGACGCCCGGCACGCGCTCGGCCTCCACCAGACGACGGTAGGCCTCCCCGATCGGGCCGCCTGCCGTGTACAGCGCGAGAGTCCTGCCACCGAGACGGCGCACCACGCGGGACACGTTGACCCCGCCGCCGCCCGGCGCGAGGCGGCTGGTGCTGCAGCGCAGCTTGTGCTCGGCGACGACCTGCGGGGTCGACGTGCTGATGTCGAGGGCGGGGTTGACGGTCACGGTCAGGATCGGGGCGACCCGCTCATCGGCTGCATGGTTCACGGGAGCAGGATAGGCCGGCCGATATGCCGCACCGCAGGTCCTTAGACCCTCCCCTTCCGCTCATCCCGCGGCTTGGCTGGCCGCATGACAGTGCTCAGCGGCTCCGTGCGCAGGCCGATCATCCGCAAGGATCTGATGGCGGCGCGCGTGACCCCGAATCTCATCGACTACGAGGCCGCCTGCGCCACCTTCACCTGGGAGGCGGCGCGCGGCACGCTCTCGGGGCTCCCGGGCGGCGGGCTGAACATCGCGTACGAGGCAGTCGACCGGCACGCGTCGGGGCCCGCCGCTTCGAAGGACGCGCTCCGATTCGTGCGGGCGGACGGGACGGTGGACCACGTGACGTTCGCCGAGCTCGCCGAACGGACCGACCGGTTCGCGAGCGTGCTCCGGATGCTGGGCGTCGGCCGGGGCGACCGGGTCTTCTCGCTGCTGGGGCGTCGGCCCGAGCTCTACGTGGCCGTGCTGGGGACTCTCAAGAACGCCGGCGTGTTCTGCCCGCTGTTCTCGGCGTTCGGTCCGGAGCCGGTGCGCCAGCGGATGCAGCTGGGCGGTGCGCGCGTGCTGGTCACCACCCGCGCGTTCTACGCCAGGAAGGTCGCGCCGATCCGCGCCGAGCTCCCCACGCTGGAGCACGTGCTGCTGGTCGACGTCGGCGACTCCGAGGCTCCGGAAGGAACCCTCGACCTGGTGGCGCTGCTGCGGGACGCACCGCCCGCCGCCCCCATCGCCCGGACCGACGACGACGACATGGCGCTCCTGCACTTCACGAGCGGCACGACCGGGCTGCCGAAGGGCGCCGTGCACGTTCACGAGGCCGTCGTCGCCCACGCGGCGACCGGGCGGTTCGCGCTCGACCTCCATCCCGACGACGTCTACTGGTGCACCGCCGACCCGGGCTGGGTGACCGGGATGTCGTACGGTGTGATCGCGCCGCTTGTCCACGGCGTGACCTCCATCGTCGACGAGGACGAGCTGGACGCCGACCGCTGGTACGCCATCCTCGAGCGCGAGAAGGTGTCGGTCTGGTACACCGCTCCGACGGCGCTCCGGATGCTCATGAAGGCCGGGACCGACCGCGCGGCCCGGCACGATCTGTCGGCGCTCCGGTTCGTCGCGAGCGTCGGCGAGCCCCTGAACCCCGAGGTCGTCGTCTGGGGGGTCGAGGCGTTCGGGATGCCGATCCACGACAATTGGTGGCAGACGGAGACCGGCGGCATCATGATCGCGAACTTCGCCGCGATGGATGTGCGGCCCGGGTCGATGGGCCGCCCGCTCCCCGGGGTGACGGCGGCGCTCGTGCGCCGGGACGAGAGCGGCGCCGCGATCACCGAGAACGGCCGCGCGGTGCTGGTGACCGAGCCGGACACCGTCGGAGAGCTCGCGCTCCTGCCCGGCTGGCCGTCGATGTTCCGGGGCTATCTCGGTCAGCCCGAGCGCTACGAACGCTGCTTCGTCGGCGGCTGGTACCTCACCGGTGACCTCGCCACGCGCGATTCCGACGGCTACTACTGGTTCGTCGGCCGCGGCGACGACGTGATCAAATCGTCCGGGCATCTGATCGGCCCGTTCGAGGTCGAGAGCGCGCTGATGGAGCACCCCGCCGTCGCGGAGGCCGGCGTGATCGGCGTTCCCGATCCGGTCGCCGGCGAGGTCGTGAAGGCGTTCGTGGAGCTCCGGCCGGGCTGGCGGGCGTCCGACCGGTTGCGGCTCGAGCTGATCGGCTTCGCACGCAAGCGGCTCGGCCCGGCGGTGGCCCCGCGCGAGCTCGACTTCATCGACGCACTGCCGCGCACGCGCAGCGGCAAGATCCTGCGCCGCCTGCTGAAGGCCCGGGAGCTGGGGCTCCCGGAGGGCGACACCTCGACGGTGGAGGTGCCCCGGTGAAGACGACACGGACCGGCAGCGCCCCGGCCGCAGCGCCGGCGGGCACAGCGGCGGGCGCGGCGGCGGGCACCGAGGCCGACTCCGGAGCCCGCCTGCTGAAGTCGATGCTGCGCGTACGCCGGCTGGAGGAGAAGTGCGTGGAACTCTACAGCGCCGCCAAGATCCGCGGCTTCATGCACGTCTACATCGGCGAAGAGGCCGTCGCCGCCGGAGTGCTGGCGACGATCGGTCCGGAGGACGCCGTGGTGGCGACCTACCGCGAACACGGGCACGCGCTGCTCACGGGCGTGCCCGCCCGCGCGATCCTGGCCGAGATGTACGGGTTCGTCGAGGGCTGCTGCCGCGGCCGCGGCGGCTCGATGCATCTGTTCGACGCCCGGCACCGGTTCTTCGGCGGCAACGCCATCGTCGCCGGCGGTCTCCCGCTCGCCGTCGGCCTGGCGCTCGCAGACCGGATGGCAGGGCGCGATCACGTCACCGTCTGCTTCTTCGGCGAGGGCGCCGTCGCGGAGGGCGAGTTCCACGAGGCGCTCAACCTGGCCGCCCTCTGGCAGCTGCCCGTGCTGTTCTGCTGCGAGAACAACCTGTACGCGATGGGCACCGCGCTGGACCGCTCGGAGTCGCAGACCGACATCGCGCTCAAGGCCGCGGCCTACGAAGTCCCGGCGTGGGCCGTCGACGGGATGGACGCCCTCGCCGTCGAGGAGGCCGCGCGCCGGGCGGTCGACGCGGTCCGCGCCGGAGGCGGACCGCACTTCCTCGAGCTGCGCACCTATCGCTTCAGGGCGCACTCCATGTACGACCCCGAGCTCTACCGCGACAAGGCGGAGGTCGCCGCCTGGATGCAGCACGACCCGATCGACGCCCTGCGCGCCAGGCTGACCGCCTCCGGAACGTTCTCCGACGACGACTGGGCCGCCCTGCAGACGGAGGTGGACGCCGAGATCGACGATGCGGTCGCGTTCGCCGAGGCCGGGACGCCCGAGCCGGTCGCCGACCTCACCCGGTTCGTGTACAGCGAGGCTCCGCGATGAAGACGACGTATCGGGAGGCCATGCGCGCAGCGATCCGCGAATCGATGCAGCGCGACGACCGGGTGTTCCTCATGGGCGAGGATGTCGGACGGTACGGCGGCTGCTTCGCGGTCAGCCTCGGTCTCCTCGACGAGTTCGGTCCCGACCGCATCCGCGACACCCCGCTGTCGGAGTCGGGCTTCGTCGGCGCCGGGATCGGGGCGGCGCTCGGCGGCCTCCGGCCGATCGTCGAGATCATGACCGTCAACTTCAGCCTGCTCGCACTCGACCAGATCGTGAACAACGCGGCCAGCCTGCTGCACATGTCGGGCGGCCAGTTCAACGTCCCGATCGTCTTCCGGATGACGACGGGCGCCGGCCGGCAGCTTGCGGCGCAGCACTCCCACAGTCTCGAGGGCTGGTATGCGCACATCCCGGGTCTGCGCATCCTCACCCCGGCCACCCTGGAGGACGCCAGGGGCATGCTGTGGACCGCGCTGCAGGACCCCGACCCGGTACTGATCTTCGAGCACGGGTCGCTGTATCCGCACAGTGGCGAGCTGGCGGACGACGCCGGCGCGGTCGACATCCGCAGCGCCGTCGTCCGGCGCGCCGGATCGGACGTCTCCCTGATCACTTACGGGGGCACTCTTCCCCTGGTCCTCGAGGCGGCGGAGGTCCTCGCCGGCGACGGCATCGAGGCCGAGGTGATCGACCTCCGATCGCTGCGGCCGCTCGACGACGCGACCATCGTCGGCAGCGTGACGAAGACCCACCGCGCGGTCGTGATCGACGAAGGCTGGCGCAGCGGCAGCATCTCGGCCGAGCTGAGCGCCCGCATCACCGAACACGCCTTCTACGACCTCGATGCGCCCGTGGCGCGGGTCTGCAGCGCGGAGGTCCCCACCCCCTACGCGCACGACCTGGAGCAGGCGGCCCTGCCGTCGGTCGAGCGCGTCGTCGCCGCCGCACGCGAGGCGGTGGGACGTGGGTGACTTCGTGATGCCCGCCCTGGGTGCCGACATGGAGCAGGGCACGCTGGTCGAGTGGCTGGTGAAGCCGGGCGACCTGGTGCACCGCGGACAGCTGGTGGCCGCCGTGGACACCGACAAGTCGGTCATCGACGTCGAGACCTTCGAGGACGGCGTGGTCGCCGAACTGTTCGCGCAGGTCGGCGATGTCGTTCCCGTCGGGGCCCCGCTCGCGCGGATCACGCCGACACCCGGGCATGAGCCGGCGCCGGCGAGCCCGCCCGTCCGGCGGCTTGCCGAGCGGCTCGGCGTCGACACCGGAGCGCTCCACGGTACCGGGCACGGCGGGTCGGTGACCCACAAGGACGTCGAGCGTGCGGCGAAGACGGCCCCCGCCCGTCCGGGCGCAGCCGGACACGGACGCTCCTCGCCGCGCGCCCGCAAGCTCGCCGCCGAGCGCGGCATGGACCTGTCGACGATCGCGGGCTCCGGACCGGACGGCGCCGTCGTCGAGCGGGATCTCGCCGGTCCTCCTACTTCCGCTGCGGCAGCCGCCCCGCCGCCCGCCACGGCACCGGCTCCCGCTCCCGCTCCCGCTCCGGCGACTGAGCCCGCACCTGCTCCCGCGAGCGCCACGCCGAAACGCACCGCCGGCCTCCGCCGCGCGATCGGGGCGCTGATGGCCCGCTCCAAGAAGACCATCCCGCACTACTACCTGAGCACCACGATCGACCTGAGCGCGGCGACGGCCTGGATGGAGGCGACCAACGCGGGACGCACGGTCTCGGATCGGCTGGTCACCGCGGTCCTCCTGCTCAAGGCGACGGCACTCGCCGTCCACGATGTCCCCGAGATGAACGGCTATTTCACCGACGGCGGGTTCCGCCACGGCACCGGTGTGCAGCTGGGCACCGTGGTGGCCCTCCGCGGTGGCGGGATCGTCGCCCCCGCGATCCTGGACGCCGACACGCTCGGGCTCGACGACCTGATGCTCCGACTGCGCGATCTGGTCGCCCGCGCCAGGGCGGGACGCCTGCAGCGAGCCGAGATGGCCGACGCGACCATCACCGTCACGAACCTGGGCGACCTGGGCGTCGACAGTGTCTTCGGCGTGATCTACCCGCCGCAGGTCGCGCTCGTCGGCTTCGGCCGCGTGACCGAGCAGCCCTGGGCGCACGACGGCATGGTCGGCGCACGGCCGGCGGTGATCGCGACGCTGTCCGCCGACCACCGGGTGAGCGACGGGATGCGCGGAGCCCGGTTCCTGAGTCGCATCGACGAACTCCTGCAGAGACCGGAGGAGCTATGAACACCAACGATGCCCGCGCAGCCGTCACGGCGGCCTTCGCGGAGGTCGCGCCCGACATCCTGCCGGACGAGCTCGTCGAGAGCGCGCGCCTCCGGCAGGATCTCGAGATCGACTCCCTCGACTTCCTGCGCCTCGTCGAACTCATCGCCGAATCCACCGGGGTGGACACGCCCGAGGAGGACTATCGCCGTCTCGACACGGTGGGCGGCTTCGTCGACTACGTCGCCTCCCACGCCCGATGAGCGTCTCGGGTCCGGAGCCGCGCCGACGCCGGGCGTGGATCGTCTGGGTGCTGTCGGCGCTCCTGCTGATCGGCCTGGGGCTGGTGCTCTTCCTCCCGGGCACGTTCGGCCCCTCGACGACGAATCTGACGTACTCGGCCTTCCTGACGGACGTCGAGGGACACAAGGTGTCCACCGCCGTCATCGACGCGGACGGGACCGTGACCGGCGACCTGACCTCCGGCGCTCCATACACCACGGTCATCCCGTTGCCGCTGGCCGGGCAGCCGGCGATCGCATCGCTGCGCTCCGCCGATGTCGCGGTCACCTTCGTGGCCGCCGCGCAGGGCTCGATCTGGTCGACCCTGGGCACCTGGCTGCTGATCGTCGGCCCCATCGTGCTGGTGTGGTGGTTCATGGCGCGCATGGCGCGCCGGGCGGGCGCCTCCGGAGGGATCTTCGGTGTGACGAAATCGTCCGCGAAGCTCTTCGAGCCGTCGACCAGGACCACGACGTTCGCCGACGTCGCCGGATACGACGGCGTCAAGGCGGAGGTCTCCGAGATCGTCGACTTCCTGCGCAATCCGGACCGCTACCGCCGGCTGGGCGCCGCCGCCCCGCGCGGAGTGCTGCTGGTCGGGCCTCCCGGAACCGGCAAGACCCTGCTCGCCCGGGCGGTCGCCGGTGAGGCGCAGGTGAACTTCTTCTCCGTCGACGGGTCGAGTTTCGTCGAGATGTTCGTGGGCGTCGGAGCCTCCCGGGTGCGGGACCTGTTCCAGACCGTGCGCGCCAGCGCACCGGCCATCCTGTTCATCGACGAGATCGACGCGATCGGGCAAAGGCGATCGAGCGCGACATCGTACGCGTCGAACGACGAACGCGAGCAGACGCTCAATCAGCTGCTCGCCGAAATGGACGGCTTCGAGACCTCCTCCGGCGTGGTCGTGCTGGCGGCGACCAACCGGCCCGACGTGCTCGACACCGCCCTGCTGCGGCCCGGCCGGTTCGACCGGCACATCACCGTCCCGCTCCCGAACGCGGCCGAGCGGACGGCGATCCTGGCGGTACACTGCCGCGACAAGCCCCTCGACCCGGCGCTCGAGCTCGAGACGATCGCACGGGGAACGCCCGGGTTCTCCGGAGCCGACCTGGCCAACCTCGCCAACGAGGCGGCGATCGAGGCGGTCCGCGCAGGCCGCGAACGCATCGTCGCGTCCGACTTCGGGTCGGCCCGCGACCGCCTCATCCTCGGCCGCCGCGAGAGCTCCGGCGTCCTGCTCGTGGAGGAGAAGCGCCAGGTGGCCGTGCACGAGTGCGGCCACGCGGTGGTCGCCGCGTTGAGCGAGCACGCCGACCCGGTCGACAAGGTCACCATCCTGCCCGCCGGGGACACGCTCGGGGCCACCGAGCAGCTGCCGTTGGCCGAGCACCGCCTCCAGGGCGAGAGTGCCCTCCTCGACCGTCTCACGGTGGCGCTGGGCGGCCGTGCGGCCGAACTGATCGTCTACGGGGAGGGGTCGACGGGCGCCGCCTCCGACCTCGCCGCCGCCACCGCACTGGCGACCCGCATCGTGCGCGATTTCGGCCTGTCCCCCGCCCTCGGGCCGGTCGGCTACCCGACCGGGGAAGATGCCGGCGAGAGCGGCGCGACGCTCAACCGGCCGTACTCGGAGGAGACCCAGCGCGCCGTCGACACCGAGGTCGCCCGGCTCGTGCGCCAGGCGGAGGCCAGAGCCACCGACCTGCTCTCGCACCACCGCACGGCCCTCGACGCTCTGGTCGTCCGCTTGTTCGACGCCGAGACACTCGACGGCGCCGTCGTGTACGGCGAACTGGGCAGGCCGGTCCCGGAACGGGTCCCCCAGTTGGGCGCCCAGGTCACTCCGCCCGCGTCCGCGCACGAGCCCGGCGACCTCGGTGCCGGCGACGCCGGGCGACCCAGCGCGCCAGCTCGTCGGCGCCCCACACGATGACGGGGCACGGCACGAGCAGCAGCAGCACCCACCACGGCAGCGGAGCCGTGCCGAAGACCGCCTGCAGCGGCGGGAGGTAGCACAGGGCCGCGGCGAACAGCAGCTCCGCGCCGATGGCGGCGAGCAGCGGACGGTTGCTGAACACTCCGAGCGCCCGCAACGACGCCCGCTCCGTTCGCGCCGCGAACGCCGTGCCGACCTGGCACGCCACGATCGCCGCGAACGTGGCGGTCGTCGCCTGCAGGTACACCTCGTGAAGGGGGTCGCCGGGGCCGACGGCCGCGCCCGGATGCCACCCGCCGCTCACGAGCACGGCGAAGAAGACCGCCAGTGCGAGCACCGCCGAGATGCTCCCCATCAGCGCCCAGGCGCGGAACAGCAGGTGGCGCGTGATGAGCTGCTCCGAACGCGGCCGCGGGCGGCGCGACATCAGATCGGGCTCCGCGCGCTCCCGGCCCAGAGCGAGAGCCGGGAGGATCTCGGTGCCGAGGTCGATCGCGAGGATCTGCAGCACGGTGAGCGGCAGGGGGATGGCGCCGCCGGACAGGGCGAACAGGGCGAACGGGACGACCTCCGGGACCGCGTGCACGAAGATGTAGAGCACGAACTTGCGCAGGTTGTCGTACGCGCGCCTGCCCTCGCGCACCGCGGTGACGATGGTCGCGAAGTCGTCGTCGGTGAGGATCATGGTGGCGGCCTCCCGCGCCACGTCCGTGCCCGAGCGTCCCATCGCGACGCCGATGTCGGCCCGGTGCAGGGCGGGCGCGTCGTTCACGCCGTCCCCGGTCATGGCCACGACGTGGCCCTCATGCTGGAGCGCCTCGGCGATCCGGAGCTTGCCCTCCGGCGTGCTCCGGGAGAACACGATCTCGCCGGGCCGCGCGAGGAGGTCGTCCAGCTCCGGCTCCGAGAGGGCGTCGGCTTCCGGGCCGGAGACCACCTGTGCGGCCTCGATCCCGACCTCCCGGGCGATCTCGCTCGCCGTCCGCCCGTTGTCGCCGGTGATGACGTGGATGGTGATCCCGGCGCTGTGGCACGCGGCCACCGCCTCCGCCACCTCGGGACGTGGGGGGTCGAGGAGGGCGACGAGTCCGAGCAGGCACAGCTCGGACTCCGCCGCCCCGGCGTCGGGCGGCACCTCGGTCACGCCCCGTGCCGCGAGAGCGAGCACCCGCAGTCCGCGCCGGGCGAAGTCGTCGACGGCGGCGAGCGCCGCCGCCCGCGTGGAGTCGGTCAAGGGCTCGGCCCCGCGTGCGCCGTTGATCGAGTCGCACAGCGGGATCACTCCCTCGGGCGCCCCCTTGACGCCGACGACCAGGCCGCCGGCACGACGGCTCACGACACTCATCCGCTTGCGCTCGGGGTCGAACGGGAACGTGGCGACGCGTGGTGCCGCGTCGATCCCCGCCTCCGACGCCGCGTCGCGGAGGGCGGACTCCATCGGGTCGGCGGCGCGTTCGAGCTGGTTGCAGTCCGCCATCACCTCGGCCAAAGGGGTGAGAGCCCCGCCGTGCTCGGACGGGTCGTGGTCGCCATCCGCCGTCCACAGCCGGTTCACCCGCATGGCGTTCTGCGTCAGAGTGCCGGTCTTGTCGGTGCAGATCACCGTCGTCGACCCGAGCGTCTCGACCGCCGACAGCTGCTTGACCAGAGCGCCTCTGCGCGCCAGCACCCGCACGCCGACCGCGAGCGCCAAGGTGATCGTGGGGAGAAGCCCTTCCGGCACATTGGCGACCAGGAGCCCGATCGCGAACACGGCGGCCTCCGGCAGGCTCAGCCCGGCGACGAGCCCGAGCGGGAGGAACAGCGCACCGACACCGACCGCCACCGCCGCGATCAGCCACGTGGAGCGGCGCACCTGGCGCTCCAGCGGGCTCGCGACCGGCGCCCCGCGGCGCGAGAGCGCTGCGATCCTCCCGAGCTCGGTCGCCGAGCCGGTCGCGAAGACCACCGCCCGGCCGTCGCCCGACGTGCACCCGGCTCCGGAGAAGACGGCATCCGGTGCGTCGATGAGCCGGTCGGCCGTGTCGACGCCGCCCGCCGACCGCACGACCGGAACCGACTCGCCGGTCAGGGCCGACAGGTCGAGCTCGACGCTGCCGTCGATCAGGCGCGCGTCGGCGCAGACGCGGTCGCCCTCCGAGATCAACAGCACGTCGCCGGTCACCAGATCCGTCGCTGCGATCGTCGTGATCGCGCCGTCGCGCAGCACCCTGGCCTGCAACGGCAGGTACTGCGCCAGGGCCTCGACGGCCTTCTCGGCCTGACGCTCCTGGAGGAACGCGACGGCGGCGTTGATCGCGATGACGACCAGGATCGCCCAGCTGAGCACGGGAGTCCCGCTGACGTACGCCAGCGCAGCGGCCACCCACAGCAGCAGGGCGAGCGGATGCGTGAACTGCCGCAGCAGCTGCTGCGGCCAGGCGGCGCGGCGAGCGCTCGGCAGCGCGTTCGGCCCCTGCACGGCCAGCCGGCGGGCCGCCTCCCTCGCGCCCAGACCCTCGGCGCTGGTACGCAGGTTCCGCAGCAGCAGCTCGACCGGTTCGCGCGTCGGCCTCTCCTCCTGCTGCACCGAGCCCGGCTCCTGCACAGAACGCTCCTCCCGCCGCCGCTTCGGACCATCCAGCCAGGCGGTCGCGTGCGGGCACAGGGGCTTAAGGCCTCCCCGGACGCGGGGGACCTTCGACTCCCCCGCCGGATCGGGGCCCGGGTTATCGTGCCCGGGTCGAAGGAGGCTGAATGGAACCGATGCTCCAGCAGCCCGTCTCGGCGGCCGTCCTCGACATGGACGGCGTGCTCACCGACACCCGCGACCTGCACCAGCGGGCCTGGACCCTGCTGTTCGATGCAGAACTCGGCCGGATCGCGCCGGACCCTGCGCCGTTCACTCCGGCCGACTACGAGCGGTTCGTCGACGGCCGGAGCCGCCAGGAGGGCATCCGCACCCTGCTCGCGGCTCGCGGGGTGGCGGCCGGAGCGATCACGCCCGCTCTCGTGGCACGTCTCGCCGAGCGCAAGCAGCGGCTGTTCGAGGAACAGCTGCGCACGCACGGCGTCACCCTCCTGCCGGGCGCGCTCGAATTCATCGCGGCTCTTCGAACAGCGGGGGTGGGCACGGCCATCGCGACGGCGAGCAAGAACGCGCGGGCGCTGCTGGCGGGCACCGGTGCCGCGCCGCTGCTCGACGCGACGGTCGACGGTGTGGACGCGGAGGAGCTCGAGCTGCCCTCCAAGCCGCATCCCGCCCTGTTCCGGGAGGCGTGCCGGCGACTGGACCGCACTCCCGCCCGGGCGCTCCTCGTCGAAGACTCCGAGGCGGGCGTGGAGGCGGCATCGGCCGGCGGATTCGCCCTCGTCGTCGGCATCGCCGGCGATCCGGTCAGAGCGGCCGCGCTGCGGCGGGCGGGCGCCGACGCGGTCGTGGCCGGCCTCGACGAGCTCGGGGTGACGCAGGCAGGCGTGATCGTCCGCGCCGGCGCGCCGGACGAGTGGGTCCTCGGGTTCGACGGGTACGACCCTGCGGCCGAGACCACACGCGAGACGCTCTGCACCGTCGCCAACGGATACTGGGGCACCCGCGGGTCGGCCGAGGAGGCCACGACCGGCGCGCACCATCGTCCGGGCACCTACCTGGCGACCGTGTTCGACGCCGTCGACGACGGCGCGGCTCCCGCGGAGGAGATCGTCGATGCGCCCGACTGGCTGCCGTTGCTGCTGCGCCCCGAAGCGGGCGACTGGTTCCACGCGGATCGTGCCGAGCTCCTCGACTTCCACCAGGAGATCGACCTGCGCCAGGGCGTCATGCGCCGCACGCTCACCTACCGGGATGCGAGCGGCCGCGAGACCGCGATCCGCTACCGCCGGTTCCTCTCGCATGCCGACCCTCGGCTCGGGGCGGTGCAGGCCACGATCGTCGCGCGCAACTGGTCCGGCTCACTGACGATCCGCAGCGGCATCGACACGGCGGTCCGCAACATCTCCCGCGACACGCCCTCCGTCGGGTCCGGTCGCGGGAGGAGGCACCTCGTCGTCCGGCCCGCCCGCCCGCTGACGGCCGACAGCCTCCTCGTGGAGGCGGCGACCCGCGCATCGGGAGTCCGGATCGCGCTGGCGCAGCGCACGCGCGTCTACCGCGGCGACGAACCGGTGGCCGCCCGTCCCGCGTTCGCGGTCCAGCGCGGCTTCGCCTTCCACGAGTCGACGGTCGAGGTCGGCGAGGGCGAGCCCATCGTGGTCGAGAAGGTGATCGGGGTCAGCACCTCGCGCGACCGCGCCACGGCCTCGCCCGCGTCCGCCGCCGCGGCGACCGCCGCGCGGTCTCCGCGCTTCGCGGACCTGCTATCCGACCACGCCCGGGAGTGGGAGCGTCTCTGGTCGGCGTTCGCCGTCCAGGTCGTCCCCGCCGGCGACCACAGCCGGGCGGTGAACGTCAACGCGTTCCACGTACTCCAGACGCTCACCCGCGCGGACCAGGACCTCGACGCGGGGGTGCCCGCGCGCGGACTCCACGGCGAGGCCTACGGCGGCCACGTCTTCTGGGACGAGCTCTTCGTGTACCCTCTGCTGACCCTGCGCAGCCCGGCGCTCAGCCGTTCGCTGCTCGGCTACCGGCATCGCCGCCTCGGGCAGGCCTTCCGCGCAGCGGCCGACGCGGGCCACCAGGGCGCGATGTTCCCCTGGCAGAGCGGCACCACCGGGGAGGACGTCACGCCCGGGCGCCTGTTCAACCCGATCACCGGTCTCTGGATGCCGGACAACTCGCACCTGCAGAGACACGTCGGCCTGGCCATCGCCTACAGCGCGTGGCAGTTCTATCAGACCACCGGCGACATCGACTACCTGGCCGACGAGGGCGCCGACCTCATCGTGGGCGTCGCCCGGTTCTTCGCCTCGCTCGCCGTGTGGGACGCGGACCTCGGCCGGTATTCGATCCGCGGCGTGATGGGACCGGACGAGTTCCACGACGGACCGCCGGACGAGCCCGGCGCCGGGCTGACCGACAACGTGTACACGAACGTGATGACGGCCTGGACGCTCCTGCGCGCCGCCGACACGGTTCGGCTGCTGACGGCGCGCCCGGATCCAGCCGCCGCCGAGGCACTCGGCGTCACGCCCGAGGAGCTGGGCCGCTGGGCGCACATCGCGTCGCGCCTGCGGATCGTCTTCAACGCCGACGGAACCCTGTCGCAGTTCGACGGGTACGACGACCTCGCGCCCATCGACCTCGAGCACTACCGCGGCCGCTACCCGACCTCCGGCCGGCTCGACCTCGTGCTGGCCGCCGAAGGCGACTCCACGAACCGCTACCAGGTGTCGAAACAGCCCGATTGCCTGATGCTGCTCTACCTGCTCTCGGCGGAGGAGCTGCGCGACCTGCTGGAACGGCTGGGCTACACCCTCGACGCCGCTACCATCGTGCGAACCGTCGAGCGCTACTCCCGGTCGTCGACCTACGGATCGACGCTCTCGAACGTGGTGCACTCCTGGCTGGAGGCCCGCCGCGACCGCAGCCGCTCCTGGCAGTTCCTGGAACGCGCCCTGCAGAGCGACCTCGCCGACATCCAGGGCGGCACGACGAGGAACGGCATCCACCTGGCGGCGATGGCCGGCTCGGTCGACCTGCTCGTGCGGTGCTACACCGGCCTGGAGACGCGCGCGGACGCGCTGTGGTTACACCCGCTGCTGCCCGCGGAGCTCGACTCGCTGCGGTTCATCATCGTCTACCGCTCGCACCGGCTGACGGTGTCGATCACCCGGCGCTCCCTCCATCTCGACTCCGCGGCCGGCGAAGCGAGCCCGGTTCGCGTGATGGTCGAAGGGCAGCCGGTGCTGCTGCACACGGGCGAGTCACGGACCTTCGCGCTGTGATCGGGCGATTCCTGCGGTGTCACGCGTCGAGGGAGGTGAGCCACCAGCGGCCGCCGTCGCCGTTGAGGACCTCGAAGACATGCCGCTCTCCGGCGACGGAACTGGCGTCGATCCGCCAGCCGGTGACGAGTGCCGGGAACGGCGTCTCGTCGGGCGTGAACACCACCCTGCCGCGGGGAACGGGTGGCGAGTCGGGGTAGTATCGCACTCCGCTCCAGTCCAGACGCACCGGCACGCCCTCTTCGAGCACGAGGGTCACCGGGTCGCGGCGCTCCGTGTCCGTGTCGACGGCCGTGGACCCTCCGCCGTCGCCCGGTCGGTTCCGGGCCCTCATCGGCGTACCTCCGCTGCGGAACGGTCGGCGGGTTCGGTGTAGAGGCGTTCGATCATCGCTCGGGACAGCGAACCGAGCCGTGCCGGGCCGGCGATCCGTTCGTCGTCTCGCCAGATCCCCCGGTCGGAGAGGACGACGACCGTCGCCTCGTGCGACACCGCCGCCCAGTCGGAATGCGACTCGACGAGCCGGACGCTGTGCTCGCCGTACCAGCGGGCGAGCGCCCTGAGGAGATAGCGCTCCGATGCCGACACCGGATGGAGCTGCACGAGCGCGACCGGTCGTCCGGCCGAGAGCGCGCCGACACAGAACCGGCGCAGCTCGCCGTTCGACACGTGCGGCCCGGCGACGAGCAGGACCGTCCGCGATCCGTGCCGGCCCTCGCCGGCGTGCTCGGTGTCCGGCGCCTTCTGCTGCCGCGGTTCGTTCCACCTGGTCATGACCCCAGGATCGGGCGGACGACCACGACGTTCGAGAGTCCAAAGTCCCGTCGGCGACGCCCGCCGCCTTCGAAAGCGTGCAGGTAGACCGCCGGGGGGTACCCAACGGGCCAGCGCGGTTCTACCCTGGGTGCAACTCGATCGCCGCGCGCTCCGGCAGGCGAGTCCCCTGACGTGACCCCTGACGTGACCCCTCTCCCGCGCGACGGCGAGAACCGGGGAAGAAGATCACATGTTCGAAAGGGTCAGGGAGTTCGAGCGGGGCGGCGCGAGATACACGCTCTACCGCGGTGGTTCGTTCACGCTCTTCCGCGAGGAGGACGACGGCGCGACGGGAATCGGCACCATCGACCAGGCCGGCGACGCGTTCGCGGTCTCGTGCTGGTGGCACCCCGAGGTGAAGCCCGTCGTCGCCTCGCTGGAAGAGGCCCTGGACGTGCTGTTGGAACGGAGCGGTTAGCTGCGGATCTCGCTGCCGGCGTGCCAGGCACCCCGCGCCCCGTCCCCCGAGCAGGGGACCAAGGACCCTATCGCCGCTGCGGCCGGCCGACCCATGTTGATCGTGTATTTCAGCACGGCCGGCCGCGACCGGCCGGCCGTAGATCAGGGGGTTCCGCCATGAACATTCGCTCGCGTGCTTTCCGGGCCGCTGCCGCGCTGGCCGTGGCCGGGTTCCTCGGCCTTGCTCTGGGAGGCGCTGCCGCCTCCCCGCCCGGCCAGACGTCGAGCGGAGGCGGCCCGCACTTCTACAGCGGTGTCGCCGTCGACATCACGGACACGGTCGACGGGGACGTCTACGCCGCAGGGCAGACCGTCACGATCAGCGGCGATGTCACCGGCGACGTGATCGCCGCCGCGCAGACGATCTCCATCAGCGGCCGTGTCGACGGGAACGTCCGTCTGGCCGCCCAGGACGTCAGCATCACCGGCGACGTCGCACGCAGCGGCACGATCTTCGCCTCGAACCTCGTCGTCGCCGGTCAGGCATCGGTGGGCAACGACATCGTCGCCGCGGGGAGCACCATCTCCGTCGCCGGGTCCGTCGGCCGGGACCTGGTGGTCAGTGCGGCCGACCTCAGCATCGACGGGACGGTCGGCGGCGACGTGACCTACTCCAGCAGCAACACCGCGCACATCGCCGACGGCGCTGTCGCGGGCACGGTCCAGCACATCCAACCGCAGCAGGAACAGTCGCCCCGGGTGGAGATCTCGCCCTGGGCCGCCGTCCTGGGCTGGTTCCTCGGCGTTCTCTATGCGCTTGTCGCCCTGAGCCTCCTCACCGTCGCCGCCGGACTGCTCGTGCCGCGCACGCTGAACCGCATCACCGACCGTCTGCTGCCGTCACCGTGGCGCGCGCTGCTGGTCGGGTTCCTCGCGGCCATCGTCGTACCGATCGGGTTGCTGATCCTCCTCGTGACGATCGTCGGAGCGCCCCTCGCGCTCGCCGGGCTGCTGATCTTCACGGTCCTGACGCTCGCGACGTTCCTGGTCGGCGCGCACTACCTCGGACGGGTTATCATCCGAGGCTCCATCCACCCGGTGCTGCAGTCGTTCGTCGGCGGGCTGATCCTGATCGTGGCGCTCCAGATCCCGCTGCTCAACATTCTGGTGTGGCTTGCGATGGTGTTCTTCGGTCTCGGGGCGGAGCTGCTCGAGATCCACCGGCAGAGCCCCTGGAGCACGAAGCCCCGCGCCGAGGCGGTCGCACCCGCACCCGAGGCCCAGCCCGCGGTGGCCGCACCACCGCAGCAGTCCTGAGAGAAGAGGCGCCGGAATGTTCATTCTCACGGTCGCCATGGTGGTCATCACCACGTCCGTCGCGATCGCGATCGTCATCCTCGGGCTGCGATCGCCGAAGCTGAGCTCGTACGAGTCGCCGCCCCGGGATGGCGTCGCGGCCCGCGTCGCCGTGCCCGCCGCCCCCGACCGGGGCGAGCAGGCGGCTGGCGATCAGCCCGTGTGACGCGACGCGCCGAAAGGGCTCACCAGTCGCCGTCATCCGGTGCGTTCGGCACGACGAAGGCGTACTCCTTCGGTGTGACCAGCACCGGGCAGGGCAGGTTCAGCAGCACATCGTGGCTGACCGAGCCGAGCAGCGAGGCCATGAAGCGGCCCCTGCCACGTGTCCCCACCACGATGGCCACCGCGCCGGTGCCGTGCTCCACGAGCGCCGCCGCGGGGTTGAGCCGCACGACGACCGGCACGATGGGAGCCGTCCTCGCGATCGGGATGTCCGCTATCGCCTCGGGGATGACCGCCTGCTCGCGCTCCAGGAAGGCCGGATCGGCGTTCTCGCCCGAGTCCAGCGCCCGCTGCAGCGCCTCCGGCACGTCCCACGCGTGCACGGCCTCGACCTGCGCTCCCCGCCAGCTCGCCTCGGTCACCGCCAGCGCCAGCGCGGACCGCGCGAAGCCGGAACGGTCCACGCCGACGACGACGACGTTGCGTTCGGGCGGCGGAGAATCCGGGATCACGGCCACCGTGCACTCGGACTTCGCTGCGAGCTTCAACGGGAGGGTTCCGATCCTCGTGCCCGGTCGATCGGGGCGCTTGTCGGTGCCCACCACGAGCAGTGCCGCAGTACCGGATTCCCGCAGCAGCGCGCCGGCGGGCGGGCCGTCGACCCAGCGGGACTCCACCACGACATCCGGCGCCATCGCGCGCACGTGCCCGGCCGCCTGACGCAGCTCCACTTCGACGGTGGTCTCGAGGTCGAACCGGGGGCCGAACACGGCGCCGCCCAGACGGGTGTCGATCGCGTGGACGATCTCCAGGGTGCCGCCGCGTTCCGCGACCCGTGCGGTCGCCCAGTCCAGTGCCCGCCACGCGGACGGCGAGCCGTCGAAACCCACCACCGTTCGCCCGTCGGTCACGACGTTCACCACTCCCCCTCTGCGCGCCCGGTCAGGGTGTGCAGGTCCACCCGGAAGACGACGGCTGCCGTCGACGGCCGGCCGAGCGTCGCCTGCGCCTCGGGGAGGCGAGGGATGTCGAGGGTCCGCATCATGCCCAGCTCGGCGCCCTGGTGGGCGTCGGCGTTCGTGGGGACGAGGGGCCGGAAACGGTCGACCAGGAGCTCCATCGCCCGCTGCGCGTCCGCTCCGACGAGCTGCTCGAAGTGCCCCCACGCGATCACGCTCCGCCACCGGTCGATGTGGTCGAGTTCGTCCACCTCGAAGCACACCTCGGAGTGCGACCGCAGCGCCTGCACCTTGCGGCCCTGGGCGCTGTGGCAGTACACGGCGCCGTCGCGGTAGGCGTACGAGATCGGCACCACATAGGGCCGGTCCTCGTCGATCAATCCCAGACGGCCGACCAGTGCGGTCGTCAGAAGGTCGTCGATCTCGTCGCGGTTCATCTCGGTGGGCATGCGGGGCTCCTCCCGGTCGTCGGCTCGCCTCCGAGCCTGCCGCTCCCCCGGAGACGCCGGTAAGGACTTTCGACCCTTGCCGAACGCGGGGCGCCGGCGGTCGAATGGGCGCATGAGAAACGACATCGGAACGTCCCCGACGGGGATGCACGGCGTGCCCGCATCCGGTCGCGTGCTGGTGGTCGCGGTCGTCGCCTGGAGCCTCGCCTGGAAAGGGGCGTCGATGTGGCGCGCGGCGCGCAACGGCAGCAAGCCGTGGTTCGTCACCCTGCTGCTGACCAACACCCTCGGCGCCCTCGACGCTATCTACCTCTTCGGCGTCGATCGTCGGCACCGCAGGGAGGAGCTCGACGAAGTCACCATCCTGGAGATGACCGGCGAGCCCGAGCAGGAAGGTCACCGGCAGGAGACGTGAGGCACTCGCGCTGACGTGTCGCTCGAGTCCGGGAGGGGGCCTCCTCGTGCCGTCGATGTCCGGGCTCCTCCGGGGTCGCGTCCTCGCGGGGTTGACGCTTCGCTCGCTGCCGCGGGAGCTCCTGGCCGGCGTGACGCTGCTCGCCATCTCGGTGCCGGTGAACATCGGCTATGCGCAGATCGCGGGTCTCCCGCCGACCGCAGGTCTCTACGCGCTGGTCGTCCCTGCCGTCGTCTACGCGCTCATCGTCTCGTCCCGTCAGCTGGTGGCGTCGCCCGATGCGGCAGCGTCCGCCCTGGTCGCGTCATCGCTCGGTGGCCTCGCCGTGGCCGGTTCGGCCGGGTACCTTGCGCTCGCGTGCGCCCAGGCCGTCATCGGCGGTCTGGTCTTCGTGCTCTGCGCGGTCTTCAACCTCGGCTTCCTGGCCGACTTCCTCTCCAAACCGATCCTGATCGGCTTCGTGAGCGGCCTTGCCCTCGACATCCTCGTGAGCGAGATCGCGACGATGCTGGGCATCACGATCACCGGCAGTGCCGGCTTCATCACACGGGTCTCGGAACTCCTGGGCGGCCTGGGTGATGCGAACGGCTGGGCGATCGTGATCTCGGCCGCGTCGCTGACCGTGCTGATCGTCGGCCGTCGGCTCGCCCCGCTCGTTCCGTGGGCGTTGATCGTGCTCATCGGCGCCACGACGGCGGCGCTCCTCACCGGAGTCGAACGACGCGGAGTCTCGACCCTCGGTCCGGTGGCCTCGGGCGCCCCGACGTTCAGCTGGCCGCTGATCGACTGGTCGCAATGGCTCGCGCTGGTGCCGTCGGCACTGTCCCTGACCATGGTCGCCATGAGCGAGGGCCTCCTGGTTTCGCGCGCCTTCGGCGAGCGCCGCGGCTACCGGGTGAACGTGAACAGGGACCTGCTGGCGTTCGGGGCGGCCAACGTCGCCTCGGGCCTCACCGGCGGCTTCACGATCGGTTCGTCGACGTCGCGCACCGCGGTGATGGATCACGCGGGCTCGCGCAGTCAGCTGCCCGCGGTCGTGACCGCCGCGGGCACCCTGCTGCTCGTCGTCTTCGGCACGGCGCTGCTCGAACACATCCCGTCGCCGGCGATCGGTGCGATCGTCGCCGTCGCCGTGCTGCCGTTGCTCGACGCGCGTGAGTTCGTCTCGCTCTGGCGACTGTCGCGGTTCGAGTTCGCGATCGCGGTCGCGTGCTTCTTGGCCGCCCTGCTCATCGGACCCGTCGCCGGAATCGTCATCGCTGTCGTGCTCGCCCTCGTCAACCTGGCCCGCCGGGCGGCGAACCCGGCCATCGACGTGCTGAGCACCACGGACTCTCCCGACCACTCGCTGCTGCCGGTCGAGGGCGAGGTCACTCAGACCGCACCGGGGCTGATCGTGCTCCGGTTCGCGGCGCCGCTGTTCTTCGCCAACGCCGGGGTGTTCGAGGAGGCGGTCAAGGCCGCGGTCACGGAAGCCGGCCCCGATCGCCTGAAACATCTCGTCCTCGACCTCGAGGCCGTCACCGACATCGACATCACGGCCGCTGAGCGCTTCCATGCCGTTCAGGACTGGTTGAGCGAGCACGACATCCTGCTGCCGTACTCGCGCGTGCGACCGGATCTCGAGCTGAGATTGGAGCACTTCGGCCTGATCGGCGACCGCGACCTCTACGGAACCAACCAGTCGGCGATCGACGCACTGGGCGGCTGAGCGAGGTCACGACCTCGCGAGCGCGCCCCCGACGGCTGGAGCGCGTTCACCATCCGCCTCGCAGGGAGAAATCTTCCCGCACCGTGTTGACAGTCCCGACGACTGTCTGTACTGTTTGGTACACACCAAACCGACCGGTACAGTCCGTACCGGTCAGTACAACTCAGCTCGTGAAGGAGCCTGTCATGTCTCGTCCCCCGCTTCCCCCGTTCACCGCGGAGACCGCCGCCATCAAGGCCCGGGCCGCCGAGGATGCATGGAACACCCGCGACCCGGAGCGCATCTCCCTCGCCTACAGTGAGAACAGCTGGTGGCGGAACCGCTCGACGTTCGTCCAGGGCCGACCTGCGATCGTCGAGTTCCTCGCCGGCAAGTGGGAGCGCGAGCTCGACTACCGCCTCATCAAGGAGGTGTGGGCCTACACCGGCAACGTCATCGCTGTGCGTTTCGCGTACGAGTACCATGACCTCAACGGCCAGTGGTTCCGTGCCTACGGCAATGAGAACTGGGAGTTCGACGAGGAGGGCCTGATGACCCACCGCCACGCGAGCATCAACGATGTCGCGATCGATGAGTCCGAGCGCAAATTCTTCTGGGACAACTCGGGCCCCCGCCCGGCCGACCACCCCGGCCTGAGCGAACTCGGGCTGTAATGGCCAGAACCGTCCTCGACCGCTCGGACGTCGTCCTCGCTCTCGCAGGAGTCTTCCGCAAGCGAGGCTTCGACGGCGGGTCCCTGTCAGTAATCCAGCAAGAGACCGGTGTCGGCCGCGGCAGCCTGTACCACTTCTTCCCGAACGGGAAGACGGACATGGCCGCCGCCGTCCTCGAGCAGGTCAGCGACTGGTTCGAGGAACGCATCTACACCCCGCTGCGCACCGCCGAGAACGCCACCCAGGCGATCGAGGCGATGTCGCAGGAAGTAGGGGAGTACTTCATCTCCCGTGAGCGCGTGTGCCTGTTCGCCGCGATCACGATGGGTGAAGAGCAGGAAGCGTTCGCCGGCCCGGCCCGGAAATACTTCACGGACTGGGTCGACGCCCTCGCGGACGCGCTCCGCACCGGCGGACTCTCGCCCGAGGACGCTGCCGATCGCGCGCTCGACGCGGTCGCGACGATCCAGGGTGCACTGATCCTGGCTCGTGCCTACGACGACGACGCAACCCTCCTCGGGATCGTCGACCGCACCAAGCGGAACCTGCTCGCCTCCGTCCGCTGAGCCCGGGCCCTTCCAAGACCTCCAGCCTCAGCGCTGGTCCCGTCCGCTCCACCCCCTCGCTGCCACCGTCCCATCCGCACAGCTCGTCGCGGCAACCCCGCCGCGACCTCACCGCCGCCGACCTCGTTCGGCGACCCCGAAAAGGAGTAAGCCATGCCGTTCGTCACCACCGAAGACGGAACCGAGATCTTCTACAAGGACTTCGGACCCCGCGACGCCCAGCCCATCATGTTCCACCACGGATGGCCGCTGTCCTCCGACGACTGGGACAACCAGATCCTCTACTTCCTCGCCAAGGGCTACCGCGTCGTCGCCAGCGACCGCCGCGGACACGGACGGTCCTCCGACATCGGAACCGGCCACGACATGGACCACTACGCCGGCGACGTCGACGCCGTCGTGCAGCAGCTCGACCTCCGTAACGTCATCCACGTCGGCCACTCAACCGGCGGCGGGCAGGTCGCCCGCTACGTGGCGAAGTACGGTCAGCCCCAGGGCCGCGTCGCCAAGGCGGTCCTCGTCGCCGCCGTGCCGCCGCTCATGGTGCAGACCCCCGGGCACCCCGCCGGCGTGCCCATCACGGTCTTCAACGGCTTCCGCGACGCCCTCGCCGCGAACCGCGCGGAGTTCTACGAGGCCGTCGCCTCCGGGCCGTTCTACGGCTTCAACCGCGACGACGTCGCCCTCTCGCAGCCGGTCGTCGACAACTGGGTGCGGCAGGGCCTGACGGGCAGCGCTCTCGCCCACTACGAGGGCATCAAGGCCTTCTCCGAGACCGACCAGACCGACGACCTCAGGGCCATCACCGTTCCCGTGCTCGTCCTCCAGGGCGACGACGACCAGGTCGTGCCTTACCAGGAAGCCGCCCTCAAACAGGCCGAGCTCCTGAATGACGCGACCGTGAAGATCTACCCCGGCCTGTCCCACGGCATGCTCACCGTGAACGCCGGCACCGTCAACCCCGACATCCTCACCTTCATCCAGCAGCCCTGACCCCGTCGGCGCTGACGTCCTGGGCCACCGCCCTTCTCAGGCCGATGGCCCAGGACGTCTTTGTTTTCCGAGTGCACGGGCACCCTGCGGTGCTTTGATGGCCACGGGAACACCGGATGATCGGAGGCACATGCGATACGGGCGGATTCCGATAACGGCGCTCGGGATCGTCGCTGCCTCTCTGGCGCTGACCGGCTGCGGCGATGACGGCACCTGGGACACGCCTCGCACACCGACGATCAGCCTCACTGTGGCAGCCGGCTGCCCGACCACTGTGACGCGTCCCAGGGACGTTGCGAATACCGATCCTGGCGACTCGACCCTCCTGCCTGCAGGCTCCATGCCGGACGCCGCCCTGATCTGTGCCTACAGCGGGCCACTCAACCCGTCAGACGAACACCTGGCGAAGACGCTCAACGCCGACGAAGCACAACGCATCGCCGACGCCCTTCTGCACGTCTCCCTCGCGCGACCCAGGGGCACAGTCAGTTGCCCGGACGACTCGGGCGCCTTCGCCATCTTCGCCTTCTCCTACCCTCACCATCCCGACGTCAGTCTGTGGTGGAACACGACAGGATGCCAATCGATCGACAACGGAAGGATCGGGGCATCTCAGATCGCCTCCCCGAGTTTCAGCGATTTCCAGAACACGTTCGAGGCCGTCGCGGGCCTACCGGACGGGCCTCGTCTGCCTCGGGCCCCCTGACGCGATGCGGCGCGATGCGGCCCGGGAACTGCTTTCCGCGTCGACCTCCCTGGCGCACGGTGAGCGGTTCGTGTCAGGGGCGGTGTTCGTCCGCCCACTCGGTCGATGTGCTCTGCTTCTCCAGGGGCGTCCGCAATCCGCTCAGTTGCTGCGGCTACTCGCCGCAGGTACGCCAGCAAGCTGATCCCGGCGAGGACCACCACAACAATGCCGATGAGGAGTACCCAGTCCATCACGCAAACCTAGTCGCATCTGCTGCGTCCGTTAGGGGATCCTCTACCGAGACGTTGGGCCCGCGGTGGACTGGCTCTGCTCACTCGGGCGGCAAGAATTCGGACTGGGTCGGGCTGGAGCGGAGTTAGACGACGGGTTACCCAAGCGCGACGACAGCGCTGGCATAGACTCCCGATGTGCCCTCTATTCCGCGGATGGCGGCTACGATCGAGCGCCGACTTCTCGTCAATTACCGACTCGACCCGCGGGTCGCGCAGGAGATGCTGCCGCGTGGCCTCCGCCCGCAGTTGGTCAGCGGAAATGCCCTCGCCGGTGTTTGCCTGATCCGGCTGGGAGGCTTCAGGCCGCAATGGTTTCCCCCAAAGATCGGCCACCGCAGCGAAAGCGCGGCTCACCGAATTGCCGTGGAGTGGGATGGTCCCGGCGGTATCCGCACCGGGGTATATATCCCTCGTCGACATAGCGCATCCCGGCTCGCGCAGCTCGCAGGTGGACGGGTCTTCCCTGGCGTCCATGAACATGCCGTTGTCACGTCTGTGGAGTCCTCCACTCATCTGAACGTGAAGGTCGAGGCGGCCGATATCTCTGTCGATGTGGATGTAGACGTAGTTCCGCCTGAGCGCTTCCAAAGCGGGATGTTCACCGATCTGACGGCCGCGTCCGAGTTCTTCCGCAAGGACGCGGTCGGTTGGTCACCAACCCGCGATGGGAGACTTGAAGCGTTGCGGCTCGACACCGATGCGTGGCGGGTCGAACCGGGTGTGGCGACACGAGTCGAGTCCAGTTTCTTCGACGCACTTCCAGTGGAAGCCGCTGAGCTCGACCACGTACTCATCATGCGCGGGGTGCCCGTTGTCTGGAGCAGCCCCGTCGAGGTCGACCCTGACCAGCACGCCACGATGCGCACCACGAAGTGAGATGTTGGGCTGCCAGCCAGTCACCGTGGACGAGCGGGTAACCACTCCGATCGGATCCATCAGCGGACCGGTGAGTAGCGGGGCTTGAACCCGCTACCTCCCGTGCGAACGCCTCCGCAAGCGGATCGGTCTTCGTGCCTTGGATGATCAGTCTGTGATTTTATCCGCGATGATCGCTGCGATATCGGTGACCGGAAGACTAGTGCTGTCGAGTACCAACTCGTCCGCGAACTCGACGCGTTCGAGGATGTCCGCCAGCTCCGGATGCCGCCTTTCATGCCACTCGAGTTCGCTCCTGTTCTCGCTGTGTCGCAACCGCAGCCGTGCAATCGCCGCATCAGCGTCCAGAACCAGTCGCAGCATTGGTGGTTGCTTGGATTCAATCGCTCTCGAGCAGCGGTCGAACTGCTCAGCAGTCTCGACCACGCCGGCAACCACAATTACCTGCGCTCCGCGAGCCCGAAACTGCGTCGAAACGGCTCTGAGGTTCGCCAAGGTCAGTTCGAACTGGAACGGGTCATCTCGCGGAGCCGGCCACGCGCGACGGAGCCAGTCGATATCGATCACGGCGCCGGGAATGCCGCGCTTCTCGAGCTCTTCGCCGACATGGTCGGCGGTCGTGGTTTTGCCTGCGCCGACGCTTCCGTTAATCCAGACGGCGTCATAGGCAGGGCGAGTCATAGGCGAAACCATACCGCCACACCTGCGGCGCATTCGTCTGGACGCCCGTGTCCCGCGTCAAGTAGTTGGCAGGGTTTCTTCGATTTCGAAGTTGGGGATGGT
>NZ_CAMFLC010000028.1 GCF_945957465.1 uncultured Leifsonia sp.
CGGTGGAGGTGCGCAGCGACGCGTAGAAGTCGGCGCCCTGCTGCAGGTGCACGCGCCGGCGGATGCCGGCCGTGTCGACGAAGCGCCACACCTTCCCGCCGAGCTCGACCTGCTCGTCGACCGGGTCGCGGGTGGTGCCGGCGAGTTCGTTGACGACGACCCGCTCCTCCCCCGCGGCCTTGTTGAGCAGCGACGACTTGCCCACGTTCGGTCGTCCGACGATCGCCACCCGGCGCGGGCCGCCGACCTCCTGCTTCGCGACGGCCGAGACCTCCGGAAGCGCCTTCAGGATCTGGTCGAGGAGGTCGGCCACGCCGCGGCCGTGCAGCGCCGAGACCGGCCACGGCTCGCCCAGGCCCAGCGACCACAGTTCGGTGGCGTACGGCTCCTGGCGGGCGTCGTCCACCTTGTTGGCGGCCAGGAACACCGGCTTCTTCGTCTTGCGCAGCAGCCGCACGACGTGCTCGTCGGTGGAGGTCGCCCCCACCGTCGCGTCCACCACGAACAGCACGGCGTCGGCCAGGTCGATGGCGACTTCCGCCTGCGCGGCGACGGACGCGTCGATGCCGCGGGCGTCGGGCTCCCAGCCGCCGGTGTCCACCACGGTGAACCGGCGACCGTTCCACTCCGCCTGGTACGAGACGCGGTCGCGCGTCACCCCGGGGGTGTCCTCCACGACGGCTTCACGGCGGCCGAGGATGCGGTTGACCAGCGCCGACTTGCCCACGTTCGGGCGGCCGACGATGGCCAGCACCGGCAGGGCCGGCAGATAGGTGATCTCGTCCGGGTTCTCGGTGGCCGTGCCGAGGAGGTCGAGGTCGGTGTCGTCGAGCTCGTACTCCTCCAGGCCGCTGCGGAGCGCCGCGGCACGCTGCACCGCGAGGGTGTCGTCCAGTCCGGCGAGGCGCTCGACGAGGTCGTCGGCGCCGGTCGGCTCGTTGTCGATGTCAGACATGGGTCTCTTTCTGTACGACCGCGATGACCGCGTCGACGGTCTGGTCGAAGTCGAGGTCGGTGGAGTCGACGGTGGTCACGCCGTCAGCGGCGTTCATGAAGTCCACGACCCGGGAGTCGGCCGCGTCACGCCTGCGCAACGCCTCGCCGACGTGTGAGGCGGAATGGTCGGCGAGTTCCGCCGAACGCCTGGCTATTCTAACGTCCTCGTCGGCGGTGAGCAGGATCCGCACCGGCGCATCAGGGCAGACCACGGTGGTGATGTCGCGGCCCTCGACGACGATCCCGGGCTTCTGCGTGCGCGCAACGATCGACCGGAACAGGCCGGTGAGGAACGAGCGCACCTCCGGAACCCGTGCGATGGCGCTGACGACAGCGGTCACCTCGGGCTCGCGGATCGCATCGGTCACGTCGTGGTCGCCGACGTACACGTGATACGTGTCGGGGTCGGTGCCGATGCGGTAATCGAAGTCGGGCAGCGAGTCGATGACGGCCTCCGAGTCGGTCGCGTCGAGACGGCGCTGCACGACGTACCAGCTGAGCGCCCGGTAGGCGGCTCCGGTGTCCAGGTACGCCCAGCCGAGACGGCGGGCAGTCGCCTTCGACACCGACGACTTGCCGCTTCCGGCGGGGCCGTCGACGGCGACGACCACGGGGGCGCCTGCGTCGGTTCGGCCGTGCGGGTCGGTCGAGTGGGTCGGGTCGGTCATCCTGCGAGCCTCCAGCCGCGGTCGGTCAGGTCGGTCACGGTGCGCTGCCACACCTCGGGGAGCACGGCGATCTCGGCGAGGCCGAAGGGCGCTCCCGGCGAGTGCTCCAGGCGGAGGTCCTCCAGGTTGACGTCGAGTTCGCCGAGCTCGGCGAGCAGCCGGGCGAGTTCGCCCGGGCGGTCGTCGACCATGACGATCATGCTCCGGAAGCGCTTGTCCTGACCGTGCTTGCCCGGCAACCGAGCGACGCCGACGTTTCCGGCGGCGATCTCCTCGGCGATCGCCCGGCGGGAACCCGCCGCGTCGACGTCGTCGAGGGCGGCGAGCACCTGGTCGAGGTCGTCGCGGTACGCGTGGAGTATCCGTGTGATCGCCGGCGCGTTGGCGCCGAGGATCTGCACCCACAGCTCCGGCTCGCTCGCCGCGATACGGGTCACATCGCGCACGCCCTGGCCGGCGAGGCCCAGCGCGGCGTCGGTGGAGTCGGCGAGCCGCTTGGCCATCAGCGACGACACGATCTGGGGTGCGTGCGAGACCAGCGCCACGGCGGCGTCGTGGTCGGCGGCTGCCATCTCGATCGGCGTCGCGCCGAGGTCGAGGATGAGCGCCTCGACGAGGCTGACGGCCGCGCGCGGGTTCTCCGGGCGGGCGGAGACCACCCACGGACGCCCGATGAACAGGTCGGCTCGTGCCGCGCTCGGGCCGCCGCGCTCACGGCCGGCGAGCGGGTGCGAGCCCACGTAGCGGGAGAGGTCGAGGCCGGCCTCCTGCAGCTCGGCGAGCGGTGCACCCTTGACGCTGGCGACGTCGGTGACCACGGCGGCAGGATGCGCGGCGAGCTCCTCCGCGACGACTCGCGACACCAGGTCCGGCGGCACCGCGACCACGATCAGCGCAGGCTCCGCCGTACCGTCGTCGGCTCGCCCCGCGCCATAGTCGACGGCGAGCCGCAAGTGTGCGGGCGACGCGTCGGCGAGCAGCACGTCGACACCGCGGGCGCGCAGCCCGAGCCCGACGGATGCGCCGAGGAGCCCGGCGCCGACGACACGCACCGGTCCGGCGAGGCGCGAGGCGGAATCAGTCACGGATCCACCTTAGTCAGTGACCGCCTGCCCTCTCGGCGTCGCCCGCCCGAGTTCTCCTGCCGGACGCGGCCGCAGCTACTGCCGCGAGATCGTCAGCAGCGCGCCGAGTTCGTCCTTCGTCAGGTCGCGCATGGCGCCGACCTTGAGCGTGCCGAGGTGCAGCGGCCCGAACTGCCGCCGCACGAGCTCGATCACGGGATGCCCGACCTCCGCCATCATCCGGCGGACGATCCGGTTGCGGCCCGAGTGCAGCGTCAGTTCGACGAGGCTGTCACCGCCGCTCGACCGCGATTGCAGCAGCCGCGCCCGGTCGGCGGCGATCGGGCCGTCCTCCAGCTCGACGCCCTTCGTCAGCCGCCCGATGGTCTGCGGAGTCACGGTTCCGCGCACGCGCGCGATGTAGGTCTTGGTCACCCCGAAGCTGGGATGCGCGAGCACATGGGCCAGCTCCCCGTCGTTGGTGAGGATCAGCAGCCCGGAGGTCTCGGCGTCCAGGCGCCCGACGTTGAAGAGCCGCTCGGGATAGCCGGCTGTGAACCGCGAGAGGTCGGGCCGGCCCTGCTCGTCGCGCATCGAGCTCACGACCCCGACCGGCTTGTTCAGCATCACGTAGCGGCGAGAGGTGTCGAGCTGCACGGCGGTGCCGTCGACGGCGACCCGGTCCGTCGCCGGGTCGACCCGCCGGCCGAGCTCGGTGACCACCTGGCCGTTCACGGTCACGCGGCCGGCCACGATCATGTCCTCCGACACGCGCCGCGAGGCCACGCCGGCCGCCGCCATCACCTTCTGCAGGCGCTCGCCCTGTGCGGCGTCGCCTCCCGCGTTACCGGACATCGTCGAACCCGTCTGAGCCGTCGGCGAGCAGCGGGGAGATCTTCGGCAGCTCGTCGATCGAGTTGATGCCGAGCTGGGTGAGCAGCAGGTCGGTCGTCCCGTAGTTGATCGCGCCGGTCTCGCTGTCCGTGAAGAGCTCCGTGATCAGGCCGCGGCCGAGCAGCGTGCGCACCACCGAGTCCACGTTGACCGCGCGGATGGAGGCGATGGCGCCGCGGCTGATCGGCTGCTTGTACGCGATCACCGCGAGCGTCTCCAGGGCCGCCTGCGACAGCCGGGTCGGGTTCTGCTGCAGCACGTAGCCCGAGACGACCGCGTCGTACTCGGGACGCACGTAGATGCGCCAGCCTCCGCCGACCTCGCGCAGCTCGAAGCCGCGACGGACGCCCGGCCGACCCTCGGCGCCCGGTGCGCCGTCGTAGTCGGCGACGAGCGCGTCGATGGCGGCGCGGACGCGCTTGACAGGCGCGCCGACCGCTGTGGCCAGCGTCACGACGCTCATCGGTTCGTCGGCGACCATGAGGATGCCCTCGAGTGCGCGTTCGACGTGCGCGTCGTCCACGGCGACCTGCGCCGCCTCCGCCTCCGTCTCCGCCTCCAGCTCGGTTCCGTCAACCGTCATAGTCCGCTCCCAGGTTCGACAGGTTCTCCTCCGACCAGTGCTCCGCCGTCCAGCGCAGCGTCAACTCGCCGAGCGGCTCCAGCTGTTCGAACGCGATGGCCGCGTGCCGGTACAGCTCGAGCACCGCGAGGAATCGTGCGATCACGACGCCCTTCTGCTCGGCGCCCGCGACCAGCTGCCGGAATGACAGCTGGTCGCCGCTGCGGAGCATCCCCACCACCACGGCGGCCTGCTCCCGGATACTCACGAGAGGCGCGTGCAGGTGGTCGAGCCCCACGACGGGGATCTCGCGCGGCGCCATCGCCAGCGCGGCCAAGGCTGCGAAATCGTCCGCGGTGAGCGTCCAGACCAGTTCGGGCGTGCGCTGCCGGTACTTGTCCTCGAGCCGCACCGTGCGGGCATGTCGGGTGGCCTCGGTGTCGAGCTGCGCCGAGAACCAGGCCGACGCCTCCTTGAACGCGCGGTACTGCAGCAGGCGCGCGAACAGCAGGTCGCGGGCCTCCAGCAGGGCGACGTCCTCCGCGTCGACGAGCTCGCCCTGCGGCAGCAGCCCCGCGATCTTGAGGTCGAGGAGGGTCGCTGCAACCAGCAGGAACTCGCTGGCCTCGTCGAGGGTCTGGTCGGCGTCGAGCTGCCGGAGGTAGGCGATGAATTCGTCGGTGACGCGGCTCAGCGAGATCTCGGTGATGTCGAGCTCGTGCTTGGTGATCAGCGACAGCAGGAGGTCGAACGGCCCCTCGAACTGCCCCACAGCAACACGGAACCCGCGCTGATCCTCCCCCGACGCGCCTTCCTCCCCCGCGCCCTCCTCCTCCGAGAGCAGCTCCTGCCCCGCGAGGGGCACGCCGTTGTCGCTTTCGGCGCGCAAAGACGACAACGACGTGCCCTTCGGGGTCGCGACGCGTGCAGCGGAGGAGTCGTCAGGCGACGGCGCCACGGAAGATCAGTTCCCTCGCCAGCTGGCGGTACGCCTCCGCCGCCTGGTGCTCCGGTGCGAACTGCGTGATCGGGGTGGCGGCGACCGAGGCATCCGGGAATTTCACCGTGCGCGAGATCACCGTCTCGAGCACGCGGTCGCCGAACGCGTCGACCACGCGCTCCAGCACCTCGCGGGAGTGCAGCGTGCGCGAGTCGTACATCGTGGCCAGGATGCCGTCGAGCTCGATCGCCGGGTTGAGCCGCTCCCGCACCTTGTCGATGGTCTCGATCAGGAGCGCGACGCCGCGCAGCGCGAAGTACTCGCACTCCAGCGGGATGAGCACCCCGTGACTGGCCGTCAGCGCATTGACGGTCAGGATGCCGAGCGACGGCTGGCAGTCGATCAGGATGACGTCGTAGTCTCCGGAGACCTTGCGGAGCACCCCGGCGAGGATCTGCTCGCGGGCGACCTCGTTGACGAGGTGCACCTCCGCTGCGGAGAGGTCGATGTTGGCCGGGATGATGTCGAGCCCGGGCACGCCCGTCGACTGGATCGCCTCCTGCACGTCGGCGTGGCGGTTCAGCAGCAGGTCGTAGATCGTGGTGACGTCGTGGGTCTGCGCGCCGAGCCCGGCCGACAGGGCGCCCTGCGGGTCGAAGTCGATCGCGAGCACGCGTCGGCCGTACTCGGCCAGGGACGCGCCGAGGTTGATGGAGGTCGTGGTCTTGCCGACCCCGCCCTTCTGGTTGCAGAGCGCGACGATCTTGGCGGGCCCGTGCTGGCTCAGCTCGGCGGGAGCGGGGAACGTGCGCAGGGGCCGGCCGGTGGGTCCGAGCGGTGCGGCGAGGGCTGCGGCGTCCATGCCGGGAAGCTCCGTCCTGACCTCGTCGTTGCGCGTCACCTGGCTGTTCCTCGTCCTTGTCGATCGGCGGCCGTTCACGGCCTGTTCACGAGGTCCATCCTATCCGCGTGCTCAGGCCTGCGGCGGCGTGACGGCGGCGGGTCCCCAGCGAGCGAGCAGAGCGGCGTACGCTGAGCGCGTGCCGCCGATGCCACCCGAGATCACCACCGATCGCCTGCGCCTGCGACTCCGCGACGGCGGCGACGCCGAATGGAGCCTTCGGCTGATCGCGGAGGACCCGTCGCAGGAGGGGCGCCCGCTCGATGAGGAACGCGAACGCTTGGACGCCGAACGGCGCCGGGCCGACGAAACGGGATCGGGCATCTACGCGATCGAGCGGGCGGACACCGGAGAACCGATCGGCTATTGCGGCCTCGTCACCACGCGCGGGACGGCCGCCCAGCCCGAGCTCGTGTACGAACTGCTCCGTCGCCACGTCGGCGGCGGTTACGCGACCGAGGCCGCCGCCGCCGTGGCCGACGCCGCGTTCGAGAGCGGCATCCCGGTGCTGTGGGCGGCGGTCGAGCGCTGGAACGCGCCGTCGTTCCGCGTGCTCGAGAAGCTGGGCTTCACGCCCGCTCGCGTGACGGGCGAGGACGGGAAGGTGCTGGTCTGGCTGTACCGGAAGGCGCCGCGAGGCCGTCACCGCGCCCGCGGGTGAGCCGACACGTACACATCCCGCAACGCGTCGGCCGTGACGAGCGTATAGATCTGGGTGGTCGCCACCGACGAGTGGCCCAGCAGCTCCTGCACCACGCGCACGTCGGCGCCTCCCGCCAGCAGGTGGGTGGCGAACGAGTGGCGGAGGGTGTGCGGCGAGATCTCGACGCCCAGGTTCGAGCGTTCCGCGGCCGCCCGGATGATCAGCCACACGTTCTGGCGCGACAGCCGCGCGCCGCGCATCCCGAGGAACAGCGCGGGCGTCGCCCTGCCCCGTGATGAGAGCACCGGGCGGGCACGCACGAGGTAGGCGGAGACGGCGGCCTGGGCGAACGAGCCGAGCGGCACGATGCGCTGCTTGGCACCCTTGCCCGTGAGGCGAACGACATCGGTGTCGATCACGTCGTCCACGTTGAGGCCGACGGCCTCGCTCACGCGGGCACCGGTGGCGTACATCAGCTCCAGCAGCGCCTTGTCGCGGAGGTTGTCGAGCTCGTCGCCGTCGGTCGCCGCCAGCAGCGCGGCGACCTGTTCGACGCTGATCGCCTTCGGCAGGCTGCTCGGCAGCTTCGGCGGCCGCACGTCGCGGGCGGCGTCGACCTCCACCCGGCCCTCCTCGAGCAGGAAGCGGTGGAACCCCCGCACCGTCGACAGCATCCGGGCCAGGGAGGTCGGGGTCAGGGGCGATTCCTCGCGCGACCCGAGGTGCGCGAGGTAGCCCGACACGGTGGCGCCGGAGACCCCGCGCACATCGCGGATGCCCTGCTCGTCGAGCCACGCCGCGTACACCGCGAGGTCGCGGCGGTACGCCGCGACCGTGTTCGCCGAGAGGCCGCGCTCGATGGCGACGTGCCTCAGGTACGCGTCGACATCGGCCGCGAGGGTCATCCCTCTGCGCTCAGCGCGCTCAGCTTCGGGTTGCTCGGCCAGGGGGCGTCGGCGTCGCCGAGGGTCGCCCAGCCGCGCTCGCGGGCGGCCAGCGCTCCGAGCACGGCGATGCTGAGCGGCGCGTTGTGGGCACGTCGCTCGAGGACGGCGTCGACCGCCTCCTCCAGCGGAACCCACGCCACCTCGATATCGGCCTCCTCGGCCTCCCGCGCGAACGCCTCCCCGGTGGGGTGCACTTGCCTGGCGAGGTAGATGCGGATCGCCTCGTCGTTGCCGCCCGGGCTCGTGAAGACGTCGGCGAGCACATTCCACCGGTCGGCCCGCAGGTCGGCCTCCTCGGCGAGTTCCCGCTGAGCGGCGGCGAGCGGCGCCTCCCCGTGCATGTCGAGCAGCCCGGCCGGGATCTCCCAGTCACGGTGCCGCACCGGGTGCCGGTACTGCCGGATCAGCAGCACGCGGCCCTCGTCGTCGAGCGCCAGCACGGCGACGGCGCCGGTGTGGTCGACGTACTCACGCGTGATGTCCTCGCCGTTGTAGCGGAAGGTGTCCCGGCGCACGTCCCAGATCTTCCCGGCGAACACCTTCTCGGACGACAGGATCTCCGGGTGGAACGGCTCATCGCCGATCGCGCCCGCCTCCGTCGCCATCAGACCTCCGCCACCAGCTCGTCGGCGTCCTCCGCCGCGACCTCGAACAGGAGGCTGGCCTTCTGACGATCGAGCGCCGCTCCGACGAGGCCGGCGAACAGCGGGTGCGCACGGTTCGGCCGCGAGCGCAGCTCGGGGTGCGCCTGGGTGCCGACGTAGAACGGGTGCACGTCGCGCGGCAGCTCCACGTACTCGACCAGATGGCCGTCGGGCGACGTGCCCGAGAACCACAGGCCGGCGTCGGCGATCTGCTCGCGGTAGTTGTTGTTCACCTCGTAGCGGTGACGGTGGCGCTCGCTGGCCTCCGGTGCGCCGTACAGCTCGGAGACGAGGGATCCTTCGGCGAGCGTCGCCGGGTAGAGGCCGAGGCGCATGGTGCCGCCCAGGTCGCCGCCCGCGATGATCTCGACCTGCTCGGCCATCGTCGCGATCACCGGGAACTCCGTCTCCGGGTCGAACTCGGAGGACGACGCGCCCGCCAGGCCCGCCTCATGACGCGCGTACTCGATGACCATGCACTGCAGGCCCAGGCACAGGCCGAGCGCGGGGATGCCGTTCTCGCGGGCGAACTTCAGCGCTCCGACCTTGCCCTCGATGCCGCGCACGCCGAAACCGCCCGGCACACAGATGCCGTCGACGTCGCCGAGCTGCAGCGCCGCACCCTCGGGGGTCTGGCACTCGTCGGAGGGGATCCACTTGAGCGTGACCTTCGTGCGGTGGGCGAAGCCTCCCGCACGCAGCGCCTCGGTGACCGACAGGTAGGCGTCGGGGAGGTCGATGTACTTGCCGACCAGCCCGATCGTCACCTCGTGCTTGGGGTCGTGCACGGCCTCCAGGAGGCGCGCCCAGCCGTGCCAGTCGACGTCGGTGGCCTTGTCGAGCCCGAGCTGGTCGATGATGTAGGCGTCGAGACCCTGCTCGTGCAGCATCGTGGGGATGTCGTAGATGCTCGGCACGTCGACCGCGTTCACGACGGCCTGCTCGTCGACGTCGCACATCAGGGCGATCTTGCGCTTGTTCGACTCCGACACCGGGCGGTCGCTCCGGAGGACGAGCGCGTCGGGCTGGATGCCGATGGAGCGCAGCGCCGCGACCGAGTGCTGGGTGGGCTTGGTCTTCTGCTCGCCCGACGCGTTCATGAACGGCACCAGCGAGACGTGCACGAAGAAGCAGTTCTTGCGGCCGAGCTCGTGGCGCACCTGCCGGGCGGACTCGATGAACGGCTGCGACTCGATGTCGCCGACGGTGCCGCCGATCTCGGTGATGATGACGTCGGGGGCGGGCTCGCCGTCGGGCCCGGGCTGCGCCTGCAGCCGCATCCGGCGCTTGATCTCGTCCGTGATGTGCGGGATGACCTGCACGGTGTCGCCGAGGTACTCGCCGCGGCGCTCCTTCGCGATGACGTTCGAGTAGATCTGACCGGTGGTGACGTTCGCGGACTGGCCCAGGTTGATGTCGAGGAAGCGCTCGTAGTGGCCGATGTCGAGGTCGGTCTCCGCCCCGTCGTCGGTCACGAACACCTCCCCGTGCTGGAACGGGTTCATCGTTCCCGGGTCGACGTTGAGGTAGGGGTCGAGCTTTTGCATGACCACGCGCAGCCCGCGCGCCGTCAGGAGATTGCCCAGGGAAGCCGCCGTAAGGCCCTTCCCCAACGAAGAAACGACACCACCTGTCACGAAGATGTGCTTGGTAGTGCCGTTGGTTTTGCTGTTGTTCTGGCCCGCGTCTGAATAATCCACCACGGGCTTATAGCTTATCACCTGCCGGCGCCCCGGCCGCGCGCCACGACGTGGCGAGCGCCACGCACTCAGCGCGCCGCAGCAGCCATCTCGACGAGCTCGCGCGCATGGGCGAGCCCGCTCTCGGAGTCGGGCAGGCCCGAGAGCAGCCGAGCCATCTCGGCGATGCGTTCGTCGCCGTCGAGGCGCCGCACGCTCGACTCGGTGACCGCGCCGTCACTGCCTTTGACCACGGTGAGGTGGTTGGTGGCGAAGGCGGCCACCTGCGCGAGGTGGGTCACGACGATCACCTGGGAGTTCTCGGCCAGGCGGGCGAGCCGGCGGCCGATCTCGATCGCCGAAGCCCCGCCGACGCCGGAGTCGATCTCGTCGAAGATGAACGTGGGCACCGGGTCGGTACCGGCGATGACCACCTCGATGGCCAGCATCACGCGCGACAGCTCGCCTCCGGAGGCGCCCTTGCCGAGCGGGCGCGGTTCGGCGCCCGGATGCGGCCGCAGCAGGATGGCGACCTGGTCGCGCCCACTGGACGTGAACTCGTCGCGCTCGGCGACCTCCACGACGATCCGGGCATCGGGCATGGCGAGAGCGGCGAGTTCGTCGGAGACCGCTTCCGCCAGCCGCGCTGCGGCCTCACGACGGCGCGCGCCCAGGTCGGCGGCCAGTTCGGCGACGAGCGCTCCGTCGGCCTCGACCTCGCGCGCGAGCTCCTGGATGCGGTCGGCGTCGCCGTCGAGCTCGAGCAGGCGCAGACTCCCGGTCTCGAGCGTCGCGATGACGTCGTCGAGCGCCGGGCCGTACTTGCGGACGAGCGCGGCCAGCTCCGCGCGGCGCTCCTGAACGACCTCCAGCTCGCGGGCGCCGTCGGTGTCGAGCGTCGCGAGGTAGGTCGAAAGCTGCGCGGCGATGTCCGTGACGAGATAGGTGGCGTTGGCTACGGCCTCGGCGAGCGGTCTCAGCTCGGAGTCGTGCGGCGCCACACGCTCCAGCTGACGGCGGGCGTTGTCGAGCAGGCCGAGGGCGTCGGCGCCCTCCGACTCTTCGGCGGAGAGCAGTTCGCGCGCCCCGGCGGCAGCCAGACGCAGCTCTTCGAGGTTGGTCAGGCGCTCGGCGCGTTCGGCGAGCTCGTCGTCCTCGCCCGGTTGCGGGGCGACGGTCTCGATCTCGGCCATCGCCGCGCGCAGGTCGTCGGCCTCGCGGGCCCGGCGCTCCTGGTCGGCGACCAGCTCGTCGAGCTCGGCGCGGTTGTCGCGCCAGCGGTGGAAGACCTGGGCGTAGGTGTCGACGCGCTCGGCGAAGTCCGGGCCGGCGAACCGGTCGAGCGCCTCGCGCTGGGCGACGGCCGACCGCAGCCGGACCTGGTCGGACTGGCCGTGGACGACGACGAGCTGGCCGCCGAGCTCGGTCAGCACGCTGACGGGGGCACCGCGGCCGCCGACGACGGCGCGTGAGCGCCCTTCGGCCGACACGGATCGGCTGAGCACGAGCTCGGCCTCTCCGCCGCCGAGCTCGTCCACGTCGCCTCCGGCGTCACGGACGCGCTCGACCACATCGCCTGCGCCGGCGATGCGCCAGCGGCCCTCCACCCAGGCCTGCGGACTGCCGACGCGTACCGCCCCGGTGTCGGCCCGTTCGCCCAGCAGCAGGCCGAGCGCCGAGACCACCATGGTCTTGCCCGCGCCGGTCTCGCCCGTGATCGCGGTGAATCCCGCCCCCAACGGGAGGGATGCATCGGCGATGACGCCCAGATCGCGGATCGAGATCTCTTCGATGCCTCCACGCACGTCAGTCACGGCCGGCCGGCCCCCGCCACCCGGTCACGGGAAGGTCGAATTTGTGTACGAGCCGATCGGTGAACGGCCCCTGGTGCAGCCGGGCCAGCCGCACAGGGATCGGCGAGCGGCGAACCACGACGCGCGCGCCGCGCGGCAGATCGAACGCCCGCCTGCCGTCGCACCAGAGGATGCCCTCGCCGCCCGCGCGGTCGAGCAGTTCGACCGCGAGCGACGAGTCGGCGTCGACCACGAGCGGCCTCGAGAACAGGGCGTGCGGGCTGAGCGGCACCAGCAGGAGGGCGGCGACGCCCGGCCACACGACCGGACCTCCCGCCGAGAACGAGTACGCCGTGGAGCCGGTCGGCGTCGACATCACGACGCCGTCGCAGCCGAAGCTCGACATCGGCCGGCCGTCGACCTCGATGACCACCTCGAGCATGCGCTCGCGGCTGGCCTTCTCGACCGTGGCCTCGTTGAGGGCCCAGCTCTCGTAGACGACCTCTTTGCCGACCTTCACCCGGGCGGAGAGCGTCATGCGCTCCTCGACCTCGTAGTCTTTGGCCAGCCCGCGCGCGACCGCGATCTCGAGGTCGTCGCGCTCGCTCTCGGCGAGGAAGCCGACGTGCCCGAGGTTGACGCCCAGCAGCGGAGCCGTGCAGCCGCGGACCAGTTCGGCCGCTCGCAGGATGGTGCCGTCGCCTCCGAGAACGATCACGAGCTCGAGCTCGCTCGCGCTGACCTCGTCACCGAGCACGGCGACGGAGTCGAGGTCGGGCGCCGCGCGCAGCAGGTCGCGCCGCTCGTCCTCGCTCAGCACGGGCACGACGCCGGCGGAGACCAACTGGCGGCAGACCTGCACACCCGCGTCGAGGGAGTCCTGACGGCCGGTGTGCGCGACGACGAGGATGTATCGCTGCGCGTCACCCGATGCCGTCACGTCGCCTCCTCACGAGCTCGTCGATTCCTTTTGGCTGCGTCCCTCCATTCTGTCGGTTTTCGAGCGGCGAATGTGCCGGGGCGCCGGAATTGTGGAGAACGTTCATTCGGGCGCGGGTGTGGAGGCCTCCCGGATCCGCACGCTGCTGGTCCATCGGCCCGAGCGGATCAGCTCGCGCCGTCGGGCGCGGATCGCCCAGAGCTGCACGAGGATGACCGCGATCTCGGCGAGCAGCTGCCCCGCCAGCGCGCCTGTGCCCTCCCACAGAAACGCGCCGACGAAGATCGCCGGCAGACCGATGGCGGCCCCGACAGCCGCGGAGCGCGCGATCGCGCCTACGCGGCCCAGCGTGACGAGCAGGACGGCACCCGTGGCCATGCTCACGCAGACCACCGCCAGGTTCGCCCCCGCGATCGCGGCCGCGAGAGGAGGGATGGCGACCGTTCCCGAGAAGACGAAGCCCGCGGCGGCCGGGGCCGCGAAGCCGAAGGCGGCGCCGCAGAGCACGCCGACCACCGCCGTCACGAGCGTGGCCCTGATGGCACGAGCGACCCGCTGCGCCGGGTCGACCTCCCGTCCGACCCATCCTTTGAGCACATATTGCTGCGTCAGGACCACCTGCTGGACCATGCGCTTCAGCCGGTCGACGGATGCGTAGAGCAGAGTGGCGTTCACGGAGCCGAGGGTCGCGACGGTCGTGCCGAGTGAGAGGTAGATCGACGAGAAGACGTTCGTGCTCAAGGCGTGGCCCTGCATCCGGATGACGGCGGCGAGCCGCCGGGGTCCGAGCGCCCGCAGATCGGCCGGACGCGTGCCCAGTACGAGCGCAGCCGTCACGGGTGGCGAGAGGGAGGCGAGCAGGAGCGCCACCGGGTAGAGCACCAGCGGAAGACCGCTCGAGATCGCGAACGCGGACGCCGCCACCAAGACGGTCCGCGGCAGCACCTCGGTGACGAGGAACAGTCGGGGCCGCATCATCCCGACGAAGATCCAGCCTGCGCCGAGAGCCGCGAGCCCGCTCGCCAGAGCGATCAGCGCTGCGATCACGCCGAAGTCCGGCGTGAGCATGAACGCGGTCGGCACCGCCACGGCCAGTACCGGGACGGCGACGACGAGTTTCGTGACGAGGGAGATCGCGAAGACCCTCCCCCGGTTGCGCGCCGACATCCGCGCCACACGCTGGCTTCCGCTCAACCCCCAACCGAGCTCGATGATGACGCCGGCGGTGCCGCCGAGCGACTGTCCGATCGCGATCGCGGACCAAGCCGCTCCTCCGTGGGTCGCGGTGATGGCCGGAAGCGCGATGAGCGGCGACACTGCGTTGAGCACGGGCACCGCGAGGTAACCGACGAGAACGGAGAGCAGTGCGCGCACCCGGCCGAGGATAACTCCGGCCCGGGCCGCCGAGGTCGTCCAGGCCCCGAAGACGGCGAATGATCGCCCGCGGATTCACCGGGAGCGCCTCCGGATCGCCCTGTGGCACGCCCGGGCCGTCCCACCGCTATTCGGCGAGCGATCGCACCTGTTCCAACCATTCCGTCGGATTCACGCCGAGCTCCGTCAGGTGCACGAGGAACTCGCGGTTTCCGTGGGAGCCGGCGATCGGCGATGCGATGACGCCGGCAGTGCCGAGGCGGAGGTCCCAGGCACTCCAGAGCACGCCGCCGACCGCGTCGGCACGCAGTCCGGCATCGTGCACGATCCCCTCCCGGACGCCCGTGCGGCCGACCTCGAACTGCGGCTTGACCAGCAGCACGAAATCGGCGGAGGCCGCCGCGACATCCCGGAGCGCGGGGAGCACCTGCGTGAGCGAGATGAACGAGAGGTCCGCCACCACCAGCTCGGGCCGCTCCTCGTCGCCCACGAGCCGCGCGAACGACTCGTGCGTCAGCTCGCGGACGTTGACGCCCTCGTACGAGGCCAGACGCGGGTTCTCGGCGAGCTCCCGCGCGAGTTGCCCGTGCCCCACGTCGACTGCGACGACCCGCCGGGCACCGCGCTCGAGGAGCACTTGGCTGAACCCGCCCGTGGAGGCTCCGGCGTCCAGAGCGAGGCGACCGGCCGCCGCGACTCGGAACGCGTCGAGGGCGGCGATCAGTTTGTGCGCGCCGCGGCTGACGTAGTGGTCGGCGCCGGCGACGACGATCTCCTGGTCGTCGCCGACCTTCACGGACGACCGGACCGCGGGCCGGCCGTCGACCGTGACGAGGCCGTCGGCGATCAGCGTCGCCGCGTGCGTGCGCGACCGGGCGAGCCCGCGCGCGGCGAGTGCGACGTCGAGCCGCTCAGCCATACCGGGGCGCGTCGGCGCCTTCGAGCCGCGCCGACAGCTCCGCGTGCAGCTGCGTGTAGGCGGCGGCGCGTTCGCTCAACGGCTGCTCCTCGATCACGTCGAGCAGCGGCAGGAGGCCCTCGCCCGGCGCTTCGGCACCCGGGCGGTCCCCGCCGTCAGGCGCGTTCGACTCGGACTGCATGCCCGCCACCTTACCGGCTCGTCCGCTACTCGACGAAGACGCCGCTGAGGGTCTTCTTGCCGCGTCGCAGCACGACCATTCCGCCCGGGAGCAGATGATCGCCGACCGTCGACTCGGCGTCGTCGATCTTGGCGTTGTTGACGGAGACTCCGCCCTGGGCGACCGCCCGACGCGCCTCACCCAGGCTCTTCGTGAGCCCGGTGTCGACGAGCGCCTGCGCGATCGTCGTGGAGGCGGCAGTCGTCGTATTCGGCAGCTCGCGCAGTGCCGACTCCAACGTCTTGCTGTCCTGACCGGCCAGGTCGCCCTGGCCGAACAGCGCCTCCGATGCCGCGATGACCGCCTCCGTGGCCTCCGCACCGTGGATGAGCGAGGTCACCTCGTAGGCGAGGCGGCGCTGCGCCTCCCGGCGGAACGGCTCCTCCGCGACGGCGCGCTCCAGGCGCTCGATCTCGTCGCGGTGCAGGAACGTGAAGACCTTGAGCCGGTCGATGACATCCGCGTCGTCGGCGTTGAGCCAGAACTGGTAGATGCGGTAAGGGCTGGTGAGGGTGGCGTCGAGCCAGATCGCGTTGCCCTCGCTCTTGCCGAACTTGGTGCCGTCGCTGTTGGTGATGAGCGGCGTGCCGATGGCGTGGACGTGCGCGCCCTCGACCTTGCGGATGAGCTCGGTGCCGCTGGTGAGGTTGCCCCACTGGTCACTGCCGCCGGTCTGCAGCACGCAGCCGTACTGGCGGTAGAGCTCGAGGAAGTCCATCCCCTGCAGAATCTGGTAGCTGAACTCGGTGTACGAGATGCCCTCGTCGGAGTTGAGGCGCGCGGCGACGGCGTCCTTCTTGAGCATCGTGCCCACCCGGAAGTGCTTGCCGATCTCGCGCAGGAAGTCGATCGCGGACAGCGGGGCCGTCCAGTCGAGGTTGTTGACCAGGCGCACGGCGTTGTCGCCCTCGGAAGACAGGAAACGGGTGACCTGCTGCTGCAGGTATCCGACCCACTCCGAGACCGTCTCCTTGGTGTTGAGCGTGCGTTCGGCGGTGGGCCGCGGGTCGCCGATGAGGCCGGTGGAGCCGCCGACCAGGCCGAGCGGCTTGTGTCCGGCGAGCTGCAGGCGGCGCATGGTCAGGAGCTGCACGAGGTTGCCGAGGTGCAGACTCGGCGCCGTGGGGTCGAAGCCGCAGTAGTACGTGATCGGGTCGCCGGCGAGGAGCGTCTTGAGGGCGGCCTCGTCGGTCGAGACGTGGACGAGTCCGCGCCATTTCAGCTCGTCCCAGACGTCGTCGAACGTGGGGTCGTTGGTCTGCGCGCCGAGCGTGGACTCTGCGCTGCTCCGATCTGTGGCTGCGGCGGTTTCTGGCACCCACTCAGGCTAGCAGCGGGCGCCATCGAGCTTGGCTCGCGGATCAGGGCCTTCGGCCTGATCGCGATTGAATCAGGTCAATATCCCTGATATAGTCAGCATCAGGCTCTTTGACCTGACAGGAGGCGCCCATGTTCGTCATCACGGCCGACCAGGTCGACAGCAGGGGCCGACCCGACATCGTCGCTCCCGTGCTCGTCGAGCTCAACGAGCGTTGGGGCGAACGACTCCTCCTGCCCGTCGACCGCAACGCGGGAGACGAGCTGCAGGCGCTCACCGCCGATGCCGCCACCGCGCTCGACATCGTGACGACGCTCGCCCGGGGCCGCGCCTGGAGCGTCGGACTCGGTATCGGCGGAGTGCGCACGCCGCTCCCCGACCACACCAGAGAGGCCGCCGGTGACGCCTTCGTCGCCGCCCGCACGGCGGTGACACGGGCCAAGCGCGCACCCACGCGCTTCGCCGCCGAAGCGATCGTGGACCCGCAACCGGCCGAGGATGTCGAGGCGCTCGTCGACCTGCTCCTCACCCTGCGCGCCGGCCGCACTCAGGCAGGCTGGGAACTGTACGACCTCGTCTCGAGCGGGATGACCCAGGCGGAGGCGGGCGCCCGGCTCGGCATCACCCCGCAATCGGCCAGCGACCGCGCACGCGCCGCGGGGTTGCGTGCCGACCTGGCGGCGCAGCCGGCGCTGGTTAGGCTGTTCGAGAGCGCCGACGCCGCGCAAGGCCTCCCCGGCCCCTCCACCTCCGACAGAACCGCCCCCGACCGAACGTGAGCCGTATGACCGCCCTGCCTCTGCCCCAGTTCTTCGCGAGCGCGCTGCCGATCGCGCTGTGGGCGCTCGCGCTCACCGTCGCCATCGCGGCCGTCTGCTGCATGGTGGCCACGCTGCGGACGCCGCGGCGCCCGCTCGTGTACACGGCTGCCGGACTCCTCGCCCTCGCGTTCCTCCTGGTCGCCATCCCCCAGCAGGGTGCTCCCCTGATGTTCCGGGTGCTCATCGGCATCGTCGCGCTCGTGCTGAGCGTGATCGGCGGCGGCCCCGCCGCCCAGCTCGCGCTTGCCCTCGCCACCCGGAGCACCGCGGTTCCCGGACTGCACGGCGGCATCGTCGTCCATGACCGCGTGAGCGGGTTGGAGGAGACCAGGGAGGTCCTCCGCGGAGGCACGACCATCGGCTATCTGGAGCGCTTCGCGACCACGGGTGCGATCATGGCGGGCTTTCCCGAGGCGCTCGGCGTGCTGATCGCGATCAAGGGCGTCGGGCGCTTCACCGAGCTGGAGGCGCCCGAAGCACGTGAGCGTTTCATCATCGGCACCCTCGTCAGTCTCATCTGGGCCTGCGTGTGCGCCGGCCTCTTCCGCTTCGCGACCGCCTGACCCGCTCCCGTCGCCCGTCGCCCGTCGCCCGTCGCACGTGCCCCGAGGGGCGCGCAAACGCCCCTAAAACGGTGTTTTAGGGGCGTTTGGACGCCCCTCGGACGCCCCTCGGACGCCCCTCGGCGGCGGCTCGCCCGGGACGGGGTGACTCGGGGCGAGGCGCAGCTCAGTCGTGGGACTTCGGGTGGCGCTTGTACGGTGAGACGGTCGGGTCCCCGGGCAGCCAGTACCGCCACGGGTACGTCATGCTGCCTCCCGCCCCGGAGACGCCGGTTCGCGGCCCGGTCTCGTAGTCGGGCTGCACGCTCGGCAGGCGCAGGTCGAACGGAGGCGCGAACAGGTCGGCTCCGTCGTCCGACAGCCGGATCCCTGCAGCGACGACCAGTCGCGCCGGCCCCCGGGCGAGGTCGCGCGACGGGATGGCGCGACCGGACGGCCCCGACCGGCGCCGCAGTGCCAGCTCGGCGCCTTCGACGATCTCCCCCGCCCTCAGCAGCACGGCGGAGGCCTCCCCCTCGGGCGAGCACACGACGTTCGCGCACACGTGCATCCCGTACGTGAAGTAGGTGTAGAGACGGCCCGGCTCGCCGTACATCACGGCGTTGCGCTTGGTGCGGCCACGGAACGCGTGCGAACCGGGGTCGAGGCCGTCGCCGATATAGGCCTCCACCTCGGTGATGCGCACCGCGACCGCTCCCTCGTCCGTCTCGTGCCGGAGCACCGCTCCGAGGAGCTTCGGCGCGACCTCGAGCGACGACGCCAGCAAGGCGTCGCGACCGGGTCGGTAGAGCGTCACGTCAGAAGATGCGGCCGCCGGCCGCGACGGTCACGATGAGCCCCACCACGATCACCGCGGCCGCGACCACCACGATCAGCGGGATGAGCCACCCCGGTCGCTGCCGCCCCGTCTGCCCGGCCATCAGCCGAGGTCCCGTCGGGTCGCCGCGAGTGTCTGAGTCAGCGTGCGGACCCGCTCGGTGAGCGTGGCCAGCTGGTCGGCGATCCGGTCGGGGGCGGTGCCGCCGACGCCGGCGCGGCTGGCCACCGACCCTTCGACCGTCAGCACCGAGCGCACCTCGGGCGTGAGCAGCGGCGACACCGCGGCGAGCTGCTCATCCGTGACCTCGCTCAGCTCCAGTCCGTTGTCCTCCGCGAACTTGACGAGGCTCCCGGTGATCTCGTGGGCGCTGCGGAACGGGACGTGCTGCTTCACGAGCCATTCCGCCACGTCCGTCGCGAGTGAGAAGCCCTGCGGTGCGAGTTCCGCCATCCGGTCGGTGTGGAATCGCAGCGTGGCCACCATGCCGGTGAACGCCGGGAGCACGACCTCCAGGGTCTGCACCGAGTCGAAGACCGGCTCCTTGTCCTCTTGAAGGTCGCGGTTGTAGGCGAGCGGGAGACCCTTGAGCGTGGTCAGCAGACCGGTCAGATTGCCGATCAGGCGCCCCGCCTTGCCCCGCGCGAGCTCCGCGATGTCGGGATTCTTCTTCTGCGGCATGATCGACGAGCCCGTCGAGTACGCGTCGTCGAGCGTCACGAACCCGAACTCGCGCGTGTTCCAGAGGATGATCTCCTCGGCGAAGCGCGAGAGGTCGACCCCGATCTGGGCGGCGACGAAAGCGAACTCGGCCACGACGTCGCGGGCGGCGGTGCCGTCGATCGAGTTCTCGGAGCTGGAGGCGAAGCCGAGCTCGCGTGCCACCAGCTGCGGGTCGAGCCCGAGCGTCGAACCGGCCAGGGCGCCCGAGCCGTACGGCGAGACGTTCGCCCGGCGATCCCAGTCGGCGAGGCGCTCGAGATCGCGCACCAGCGGCCAGCAGTGCGCCAGCAGGTGGTGGGCGAGCAGCACCGGCTGCGCGTGCTGGAGGTGCGTGCGGCCCGGCATGATCGCCGCGGGATGCGCGTCGGCCTGCGCCGCGATGGCGTCGATCAGTGCGATCAGCCGCTCGGCTATCACGCCGGCGTGGTCGCGCAGGTAGAGCCGCACCAGCGTGGCGATCTGGTCGTTGCGGCTGCGCCCCGCCCGCAGCTTGCCACCGAGGTCGGGTCCCGCGCGCTCGATGAGACCGCGCTCGAGCGCGCCGTGGACGTCCTCGTCGCTCTCCGCCGCGACGAACGCGCCGGACGCGACGTCGGCATCGAGGGAGTCGAGCGCGGCGATCATGCCGGCAAGCTCGTCGTCGGTCAGGTAACCGGCCGCGGCCAGGGCACGCGCGTGGGCTCGGGAGCCGGCGATGTCGTAGGCCGCGAGCTCCCAGTCGAAGTGGGTCGACTTGCTGAGCGCTGCGAGCTCGGCCGACGGGCCGCCGGCGAAGCGTGCGCCCCAGAGCTTGCCCTCGTCGGTCGTTCCCACTCCGTGGTCGCTCATGAAGCGCCCTCCTCGTTCTTCTCCAACAGCCAGGTCAGCAGAGCCTTCTGGGCGTGGAGGCGGTTCTCGGCCTCGTCCCAGATCACCGACTGCGGCCCGTCGATCACGTCGGCGGCGACCTCCAGGCCGCGGTAGGCCGGGAGGCAGTGCAGGAACACGGCGTCCTCCGCTGCCAGCGCCATGAGGGCGGCGTCGACCGTGTAGTCGCCGAAGACGGCGATGCGCTCGGCCTTCTCGTCCTCCTTGCCCATCGACACCCAGGTGTCGGTGATGACGACGTCGGCCCCGGCAGCGGCCTCCCGCGGGTCGGTGAGCACCGCCACCGAACCGCCGGCGCGCTCCGCGATCGCCCGCGCGTCGGCGACGACGTCCTCACTGGGCGCGTACGCAGCCGGTGCGGCGATGCGCACGTGCATGCCGGCGGTCGCGCCGCCGAGCAGGTAGGAGTGCGCCATGTTGCTCGCTCCGTCGCCGAAGAACGCGAGCGTGAGCCCGGCGGTGGCGCCCTTGTGCTCGCGCACCGTCTGCAGGTCGGCGAGGATCTGGCAGGGGTGGAAGTCGTCCGAGAGGGCGTTGACCACGGGAACCCGGGTGCCCTCGGCCATCTCCTCGAGACCGGATTGCGCGTACGTGCGCCACACGATGGCGGACACCATGCGCTCGAGCACGCGGGCGGTGTCGGCGAGCGACTCCTTGCCGCCGAGCTGGCTCTCGCCGCTCTGGATGATGAGCGGGCTTCCGCCGAGATCGGCGATGCCGACCGCGAACGAGACGCGGGTGCGGGTGGACGTCTTGTCGAAGATGACGGCGACGGTCTGGGGGCCGGCGAGCGGCTTCGCTGAGAAGCGGTCGGCCTTCAGGCGCGCGGCCAGCTCGAGCACCTCGAGCTGTTCGGCGGGGCTCAGGTCATCGTCGCGGAGGAAGTGACGGGTCATCGTGATCCTTGGTCTGCGCCGGTGCGGCGCGTACGGGTGGGAGGTCAGAGGGCAGCGAGGGCGCGGCCGAACTTCTCGCGGAACTCCGCGAGCTCGGCGTCGCCGACGATCAGCGGAGGTGCGAGGCGGATGCTCGACTCGTTCGGCGCGTTGATGATGAGCCCCTCGGTGAGCGCCGCATCGGAGAGCCGGTGCGCTTCACCGTCGGTGAGCCCGACTCCGATGAGGAGGCCGGCGCCGCGCACGTCGCCGATCAGCGGCGAGTCGTATGAGCGCAGGAGGGCGCGCAGCTCCTCGCCCCGTCGCCGCGCGTTGCCGATCAGGTCGGCGCGCTCGATCTCGCCGATGACGGCGTTGCCCGCCGCGGTCGCCAGCGGGTTGCCGCCGAAGGTCGAGCCGTGCTGACCCTGCGTGAACAGTTCCGAGGCGCGACCGAAGGTGATCAGCGCGCCGATCGGCACACCGCCGGCGATGCCCTTCGCGACCGTGATGGCGTCGGGAAGGATGTCGGCGTGCTGGTAGGCGAACCAGCGCCCGGTGCGACCGATGCCCGTCTGTATCTCGTCGATGATGAGGAGGGCGCCGTGCTGCTCGGTGAGCTCGCGCGCCCGTTGGAGGAAGCCGTCCGGGAGATCGAGCACGCCCGCCTCCCCCTTGATCGGCTCCACGAAGAGCGCTGCGACCCGGTCGTCGATCGCGGCCTCGAGGGCGTGGATGGTCGAGTCGATGTGCTCGACGCCGCCAGGCAGCGGCTCGAACGCCTCGCGCATCGGCGGCTTGCCGGTGAGGGCGAGCGAGCCCATCGTGCGGCCGTGGAACGCGTTGTTCAGAGCGAGAACTCGTGTTCGCTTGCCGTGCGGCCCCTTGTTGAGCCTGGCCAGCTTGAATGCCGCCTCGTTCGCCTCCGCGCCGGAGTTGCCGAACAGGATGCGGCCCTGCTCGCCCGCGCCTGTGATCGTCCGGAGACGCTCGGCCAGCTCGAGCTGCGGCGGTGTGGAGAAGTAGTTGGACACGTGCGCAAGGGTCGACACCTGGCTGCTCACGGCCTCCACCAGCACGGGGTGGGCGTGGCCGAGCGAGTTGACCGCGATGCCGGCGAGGAAGTCGAGGTACTCGTTGCCGTCGACGTCCCAGACCCGGCAGCCCTCGCCGCGCGCCAGCATCAGCTTGGGCGTGGCGAGCGTGCGCATCATGGCGTCGCCGAAGCGCGGCCTCCAGCGCCCCTCGGTGACCGTTCCCGTGTCGTGCGCGAGCTGTGCGCTCATGCCGGCACCACCTCCGTTCCGATTCCGGACTGCGTGAACACTTCGAGCAGGATCGAATGGGCCACGCGACCGTCGATGATCGCGGCCTTCGGCACGCCGCCGTCGACGGCGTCGAGACAGGCGGACATCTTGGGGATCATGCCCGATTCCAGCGACGGAAGCAGCTCGCGCAGCTCGGCCGCCGCGATCTTGGACAGCAGCGAGTCCCGGTTCGGCCAGTCGCTGTAGAGCCCGGCGACGTCGGTCAGGATGACCAGCTTGGCTGCGCCGAGAGCGACGGCGAGCGCGGCGGCGGCCGCGTCGGCATTGACGTTGAGCGATTGTCCCGGGTCGTCGATGTCCGGAGCGATCGAGGAGACGACCGGGATGCGGCCGGCGTCGAGCTGGGCGAGCACGCCCTCCGGGTTCACGCCGATGACGTCGCCGACGAGACCGAGGTCGACCTCCTCGCCGTCGACGACGGCGCCGCGCTTGCGGCCCTGGAAGAGCCCCGCGTCCTCGCCGGAGAGACCCGCGGCGAGCGGGCCGTGCTTGTTGATGTTGCTCACGATGTCACGGTTGATCTGACCGGTCAGGACCATGCGGACGACGTCCATGGCCTCCGGTGTCGTGACCCGGTAGCCGCCGCGGAACTCGCTGTCGATGCCCAGCCGGTCGAGCATCGACGAGATCTGCGGCCCGCCGCCGTGCACGACGACGGGACGCAGCCCCGCGTAGCGCAGATAGACGATGTCTTCGGCGAACGTGCGCTGCAGCTCCTCGCTCACCATGGCGTTGCCGCCGAACTTCACGACGATGATGCGGTCGTGGAAGGTCTTCAGCCACGGCAGCGACTCGATGAGGGTGGCGGCCTTGGCTGCTGCGGAGGCCCGCTCCGCCGCTTCTGCGGTGTCTTCTGTCGTCGTCATGTCAGCTGGAGTAGGCACTGTTCTCGTGCACGTAGTCGTGGGTCAGGTCGTTGGTGAGGATGGCGGCGCTCGCGTCGCCGGCGTGCAGGTCGATGAGCACGTGCACGGCCCGCGGGGTCAGGTCGACCAGGTCGCGCGGCTGATCCGGCTCCCCCGCCGTGCACACCTGAACGCCGTTGATCGCGACGTCGATGCCGTACGGGTCGAACTCGGCGTCGGTCGTTCCCACGGCGGCCAGCACCCGGCCCCAGTTGGGGTCGTTTCCGAAGATCGCCGCCTTGAAGAGGTTCGAACGCGAGACGGCGCGTCCGACGGTCAAGGCGTCGTCCTCGCTGTGCGCGTTCACGACCTCGATCGTGATGTCGTGGGAGGCGCCCTCGGCGTCCTCCTGCAGCTGCTTCGCGAGGCTCCGGCACACCTCGGTGAGCGCGAGCGTGAACTCGGCGAGGTCGGGCGCGACACCGCTCGCCCCGGAGCCCAGGAGCGCGACGGTGTCGTTGGTCGACATGCAGCCGTCGGAGTCGAGACGGTCGAAGGTGACGCGGGTGGCGGCGCGCAGCGCGCCGTCGAGCTGATCGGAGTCGAGCACGGCATCGGTCGTGATGACGACGAGCATCGTCGCGAGCCCGGGAGCGAGCATGCCGGCTCCCTTGGCCATCCCGCCGACCGCCCAGCCCGCGGTCGAGCGGTGCTCCGCCTGCTTGGGACGGGTGTCGGTGGTCATGATCGCCTCGGCGGCGCCCAGGCCCGAGTCGCCGGCGAGCGCCGTCGCGGCCTGTGCCACGCCGGCCGTCAGCTTGGCGGCGTCGAGCTGCTCGCCGATCAGGCCGGTCGAGCACACCAGCACGTCGCCGGCGGAGATGCCGAGCGCCTCGCCGACGGCCTCCGCCGTGGCGTGGGTGGTCTGAAAGCCGCGTGACCCCGTGTAGCAGTTCGCACCGCCGGAGTTGAGCACGATCGCGGAGACCACGCCGTCGGCGATGACCTGCTTGCTCCAGATCACCGGGTTCGCCTGGCAGCGGTTCGTGGTGAACACGGCGGCCGCCGCGGTGAGCGGCCCGCGATTCTGAACGAGCGCGAGGTCGCGTTTGCCGCTCGACTTGAGCCCGGCGACGACACCGGCGGCCGCGAACCCTTTGGCTGTGGTGACGCTCATGGTGCGACTCCGTTCACGCTCAGACCGGTCGTCTCGGCGAGGCCGAGAGCGATGTTCGCGGACTGGATCGCCGCTCCGGCCGTTCCCTTGTACAGATTGTCGATCGCGAGGACTGTAACGACGCGGCCGGCCGCCTCGTCGAGGGCGACGCCGATCAGGACGGTGTTGGCGCCCAGCACATCCGCGGTGCGCGGCACAGTGCCGGCGGGCAGCACGTGAACGAACGGCTCGTCGGCGTAGGCCGCCTCCCAGGCCTCCTGCACCTGGGCCGCCGTCACCCCCGGCTTCACCCGTGCTGTCGAGGTGGCGAGGATGCCGCGCGACATCGGCACGAGCACCGGCGTGAACGACAGCGTGGGCGCCGTCGCGCCCGCCTTGCGCAGGTTCTGCTGGATCTCCGGGATGTGCCGGTGGCTGCCGCCGACCGCGTAGGGGTTGGCGGAGCCGAGGATCTCGCTCGCGAGGTACATCGTCTTGAGCGACTTGCCCGCGCCGGACGGGCCGACCGCGAGGACGCTCACGATGTCCCGCTCGTCGATGACGCCGGCGTGCAGACCGGGGGCGAGCGCGAGCGACACTGCGCTGGCGTTGCACCCGGGCGCCGCGATCCGGGTCGCCCCGGCGAGACTCGAGCGCTGCTTGGTGCCGTCGGCGCCGATGATCAACTCGGGCACGCCGTAGGCCCAGGAGCCGTGGTGCTCGCCTCCGTAGAAGGCGGCCCAGTCGGCCGGGTCCTCCAGCCGGTGGTCGGCACCGCAGTCGACGACGAGCGTGTCCGACGGCAGCTGCGCGGCGATCTCGCCCGACTTGCCGTGCGGCAGGGCCAGGAAGACGACGTCGTGACCGGAGAGGTTCTCCGCCGTGCTTTCGGTGAGCGTGAGATGGGCGAGCGAACGCAAGTGTGGCTGGTGCGCGACCAGCGGATGCCCGGCGTTCTGGTGGGCGGTGACGGTGCGGACCTCGAAATCGGGATGATCGGCGAGGATGCGCAGCAGCTCGCCGCCCGCGTACCCGGAGGCACCGGCGACGGCAACCGAGAAAGTCATGCTTGTTCCTTGATGAGTGGACGACAGGGGGCCGAGACTCCGGCGGCGCCCACGTCCGACCCGCGAAGGGTCGCCCGAACGCCGCCTAGATTCGGCGGTCGCGCAGGCGTCGGCGCAAGGAGGGGGCACCGACGTTAAGCATGGTGCAACCCTACCGCCCTGGCCCCGCCGGTCGCCAAATCGGTGACTGTCACGCGGATTTGCGGCACGTGTGGCACTACGCGCCGCCCCGTATCGCCACATGTGCCGCACATCTCGTTATGCCGGGCGGCGCCTATTCCCGGATATGCGCTCCGTACAACTCTTCGGCGCGGGCGGCGCCCGCGAGCTTCGCCTCGCTCGCCTCAGCCGCGGTGAGTGTGCGGTCGTCGGCGCGGAAGCGGAGCGCGAAAGTCAGGCTCTTGTGGGCGACCGGCAGCCCGGTTCCGCGGTAGTCGTCGACCAGCCGGATGTCCTCCAGCAGTTCGCCCGCGCCCGCCCGCACGGCGGTCAGCACGTCGCCGGCTGGCACCTCGTCGCGGACCACCAGCGAGAGATCCTGGGTCGCGGCGGGGAAACCGGCGATGACCCTCGCGACGATGTCGGCGGGTGCGACCGCGACCAGCGCGTCGAGGTCGAGCTCGTACAGCGCGACCACGCGCGGGAGGTCGAGTTCCGCCGCGAGCGCCGGCAGCAGCTCGCCGGCGTAGCCGACGACGATCCGCGAGCCGTCCGCGGCGTGCGCCACCAGCTGCGCGGTGCGACCGGGGTGCAGCGCCTGGTGCCGACTCTGCACGGGCTCGACGGCCACTCCGACGGCCGCGGCCGTCTGCTGCACGGCGGCGAGCGCGTCGGCGAGCCCTGCGGCGACCGGCGCCTGGCCCGGCTGCTTCTCCACGGTGTTGCCGACGATCAGGCCGGCGAGATGCCGCGGCTGTGCGGGGATCCCCGCGTTGAGGCCGGCGAGCACGTCATCGGCCGGCAGAGCAGCCCCCGGAGGCAGGTCGGCGCTGCCGAGCTGCTCACCGATCGGCAGGAACACCGTGCCGAGTTCGTACACCCGCACGTCGACCAGGCCGCGCGCCAGGTTGCGCTTGGCGACCTCGAGGAGCCCGGGGATCAGCGAGGTGCGCAGATACGGGGCGGTGGCGTCGAGCGCATTGGCCAACCGCACGGCCGGCACCGGGCCGGCCTCCGGTGAACCGAACAGATCGTTCTGGGCCTCGGAGACGAACGGGAAGGATAGCACCTCGGTCGCGCCGTTGTCGGCGAGCATCTGCGCCACAGCGCGCCGCAGCTTCTGCGCGCGCGACAGGCCGCGCCCGGGAGGCGCGACGGGCAACACCGACGGGATGCGGTCGAAGCCCACGATGCGGGCGACCTCCTCAGCCAGGTCGGACTTGTCGCGCAGGTCCGGGCGCCAGCTCGGCGGCACGACGAGCAGGGCGTCGCCGTCGCTGCTCACCGCTCCGCCGATCTCGGCGAGCGCGCCGCGCACCTCGTCGTCTGTGAAGTCGACCCCGATCAGGTTCGGGATGTAGTCGTTCGGCAGGCGGATCGGCTCGGCGTCCTGCGCCGTGTCCAGCAGCGAGCCGAGCTCGTCGGCGCGACCGCCCGCGAGCTGCTCCAGCAGCTGCACGACGCGAGCGGCGGCCGCCACGGCGACCCGCGGGTCGACTCCCCGCTCGAAGCGCTTCGAGGCCTCGCTCGGCAGCTTGTGCCGGCGCGCGGTGCGGGCGATCGACACCGGGTCGAAGTTGGCGGCCTCCACGAGCACGTTGGTCGTGCCGGCGCCGATCTCGGTTGAGGCTCCGCCCATCACGCCGGCAAGGCCGATCGCGCCGGACCCGTCGGTGATGAGGAGGTCCTCGACGTCGAGTGTGCGCGTCTGATCATCGAGCGTCACGAGGGTCTCGGCCGGGTGGGCGCGTCGCACGACGATGCCGCCGGAGAGCTTGTCGAGGTCGTAGCCGTGGATCGGCTGGCCGAGCTCGAGCATCACGTAGTTGGTGATGTCGACGATGAGCGAGATCGACCGGATGCCGGCGAGCTTCAGGCGCGCGATCATCCACGGCGGGGTGGGGCGCGAGCCGTCGACGTCGCGCACGACGCGGGTCACGAACACGGTCGCTCCCACGCGCCCGCGAATGGGTTCGCGATCGTCGATCGTCACGCTGAACCCGTGCGCGTGCGCGCCCGTCGACTGCACGTGGACAGCCTCCGCCGGGTCGCGGAAGGCCGCGCCGGTCGCGTGCGAGTACTCGCGGGCGATGCCGCGGATCGAGAAGGCGTACCCGCGGTCAGGGGTGACATTGACCTCCACCGCGGTGTCGTCGAGCCCGAGCAGCGAGATCGCGTCGGTGCCGACCTCCGGGTCGAGGCCGAGCGTCGACAGCCGCAGGATGCCGTCATGGTCGTCGCCGAGGCCCAGCTCGCGCGCGGAGGCGATCATGCCGTCGGACACGTGACCGTAAGTCTTGCGCGCGGCGATCGGGAACGGCCCGGGCAGCACCGAGCCCGGCAGCGTCACCACCACCTTGTCGCCGACGAAGAAGTTGCGCGCGCCGCAGACGATGCCGCGGACGTCAGCGCCGCCGTCGGCCGCCTTCTGCCCCTCGGGCGCCACCCGCACCTGGCACCAGCGGATGGTCTTGCCGTTGCTCTGCGGCTCTTCCGCGAACTCCAGCACCTGGCCGACGACCACGGGGCCGCTGATCTCGAAGGTGTGGACGTCCTCCTCTTCGAGACCGACCGACACGAGGGCGGCGTGAACCTCCTCGGCCGTCGTTCCCGGCTCGAGGTCGACGTACTCGCCGAGCCAACTCAGGGGGACGCGCATCAGACCACCATTCCGAACTGCTGGGAGAACCGGACATCGCCCTCGGCCATGTCACGCATGTCTTTGACGTCGTTGCGGAACATCAGTGCCCGCTCCACGCCCATCCCGAACGCGAACCCGGAGTAGACCTCCGGGTCGATGCCCGCAGAGCGCAGCACGTTCGGGTTCACCATGCCGCAGCCGCCCCACTCGATCCAGCGGGCGCCGCCCGTGAAGGTGGGGTGCCAGAGGTCGAGCTCGGCGCTCGGCTCGGTGAACGGGAAGTAGTTGGGGCGCAGCCGCACGCGCGCCTCGTCGCCGAACAGCGCTTTGACGAAATGGTCGAGCGTTCCGCGCAGGTGCGCCATCGTCAGGCCCTTGTCGACGGCGATGCCCTCGACCTGGGTGAACACCGGGAGGTGCGTCGCGTCGAACTCGTCGGTGCGGAACACGCGACCGGGAGCGATGCGGTACACCGGCGGCTCGTCGCCGAGCAGCGCACGCAACTGCACCGGCGAGGTGTGCGTGCGCAGCACCAGGTGCGAATCGGTCGGCTCGACGAAGAAGGTGTCCTGCATCGCCCGCGCGGGGTGGTCGGCGTCGAAGTTGAGCGCGTCGAAGTTGTACCACTCGCTCTCGAGCTCCGGCCCCTCCGCGACCTGCCAGCCCATCCCGACGAAGACGTCGGCGATGCGCTCCTGCAGGAGGCTCAGCGGGTGCCGCGCGCCCGGCGTCCACCGGGTCGGCAGTGCGGTGACGTCGACGGCTTCCGCCGCCAGCCGGGCGGCGTCCTCCGCCGCGGCGATCTCGGTCTCCTTGGCTGCGAACGCCTGGTTGACCCGCCCGCGGGCGCCGCCGACGAGCTTGCCCGCCGCGGCCTTCCGGTCGCCGGGCAGCGAACGGATCGCGGCATTCAACCGGGCGAGCGGCGAACCCTCCGCGGTGTGGTCGTGGCGGACGGCCTTCAGCGCGTCCGAGGTGTCCGCGGCGTCGATCGCGGCGAGCGCCGCAGCGACGGCCGTCTCGACGGACTCCTCGGTGATTTCGGTGGATTCAGACACGGTTCCCCAGTCTAGTCGGCGGACGCGGAGGTCTCATCGGCCTCCGCGGCGGCGGGCGCGTTCAGTGCGGTCGGGGAGGTCACTCCCCCGCGTACACGAGGTACGCGGCCTCCCACAGCCGGTCGGGAGCCGGGACGGTCAGCCCCGCGAGCAGCAGGGTCAGCTGGTCGATCAGCGTGTGCCAGCCCGCCGCGAAGTCGGGCGCCGAGCGCAGCCGCCCGGCGCCGAAGGCATCCTTCACTCCGTCTTGCACGAGCGAGAGCAGCGTGCCGTCGCCGGCCTCTTCCAGGCGGAGGCTCACCGCGGCGTCGCCCCAGCTGAACCGCAGGTGCGCGCGATCCTGGAGGTCGAGGACCTCCAACTCCTGCACGCCGCCCTCGATGTTCTCGTCACCGAGTCGCATGACGTCGCCGGCCCGCAGACGACGCTCGCGCGCGGGATCGTCGGGCCACTCCACCACCGGCCACAACCAGCGACCCACGCGGTCGGGAAGCGTCAGAGCGTCCCAGACCTCGTCGACGGACGCTTCCAGCACCCGTTCGAGAGCGACGGCCGAGCGATCCCCGGTGCGGTCGATCGTCGCGGCGACCAGGCCGGCCTCCTGCCGGCGGTAGTCGTCGAGCGCGGCGTCGAACGCGGCGGGGTCCGCCGCATCGCCGAGGTAGCCGTCATGCTCCTGCGGCGTCGCCTCCCCGCCGAGCGCGCGGGCGAGGTGTGTGAGGACGTCCTGCCAGCCCGCTCCGTAGACGGACGCGGTGACGGCCTGCACGCGACGGTGGGACAGCGTCAGCAGCACTCGGTCGGCGGAGGTGGCCGTGATGGTCGCCTCCAGCTCGGTCGCGGCCTCCGCCTCGCCCGCGCCGCTGAACCGCCAGGTCACCAGGAGGCGCCGCTCGGGCTCGCAGGCGAGCACGCGGCCGTCGACCACCGCGTCGGTCTCCGGTCCCCCCATCTCCAGCCGGAAGCCTTCGGCAGTCGGCTCGAAGCGTCCGATCCACCGCGCCAGCCTCTCCGGCTCGGTGAGCGCGGCCCAGAGTTCCGCGGTCGTCGCCGGGTATTCGCGCTGGACGGTCACCGACCTGCGAGCGCCGTCGAGCGCGATCTCGCCCCACAGGGTCATGATGCCTTCCGCGCGGTCTGAGCCGGGGCGTGTCGCGTCCTTCGTCCGCGCGCGAGCTCCGTGCCGAGGGCGTCGAGCCTCTGCTCCCAGAAGGCGGCGAGTTGGTCGAACCACGCCGCAGCCTCCTGGAGGCCGGCAGGCTCCAGCGCATACACGCGCCGCTGCCCGTCGACCTGGGAGGCCACGACCCCGGCCTCACGCAGCACGCGCAGGTGTCGCGACGCCGCCGGCTGGGTGATGCCGAACTCGTCCGCTGCGAGCGCAGCGAGCTCGCCCGCCGTGCGCTCGCCGCGCGCTAGCAACTCGACGAACCGGCGCCGCACCGGGTCGCCGACCGCCTCCAGACCATCCATGGCAGGAATCTATCAAACCTGCGTTATATAACGCAACCTTTATCGATCAGACCGAGCGCTGGGCGAACGCCGACTCGTACAAGCACACCGACGCGGCCGTGGCGAGGTTCATCGACTCTGCGCGACCGTAGATCGGCACCGTGACCACGCGGTCGACCAGACCGAGCAGTGCGTCATCGAGGCCATGCGCCTCATTGCCGAACACCCAGGCGGTCGGCCGCGCGAGCTGCCCCTCCTGGCGCGCGGCGAGGAGGTCCTCCCCCTTGATGTCGGCAGCCAGCACCTGCAGGCCGGCGGCGTGCGCGCGGTCTACCACGTCGGCGAGGTCGGCGCCCACGGCGACCGGCACGTGGAACAGCGAGCCCGTCGTCGACCGCACCACCTTGGGATTGTAGAGGTCGACGGTGCGGCCGGTGAGCACGACCGCGTCGGCCCCCGCCGAGTCGGCCGCGCGGATGATCGTGCCGGCATTGCCCGGGTCGCGCACCTCCTCCAGCACGGCGACCAGTTGCGGCCCGTCGGCGAAGATGTCACGCACGGAGGTCGGGAATTGCCGGCAGACGGCGACGAAGCCCTGCGGAGTGACGGTATCGGCCATCGTGTCGAGCACATGCTCGGTGACGAACTCGACATCGACTCCGGCCTCCACCGCTGTCTGGGCGATGTCCTGGTAGCGCTCCAGAGCGGTCGGCGTCGCGTACAGTTCGACGACGAGCTCCGGACGGAACGTCAGCGCCTCGGAGACCGCCTGCGGCCCCTCCAGCAGGAAGAGCCCGGTCTCGGCGCGCGCGGGACGTTTGGCCAGCTTCGCAACGGCGCGGACGCGCGGAGAGCGCGGGTTGTCAAGCATGCGCACAGCATATCGGCGCGCGCGCTGCGGAACTCGGTGATCCTTTTGCGCCGCTGTCTCGTGTCATCTCTCAGAACGTCACGACCAGACCTCGGAACCAGACCGAAGGAGACGGACCGATGAGAACACCCATCCGAGCCGCACTGATCGCGGGAGGCGCTGCCATCGCGCTCGCCCTCGGAACGGGCGGCGCCCTGGCGGCGACCGGTGGCGACGACCCCGCGCGGGTGTCCCAGGACGACGGCGTCCGCACGACGACACCGCGTCCGGTGCCGGCGAGCGCCCCGCCCGCGGTTGCGGTCGACGGCCGCAGCGCCGACGACGCCGCCACCCACGACGTCGGCGACGACCACGGCGTGGATGACCCGGCCGCCCACGACGTCGGCGACGACCACGGTGTGGATGACCCGGCCGCCCACGACGTCGGCGACGACCACGGCGTGGATGACCCGGCCGCCCACGAAGTCGGCGACGACCACGGGGGTCACGGCGGCGGGCACGGCTCCCACGACTGATCCCGCGCCCGGGCTTCCGCAACTCCGGAGATCGGCCGCTGAGTTCGTCGGGACTCCGGACTTACGGAACAGGGGGGCGGGAACTCCGGAGGTCGCGGACCGATCCGGCGAGATCTCCGGATCTCCGGACGGACCACCCCCGAAACGACGGACGGCCCGGTCGACGTGAGTCGACCGGGGCCGTCCGGGTGGCGCTGGTTACGCGGCGGCCTTCGGGGCCGAGGTGTCGGCCGGCAGGGCCTTCTTCGCCGTCTCGACGAGCGCGGCGAACGTCGCGGGCTCGTTCACGGCCAGCTCGGCGAGGATGCGGCGGTCCACCTCGACGCCCGCCAGGCCGAGGCCCTGGATGAAGCGGTTGTAGGTGAGGCCGTTGGCGCGGCTCGCAGCGTTGATCCGCTGGATCCAGAGGCGGCGGAAGTCGCCCTTCTTCTGGCGACGGTCGCGGTACGCGTAGACGAGAGAGTGGGTGACCTGCTCCTTCGCCTTGCGGTAGAGGCGCGACCGCTGACCGCGGTAGCCCTCGGCGCGCTCGAGGATGACCCGACGCTTCTTGTGGGCGTTGACAGCCCTCTTCACTCTTGCCATTAGTCGTTATTCCTTACGTGCGTGTCGGGGAGGAGCTCTACTTGCCGATCATCCGGCGGATGACCTTGGCGTCCACCTCGGGGACGACCTGGTCCTGGTTCAGACGGCGGGTGCGGCGGCTGGACTTGAGCTCCAGGTTGTGGCGCATACCGGCCTGCTGCTTCATGACCTTGCCGGTACCGGTGACCTTGAAGCGCTTCTTGGCGCCGGAGTGGGACTTCTGCTTGGGCATTACTTCTCCTCGTTCGTCGCCGGGGCGGGCGAACTCTCGTCGGACTGAGCAGCTTCGGCTGTCTCAGCAACCGCGTCCTGGTCGCGCCCCTGGGCGCGCGCCTTGGAAGCGGCACGTTGTGCGTTGGCCTCGGCCTTGGCCTCGGACTTGTTCTTGAGCGGGCTGATGATCATCACCATGTTGCGACCGTCGATGGTGGGGTTGGACTCCACCTGGCCGAACTCGGCGACGTCCTCCGCGAAGCGCTGCAGCAGGCGCACGCCCTGTTCCGGACGCGACTGCTCGCGGCCCCGGAAGAGGATCATGGCCTTCACCTTGTCACCGGACTTCAGGAAGCCTTCGGCGCGCTTGCGCTTGGTCTCGTAGTCGTGCTTGTCGATCTTGAGGCGGAACCGGACCTCTTTGAGGATGGTGTTCGCCTGGTTGCGCCGGGCCTCTTTGGCCTTCTGCGCAGCCTCGTACTTGAACTTGCCGTAGTCCATGATCTTCGCGACCGGCGGCTTGGAATTGGGCGCGACTTCGACCAGGTCGAGGTCCGCCTCCTGCGCGAGTCGGATGGCGACCTCGATCTTGACGACGCCGACCTGCTCTCCGCTGGGGCCGACGAGTCGAACTTCGGGGACGCGGATACGGTCATTCGTACGGGGTTCGCTGATGTCAGTCTCCTCTGATGAGCGATTCTTCGAGTGCTCGCACCGTCGCGAGACGGTTCGGAGAAAATGTGGATTCCACGCACCAGCGCAGCCCCGCGACCTGATTTTCCCGAAGGATTCAGCTCGTAGGGCTGGTGCAGCACCCTGGCTACCGCCGTGCTGACGCACGTCGGCGGAGTGCAACGACCCGGTAACCTGTAAAACGGTCAAGCGCGGGTGGGAGGAATCTCCACTTTCGTCCCGAGGCAGATGCCCCGGAGCCCGAACGATTCTAGCAGAGGAAAGCAGTGAGCGACACATCCCCCACCCCCGACAGCTTCTCGTACGACGAGGAGGCGATCGCCGACGTCACACGCGACATCGCGGAGGTGCCGGCAGTGGAGGTCATCACCACCACCGCGGTGCACCTGATGAGCGCGGCGGCGGTCAAGGTGGGTCTCGCCGACGACCCGCAGCAGCAGACCGACCTCGACGAGGCCCGCAAGCTGATCGACGCCCTGGCCGGCCTGGTCACGGCGAGCGCACAGCACCTCGGCGACCAGCACGCGCGCAGCCTGCGCGACGGGCTCCGCTCCCTGCAGCTGGCGTTCCGGGAGGCGTCGCCGTTCCCGGACGAGATCGGCAAGGGCCCCGGCGAGAAGTACACCGGACCGGTCAGCTGAGCCGATGGACGCCGCGGCCGTGCGCAGCATCGCTCTCGGGCTCCCCGAGGTCGAGGAGTACGACCACGGCGGCCTCCCCGCGTTCCGGGTGCGCGGCACCCGGTTCGCGACGATGCTCGACCCGGAGTCGTCGACGGTCAACCTGATGCTCGGCGAGGCCGGTACCGCCGCCAACGGAGGAGTTCTGCTCGCGCGACCCGGATATGGCGGCGAACGGAGGACTTCTGCGCCGTGATGGGCGAGCACGCCTCCGTTGCCTGCGGCTGATGGGGAGCGACAGCGGTGAGTCCTCCGTTGCCGACGGGTCAGGCCGCGCGCGTCGCCGCCCGCGCCCGATGCCCGGTGTGGCCCAGCGAGGCCACCACGACGGTGATGGCCGCCGACACCAGTACACCGAGCGAGACGTGCACGAGCAATGCGAGCGCACCGGCTGCGGCTCCCGCCGAGATCAGCGCCACGGCGAGCGCGCGCCGCACCCACAGCGCGCCCGTCCCTCCGGCGAGCCTGCTGTCGGCCGCGAGCCCGGCGAGGGTGGAGGTCACCACCACTGTCGTCACGTCGGCGACTTTGACACGGCGGGCGAGCGCGGCCTGCATACCCATGGCGAAGCCCAGCGCCGAGGTGGCGATCGTGCCGAACACCTCGGGATCGAGGTGGAGGGCGAACGCGAGCACGGCGGCGATCGCCGTGAGGAGGCCCGCGATGAGCCACAGCGTCACCGTCACCCTCCCGGACCAGCCGTCGTCGCGCTTGACGATGCGCGAGCTCGCGACTGCGCCCACCAGGAAGAAGCCGAGCGCGAGCAGCGGCCGCAGGATCGGGAGGGTGGTCGTTCCTGTCAGTGCCATGCCGAGCAGCACCACGTTTCCCGTCATGTTGCCGGTGAAGACGCGGTCGAGACCGAGGTAGCCGACGGCGTCGACGACCCCGGTCGAGAAGGTGAGGGCGAGCATGAGGGCCACGTGCAGCCGATCGGCGTCGGTGCGGCTCAATCGGTGGGAGACGGACATCGAGCACCACCCTATGCGCTGCGGTGCAGACTGGTGCGCATGACGTTCACTCCCCCTCCCGCCGTGACCACCCGCCCGACGTTGTCCGGGACGTTCGGGATGTCGACCTCCACGCACTGGCTGGCGACGGCGAGCGCGCAGGCGGTGCTCGAGCGCGGGGGCAACGCGTTCGACGCCGCGGTGGCGGGCGCTTTCGTGCTGCACGTGGTCGAACCGCACCTGAACGGTCCAGGCGGCGATCTGGTCGCCCTGTTCGCCACGGCGGACGACCCGATGCCGGTCGTGCTCGCCGGCCAAGGACCGGCCCCTGCGGGCGCGACCCGCGAGCACTACCTCGCCGAGGGACTGGAGCTGGTTCCCGGGGCGGGCGCTCTCGCAGCCGCCGTGCCGGGCGCGGTCGACGCGTGGCTCCTGCTCCTGAAGGATCACGGCACCTGGGAGCTCGCCGACGTCCTGGCGTTCGCGATCGGCTATGCGGAGGACGGCCATCCGGTGCTGGAGCGGGTGTGTACGACGATCCGCACCGTGTCCGGGCTGTTCACCGAGCACTGGCCCTCATCGGCGGAGCGCTGGATGCCGGGCGGGCGCGTCCCCAAGCCCGGCGAGCTGATCCGGAACCCGGCGTACGCGCGGGTGCTCCGCGGACTGATCGCGGCGGGCGACGCCTCGTCCTCCCGCGAGGAGCGGGTGGAGGCCGCCCGCACCGAGTGGGCGACCGGCCTGGTCGCGCGGGAGGCGTCCGCGTTCGCGCGCATCCCCCACCGGCACTCCCCCGGCACCGACCACGCCGGGGTGATCGCGGAGGCCGACTTCGCCGCGTTCCGCGCCGGCTACGAGCCGGCGACGACGCTGGAGTTCCGCGGGTTCACGATCGCCAAGACCGGAGCATGGGGCCAGGGGCCCGCTCTGCTGGAGACGCTGGCCATCCTCGACGGCTTCGACGACGACCGCCTCGATCCGTCGTCGGAGCTGGGCGCGCACACGATCCTGGAGGCCCAGAAGCTCGCCTACGCCGATCGCGACGCCTACTTCGGCGACGCCGGCCAGGACGACGACGTACCGGTGTCCGAGCTGCTGTCGCCGTCCTACATCGCCGAACGGCGCGCGCTGATCGGCGAGCGCGCCTCCGCCGAGTTCCGGCCGGGACGGGTCGCCGGCGCCGAGCCATTCATCCCCCCGCTTCGCGTGGAGTACACCCCGCCCGGGTCGGCGGCGATCGCGGGGGCCGGTGAGCCGACCGTGACGCGCACGGGTGTGACGCGCGGCGACACCTGCCACCTCGACGTCGTCGACCGGTGGGGCAACATCGTCTCGGCGACGCCGTCGGGAGGCTGGCTGCAGTCGTCCCCGACCATCCCCGCACTCGGTTTCTGCCTCGGGACGCGCCTGCAGATGACCTGGCTGGAGGAGGGCTCGGCGTCGACCCTCCGGCCCGGGAGGCGACCGCGCACGACGCTCACCCCGACCCTGGTGCTGCGCGACGGAGTGCCCGTGACGGCGCTCGGCTCGCCGGGCGGCGACCAGCAGGACCAGTGGCAGCTGCTGTACCTGCTGCGGACGATCGTCGGCGGCTACACGCCGCAGCAGGCGATCGATGCCCCGGCGCTGCACACCACTTCCATCGCGGAATCGTTCTGGCCGCGCACGTGGGTACCCGGCGGAGCGGTGGTGGAGGCGCGGCTCGGCGACGAGGTGATCGCCGGGCTGGAGGCGCGTGGCCATGTGGTGACGCGCGCCGGCGGCTGGACGCTGGGCCGGCTCTCGTCGGTCGGCCGCGACCCCGAGACCGGCGTGCTGTCGGCTGCGGCGAACCCGCGCGGAATGCAGGGGTACGCAGCGGGGCGTTGACGAGGGGTCGGGCCACGCACCGTCACCAGACCGGCGGCCGGCGCCTCTCCCAGTGCAGCCGGCGCTCCAACTGCGCGGCCAGCGAGAGCAGCGTACGCTCCCCTCCCGGCCTGCCGATGAGTTGCACGCCCATCGGCAGGCCCTCGTCCGTCTGGAGCACCGGCACGACGATCCCGGGCAGTCCGGTGACGTTCAGCATCGAGGTGAACGGGGTGTAGAGCACCTGCTGCTCGAAATTGCGCTCGCCGTCCTCCTGGTCGTACCAGCCGATCGGCCGCGGGGTGAGGGCGAGGGCCGGCGTGAGGACGGCGTCGAAGGACGCGAGCTGCCGGATGAACGAGCGCTCGTAGGCTGTCAGCGCGCTGAGCGCCTCGCTCAGCTCGCGGGCGCGGAGGGACCGGCCGCGCTGCACGAGCCAGGCCGTCAGCGGCTCCAGGAGGTCGAGGGTCTCGCCTTCGGCTGGGATGCGGGCCGCGCCCGCCTGCCAGATCGTGCGGAACGCCGGGGCGTACGTCGGGTCCGGCTCGAGGGCGGTCTCCTCGATGCCGTGTCCCAGCGACGCGAAGGCGTCGACCGCGGCGTCCATCGCGGCCCGCGCCTCCAGTGCGATGACCACGTCGTAGGCGTCGTCCCACGCCGACGTGGTCATGACGCCGAGCTGGAAGCGTCCCTCCCCGCGCACGGCCGTGCCGAGGAAGGGGCCGTCGTCGTCGTAGGGCGCGCGCAGCGTGTAGTGATGGTCGATCCGGCCGCCCACTCGCGCGATCATCCCGTCCAGGAGGAGGGCGGCGTCCGCTGTCGTGCGCGCGAGCGGGCCGGCGACGACGAGGCCGGCGAGGGAGTCGATCCCGCTTCCGGCCGGCACCAGCCCGCGCGACGGCTTGAGCCCGACGAGGCCGCACGCGGCGGCCGGGATCCGCACGGATCCGCCGCCGTCGGAGCCCGGGGCGAACGGCAGCATCCCGCTCGCGACCGCGACCGCGGCGCCGCCGCTGGAGCCTCCCGATCCGAGCTCCGGGTTCCACGGATTGCGGGCGGGGGGCGCGGCGAGCGACTCGGTGTAGGCGGGGAGGCCGAACTCCGGCGCGTTCGTCTTGCCGAGGCTCACCGCCCCCGCGGCGTCCAGGGTCTCCACGAGCTCGTCGGAGGTGTCGGGCACGAAGCCGGCCATCACCCGCGAGCCGAATCCGGCGGGGACTCCGGCGCGCAGCCACAGGTCCTTGTCGCCGGAGGGCAGCCCCCACAGCGGCGCGGTCCTGGGGACGCGCGCGGCCACCTCGTCCGCCCGGGCGAGCGCCTGATCGCGCGTGACGGTCACGAAAGCGCCGAGCTGCGGGTTCAGCCGCTCGATGCGTTCCAGGTAGTGGGAGGCCAGCTCCCGGGGCGAGACGCGTCCCGCCTGCAGCTCCTGCCACAACTCCAGCGCCGTCAGCTCATGCAGTTCCGCCATCCCCCCACGCTAGGCCGAGATGTGCGGCACATGTCGCGATCGAGGGCCTCAGAGACGACATTTGCCGCAAATCCCCTTGACAAGCGCGCCGACTGGTTACATGGTTAGTTACATGACTAATGAACCCATGAGGTTCGGATGATCGAAGAAGGCAAGCCGATCTTCGTCCAGATCGCCGAGCAGATCGAGAACGACATCATCGACGGCGTCTACCCGCCCGAGACACAGGTGCCGTCCACGAACGAGTTCGCGGCCTTCTACCGGATCAACCCGGCCACGGCCGGCAAAGGCGTCAATCTTCTCGTCGACGACGGGATCCTCTACAAGAAACGAGGCATCGGCATGTTCGTCTCCGACGGCGCGCGCGAACGGCTCGTCGCCAAACGGCGCGAGGCGTTCCGCGACGAATACCTCCGGCCCCTGCTCGCCGAAGCGGCGAAGCTCGGGATCGGACCCGACCAGATCAGCCAGATGATCCAGAACGAAGGAGTCAGCGCATGAGCCCGGCCCCGGTACCGACCTCCATCGTCCCCGCGGTGCAGGTGTCCGACGTGACCAAGAGGTTCGGATCGTTCACGGCGATCGACGACGTCTCGGTCACCATCACACCGAACCGCATCCACGGACTGCTCGGTCGCAACGGCGCGGGCAAGACGACCCTGATGCAGCTCATCACCGGCCAGGACTTCGTCAGCGCCGGCGACATCCAGGTCTTCGGCCGGAAACCCACCGAGAACGCACGCGTGCTGCAGAACATCTGCTTCATCAAAGAGAGCCAGCGCTATCCGGAGGACTTCCAGCCGCGTCACGTGTTCCGCAGCGCGCCGTGGTTCTTCGAGAACTGGGACGCCGACCTGGCCGACCGGCTCATCGAGGACTTCCGCGTTCCCCTGACCCGACGGATGAAGAAGCTCTCCCGCGGCCAGCTCTCGGCGGTCGGCGTGATCGTCGGCCTCGCCTCCCGGGCGCCGCTGACATTCTTCGACGAGCCCTATCTCGGGCTCGACGCCGTCGCCCGGCAGCTGTTCTACGACCGGCTCCTCGAAGACTTCGCGGAGCACCCGCGCACCGTCGTGCTGTCCACGCACCTGATCGACGAGGTCGCGAACCTCCTCGAGCACGTCATCGTCATCGATCAGGGCCGCATCCTGATGGACGACGACGCGGAGGCGCTGCGTGCATCAGCCACGACGGTCGTCGGGCCGCGCGGAGCGGTCGACGCCTTCGTCAGCACCCGCGAAGTGCTGCACCGGGAGGGCATCGGGGGCCTTGCGTCCGTGACCGTGGCGGGCCTCGGCGCCGCCGAGCGAGCGGAGGCGACCACGGCCGGCCTCGAACTCGCGCCGGTGTCCCTCCAGCAACTCATCGTCCGCAAGACCAACGTCCGTGAGACAGAATTCGAGCAGAGCGCATGACCGCCATCAGCCACGACTCCGGCGCCCCGGCGCAGCAGGCCGCGCCCGGATCGGGGACGCGCATCTGGCGCGTCGTCCGGCTCAACCTGGTGAACAAGTGGACCACGATCTGGGTGCCGGTGATGATCATGTTCTTCATCTGGCTGGTCAACTGGCTGATCTGGTGGATCATCTGGGGCGCGACCGAACCGGCCGGCCGCGCGAGGGCCATGGACGGGACGCAGTGGAGCGGCGGAGGCTTCTACATCTTCGTCTACATGCTCGTCGTGGGCATCCAGGTGATCTCGGCGACGTTCCCCTTCGCCCTCGGCTACAGCGTCACCCGGCGCGACTTCTCGCTCGGCTCCGGCCTGACGTTCCTCCTCCTCTCGGCCGGCTACGCGATCGGGTTCACCGTGCTGTCGTACGTCGAGGAGTGGACGAACGGCTGGGGCCTGGGCGGCCACCTGTTCACCTCGGTGTACTTCGCGGGCGAGTCCTTCGCCGGGAGGCTGTTCATCGTCTTCAGCGGCATGCTGTTCTTCTTCGCCGTCGGGGCGTTCTCGGCCGCGCTGTTCATGCGCTGGCGGATGTACGGCGTCCTCGCCATCCTGGCGCTCCTCGTGCTCCTCATGGTCGGCGCCGCCGCCTTGATTACTTTCACCGGCAGCTGGCAGGCGGTCGGCGACTGGTTCGTCGCCAGCGGCCCGGTCGGAGTCACCGCGTGGCTGCTGGTGCCGACCGTGCTCGCGGCCCTGGCAGGGTTCGCGGTGCTCGGGAGGGCGACGCCGCGCAGCTGACCGCCCGCGCGATCACCGGGCAGACATGGACGTGGCCGGGAGCGTTGCGCTCCCGGCCACGGTTTCGGCCATCTCGACTTGCAGTCCGGGGAAGCGACCGCGGACGAGCTCACCCTGACGCTCGTGCTGCGCGACGGCGTGCACGGGCAGGGCTGCCCTGCCGCGCCGACGTGGACAACAGAGGAGAACGGGTGCGACGCGCGGCTGTGGAACAGTCAGCAGCGCCGTCACCTCACGGAGTTCCACGGGGCCGCGCTGCCTCCACGATTTGACCCCCGACATCGGCCGCCGATATCGTAATCCGAATGCGACATCTGTAGTATCTCTAGATAACATCTGTCGCGTAAACCAAACTATTTCCGTGTCCACTAGGGGGCTTCATTTGGGTCAGATCAGCGTCACACCGGAAGAACTGAAGCAGCAGGCTCAGGTCTACACGCGCTCGAAGGAAGAGATCGAGCAGGCGATCCAGAAGGTCAACCAGATGAACTCGACCATCGCCGAGCAGTGGAAGGGCCAGGCGTTCCAGGCGTATCTGGAGCAGTACAACCAGCTGCACGAGAGCGTGAAGAAGTTCGAGGAGCTGCTGGTGAACATCAACGAGCAACTGAACAAGTACGCCGACACCATCGCCGAGCGTGACGCGCAGGATGCGCAGAGCTTCGGCTTCTAGTCCCCTCCCCCGCGAAACCGATGCCGTGCGACCGCGGTCGCGTCTCCCTCTGCTCGTCGCCTGCGCTCTCGCTGTCGGGTTGACGGTGGGCGTCGCCGCGGCCTCGCACGCCGTCGGCAAGACCGACGACGATGCCGGGCAATTGGAGCTGAATGCCGATGTCCTGGTCAACGAGTCGGTCAGCGCAGGCACCTCCGGCGACTTCGCCATTCGCGGCAGGCTCTTCTCCGAGGAGCTTTCAGCTCGCGCCCAGGAGCGACGCGAGGCGCTCGTCGGACGGTTGGATGTCCTCGACCGACTGACTTTCGAGCCGACCGCGGTCGTCGCCGACGAATACCAACCGGTGAGAGCCGCGCTGTTCGAGGGCTACTCCTCCGAAATGCTCTCGCAGACCCGCGAGGCAGAGGAGGACTCTCAGGTCCTCGCGGTCCTGGCCTTGACAGCCGGCCTGCCACTCGTGGTGATAGCCGGCGTATCGCTCGGGAGACTCCGGGCGAAACGAAAGGGAGCGTCCCCGTGATCGAGATCACCCTGGTCTTCGAGGGCAAGCAGATCGACCTCCTCGTACCCGGCGAGGTCACCTTCGACCGGCTGCGGCGACTGATCGGGGAGGCGTTCGCCGAGCGAGGCCTCGTGCTTCCGGAGGGGTACTCCCTCGCACTCGACGGCAAAGACCTCGCCGTGAGCCGTTACGACGTCATCGCGTCGTTCGGTGTCGGCAACGGCGATCGCCTGCAGATTACGACGGAGAGTTGAGCAATGCGCATTGAGAGAGACGGCATCGTCCTCGAACTGAACGCCGGTAGCGGCGCTCTCCGTGTCGACGTGTCCAAGAACGGTTACGACGGGGAGAGCCTCGACGTCATCCGCCGGTACGTCGACGCAGAGGAGACCGACACGGGCCTCACGTTCGGGTACGCGCTCGGCGACGGCGAAGTCAGCTTCGGCGAGGCCGTCAGCCGGGCGACGACCCGGCTCGACCGGCTGTCCCTGGCGCAGAAGCTGGTCGCCTGCGTCGGCTACCGCGGCGGTTTCCGGGTGCCCGTGATCCACCCGGACAATGTCTACCTCAACGGCGACCTGCTGCGGGTGGTGCACTGCGGACTCCAGGGCATGCTCGTCCCGATGGCGTTCGATGAGGATGTGTTCCTCCGATCGCTGCAAGCGATGGTGTTGCACGTCTTCCGTCCGAAGCTGGCCTTCGAACAGCTCCTCGACGGGGCGAAGGCCCTCCGGGACCAGTTCTCGACCTCCGTCTGCCGGACGACCACGACCGACGAGCTCTTCGCGCTCATCGACGCACAGCTCACCGCCGAGAAGGCGCGCGTCGCGTCGACCACGGTGAGCGTGCCGAAGCGGCGGTATTCCTGGTATCGCATCGCCGGAGTCACGGGCGTCACCGCCGGTCTGCTCGCCGGCGGGTTCGCGTGGCAGGCCGAGGGCCGCAATCGCCTGCAGACTGCCGTCGTCGCGGCGCAGGCGCGGTTCCTCGCGACCGACTACGCCGGAACCCTCGGTGCGTTGGAGGGCTACGCCTCGGCGTCGCTGCCGATATCCGCCAAGTACGTGCTGGCCGTGTCGAGCATCAACCTGAACGATCTCACGGCGACGCAGAAGCAGGCGATCCTGAATACGATCTCCGAGAAGTCCGACGAGGTCACCCTGAACTACTGGATCGCGATCGGCCGCGGGGAGTTCGAGCAGGCGCTCGATCTCGCGCAGAACCTCGGCGACGACCAGCTCACGCTGCTGGCCTACACCGACCTCTATCAGGCGACCAAACTCAACACCCAGATGGCGGGAGGCAAGAAGCAGGAGCTCCTCGACTCGTATGCGAAGGCCATCGAGGAGCTGACGGCGAAGCTTGCGGGCACAGACGGCGGGGCCGTGCAGAAATGAGCGTATTCGAGACGGAGCAGCCCGGACCAGCTCGCCAGGTCGCCCTCGACTCCCGGCTCGACGCGAGCGAGTTGCGTTACCTCGTGTACGTGCTCGACGGCCGGCGCGCGACCCGGATCTCCCTCACCGACGCTCAACCGTTCGTCGATCATGGCGGCCACAAGCTCAGCGTGATCAACGATGCGCTGTACGCCGACGGTGACCGGCTCGGCGACGGTTTGCACACCGTCGGCGAGCTCACCTGCCTGGTGATCTCCGCGTCCCAAGCCCGCACCGAGTACTTCACCGTCGACGAGGGCGCGGAGTTCGTCATCGGGGATGTGCCCTACGCGGCGATCAGGGCGGACGGCTCGCCGCTTCTGATCGTGCGTGACGGAAGGTTGATCGTCGACGCCCGCGACCGACTCGCGTACGTGAACGACGCGGCGGTGGTCGGCAGACAACTCTTCGAACTCACCGATGGGACGGTGGTGCTGACCGAAGGGTTCCTGCTCGAGAAGCGCCCGACCCGATTCAAGGTCACGCGCCTTCGCTCCCCCCTCGCGTTCGACCACACGAAGGTGCTGACCCAGCGCCCGGTGAGCGAGTTCCCGCCGGATTTCCCGGACTATCGGCGTTCCCCGAAGATGAATTTCGACGTCGAGGCCGCCGAGTTCACCCTTCGCGCCCCCGACAAACCGGCCGCCATACCGAAGAACCGCATCGTGCGGATGCTGGTGCCGCCGGTCGCGATGGTCGCGGCGATGGGCGTGACCACGATGATCATGGGCAACAACCCGCTGATGCTGATCGGGATGGGGCTCGCGAGCGTGCTGACGGCGTCGTTCACGGTGTCGCAGTACGTCTCGGAGAAGAGGTCTGCCGCGGCCTCGGCGTCGCAGGCCGAGGAGGACTACGCCCGGTACCTGGTGCGAACGGTGGCCGAGGTCTCCCGCGCGTACGACGACGAACGCCGGGTGCTGCTGTACCAGCAGCCGGACCCCCAGCAGCTCGCCGAGATGGTCGAACGATACGACTCCAGAATCTACGAGCGTCAGCGCTTCAACAGAGACTTCCTGAGCGTCTCGCTCGGACTGTCCGACCGTCCTTCCGCTCTGAAGGTCTCCTCGGACGTGAACGAGAAGGACGCCACCGCGCAGGGCAGGCATGTCACAGACCTCGCGGCCGGCTTCCAGACGCAACGGGACGTGCCGACCCCGATCAGCGTCTCGGGGCAGACGCTCGGGCTGGTCGGCCCGCCTGAGGTCGTCACCGACTACCTGCAGTCCCTGCTCTTCCAGACCGCCTTCTTCCATTCGTATCGCGATGTGAACTTCGTGAGCCTGCTCTCCCGCGACGCGTACGCGAACACGTGGAACGCGTGGAGGCTGCTGCCGCACTTCAAGCTGCACGAGCTCAACATGCGTGGTCTGATCCACACCGAGAAGCTGCGCGACGTGGTGCTGAACAGCTTCTACCAGCTCCTCCAGAAGCGCCGCCAGCTCCTGAAGGACGCGGGGACGCAGAAGCCGCAGTTCGCGCCGCACTACGTGTTCACGATCTCCGACGATCGCTTCCTGGCCGGCCACGGGATCAACGAGCTCCTCGCCGAAGACATGAGTGCGCTCGGGGTCACCGTGATCTGGTGCACAGAAGACGCGAAGCTCCTGCCCGAGACTGTGACGGCATTGATCCACGCGCCACACCCGGTGCGGGGAGAGCTGGTCACGAACAATGACGTTTACGTCGCGACGCCGTTCGCGCCGCATCCTCTGCCGGACGATCTGGAGCGTTCGCTTCGCAAACTGTCGAACCTGAACCACCTCGAGGTCGAGAAGAACGCGGTCCCGGAGGCGTTGAGCCTGCTCGAGCAGTACGAGGTGACGACCGTCGACGACCTCCGGATCGCCGAGCGCTGGAGTCGGGCGGAGCCGAACAAGTCCATCGCCTCTCTGATCGGGTGGCGCGGCAAGGCCGACCACGTGCATTGGGATCTGCATGAACGCGCGCACGGCCCGCACGCCCTCGTCGGCGGCACGACGGGTTCGGGGAAGTCGGAGTTCCTGACCACCTACCTCATCGGTCTCGCGATCAACTTCTCCCCCGAGGACGTGGGACTCCTCATCATCGACTGGAAGGGCGGCGGGATCGCCAACACGCTCGAGGGGCTGCCGCACTTCATGGGCGCGATCACGAACCTCGACGGCGCCGGCACGGCCCGCGCGCTCGCCAGCATCACGGCGGAGCTCACCAAGCGTCAGCGCGAGTTCGCCGTCCACGGCGTGAACAGCATCAACGCGTATATGAGCCTGTACAAGCAGCGCCATGACCCGAAGCCCGGGATCACTTACCCGACGAAGCCGCTGCCCCACCTGATCCTCGTCTCCGACGAGTTCGCGGAGCTCAAAGCGAATGTGCCGGAGTTCCTGGACGAGCTCACGTCGGTGGCGCGGATCGGCCGAAGCCTCGGCGTGCACCTGATCCTCGCGACGCAGAAGCCGAGCGGCGTGGTCAACGACCAGATCGAGGCGAACTCGACGTCGAAGATCGCGTTGAAGATGGCCGGCGAGCAGGACTCGAACGAGCTGCTGAAGACAACCGACGCCGCGCACATCACCAACCCGGGTCGCGGCTATCTGAAGGTCGGCCAGAACGAGGTCTACGAACTCTTCCAGAGCGGCTACGCCGGTGTGCCGTACGACCCCGACGCGGTCGTGTCGGAGCGGGTCGACGAGCGCATCTACGCGATCAACGACGTCGGCCAGTACGAGCTGTTCTACGATCCCGACGAAGAGGTCGAGCAGGGCAAAGACACCAGCGACCTCCCCTCGCAGCTCGAAGCGATCATCGAGGCCATCGTGGACACCTTCGAGGGCGACGACGCGCTGACGAGCCCGAACAGACCGTGGCTTCCGAACCTGCCGGAACGCATCCACACGCCCGAGCCGGCCGATGGCGACGGCGTGAGCGTCCCCCTGGGCATGCTCGATATCCCGGCGCGGCAGGCGCAGGAACACTTCGAGTTCGATTTCGCGCGGGCCGGGCACACCGCCCTGTTCGGCAGCCCCGGCTATGGCAAGTCGACGGTGCTGCAGACGCTCGTCGTGAACCTCGCGAAGACCAGCACGCCCGAGCAGGCGCACGTGCACCTTCTCGATTTCGGTAACAACGGCCTCCTGCCGCTCGCGGCGCTGCCTCACGTCGCGGACATCGTCACGCTCGAAGAAGCCGAGAAGCTCGGCAAGATGCTCGAGTCGATCGGCGACGTCCTCGCGGACCGCAAGCAACTCTTCAAGGAGGCCGGCGTCGCGAACCTGGAGCAATTCCGCGCGAAGACCGGGCGCGACCTGCCGATCGTCGTGAACGTGCTCGACGGCTACGACAATCTCACCTCGAACGACCGGCGGAAGGACGCGATCGACGCCCTGCTGCTGCAGGTGCTCCGCGAAGGTTCTGCGCTCGGCGTCACCCTCGTGCTGAGCGCGAGCCGCGTCGGCGGAGTCCGCGTGAACATGCTGAGCAACATCTCGACCAAGCTGTGCCTCTACCTCAACGACGAGAGCGAGCTCGCCCAGCTCATGGGGCGTGAACGCCTGCTCCAGCCAGACATCCCCGGCCGCGGTCAGGTCCTCCTCGACGGGCCGACCGCGATCCAGTTCTACCTCCCCGCCCCCGGCCGGGACGGCTCCGAGACCCTCACGGCGCTCGAACGGCAGATCGCCGCGCTGGACGAGGAATGGACGGGGGCCAGGCCGGAGGCCATCCCGATGGTGCCGCAGGAGCTCACGGCGCGAATGTTCGAGAGCGACCTCTCCCCAGGGGCATCGCCCGGAACGGTGTTCCTCGGTCTGAACAAGAGCAGCGCCATCCCCGAGGCGTTCGACCTCTTCCAGGCGAAGACTCTGGGGATCTTCCCGGAAACCGGCAGGCAGGCCGCCTCGTTGTATCCGTTCCTGGTCGGCAACGTCGTGGACGCGCTGGCGGCCGACGACCTCGTCGTGATCGACGCTCACGACACACTGAAGCCGCTTCTTGGAACCGCGGCGTCGCTCTACATCGGCAAGACGGTGTTCAAGAGTCATGCCGAGGCGGTGAAGTTGGCGTTCACGAATGTCATCGAGCGGGGCTCCCCAACCCGGCAGTGCATCCTGATCAACGGCATGACGGACGTGTTCGAGCGGCTCACGCTCCCCGCCGATCGCATCGCGGAACTCCTCAGCGCCAGTAGCCGGACCACCCAGGTGATCGTTCTGGATCACCTGTCGAAGGTGAACGGCGGCTTCGGAATGGTCGGCCCGCTGAGGGAGAACGTTGAGCAACTCCTCTTCGGCGGCGATTTGGGCAACCAACGTTTCGTCGACAATCTGCCGCTCGCCGTGCGGAACGAGGCGCACGGCAAAAACATCCTGCACTCCCTCACGGATGACGAGCTCTCCCAGGTCGTCGTCCCCATCGTGACCGAGAGCGAGGCGTGACGATGACGCTGGAACTGGCCGGCACACTGCTGGGCTTAGGGTCCGTCGTCCGGCTGGACAGCGAGCAGCATTCCGGTCTGTTCGTCGTTCTCGCGCGTGGGGCATTCCGTCCGGACAACGAGTCGAGCGAGGTTGTTCCTCGCTATCTGGTCGGGCCGCACCCTTACGGCGAAGCACCCGATCAGGAGACCTTCCCGATTCTGGCGGGTGAGGTTCACGAGGTCGTGCACGAGGGCTACACCGATGACGCCGACGACACGTTTCTCACGGAGCTTCTCGACCAGATGGAAAACGGGCGTCGATCACCGACGTGTGCGCAACAGTTCACCGGATCGCTCACGGCCATCCCGGAAGGGCACGCGGTGGCAGCCGAGAGCAATCCCGCACAGGTCGGCGGAGACCCGTTCGCTGAGCTTCGCCGAATTGTCGACCAGGACTATCAGAGGAGTGAGTCATGAAGCTGTCGTCAGATTTCGGCGCCGCGCAGAGGGCCGTGGCGGGGTTCACCGCGATCGACCCCCGCCGCACTGCCGATCACGTGACCCTCAAGGCAACCAACATCTCGAGCACCATAGATGGGACCGCCATCGCGAACAAGCTCGTGAGCTGCCTCACCGAGCTGACGACAGGCGTGAAACGCCAGGCCGGGAACGTCACCGCTCTTGCGACGGAGCTCGAGGAACGCGACAACCTCGACGCCGGGATGTGGGGCGGCACGTCGTGAACAGCTCCGCTCCGAGTCCGCACACCGAGGTGGATGGGAAGATCAACGATCTGGAAGTCCGCGCCGGCGAAGACCTCACGACGATCCGCCGGCTCGGGCAGCACTGGGCAGAGTATCGGCAGGTGATGCGGGAGCACACCGCCCGGTTCGAGCAGGCCGGCGCCAGCATGGGCGCGGATAACTACGTCGTGCAGAAGGGGTTGGCCGCCCGCAGAGAGGTCGACAGCTACGCGAGACGACTCGTCGATGAGAACGAAGAGCTGATGGACGAATCAGCGCGACAGATCCGGTCATCGTCTGAGGCAGAACTTGACCGGCTGCGGCGCGAGAAGTCGGGGGTGTCATGGGCCTGATCTACGACGCGAGCGACTCGTCCGCGATGATGAGCGCGCTTTCTGCAAATCTGTCGGCCGGGTCGGCTGCGATCGAGCAGACACAGCGTGCGTGCACCGCGTTGGTGGACGAACTCGATGGAGGAGACCTCTCCGGTGAAGGGTACGCCGCGATCGGGACACTGTTCTCGGACGTGATCCTTCGGTGCGTCACGGATGCGCGGAAGGAGCTCGATGCCATTCAGGCCGATCTCGACACATACACGTACCAAGACTCGAAGCTGAGTCCGTTCGGTGTGCTGAAAGAGGACGAGCTGGTCCAACAGCTCGAGGCGACGAAGGCGCAGCGGGACGCGACAAAACGTTTGATCGACGCCAACAACGACGCCGCGGCCGCCGTGTCGACCGTCCCCGGCCTGGCTGAATCCCTGCACGCGACGAACGGCCGCCTGGAACTGATCCTGAACCAACTCGAGAAGGATGTCCGCGACCTCGAAGACCGACTGCGAGCGCTGCGCGAGTTCAACGCGTTCACGAAATCGCTGTTCCAGGGCAGCCTCGCCGTCTTGGCCTCCGCCGGCGGCACGATGTCGCTGCTGAACAAGGTCATCTCCCCCCGAGGTGTCGACATCGTCAAGCTAGTTAGAGGCGGACTCACCTACACGGATCAGAAACTGTTCCTCGGCGGGGAGAAGCTCCGGGTCGATTCGCGAGGACGCGTCCGCTGGGGCAGCCGGAAATACGTCTACGACCGATTCGGCAGTCCCATGTCTCCCGGCGGGAAAGCGAACCACCTCTACAAGAACGGCAGCCGCTTCGGCGCCCGCACCGGAGCCCGAATCGACACCTACATGCAGCCCATCAAAGCCGGTGCGACGGGCACGCTCAGAGCCCACGTGGACGACTTCACCGGCTGGAAAGACGCCTCCAAACTCAACAAAGTAGGAAAAGGCGCCGGACTCGCAGGAATCGCCCTCACCGTCGGAAGCAACGCAAACCAGTACTTCCACGACGGCATCCAGGAAGACGATGTCCGCGACTTCGCCATCGATACCGGCGTCGACCTCGCAGCCGCCGCAGCTGCAGCAGGCACCGGAGCCGCAGTAGGGTCACTCGTCCTTCCACCCCTAGGAACCGTCGTCGGAGCACTCGCGGGAGTCCTCGCCAGCCTGGCCCTCAATGGACTTGACCTCGGTGATGGCAAGTCGGCGGTCGATTTGGCCAAAGACGGCATCAAGGACGCCTGGGACTCTCTTGCAGCGAAGTTCTGGTGATGCGGTGAGCGACAAAACGGCGAAGCGCGAGACCAAGCGTGCGCGCGACAAGGCGAACGTGAACTATTTCATCACGCTCGCCAACACGAGAGGCTCACTCGAAAACTTGCCAATCATGGCGTTGCTCAGCGTCATCTTCCTGAGCCTGGACACTCTCGCGGTGTTTACAACGGCGATCGTTGAGGGTCACCGAGAGTTGATGCCGTTGTTCTCCACGCAACTCGCACTCATCGGATTCAGTGCTCTGATGTTGGTGGTAGCGCCGATCAAAGCGCTGGTATTCAGATTTCAGACGTTGGGACTGGTGCAGCGATGGGTGACAGTTTCGGTTTAGGCCGCGAGGGCCAGGT
>NZ_CAMFLC010000029.1 GCF_945957465.1 uncultured Leifsonia sp.
CGCACCCCTCGCGCACCCCTCGCGCACCCCTCGCGCACCCCTCGCGCACCCCTCGCGCACCCCTCGGCGGCGCCTCATGCGCCCTTCGCTCGGCCTTCGGCGCCCCCTCGGCCGTCATGTCGGTTGCCATGGGCCGCGTGGCGCCGATTTCGAGCGAAGGGGCGCCGAAGGGCGCCGAAATGCCCTTATAACGGCACTTTAGGGGCGTTTGCGTGCCCCTCGGGTGCCCCTCGCGGGCCCCTCGAGCGGTCCTTCGGCGGCCCCTCGGCGGGCCCCCGGGGCCCCTCAGGCGGCGGCTCGGCGCGAGGAGCGCTGCCGGGCGTCTTCGACGCCGCTACATCCCACGCGGGGGCATGTTTTCGCGGCCTGGGACGAGCCTCCCGACCCGACGGATCAGCTCGGCCGGAGTGCGGAGGTCGTCTGCGGTCACGCGGATCATCCTCCAGCCGAGATCCTCCACCCGTTCGCGGCGGCGGATGTCCTTCTGCCAGGTCTGACGGTCGACACGATGGACGTCGCCTTCATACTCGAGGGCGACGCGCGCGTGCGGGTACGCGAGGTCGATGCGGGCGACGAACGCTCCGGACGCATCGCGCAGTTCGTGATTGAGCAGTGGCACGGGGAGTCCGGCATCGGCGAGCAGCAGTCGCAACCGCGACTCGCCGGGTGATTCGGCTCCGTGCCTGATCGATCCGATCGCCTCGCGGGCCCGGCCGATGCCCCGGCGGCCCGGCGCGGCGGCGATGGCGCGCGCCAGCGCGAGGCGATCGCTGAGAGGAGTCTCGCCACCGACGAGGAAGTCGCCTGCGACCACCAGCGCATCGCGACCGAGCAGCTGGGCGAGGTCGAGCCAGGTCTGCTCGGGGGTCGTCACCGGCAGACCGTGGACCGTCCGGGTCTCCCAGCGCGAGAGCTTGTGGCCGACGTACCCGCGGATGGCGGGCGCGCGAGCCGGGGCGCGGACCGTGACGTGGATGAGGTCGCCGACGCCGGGCAGCGGCACACCGTAGAGCAGCGCCGCGGTGGTGTGGCTGAACGCGAAGTCGAGGGGCCGGTGCAGTGCGTAGGCACGGCAGCGCGCGATGAGTCCGTCCGCCTCCACCGAGACGCGCGTTCCGCGCACGGGAGTCAGCAGATCGCCTCCGCGGAGCCGCTTGCGCCCCACGCCGCCCGCGGTCGCGGCTGTGACGGTGAACGCGGAGTCGAGGAGGTGCGGTGGAAGTGGGCTGCGCTGTCGTGCCATGCGCGCCACCCTGCCAGACCGGAGGCACCGCTCCCGGAGTTATCCACAGCGCCCGGCGTCGAAGGGCGCGTAGGCGCCCTCAAAACGGCGCTATAGGGACATTAAGGCGCCCTTCGGCGGAGGGGAAGAGCCATCCCACCCGCGCTACGCCGGCGGTGCCGTGCTCGCGCGGCGGACCAGGCGCGTCGGGAGGCGGACGTGCGTCGGATCGGGCGTCTCGCCCGACATCAGCGCGACGACCAGCTCCGCAGCCGCGGCGCCGAGCCGCCCCATCGGCTGGCGCACGGTGGTCAGCGGCGTCGAGAACCGCGATGCCTCCGGGATGTCGTCGAAGCCCACCACCGAGAGGTCGCGGGGCACCTCCAGCCCGAGCTCGTGCGCGACCTCGATCACGACGATCGCCGAGAGATCGTTGGCTGCGAAGATCGCGCTCGGGCGCTCGGGGGCGGCCAGCAGCCGCCGGGCGGCCTCCCGTGCGCTCTCCTGCTCGTAATTGCCGACGCCCACGATGGCGGGGTCGTACGGGATGCCGGCCTCGGCGAGTGCGCGGCGGTAGCCGGCGTCGCGGGCCGCCGACGAGCGGAGGTCCGGCCGGCCGGCCACGAAGCCGATGCGCCGGTGGCCGAGGCCGATCAGGAAGTCGACGGCGCTGCGCGCCCCGCCGAAGCTGTCCGACTCCACCGTGGGCAGGTCGGCGCGGCCGGTGTGCGGGTCGACCGCCACGATCGGGACGTCGGCGTTGGCGTTGACGACCGTCGGTGTCACCATGATGACGCCGTCGATGAGGGTTCCGCTCAAGCGGCTGAGCGACCGCCGCTCCCAGCCTTCCTGCGCGAGCTGGCGGGAGCCGCTGTAGGCGAGGAGGTCGTAGCGGGACTCGGCGAGCGCCGCCCCGACGCCCTTGAGCACCTCCGCGCTGAAGGGCTCGAAGTCGGCGACCAGCACCCCGATCACGCCCGTCTGCCGCGAGCGCATGCTGCTGGCGACCAGGCTGGACTCGTAGCCGAGCTCCTCCACGACCTGGAGGACGCGCTCGGCCGTGTGGGAGGCCACGCCGTAGCGGCCGTTGACCGCCTTCGACACGGTCGCGGCGGACACACCGGCCGCCTCGGCCACGTCGTTGATGGTTGGTCGTCGTCCCATGACCGAGCAGCATAGCAACCTGGAAAAGGATTTCGAAAAGGATTTCGAAAACGTTTGACACCCGTCAGAAGCGCTTGCGACACTGACACGGTCCGGTCAGCCTCCCGGACCCCGACGAGTCCGCAGATCGGCGACGGCGAGAGGCTTCGCCCGTCCGAACAACCCGCGCGGACTCCTGTCACCGGGCATCGACGAACACGTGGATGCCGCTCAACGAAGAGAACAGGTTGGAATCACATGAAAGCCAAGAAGCTCCTCATCGGAGCAGCTGTCCTGGCCGCCGGCTCGCTCGCACTCACTGCCTGCAGCGGCACCAACGACAGCTCAAGCAACGGCAAAGTCACCATGTCGCTCTGGCAGAACTCCACCACGGGGCCCGGCCAGCAGTACTGGAAGGACGCGATCGCGGCGTTCGAGAAGAAGAACCCCAACGTCACCATCAAGATGCAGTCGATCCAGAACGAGGACCTCGACGGCAAGCTCCAGACGGCGCTGAACTCGGGTGACGCCCCCGACATCTTCCTGCAGCGCGGCGGCGGCAAGATGGCCGCCATGGTGCAGGCCGGCCAGCTGATGGACCTCACCGACAAGGTGTCCTCCGACACCAAGAAGGTCATCTCCGCCGGCTCGTTCAAGGCGGAGACCTACCAGGACAAGGTGTGGGCGATGCCGCTCGCGGTCCTGCCCGGCGGCCTGTTCTACAGCCAGGACCTCTTCAAGGCGGCCGGGATCACCGAGGCTCCCAAGACCATCGACGACCTCAGCTCCGACGTGCAGAAGCTGAAGGCCACGGGCGTCGCCCCGATCGCCCTCGGCGCCAAGGACGCCTGGCCCGCCGCGCACTGGTTCTACTGGTTCGCGCTTCGCGAGTGCGCCCCTGCCACCATGGAGAAGACCGCCGACTCGAAGAGCTTCAGCGACCCGTGCTGGACGAAGGCCGCTCAAGACCTCCAGGACTTCGCCGCGCAGAAGCCGTTCAACGACGGCTTCCTGACCACCTCCGCCCAGCAGGGCGCCGGCTCGTCGGCCGGTCTGGTGGCCAACCACAAGGCCGCGATGGAGCTCATGGGCGCCTGGGACCCGGGAGTGATCGCCTCGCTCACGCCCGACCAGAAGCCCCTGCCCGACCTCGGCTTCTACCCCTTCCCGGAGCTGTCCGGCGGCAAGGGTGAGCCCGGCTCGATCATGGGCGGCGTCGACGGCTACTCCTGCTCGGTGAAGGCTCCGAAGGAGTGCGCCGACTTCCTCAACTTCATCGCCACCACGCCGCAGCAGATCAACTACTACAAGGCCTTCAACTCTCCGCCGGTCAACACCGAGGCGCAGAAGCAGGTCACCGAGCCCTACCTGAAGGAAGTGCTGTCCGCCTACAACAAGGCTCCGTACGTCTCGCAGTGGCTCGACACGGTCCTCGGCCAGAACATCGGCAACGCGCTGAACGTCGCCGTGGTCGACATGCTCGCCGGCAAGACCGACGCCAAGGGCATGATCCAGGCCGCGAACGACGCCGCGAAGAAGGGCTGAGAGGCCGCACTGTGAGCAACACCCGCGAGTCAACCTCGACCGTGCACGCGTCGACGGCGGATCTCGCGCAGCACGACGGGAGCGGCGCAGCCGCGTCGCTCCCGTCGCAGCCGCGCCGCCGCCGCGGCGCGGGCTGGGGCCTCCGCGCCGAGATCCTCCTCCTGGCCGGCCCCGCCGTCATCGTCTTCCTGGCGTTCGTCATCTTCCCCGTCGTGATGGCCGCTTACTACGGCTTCTTCCGCTGGGCGGGCTACGGTACGCCCACCGACTTCGTCGGCCTCCAGAACTACGCCGTCATCCTCACCGACCCCGCCTTCCTGGCGGCCCTCGGCCACAACGCCTTCATCGTCGTGATGTCGATCGTCATCCAGGGCCCGATCGCCATCCTCCTGGCGCTCCTGCTCAACCGGCGGATGAAGGGCCAGTCGATCATCCGCGTGCTGATCTTCGTGCCCTATGTCATCTCGGAGGTCGTGGTCGGCACCGGCTGGAGCCTGATGCTCGCCACCAACGGCGCGCTCAACGGCTTCCTGCACAACGTCGGCCTGGGCTCATGGGCCCACGACTGGCTGTCCGACCCGAACATCGCCATCTGGACCCTGATGGGCATCCTGACCTGGAAGTACGTCGGCTTCGCCGTCATCCTCTTCCTCGCCGGCCTGCAGGGCATCCCGGAGGAGCTGTACGAGGCCGCCGCCCTCGACGGCGCGTCGTACTGGCAGATCCAGCGCAGGATCACCCTCCCGCTGCTCGGCCCGACCCTGCGCATCTGGGCGTTCCTCTCGATCATCGGCGCACTGCAGCTGTTCGACCTCGTCTACATCATCTGGGGCCAGTACGTGGCCTCCACCGCCGGCACCTCGACGATGGCGACCTACATGGTGGCCAACGGCCGCAACGCCGGCAACTTCGGCTACGGCAACGCGGTCGCCGTCGTGATCTTCCTCATCTCCCTGATCGTCGCCCTCGTCTACCAGCGCTTCGTCCTCCGCCGCGACACCGCGGGAGCCGTCACGACCGCCAAGAACGCCGAGCGCAAGGGCCGCCGCAACAGGGCCGCTCAAGAAAGGACGGCGTGATGACCACTCTCACCGCCCCCTCCACCCGTCGCTCGCGCTCCGCGCGCAAGGCCGAGCGCAAGGCCCTGCCGTGGGGTTCTCCGGCCGTCTACTTCATCGCGCTGATCGTCATCGCGCTGATGATCGTGCCGATCGCGTACATCATCATCGGCGGATTCCGCACCAACTCGCAGATCACGGTCGATCCGGCCGGCTTCCCGAACCCGTGGAACCCGGCGAACTACGTGAACGTCCTCACCGGAGGAGTGTTCTGGGGCCAGGTGCTGAACTCGACGATCGTCGCGCTGGTCACGACCGTCGGCGCCGTCGCACTCGGTCTGATGGCCAGTTACGTGCTCGCCCGCTACCCGTTCCGCGCCAACGGCTTCCTGTATGCGCTGTTCGCCGCCGGGCTGATGTTCCCGATCACGGTCGCCATCACGCCGCTCTACATCGTCGTGCGCAACCTCGGCCTGATGAACTCGCTCGCCGGCGTCATCATCCCCCAGATCGCGTTCGCCCTGCCGACGACGATCATCATCCTGGTGCCGTTCCTGCGGGCGATCCCCGACGAGATCCAGGAGGCCGCGTTCATCGACGGCTGCAGCCGCCTGGGCTTCTTCTTCCGGATGGTGCTGCGGCTGTCGCTGCCCGGTGTCATCACCGTGGGGATCCTGGCGTTCATCGCCAGCTGGAACAGCTACCTGCTGCCCTTGTTCATCCTCAACGACCAGGCCACGTTCACCCTCCCGCTGGGCGTTCAGGCGTTCTCGTCGCAGTACGCGACGGACACCTCGAAGGTGCTGGCCTTCACCTCCCTCTCGATGATCCCGGCCCTGATCTTCTTCAGCCTGTTCGAGCGCCGCATCGTCGGCGGTCTGACCGGCGCGGTCAAGGGCTGAGCGCGTCCCGCGCCCGTCGGACATCCCGTACGCAGGAAAGAAGCATGACTACTGACAACCTCCCGGCCGTATCCGAGCGGGTCCGCCGCCTGCTGAGCGAGATGACGCTCGAAGAGAAGCTCGCGCAGATCGTCGGCTACTGGGTCGACAAGGGCGACGACAACGTCGCGCCGCTCGACGGCGAGATGACGACGGGTCAGACGTACGCAGAGGCGACGGCGGCCGGGATCGGGCATCTGACCCGCGTCTACGGCACCCGCCCGGTCGACCCGGTGGAGCGCGCGAGCTGGCTGTGGTCGGAGCAGCGCCGCCTGCGGGAGCAGACCCGTCTCGGCATCCCCGCGCTGGTGCACGAGGAGTGCCTGACCGGGCTGGCGGCGTGGAAGGCAGCGACCTTCCCGACGCCCCTGGCCTGGGGCGCCGCATTCGATCCCGCGCTGGTGGAGGAGGTGGGCGCCGCGATCGGGGCGTCCATGCGCGAGCTCGGCATCCACCAGGGCCTCGCCCCGGTGCTCGACGTGATCCGCGACCCGCGCTGGGGCCGGGTGGACGAGTGCATCGCAGAGGACCCGTACGTGGTCGGGACGATCGGAACCGCGTACGTCCGCGGCCTGCAGTCGTCCGGGGTGCACGCGACGCTCAAGCACTTCGTCGGCTACTCGGCATCGCAGGCGGGCCGCAACCACGCACCGGTGCACGCCGGGACGCGCGAGGTGCGGGATGTGCTGCTGCCGCCGTTCGAGATGGCGATCCGCGACGGCGGCGTGCGCTCGGTGATGAACTCGTACGCCGAGATCGACGGGGTGCCCGTCGCGGCGAACCCCGAATATCTCACCGGCGTGCTCCGCGACGAGTGGGGCTTCGACGGGACCGTCGTGGCCGACTACTTCTCGGTCGCCTTCCTGCACACCATGCACCGCATCGCGGCCGACCGCGGCGAGGCCGCGGAGCTGGCCCTGGCCGCGGGCATCGATGTCGAGCTGCCGACGGGTGACGCGTTCCTCGCACCGCTCGCCGACCGCATCCGCGCCGGCCTCGCCGACGAGGCGCTCGTCGACCGGGCGGTGCTGCGGCTGCTCGCGCAGAAGGAGGAGCTCGGTCTGCTCGACGAGACCTTCGACACTCCGCCGGCTTCGGTCGACCTGGACTCCCCCGCACACCGCGCGCTCGCGCTGCGGCTCGCCGAGGAATCGCTCGTGCTGCTCACCAACGACGGCACGCTGCCCCTCGAGGGGGACAGCGCCGCCGCGCGGATCGCCGTCGTCGGGCCCAATTCCGACGCGGCGGAAGCGCTCATGGGCTGCTACTCGTTCGCGAACCATGTGCTCGCCCATCACCCGGAGGTGCCGCTCGGCTTCGAGCTGCCCTCGATCCTGGCGGGACTGCGCGAGGAGTTCCCGGCCGCCGAGCTGGTGCACGCCCGCGGCTGCGATGTCGAAGGCGACGACCGTTCCGGCATCGTCACCGCCGTGAGCGCCGCCGCCGACGCCGACGTGGCCGTCGTCGTCGTGGGCGACCGCGCGGGTCTCTTCGGCCGCGGCACGGTCGGCGAGGGCAACGACGTCGAGAGCCTGGAACTGCCCGGCGTGCAGCGCGAGCTGGTGGAGGCGGTCGTCCGCACCGGCACGCCCACCGTCGTGGTCGTGCTCTCCGGCCGGCCGTACGCGATCGACTGGGCGGTGGAAGGCCTGGACGCCCCGGCCGCCGTGCTGCAGGCCTTCTTCCCCGGCGAGGAGGGCGGCCGCGCGATCGCCGCGGTGCTCTCCGGACGCGTCGCTCCCTCGGGCCACCTCCCCGTCTCGCTGCCGCGGTCGGCCGGCGCCCAGCCGTACTCGTACCTCCACCCGCTGCTGGGCGGCCCGTCTGACGTGACGAGCGCCGACAGCACGCCCGTGCTGCCGTTCGGGCACGGCCTGAGCTACACGACGTTCGAGCGCAGCGGACTGGAGGCCGACGCGACGGTCGCCGCCGGCGCCGAATTCGAGGCGCGCGTGACCGTCCGCAACACCGGTGACCGCGCGGGCACCGACCTGGTGCAGCTCTACGCGCGCGACGTGTTCGCCAGCGTGACGCGTCCGGTCGCCCAGCTGCTCGGCTACGCCCGCGTCGTGCTGGAGCCGGGCGAGGAGGCCGTCATCGCCTTCCAGGTCCCGACGGCCCGGCTGGCCTTCACCGGCCGCGACGGCGTGCGCATCGTGGAGCCCGGAGACGTGGAGCTGTGGGTCGGCCCGTCGTGCGCGCAGCGCGAGACGGTCGCGGCCATCGCGGTGGCGGGCCCGACGCACGCGGTCACGCCGGCCGACGGCCGCCTCGTGCGCGTCTCGGTCTCGGCTCCCGCTCCCGCCGAGCTCGCCTGACCCTTCCCCCCTTCGGCGCCTTCCGTCGAGGGGCACGCAAACGCCCCTAAAACCTGGTTTTAGGGGCGTTTGCGTGCCCCTCGGCGACGGATCCTTTCGCGCGGAGACGCCCCGCGGGTAGGGTGCGGGTGTGGGCGGGCGCGCCCGGGAAGGAAGCAGCCGATGGCGGAACTCTCGGGGCGCAGGGCGCTCATCACCGGCGGAGCCAGCGGGATCGGTCTCGCGTGCGCCGAGGCGTTCGCGAACGCGGGCGCCCACGTCACGATCGCCGATCTGAACGGAGAGGCTGCGCGCGCTGTCGCCGCCCGGCTGGGCGGGGAGGCGTGGGAGGTCGACCTGTCGCAGACCGGACCGCTGGGCGACCTCCGGCTCGACACCGACATCCTCGTCAACAACGCCGGGCTCCAGCATGTGCGCCCCATCCCCGAGTTCGAGCCCGAGAGCTTCGCCCTCATCCTGCGGATCATGCTCGAATCGCCGTTCCTGCTGATCCGCGCGGCGCTGCCCGGCATGTACGAGCGCGGCTTCGGGCGCATCATCAACATCTCGAGCGTGCACGGGATCCGGGCGTCGGAGTTCAAGTCGGCATACGTCGCGGCCAAGCACGGGCTCGAGGGGCTGTCGAAGGTCACCGCGCTCGAGGGCGCCGCACACGGCGTCACCTCCAACTGCATCGAGCCGAGCTACGTGCGCACGCCGCTCGTCGAGAAGCAGATCGCGGACCAGGCGCGCGTGCACGGCATCCCGGAGGACGAGGTGGTCGAGAAGATCATGCTCACCGAACCCGCGATCAAGAGCCTGGTCGAACCGGAGGAGGTCGCCGGGCTCGCCCTCTGGTTGGCCGGGGAGGGCTCGCGCATGGTCACGGGCGCGAGCTACACGATCGACGGCGGCTGGAGCGCGCGGTGAGCGACACCGGACCGGTGCGTGCCCCGGCTCCTTTCCGCGTCCCCGTGGCCGGCGGCGACCTCGCGGGCGGCCAGTGGCACGCCGATGCCGACGGGATGCCGCTGGTCGGCATCCACGGGATCACCGCGAACCACCTCTCGTGGTCGCTCGTCGCCGATGCACTCCCAGGCGTGCGCGTCGTCGCTCCCGACCTGCGCGGCCGCGGGCGCAGCGGCGAGCTCCCCGGACCGTACGGGATGGCCGGCCACGCCGACGACGTCGCGCGCATGATGGACGAGCTCGGCATCGAGCGCGCCGTGGTCGCCGGCCACTCGATGGGCGGGTTCGTCGCGGTGTGGCTCGCCGCGCGGCACCCCGACCGGGTGGAACGCCTGGTCCTCGTCGACGGCGGACTCCCCGTGACCGGCACGGCCGATCTCGGGCCGGCGCGCGACCGGCTGCGGATGACCTTCGCGAGCGTGGAGGACTACCTCGCCTTCTGGCGCCGGCATCCCGCCCTCGGCCCCTGGTGGAACGACGCGATCGAGCAGTACGCCCGCTACGACCTCGTCGGAACGCCGCCCGCGCTGCGGTCGAGCGTCTCAGAAGAGGCCATGTCCGTCAACGCGCTCGAGCTGGACGGCAGCGGCGGCTACGCGGAGGCGCTCGCCGGGCTGACCCTGCCGATCGCGTTCGTGCGCGCGCCGCGCGGGCTGCTCGACGCCGACCCGCTCTACCGGCCCGAGGAGGTCGCCGAGTGGCGCGGGCGGCTGCCGTGGTTCGAGGCCTACGAAGCCGACGACGTGAACCACTACACGATCGTGATGACGGAGGCCGGCGTCCGCCAGCTGAAGCCGCACCTGCCGGGCGGCTTCCCTCCGCATCCCCACTTCCACTCCGAACCGCACACCGAACCGCATCGGCCCTGACCCGAAGGAGGCCCTCGTGACGGGAACACTGCTCCCCGGCATCGCCGCCCGCAGCATCCCCACCACCCGCTACACCGCGAACGTGCTGGAGCGCGCGGCAGAACCGGACGACTCCGGCACGACGATCGTGTTCGTGCACGGCAACGTCTCGTCGTCGCTGTTCTGGCAGCCGCTGATGCTCGCACTCCCGCCGGGCGCACGCGCCCTCGCGGTCGACCTCCGAGGCTTCGGCGACAGCGAGACCCTGCCGGTCGACGCCACCCGCGGTGTCGGCGACTTCGCCGACGATGTCGCCGCCGTCCTCGACGAGCTCGGGACCGGGGCCGTGCACCTGGTCGGCTGGAGCATGGGCGGCGGCGTGGTCATGCGGCTCCTCCTCGACCGTCCCGACCTGGTGCGCAGCCTCACGCTCGTCTCGACGGTGTCCCCGTACGGTTTCGGCGGCACGGCGAGCGACGGCAGCCTCCTGAACGCCGACGCGTCCGGCACCGGCGGCGGCGGGGCGAACCCTGACTTCGTCGCCCGCCTCGCGGCGGGCGACACGGGCGCGGAGTCTCCGACGTCGCCGCGCGCGGTCTATCGCGCGGCGTACGTCGCGCCCGGCTTCACGACCGAGTACGAGGACATCTGGGTCGAGTCGATGCTGTCCACCGCGACCGGCGAGGACAACTATCCGGGCGACGCGAAGCCGTCCGAGCAGTGGCCGGGCTTCGCGCCGGGGACGCGCGGTGTGCTCAACACGATGGCGCCGACCTACTTCGACACCTCAGGCATCGTCGATCTCGACACCAAGCCGCCGATCCTCTGGATCCACGGCGCGCTCGACGCGATCGTCAACGACGCGTCGTTCTTCGACCTCAACCAGCTGGGAGCGGCCGGGGTCGTCCCCGGCTGGCCGGGCGAGGAGGTCGCTCCCCCGCAGCCGATGCTCGCCCAGATCCGGGGCGTGCTCGGTGCGTACCGGGCGCAGGGCGGCGTGACCCGCGAGGTCGTCTTCGAGGACTGCGGCCACTCGCCGCACATCGAGAAGCCGGAGGAGTTTTTGGCCGAGCTCACCGCCTGGGTGGCGTGACCTGCAGCACGGGCGCGCCGACGACGCAGGTCATGCGGGGGTGAGTGCGCCCACGGCCAGTCCGAGCATGCCCTCCAGTGCGTGGGCGAGCAACGAACCGCGGTCGGCCGCGCCGCCCCAGCGCACGAGCGCTTGGGCGTTGAGGCCGTCGATCATGCCGAGGAGCTGCCAGGCGACGGCCTGCGGGTCGTGGGCCCGGAAGTCGCCCGAGGCCACGCCGCCCTCGATGACGCTCTCGATCACCTCGCTCCAGGCGTCCATCTGACCGCGCACCGCCGCCCCCAGCACGGCGTTGCGGCGGCCGAGCGCGAACGCCTCCACCCAGATCACGGTCACGTCGTCGCGCGATCCGTCGAGGAGGGTGCCGACCAGGGCTCTCAGCCGTTCGACCGGGTGCGCCTGGGCCGCCAGGAGCGCCCGCACCTCGGCGATCTCGGCCGTGACCACGCTCACGAACGTCTCGGCGACGAGCCCGTCCATCGACTCGTGGTAGTGCGCGACCAGCGCCGGCGTCACTCCGGCGCGCGCCGCGACCGCCCGCAGCGTCACCGCGGCGAGGCCTTCGTCGAGCGCGAGCGCGCGGGCGGCGGCGGCCAGTTCGGCGCGGCGCTCGGCGGGCGGTTTGCGGGCTGCTCTTGACATCGTGGGTCCAGTATAGGTATTTATTGATCATCCGATCAATAGAGCCCGGAGGTTCACATGACCTGGCGCATGCCCGCCGAGACCGCACAGCACGAGCGCACCTGGATGGCCTTCCCGCGCGCCGGCATCACCCTCGGCGACGACGCGGCCTCGGCCGACGAGGCGTACGCCGCCTGGACCGCCGTCGCCCACGCCGTCGCCGAGTTCGAGCCCGTGACGATGGTGGTCGACCCCAGCGAGCGCGAGCGCGCCGCCCGCCTGCTCGGGTCGCACGTCGAGCAGGTGGAGGCGCCGCTCGACGAGTTCTGGATGCGCGACTTCGGTCCCACCTTCGTCGTGGACGATGAGCGTCCCGGGGTACTCGGCGCGGTCGACTGGAGCTTCAACGGCTGGGGCGACCCGGCCTGGTCGGAGTGGCGCAAGTCGGCCGAGATCGCCCGCTACGTCGCCGAGCGCACCGGCGCCGAGCTGATCAGCTCGGTCCTCGTCAACGAGGGCGGCGGCATCCACGTCGACGGCGACGGCACCGTGCTGCTCACCGAGACGGTCCAGCTCGACCCGCGCCGCAACCCCTACGCCGACAAGGCACGCGTGGAGGCCGAGCTCGCGCGGACGATCGGGGCCACGCACGCGGTCTGGCTCCCCCGGGGCCTCACCCGCGACTACGACGACTTCGGCACGAACGGCCACGTCGACATCGTCGCCACCATCCCCTCGCCCGGCCGCCTGCTGCTGCACACGCAGCGCAACCCGGAGCACCCCGACTTCGAGGTCTCGCGGGAGTTGAAGGCGTTCCTCTCGGGCACGACCGACGCCGCCGGGCGCTCGTGGGAGATCGTCGAGCTCCCCGCGCCGGCGACCCTGCGCGACGAGGAGGGCTTCGTCGACTGGAGCTATGTGAACCACCTGGTCGTCAACGACGGCGTCATCGCGTGCGGCTTCGGCGAGGAGCGTGCGGACGCCGAGGCGACCGAGATCCTCGAGGCCGCCTATCCGGGCCGCCGGGTCAGCATGGTGGACTCGCGTCCGATCTTCGCCCGCGGCGGCGGCATCCACTGCATCACCCAGCAGCAGCCGGCGGTCGCGCGATGACCCGCTTCGACGTCGTCGAGACCGGCATCGCCGAATTGCGGCGAGCGCTGGAGGCCGGCGAGACGACCAGCGCCGAGCTGGTCGACGCCTACCTCGCCCGGATCGACGCGTACGACTCCGCAGGGCCCGCTCTCAACGCCGTGGTCGTGCGCAATCCGCGGGCCCGCGAGGAGGCCGCGGCCTCCGACGAACGCCGGGCCCGCGGTGAGACCCTGGGCCCGCTCGACGGCATCCCGTACACCGCCAAAGACAGTTACCTGGCGCAGGGGCTCACGGCCGCCGCCGGGTCCCCGGCGTTCGAGCACCTGGTCGCGCAGCGCGACGCGTTCACGATCGGGCGGCTCCGCGCCGGCGGCGCGATCCTCCTCGGCCTCACCAACATGCCGCCGATGGCGAACGGCGGGATGCAGCGCGGCGTGTACGGCCGCGCCGAGAGCCCGTACAACGGCGACTATCTGACGGCCGCGTTCGGCTCGGGATCGTCGAACGGCTCCGGCACCGCCACCGCCGCCAGCTTCGCGGCGTTCGGGCTCGGGGAGGAGACCTGGTCGTCCGGCCGCGCCCCGGCCTCCAACAACGCCCTGTGCGCGTACACGCCGTCGCGGGGAGTGATCTCGGTGCGCGGCAACTGGCCGCTCGTGCCGACCATGGACGTCGTCGTGCCGCACACCCGCACGATGGCCGACCTGCTCGAGGTGCTCGACGTCATCGTCGCCGACGACAGCGAGACCCGCGGCGACTTCTGGCGCGCCCAGCCGTGGGTGCCGATCCCGCCCGCGTCGCGGTTGCGTCCGGCGTCGTACCCGGCGCTCGCGCCCGGCGACGCCGGCAGCGCTCTCGCCGGCAAGCGCATCGCCGTGCCGCGCATGTACATCAACCGCGACGACGACGCGGGAACGGCGGAGGACGGCGGCATCGGCGGCCCGACCGGTCGCCGCATCGAGACGCGCGCGTCCGTCATCGCGCTGTGGGAGGCCGCCCGGCGCGACCTGGAGGCGGCAGGCGCCGAGGTGGTCGAGACCGACTTCCCCGTGGTCTCCAACTATGAGGGCGACCGTCCCGGCGCTCCGACGATCGCCTCCCGCGGCCTCGTCACGCCGGCGTACCTGCGGCGCGAGATCATCGACCTCTCCGCGTGGGCGTGGGACGACTTCCTCGCCGCCAACGGCGACCCCGCGCTGAACACGCTCGCCGACGTCGACGGTGCGCGGATCTTCCCCGCGCCGCCCGGCGCGCTTCCCGACCGCTACGACGGCTTCGACGACGACATCGCCGAGTACCCGGCCTGGGTGCGCGAGCACCCCGGAACGACGCTCACCGCCATCCCGGAACTGGCCGACGGCGTCCGCGGCCTCGAGGAGACCCGCCGGGTCGACCTGGAGGAGTGGATGGACGCGCTGGGCGTGGACGCGGTCGTCTTCCCGGCCGCCGCCGACGTGGGACCGGCCGACATGGACGTGAACCCCGCCTCCGCCGACCTGGGCTGGCGCAACGGCGTCTGGGTGTCCAACGGCAACCTGGTGCCGCGGCATCTCGGCATCCCCACCGTGACGGTGCCCATGGGCACGATGGCCGACATCGGGATGCCGGTCGGGCTGACGTTCGCGGGCCGGGCCTACGACGACGCAGCGCTGCTGACCCTGGCGGCGGCGTTCGAGGCGACCGGCCGGCGGCGCACCGAACCCCCGCGCACGCCGCGGCTCACCTAGAACGGCGCCGCGCCCCGCCGACATTCGTCACGAATCCCCCGATTCGTGGCACGAATGTCGACATTCGTGCCGAATCTCCGCTGCGCCCCGCCGAGGCACCTCGCACACGCTGGCGCCCCAGCCCCGTTGGGATTAGTGACGAATCTCATGATTCGTGGCACGAATGTCGACATTCGTGACGAATGTCGAGATGCTTGGGGCGCACGGCGGCGGGGTGCGCGCCGCGGCGCCGCGTGGGGCGCGTACGGCAGCATCAGCCTCGCGACCGATGCGATTACCTCCGAAGGCCGAGGACGATCGCGGGGGCGGCTGCGACCGTGGAAGCATGCTTCCCCCTCGCTCCGCTCCCGCACGTCGCCCCCTGCTCGCCGGAGCGCTCGCGCTGGCCGCTCTCGTCGCCCTGACGGGCTGCACCGCCGCATCGGCGGGCGTCGGTGTCGAGCCGGTGCCGACCGACTCCGCGCAGCTCACCGACGACGACGGGTACATCCCCGACGGCACGTCGCTCACGCTGGACAGCGGGCTGCCCGCCGTCTAGCGGCTCGACCCGCAGCTCCTGGAGGCCCTGCGCGCCGCCGACCGGGTCGCCGTCGCCGAGCACGGCACGACGATCACGATCGTGGACGGCTGGCGCTCCCTGCGCTACCAGGAGTACCTGTTCGCGCGGGCCGTGCAGAAATACGGGAGCGAAGAGGAGGCCGAGCGCTGGGTGAAGCGGGGAGCGGACTCGTCGCACGTCTCCGGACGCGCCGTGGACGTCGGCACGGCGGACGCTATGGACTTCCTCAACCGGTTCGGCTCCGAGTGGGGGCTCTGCCAGACCTACGCGAACGAGCCCTGGCACTTCGAGCCGGCCACCCGCGCGGGCGGCGAGTGCCCGGCGATGTCGTCGGACGGGCGCGGTTAGCGCTCGGGCACCGGCCGCCCCGCTGGGCATCACGCCGAACCGCTTCGGCGTGCTCGCGCAGCTCGCCCGGCAGGAGGGCCGCACGCAGCAGGAGCTGGCCACGGCCCTCGGCCTGCACCGCAACTCGATGGTCGGACTGATCGACGACCTGGAAGTCAGAGGTCTGGTCGAACGCCGCCGTCACCCCGACGACCGCCGCGCCTACGCCATCCACCTCACACCCTCGGCGCGGGAGGTTCTCGCCGCGGGCGACCGGCTCGCCGACGAGCAGGAGGAGGCGCTGCTCGCACCGTTCGACGCGGATGAGCGCGCCGCCCTGATCGCGACGCTCACCCGACTCGTGGCCGCCGCCGGCTTCCGGGCCGGCGTGCACCCGGGCCTGGGCTCCGGGCACTGAGCGACCGCCCTCCCAGACCCGCGAAACACTGCGGCGCGCCCGCACTAAGCTGGAAGCCGTGTCCAAGGTCTTGAGCAGTCTTCCGGTCGGTGAGCGAGTCGGCATCGCGTTCTCGGGAGGTCTCGACACCTCCTGCGCGGTCGCCTGGATGCGCGAGAAGGGCGCCGTGCCCTGCACCTACACCGCCGACATCGGGCAGTACGACGAGCCGAACATCGACGAGGTCCCCGGCCGCGCCACGGAGTACGGCGCCGAGATCGCCCGCCTGGTCGACGCGAAGCGCGCCCTGGTCGAAGAGGGGCTGATCGCGCTGCAGTGCGGCGCCTTCCACATCCGCTCCGGCGGCAAGACCTACTTCAACACCACCCCCCTCGGTCGCGCGGTCACCGGTGTCCTGCTGGTGCGCGCCATGATGGAGGACGGCGTCGAGATCTGGGGCGACGGCTCCACGTACAAGGGCAACGACATCGAGCGGTTCTACCGCTACGGCCTCGTCGCCAACCCGCGTCTGCGCATCTACAAGCCGTGGCTCGACACCGCGTTCGTCGAGGAGCTGGGCGGTCGCACCGAGATGAGCGAGTGGCTCGTCGCCCGCGGCTTCCCCTATCGCGACCCGAGCGAGAAGGCGTACTCGACCGACGCCAACATCTGGGGCGCCACCCACGAGGCCAAGCGCCTCGAAGAACTCGACGCCGGGCTCGACATCGTCGATCCGATCATGGGCGTCGCCGCCTGGCGCGAAGACGTGGAGGTCACCCCGGAGACCGTGTCGGTGCGGTTCGACGCCGGCCGCCCCGTCGCCCTCAACGGTGTGGAGTTCAGCGACCCGGTGGCGCTGGTGCTCGAGGCCAACGCGATCGGCGGCCGCCACGGCCTGGGCGCGTCCGACCAGATCGAGAACCGCATCATCGAGGCGAAGAGCCGCGGCATCTACGAGGCGCCGGGAATGGCCCTCCTGCACATCGCCTACGAGCGCTTGCTCAACGCGATCCACAATGAGGACACCGTCGCGAACTACCACAACGAGGGGCGCCGGCTCGGCCGCCTCATGTACGAGGGCCGCTGGCTCGACCCGCAGTCGCTGATGCTGCGCGAGTCGCTGCAGCGCTGGGTGGGCTCGGCGATCACGGGCGAGGTCACGCTGCGGCTGCGCCGCGGCGACGACTACACGATCCTCGACACCACCGGTCCGGCGCTCAGCTACCACCCCGACAAGCTGTCGATGGAGCGCGTGGGCAATGCGGCGTTCGGACCGTCCGATCGCATCGGCCAGCTGACGATGCGCAACCTCGACATCGCCGACTCCCGCTCGCGCCTCGAGCAGTACGCCGCGGCCGGGCTGATCGGCGGACCGACCGGCGAGCTCGTCGGCGAACTGCAGGAGGGCAGCGCGCGCTCCATCCTGGAGCTCGACGTCAGCGCGGCCGACGATGCGCTGTCCCGCGAGATCGACGCCTCGTCCGAGGGCGCCGCCTTCGACGCCGGAACCGACTAGGGCGCACCGTGGCGCGGGTGGCGAGCACCGACGGCGGGCGGCCCGGCCGCACGCCCGGTGGCGCGCAACCCGGGCGGGCCGACCGCGACCCCGAGTCGCCGGACTCCACCACGCCCGACGCGGACCGGAACGAGCACGAGCCCGGCAACTGGCCCCTCGGGCGCCTTCTCGGGGCCGCATCCCGCGCCGTCGAGCGAGCATGGTCCGAAGCCCTGGAGGCCCGCGGGCTCACCCACGCCGGACTGATCGTCCTGCACTTCGTGGAGCTCGGTTTCAGCTCGCAGAGCGATCTCGCGCGGGCCGCCCAGGTGGAGGCGCAGACCATGTCGCGCACCGTCGACCGGCTCGAGCGCGAGGGGCTCGTCACCCGCGCACCGGACCCCACCGACCGACGGCGCCACATCGTCGCGATCACGCCGCGCGGTCGGACGGCCTTCGAAGCGGTACGCGGCTTGGAGGACGAGGTCTTCCCCCAGGTCGACGACCCCGCTGCCCTGCGCGCCGCCCTGATCCAGATCGTGAGTGCGGCGCCGGTGCGTCAGTCGCGCTGAGCCGGGTCCGCTCCGGCCTCGCCCGGCGTGCCGTCACCGGTCTCGCCAGCGGTCTCGCGGCCGGTCTCGCCAGCGGCCGCGCTGCCGGTCTCGCCGGCGGCCGCGCTGCCGGTCTCCCCGACGGCCGGAGCGGCCGGTGGATCACCCGCCGGATCGGACGCCGGGTCCGCCGCCTGTTCGTCCGACTGCCCGTTCGCCGGCTTCCGAGTCTCCGTGCGGAGGATCCGAAGCGACTCGCCGAGCCCTTTCGCCAGGGCGGGGAGCTTGGTGGCGCCGAACAACAGCAGCACCAGAGCCACGAGGATGACGATGTGCCATCCGCTGAAGAGATTCCCGAACATGCGGCCGTTCCCTCCTGACCGGATCAGGCGATCCGGTCGTCACCCTCGTAACGAGTGCGTCCGAGCGGGAGCCGGGGCCTCAGGAGCCCCAGGTCGTAGGCGATGCGGACGGCCTCGTCGCGCGAGTTGGCTCCGAGCTTGCGATAGATGCTCCGCGTCTGGGTCTTCACCGTGTTGATGGAGACGACCAGGGACCTCGCGATGTACTCCAGGCTCGCCGTCGACTGCAGGCGGTCGAGCACGATGCGCTCGCGCTGCGTGAGTTGCGCGGCCATCGCGGCCTCCGAGAAGAGCGGCTTGACCTTGGCCAGCGCGGTCTCGGCAGGGTTGTCGTCGACGGCGTCCGACGACACCGCGAGCGACGGCGTCGAATGGCCGGCGATCGTCAGCACGAACGGCGTGAGCAGGTTGTTGGCCTCGGCGACCTGACGGGCGTTCACCCGGATGGTCGCCGCCCGGGCGCTCTTGAGTCGCTGCAACGCCTCGGCCTGCACGAGCAGCATCTCGACCCGGGTGCGTGGGCCCGCGCCGTCCCCGAGCACCGCCTCGGCCAGCAGCTGGGCGCTGCGGTACTCGCGGAACATCAGCAGAAGGCGAGCGGACACGGGCCGCAGGGCGTTCGTGCCGTCCGGGAACGACTTGATCAGCTTCTGCGCGGCGACCAGGTTGCCCTGCGACATCAGGAGGTCGGCCTCGAGAGCGACGAATCGTGCCCGTTCGCTGTTGCTCGGCGTGTGCGGGGACTTGCTGAGCAGCTCCGCGTCGATGACCTGCTGTGCCTGCTCCAGCTCGCCGGCCGCGAGTGCGCGCAGCGCCGACGCGTAGGCCGAGTAGCTGTGCAGCTCGCCGAGATCGGCCTCGAGGCCGCTCCAGGGAGTGGTCGGGTCGCTCTCGTCGCCCGGCTGCGCCTCCGTGACGATCAACCGTGAGGCGACGGCCACGGGGATGAAGGCGCTGGACCGCAGGGTGTGGTCCCCTCCGGCATACGCCTCCAGCCGAGCCGCCACCGCCTGCGCGCGGTCGATCTCTCCGTGCAGGGCATAGGCGAGGGCGGCAGCGCCCGAGGAGTAGGCGTGGAGGTTCGGATCGGCGCCGGCCCCGGCGGCGGCTCGCTCGAACGCCGTCGCCGCCTCCTGGTCGCGGCCGAGCCGCAGCTGGGTGAGGCCGATCTCGAGCCAGGCGAGGGGCGGCTGGGCCACGGAGACGTCGGGGGACGACAACGACGACAGGAATTCGTCGGCCTGGGAGAGCCGTCCCACCTTGCGAAGCGCGATCATGCTCGTGAGGTCCGTCCAGTACTGCCGCACCGGCTCCAGCCGGCGACCGCGCAGTGCCTGCGGCTCGGCCGCCGCGTGGTAGTAGTCGAGGGCTCCCAGCGGGTCGCCTCCGACGTTCTCGCGGAGCAGCCCGGTCACCGTCAGCAGGATGACCGAGGACCGCAGCGCCCCGAGATCGAGGGAGCCGAGCTCCTCCAGGTAGTCGTCGGCCTCCTCGGTGAACGCGGACGTCCAGTTGCGAGCCAGGATCGTCTCGGCCGCCACGATGTCGCTGCCCCGCAGCGCCTGCCGCAATGCGGTGATCGGGTCGCCGTTCGCCTCGAGGACGTCGAGAAGCTCGCCCGCGAGCCGATCGCCCTCACCGGGCGACTCGACCTCGAGCTGGGAGCGGAGGAGCGCGCGCACCGGGTCGAGGAGCTCGTAGACCAGACGCCCCTGGCCCCGCGCGTACGTCCACATGCCGAGACCGGCGGACTCCGCGACGAGGAGCGCGCCGTCGTCGGCTCCATCCGGCTCGATGCGCGCGACGATGTGCGGCGCGAGGTACGGCGCGACGGCCGCGCGCTGCAGCGCGGTCCTCTCGTCCGCTCCGATCGTCGCGTGCGACAGCAACTCGGAGACCACTGTCTCGGAGATGTCCTCCAGCGCCCGTGCCACGACCGCCTCGGGCATGACCGCACGCGGATCGTCGAAGACGCGGATCATCGCGCGCGCCGCGAGCGGCCAGCCGCGGCTGCGCTTCCACACGTGGTCGAGCACGCGCGGCTCGACGTCGGCCCCGAGAAGCCGAACGACTTCGTCGAGCTCGTGCCGTGCGAAGGCGAGATCGTCGTTCTGCACGATGACGAGGTCGAGCACCGCGGCGAGAGCAGGGGCTTCGAAGGTGGTCAGGGCACGCGTCAGGACCATGAGATGCAGGTTCGGGGTACGACGGAGCAGCTGGACCAGCTCGCCCGAGAGCAGCCCGTCCCACTCGCGCGTGTAGCCGTCGAGGACGAGAACGACGGTGCCGACGCTCCGGCCGACGCCCTCCTGCGCCGCGGCGAGCGGGTCCGCATCCCAGAACGCGGATTCCTCGCGGGGGTCGAACGCCCGACGGACGGCCTCCCAGAAACCGGGGAGGCCCGTGCTGACGAGGTCGAGGTCGATCCACGTGGCGGCCGCCCGCCTCGCGCCGCCCTCGCGGTCGAGCCATTTGCGGACCAGCGACGTCTTCCCATAGCCCGCGGGGGCCCGGACGATGGTCGCCTGCTCGCGCAGGGCTCGGTCGAGTCGCTCGAAGAGCTCGGGCCGCTCGATGGTGTAGCGCGACAGGCGCGGAAGCCGCGACGGCTCCGCTCCGTTCTCCGGCTGGCCGGTGCGCGTCTCGTGCAGGTGCGTGGTGGTCATGCTGGACTCCTTCGGCTGGGTGTCACTGCGTACGATCCGGCTACCGCGCGGAACGTAACGCGCAGCTGTCTCGCGGCGACCCTTCTCTGACTCATCCCGTGTCTCCCCCTCATGCTCGGTTCCGGTCTCCACCCGTCCCCCGATCGGTCGGGCGCGCCGCCGGAGCGCATGTGCGATGATCCCAGGCCGATCGCGAGGGATACCGCTCAGCGGAAGACCATCTCGGTGGTCTTCGCGGCCCGCGTTCGGGGGTCTTCATCCGCTGAATCACCCAACGTATGTGTGTAATATGGTAGAGATCATACGTGGCGTTCATTATTGTCACCTGTGCGCTCACCCGCTGGCCCGCTGGGCGGAAAGGGGGCGCCGACGACGAGTCGCGCGCGCGCGACCGGCTAGAGCGGAATGTACGTCTCACGGTGGGCGACGGGCGCAGAGTTGCCGCGCCGTGCGTTCCGCACCCACGAGACGATCGAGAGCAGGGAGTACAGGATCAGGAGCGCTCCGATCCCGATCAGCCAGGGCTGCAGCGAGGTGCTGTTCTTCAGGATCGCGAGCCATCCGACGCCCGGAACGGCATACCAGACCCGCCCGCGCACCTGCTCCGCCCGCACCGGTGCCGCATCGGCGACCGCATTGGCGTCGCCCCGGGTGACGTATCGCGTGGTCCCGTCCGAACTCGTTTCGACGCGGACGATGCGGTGGGTGACGACATCGGGCTCGCCGGATCGGAGCTGGTACGTCACCACGTCACCGACGTGGAGGCCGCCCGCGCCGGCGGGACGCACGACCAGGAGGGTGCCGGGCGGCAGGCCGGGCTCCATGGACCGGGTCAGCACCGTGTAGGTGTTCGACCCCGTCGCGATGGGGACGACGACGGTCACCACGAGCAGCCCGCAGACCAGGATGAGCAGTGCGGCGGTGACGACCGTCCCGACCGCGCGGGCGATCCGCGCCACGCGGCCCGGCGGGCGCGTCCCGGTCGATCGACGTCGGTGCGCGATGCTCACCGTGGTCATCACTCATCCCTCGTCTCGTGCGCGGCGGCGGGTGCGCCGCCGAGCTCCGTGAGCGCGCGCCACGAGCGCGGCCCCGGCGACACCGAGCGCTGCCGCGATCCCGACGGCGGCCATGACGTCGGATCCCGTTGCGGCCAGCGGTGGCGCTCCAGGACGCCCGCCGGCCGACGGCGGAGCCGCGCCGGCGTCGCCGTCACCGGACCCCCCTCTGTCGCATCCGGCGCCGAGCGGATCGGCGTCCAGAACCACCAGGATCGAGAAGCCGATCGGCGCCGCCTGGCCGGTGGTCCCGTTCAGATCGCCCACGGACAGCGCCGCCGTCGACGTCGACGGCGGCGCCCGCGGCCACCGGCTGCGGGTCGAGCAGGGTCGTGCACGCGCCGGAGGCATCGAGCGGCACCGTCGGTCCGGATCCCCGCGGCGTCGAGACCGTGAGCGAAAGAGAGCGACGCAGAGCCTCGTCGGGGACGTCGACGGACGTCAGCGCCACACGGAGATACGCGATGCCCCCCGAAGCGTTCTGGACCGCGAAGCGATCGTGAGCGCTCGTCCGCGGCACGAGGATCGAGCCGTCGAAGAGCGGATGCGAGGTCCGCACGACGCTGTCCGACTGCGCTGTCAGGACGTATACCTCCGCTGCCGGGGACGGCGAGGCGGGAGCCACGGCGAGGGGGGAGAAACCGGCGGTTCCGGCGAGGGCGAGCACGACCGCGGCGGTGAGGGCGGCCATCAGCTGCCGCCCGGGTGTCCGGGCGCCACCGCGGAGGGGGCGGCCTCGCCGTGCGCTCGCATGCGCCGTCTCATGGTCATGGTCGGTACTGATTCGCATCGAGGAGGAGCGTGAAATCGGCGATGGTGGTACCGGCCGCCGCAGCGGGGACGTCGGGATTCAGGTCGACCGTCAGGCAGAACGACGCGAAGGTGCTCGCGGTCAGGGGACCCCCGACGTTCTGCGGAGTCGAGCCGAGCGGGACCGCGGCGCCGGCCGGCGCCGCGCAGGCCCCGGGCGCCAGGGCCCACGACACGTACGGATTCGCCGCCGACGCGGCATCCACGAAGGCGGCCACGGCGAAGGGCGTCGTGCCGACGTTGCCCACCGTGAGCGTCGCCGAACGCGTCTCGCCCGGCAGCATTCCGTCGAACGCGGCCGGGTCGAATGCGGCGGAGGTCGCGGTCGGCGAGCCTGTATCGCCGACCGCGACCGTTGCGGTCAGGGTCCCGGAACGGATCTGCGTCCCTGAGATCGGTGCGTCTCCGTTCCAGAGCGCGTAGCTTCCCCCGACGCTGAGCCCTGCAACGAGCGCGAGCGACGCGATCAGGACGGCGAGGGGTAACGCAGACCGCGCCGCCTTGTGTGCCCTCATCGTCACCCCTTCCGTCGAGCGTCACTCGATCGCGCTGCCGTCAGGGGGTCTGCTGCAGCAGGAACTGGAGTCCGCTGAGCTGAACGGACTGCCCTTGGGCCACGGTCCCGGTGACGGAATCCGGCGGGAATGTGACGGTCACGGTCACGGGCGCGGTGATCGGGGCCGTGGTCGTGGGAGCGGCGGAGACGACGTCGAAGGTGTTGGGCACACCGGCGACGGGGGTGAGGGTGCCGCCTGACGTCGTGCCGACGGTCATCGTGATCTGCAGTGCCGCGAGCAGCTCCGGGTCGCCGGTGATCGACGACGGGTCGATCGAGAGCTGGGAGTGCAGGTTGTCGCCCTGCGCGACGATCGACACATCGGCGGTGTAGGTGGCCGTGTCGCCGGGCGACCAGGCAGTGATGGAGTTGTCCCATGCGCCGCCCGTCGCGTCCACGGTCAGCACACCGGAGTCGACCGCGCCCGCGTCGAGAGTGGCTGCGTCGTTCCACAGGGCCAGCGTGCCGGCCGATCCGATCAGCAGCGCCAACCCGGCGCCACCGGCGATCAACCCTTTGGTGAGTTTGTTCATCGGTCTCTCCAACCGTCTCTGATGAGTTCCTCGGCCGTTCGAAGAGTCGGGTCGTGGAGCACCTCGATCCGCCTCGGTCCCCGAACGTCCGGCCCACGGTAGCGACGGATCGGGTGAGTGCCGAGGCGAGGCGGAGGTGAAATACATGCAACGCGTGCATTTCGGGAGGGGGGGTGATCTTCGGCCCGCCGGTGGGTGAATTGCCCTTCAGGACGTTGCGGCGAACCGCCACTAGCGCACAGAATTTCACACATCGCGACGAGATTCGGGAATCGCCGCGGTCAGCCCGCTGCCACCATCATCCCCTCCGGCGGCGAGTGGTGCGGGTGCCTCCCCTGACATCGAGCGGCACCCGCACCGGCACCGTTCGACGAGGTCCTCCGCGGATCCGCTTCGGCCCGAACAGCCTGACACTCGAGCAGCCGACGAACCACGAGCCGTCCAAGACAGACAGAGGAGAACGATTCGTGAGGATCTCGGTGATCGGCGTGGGTTATCTGGGTGCGGTGCATGCTGCGGCGATGGCGGATCTGGGTCACACGGTGGTGGGTGTGGACGTCGACGAGGCCAAGATCGCGGCGTTGTCGGAGGGGCGTGCGCCGTTCTTCGAGCCGGGTCTGCCGGGGGTGTTGGCGTCGGCGTTGGGTAGTGGCCGGTTGTCGTTCACGACGGATTTCGCGGCAGTGGCGGGTGCGCAGGTGCATTTCGTGGCGGTGGGGACGCCGCAGTCGGCGGGGTCGGATGCGGCGGATCTGCGGTTCGTGGACGCGGCGTTCGCGTCGCTGTTGGAGCATGTGGCCCCGGGTGAGGTGATCGTGGGCAAGAGCACGGTGCCGGTCGGCACCGCGGGACGGCTCGCCGAGCTCGTGGAGGAGCGAGTCCCGGGCGCGACCCTGGCCTGGAATCCGGAGTTCTTGCGGGAAGGCTTCGCGGTGCAGGACACGGTCAGCCCCGACCGGCTCGTGTACGGCGTCCCGGCAGGTCCGCGTGGGGAACGCGCCGTGCGGGTGCTGGATGAGGTGTATGCGTCGGCGGTCGCGGCCGGGACACCGGTGGTGGTGACCGATTACGCGACGGCGGAGCTGGTGAAGGTCGCGGCCAATGCGTTCCTGGCGACCAAGATCTCGTTCATCAATGCGATGGCCGAGATCGCGGAGGTGACGGGCGCCGACGTGACACAGCTGGCAGACGCCATCGGCCATGATGCCCGCATCGGCCGCCGGTTCCTGAACGCCGGCGTCGGTTTCGGAGGCGGCTGCCTGCCGAAAGACATCCGCGCTTTCAGCGCGCGGGCACGAGAACTGGGACACGGCGAGTCGGTGCGGTTCCTGGATGAGGTGGACAAGATCAACCTGCGCCGTCGCGAACGCGTCGTGGAGCTGGTGCGTGAGGAGGCCGGTGGTCTCGAGGGCGTCCGGGTCGCGGTGCTGGGCCTGGCCTTCAAGCCGCATTCGGACGACATCCGCGATTCGCCGGCGCTCGACATCGCGGTTCGCCTCGCCGAGGGCGGGGCGGTCGTGACGGCCACCGATCCGGAGGCCGTCCCGAACGCCCGGCGGCGCGCGCCCCAGCTCGTGTACGCCGATTCCGCCATGGAGGCGGCGCGAGACGCCGACATCGTGGTTCTGATCACGGAGTGGCCCGAGTTCAGGAGCCTCGATCCGCGTGAACTCGGTGACCGCGTGAAAGTGAGGACCGTCATCGACGGCCGCAACACCCTCGACCCCCACACCTGGCGCACCGCCGGCTGGACCTACCACGGCCTCGGCCGCTGAAACTCAGCGGTTGCCCTTGCCTTTGCCGTTGCCCTTGCCGTTCCCCGGCCCCTGGTTCGGAGCGCCTCCCGTCTGCGGCGCGGGCTGCGGCTGAACCTGCTGTGCGGGCGCCGGTGGGGGCTCGGGTGACTGCACCTGCTGCGCCGGTTGGGTGGTCTGCGCCGGTTGGGTGGTCTGCGCCGGCCGGACCGTCTGCGGAGGAGCCGTCACCGTGGGCGTGGGCCGAGGAGCCGGTTCCGTCTTCGGCTCGGAGGAGGCCGGGGCCAAGACGGTGCCGAAGCTCAGCGCGAGCGCGACGATCGCGGTCGCGCCCGAGGAGAGGAGCACCACATCCGTCGCGCGCCGACGGCGGGCGGTGCGCCGCTCGGAGCGGCGCGGCGGCGCTGAGGGCGGCGCCGACGGCGTCGCCATCGCTGGAGGCAGAGAGAGCGGCGTCATCGCCACGGTCGGACCGTCCCATCCCGGTCCCGACGGCTGCGCGACGCCTTCCGGCGCCTCCCAGCCGGCGAGCTGCGGCGCCAGCTCGCGCGCCATGACCGCGACCTCGAGCGCGGTGGGGCGGATCCGAGGATCGCGGGACGTCATCGCCCCGATCAACCCGCGCCAATCGTCGGGAAGCGACGCCGGGATGCGGGGGTCGCGCGCCACGCGGGCGGTCACGGCCTCCACCGGGGTGCCCGGGTACTCCCGCACGCCGGTCAGCGACTCGAGCACGACCAGCCCCAAGGAGTAGATGTCGGCCGGCGGGCCCGGCTCGCTCCCGTACGCCTGTTCCGGGCTCAGGTAGCCGGCGGTGCCGATGATCGTTCCCGCCGTGGTCAGCCGTTCGCTGCCGACGAGGTGGGCGATGCCGAAGTCGGCCAGTTTCGCGTGCGGCAGCGCGCCCGGCACCTCCGAGTCGGCGAGGAGGATGTTCGCGGGCTTCAGGTCGCGGTGAACGATGCCGGCGGCGTGCACCACGACCAGCGCTTCGGCGATGCCCGCGGCGATCGCGGCGACCTCGGCTCCGGGCAGCGGACCGCGGTCCAGCCGGGTTCCGAGATCCTCCCCGTCGACGAGTTCCATCACCAGACAGCTCGGGCCCGCCTCGTCGTCCGCCGAGAGGTGGGCGTCGTGGAGGCTCACCAGGTTCGGATGCGACAACCGCGCCAGGGCGGTCGCCTCGCCGCGGCGACGTGCGTCGTCACCCGCCTCGCCCGGCGCGAACACCTTGATCGCGACGGAGCGTTCCAGCTCGCGATCGTAGGCGCGATAGACGGTCGCCATGCCACCGCGACCGAGGCGGTCGCGAAGCTCATAGCGGTCCAGCAGGACGGTGTCGGGTAGCACCTCGCGAGCATACGCGCGTCGGGCGATGCCGTGAATCCGCCGAAAGTCATCGAACTGCCCGTTGAAATCGGCGGCGACACGGAGATGACTGAGAGGAGTGAGGGAACGACCGGAAGCGCCGCCCGCGGATGTGCCGCCGCCGGACCACGGCGTGCTCGAAGCCCTCCAGGTCTATCGAGCGGCTGAGACGGCGATGCGCAGGCGCACCGGAGCCGCCATGGGCATCGGCGAGAACGACTTCCTCGCCCTCCGCCTCATCATCGACAACGCGGCGGGAGGCCGCCGCACGGCGGCCAAGGACGTGAGCGCCTACGTCGGCGTCTCGAGCGCCTCCACGACGGCGCTGATCGACCGGCTCGTCCAGGCCGGCCTCGTCGAACGGCGGACCAACGACGCCGACCGGCGGTCGGTCGACCTCGTGCCGACCCGAGCGGCGTTCGGCGACACCGGGCCCATGATGGCGGCCCAGGAGGAGATCGCCGCGCAGGCGGCGGAGCTGAGCGAGGAAGACGCCCAGACCGTGACGCGTTTCCTGACGAAGATGAGGGAGACGGTCGACCGGATCAGCGCGGAACGACACGCGAATAGGCCCGAAAGCCCCTGACGTCAAGGGGATTGTTCGATAACCGAAGCAGTTGTTCGGTGGACTACGTCAAGGAAAGGACAACCCCTCCCATGAACATCCTGCTCATCATCATCGCAATCATCGCGATCATCCTGCTGCTCACCGGCGGCTTCGTGCAGTCCCTGAACTTCCTCCTGTGGGTCGGCATCATCCTGCTGGTCCTCGCCGTGATCGTCTGGCTGGTGCGGCTGCTCACGGGCAGCCGACGGGTATAAGGAGGCGGTTCCATGAGTCTGGGCACCGGAATCGTCCTGTTCGTGATCGGAGCGATCCTGGCGTTCGCCCTCAACGTGCAGGTCAGCTGGATCGACCTCCATCTCGTCGGATACATCCTGATGATCGCCGGCGCCGTCGGCATCATCCTCGGGATCGTCCTGATGACCCGCCGTCGCCGCACCGTCGCGACCACGCGCACCGCGGTCGACCCGGTGAACGGCGAGCGTGTCACCCGACGGGTCGGCGAAAGCGACGACATCGCCTGACCCCCTCATCACGGCGAAGGCCCCTGCCGACCGGCGGGGGCCTTCGTCGTGCCCTGATCCGGCGGGGCTCAGTCCTCCATCGTGTCGAGGATGTCGACGAGATCCTCGAACGTCGTCAGCGGGTTGAGCACGGCGAACCGCGTGTTCGGGCGGCCGGCGTGCGAGCTCGGCGTCACGAACGCGCGCTGGTCGTCGAGGAGGCGCGCGGACCACAGCGCGTAGTCCTCCTTCGTCCAGCCCTCCCGCTCGAACACGACGACCGAGAGCTGCGGCCGGCGGACGAGGTGGAATCCCTCGCGCCGGTCGATCTCGTCGGCGATGCGTCGAGCCAGCTGCAGGGACGCCGTGACGGCATCGCGATAGGCGGCCGCGCCGTGGGAGGCCAGCGAGAACCAGAACGGGAGGCCGCGGGCGCGTCGGGTGAGGTGCGCCGCATAATCCGATGGGCTCCACTCGGCGTTCTCGGTGAGCGTGTCGAGGTACTCGGCGTGCTGCGTGTGCGCACGACGGCCCGCCTCGGGGTCGCGGTAGAGCAGAGCGCAAGCGTCGAAGGGGGCGAAGAGCCACTTGTGCGGATCGACGATGAGCGAGTCCGCGCGCTCCACGCCGGAGAATCGCGGACGCGCCAGCGGTGACAGCATCCCGGCCAGGCCGTACGCGCCGTCGACGTGCAGCCAGAAGCCGAATTCGTCCTTGAGCGCCGCGATCGACGCGATGTCGTCGACGATTCCGAAGTTGGTGGAGCCGGCGGTCGCGACGACGGCGAACACCGCGTCGCCGTGCTCTTCGAGGGCCGGGCGCACGGCGTCGCCCGTGAGCACACCGGACTCGCCGGGCGAGACCGTGACGACCTCCACATCCATCACACGGGCGGCCGAGGCGACCGACGAGTGCGCCTCCGCACTGCAGACGATGATCCAGCTCCCCGGAGGGTTGCCGCGCTCGGCACGGGCGCTGTCGCGTGCCGCGACGAGGGCGGAGAGGTTTCCGAGCGTGCCGCCCTGCACGAAGACGCCACCGGCCTCCGGGGGCAGCCCGAACTCGGAGGCCAGCCAGGCCAGCACCTGATTCTCGGCGTAGACGGCCCCCGAGCCCTCGAGCCACGACCCGCCGTAGACGGCGCTGGCCGAGACCACCAGGTCGAACGCGGTCGCGGCCTTGGTGGGGGCCGTGGGGATGAACGAGAGGTAGCGCGGGTGGTCGGTGGTGATACAGGCCGGCGCCAGCACGTGCTCGAAGACCGCCAGGGCACGCTCGGCGCCCATCCCGTCCTCCGACACGGTGCGCCCGGCGAGCCGGCGGAGCTCCGACTCCGGCAACGGCTTGTCGAGCGGGGTGTCCGTGGCGAGGATGCGCCGGCGCGAATAGTCGAGCACGAGGTCGACCAGCTCGCTGGTCTCGGTGGTGACGCTGTGCATGCGAGCGGAATCGGTAGTCATGGGGCCTCCGGATCCATGCTGACACACGCTCCGCCTCACCTTTTCGCCCGAGGGCGCAGCTTTTCTGCGCGTTTCGACCTCGTCACGCGAGTTCCCTGCGCCTTGCCGTGTGATCGTGGCCGGAACGGGTCGGAAGTGGCGCCGGGCCCAGTGGGTGATGCGCGGCGGCGTGCGTTAGGGTCGTGCGGTGCCGTTGACCCCCGCCGCCGACATCCCCACCGACGCCGCGCTCGTCGCCGCGCTGGTCGCGGCGCAGCATCCCGACCTCGCCGCGCCGCTGCGGCTCGTGTCCGACGGCTGGGACAACCAGCTCTACCGGCTGGGCGACACCCACGCCGTGCGCATCCCGCGGCGGGAGGTCGCAGCTCACCTGATCGAGCACGAGCAGCAGATGCTGCCGGGAATCGCCGCCCGCGTGCACACGCGGGTACCGGTGCCGGTTCGGGTCGGCGTTCCCTCGGACGCGTTCCCGTTCCCGTGGAGCATCGTCGAATGGATCGACGGGATCGACGGCGCTTCGGTCGGCGCGGACGCGCGCGCCGGCCTGGCCGAGCCGCTGGCCGCGTTCGTCGGCGAACTCGCCGTGCCCGACCCTGACGCCCCGCGCAACCCGGTGCGCGGCGTTCCGCTGGCGACTCGGGCGGACGCCGTGCGCACGCGGCTGCGGTCGCTGTCCGGGCGCATGGAGGTCGCCGCGCTCGAACAGGCCTGGCGTCAGGCGCTGGCCGCGCCCGAATGGGAGGGGCCGCCGCTGCTGCTGCACGGCGACCTCCACCCCGGCAACCTGCTGCTCACGCCGGCCGGCGGCCTCGCCGCCGTGCTCGACTTCGGCGACGTGACCTCGGGCGACCCGGCCACCGACCTGGCGACGGCGTGGCTGACGTTCGACGGCGAGGCGCGGGAGCGCTTCCGCCGGGCACTGCCGGCGCCACCCGACGCCGCGACCTGGCGGAGGGCCCGCGGCTGGGCGGTGACGATGGCGAGCGCGCTCGCGATGTCCTCCGACGACAACCCGCGGATGTCCTCCCTCGCCCGGCACACCCTCGACGAACTCGTCGACGAGGCTGACTAGCGACGAGGCGGACTAGCGACGAGGCGGACTGGCGACGAGGCGGACTGGCGACGAGGCCGACTGGCGACGAGACGGCGCGAACTGCGCCCGCACCCGCCCGGGCGGCGCGCTCTCAGCCGCCTCGACGCAGGCAAAAGCCCCCGTGCGGCAGCCGGAGCTGCCGTACGGGGGCCTCTGGATCGATCAGGCCTCGCGCGCCTCGTCGGCCGCCGCCGCCAGGGCGAGGTCGGTGATGAGCTGGTCGCCCGGGATCGCGGGGACGAAGTCCGCCTCGATCTCGGCACGCTGCAGCAGGTCGCTCATGCGACGCTGACGCTGGCGCGGGATGAGCGTCACGACCGTGCCCTGCTTGCCGGCGCGGCCGGTGCGGCCCGAGCGGTGCAGATACGTCTTGTACTCGTCCGGCGCGTCGGCCTGGATCACCAGATCGATGTCGTCCACGTGGATGCCGCGGGCGGCGACGTCGGTCGCGACCAGCACGTTCACGCGGCCGCTGGTGAGCTGGGCCAGGTTGCGCGTGCGGCGCGACTGGTTGAGGTCGCCGTGGAGGCTGACCGCGGGGATGCCCGCGTCGTCGAGCTGGTCGGCGAGCATCTCGGCGAATGCACGAGTGCGGGCGAAGATCAGCGTCTTGCCGTCGCGGTCGGCGAGCTGCTCGATGATGGCCGGCTTGTCGCGGTGCTCGATGACGAGCACGCGGTGGTCGATGGTCGAGGACGCCTGGTCCTCGCCCGCCACCTCGTGCACGGCCGGGTCGACGAGGAACTCGTCGACGAGCTGGGCCACACCGGTGTCGAGGGTCGCCGAGAACAGCAGCTTCTGGCCGCCCTCCCCGGTCTCGCGGAGGATGCGCTGCACCGGCTCCAGGAAGCCGAGGTCGCACATGTGGTCGGCCTCGTCGAGGACGCTGACGACGACCTGGCTGAGGTCGAGGCGACCCTGCTCCACCAGGTCTTCGATGCGGCCGGGGGTGCCGATCACGATGTCGACGCCGCGCTGCAAGGCGCCGACCTGGCGGCCCTGCGGGACGCCGCCGTAGATCTGCGTGGTGAACAGGCCGACGCTGCGGGCGATCGGCTGGACGGTGCGGTCGATCTGGAGGGCGAGCTCGCGGGTCGGCGCAAGGATCAGCGCACGGGGGGCGCGGCCCAGCTGGCGCTTGCCGCCCGACTTGCCCTGCTCGGCCCACAGCTGCATCAGCCGCTCGACGAGGGGGGCGCCGAAGGCGATCGTCTTGCCCGAGCCGGTGCGTCCCCGGCCGAGGACGTCCTTGCCCGCGAGCACGTCGGGGGTGGTGGCGGCCTGGATCGGGAACGGCGTCTCGGCGCCGAGCTCAGCGAGGGCACGCACGATGTTGCCGCCGAGCCCGAGGTCGGCGAAGGTCACGCCCTCCACGTCGGACGCCTGGATGGCGTCGGCCTGGAGGCGCTCGAGCACGACGTCGTCCTGCGCGCTGAACGCGGGCTTGTCGTCGCGCGACGGGTAGAAGGACGAGTCGCGACGCGGACGCTCGGCCCGGTCGTCGAACGAACGGCGGGGACGGTCGTCACGATCGAACTGGCGGCGCGGACGGTCGTCACGGTCGAAGTCACGACGCGGACGCTCCGCCCGGTCATCGAACTGACGGCGCGGACGGTCGTCACGATCGAACTGACGACGCGGACGGTCGTCACGGTCGACGTCACGACGCGGACGCTCCGCCCGGTCATCGAACTGACGACGCGGACGGTCGTCACGATCGAACTGGCGACGCGGACGGTCGTCACGGTCGAAGTCACGACGCGGACGCTCCGCCCGGTCATCGAACGAACGGCGCGGACGGTCGTCGTAGTCGCGACGCGGACGGTCGTCGTCGCGGCGAGCGCCCGAACGGTTGTCCCACTCGCGCTCGGTGCGACGTGCGTCCTTGCCGCGCGGTTCCCAGTTGGGCCGGCCGCCACGGCCGGCGGATCCGCTGCGCTCCGAGCCGCCACGTGCGGAGTCGCGGGTGCCGAAGGTGTCACGGCCGCGGGCGGCGCGGTCCTCGGCGCTCCACCGGGCCTTCTTGCCCGATGCGGGCGCCTCGTCGCGGTATCCGCGGTGCTTGGGGCTGCGGCTGCCCGCGCCTCTGGGGGCGCCGTGGGAGGCGCCGTCGTGGGGCTGCGAGGATCGTCGATCGGTCTTCTTGTACGGGGGCATGCGTGTTCTTCCTGGGTTGCTCGTGCGAAATGCGCGGCGGCACGCTGAAGCGCACCGGAGAATCCCCTGCAGACATCGCCCGGGGCCGTTCACATCGTGATGAATCCGCTCGCCGAATGGCTGCGGAACCGGCCCACCTGACTGACAAACCCATCCGCGTCGAACTGCGCGGTGTCAAGAGCCGACCGATCAACGATACAGGAAGAAGCCTGGGAAGACACTCCCGATCGCGCACACCCCTGCCGGGCCGCGAGGAGCGGGGTATACAGGAGGCATGACCTCCCTCGACGCGATCGTCATCGGCTCCGGGCCGAACGGCCTGGCCGCCGCCGTGACGCTGGCCCGAGCGGGCCTGAGCGTCCACGTCTACGAACGCAACGCGACGGTCGGCGGCGGGATGCGCACCGAGGAGGTCACCCTGCCCGGGTTCCGCCACGACATCTGCTCGGCTGTGCACCCGCTCGCGTTCGCGTCCGGCTTCTTCCGGCGGTTCGGGCTGGCCGACCGGGTTCCCTTCATCACACCGTCCGCGTCGTACGGCCACCCGCTGCCGGGCGGGGAGGTCGCGGTCGCCTACCGCGACATCGAGCGCACCGCCGAAGCGCTGGGGCCGGACGGCCCGGCGTGGCGCGCGCTCCTCGGGCCGCTCGCCCGCGATGCCGACGCGGTCGCCGAGTTCACCGGCTCGAGCCTCATCCGGGTGCCGCGGCACCCGCTCGTCGCCGCCCGTTTCGGCCTGACCGCGCTCTCGCAGGGCGGTCCGTGGTGGAATCTGCCGTTCCGCACCGAGAAGCCCGGCGCTCTGCTGACCGGCGTGATCGCGCACACCACGCTTCCGTTGCCGAACCTCGCCGGCGCCGCGGCGGGGCTCGCGCTGGCGACGTACGCGCACGCACGCGGCTGGCCCATCCCGGTCGGCGGCTCGCAGTCGATCGCCGATGCCCTGGTCGCCGACCTCCGCGCGCACGGCGGGGAGGTCGTCACGGGCGCCGAGATCGAATCGCTCGGCGAGCTCCCGGACGCCCGCGCCGTGCTGTTCGACACGCACGCAGCGATCGCCGCCCGGCTCGGCGAGGACCGCCTCCCTGCCGACTACCTGCGCAGGATCGCACGTTTCCGCAACGGCAACGGGGTCTTCAAGATCGACTTCGCGCTGTCCGGCCCGGTTCCCTGGCGCAATCCCGAGCTGCTCGAGACCGCGACCGTCCACCTCGGCGGCGAGCGCGCGGCGATCGCCCGTTCGGAGCGCATCGTCGCAGCGGGACGCGAGAGCGACGACCCGTACGTGCTGGTCACGCAACCCACCCTGTTCGACACGACGCGCGCCCCTTCCGGCAAGCACGTGCTCTGGGCGTACACGCACGTGCCGCGGGGGTCGACCTCCGACCGCAGTGAGTCGGTCATCGCCCAGATCGAGCGGTTCGCGCCCGGTTTCCGCGATCTCATCCTCGCCACGGCCACCAAGACCGCCCACCAGATGGAGAACTACAACCCGAGCTACATCGGCGGCGACATCTCGTCGGGCATGCCGGATCTGTCGCAGCTCGTGATCCGGCCGACGCTGTCGAGCGACCCGTGGCGGATGCCGGGGCGCGGCCTCTACCTCGCGTCGTCGTCCGCGGCCCCCGGGCCGGGGGTCCACGGGCTGGCCGGCTATTACGCGGCCCGCAGCGCGCTGCATCACGAATTCGGCGTCACGCGCATGCCGTCGCTCGCGCCCGGGGTCTCCGCCCCCGGCGCACCCGTCGAAGAGGAGATCGCCTGATGTCGGTCAACGTGCGCCGGTTCGCCTGCACCCCGGAGGAGGTCTTCGCCGCGCTGGCGGACCCGTGGGTCTTCCCGACCTGGGTGGTGGGAGCGTCACGCCTTCGCGCGGCGGACGGCCACTTCCCCGAGCCCGGGTCGCGGCTGCACCACTCGATCGGCATCTGGCCGCTGGTGCTGAACGACGAGACGACGATCGAGGTCTGGGACCCGCCTCGGCGCTTCCAGCTCGAGGCGAAGACCCGGCCGGTCGGCACCCAACGCGTCGTCATCGACGTCCAGCCGCGCCGGAGCGGCTGCGTGGTGCGCATGGAGGAGGAGGCGATCACAGGCGTGGCCACGCGGATCCCGAAGCCGATCGCGGATCCGATCCTCTGGGTGCGCAACCGCGAGGCGCTGCGCCGCTTGGAGTGGGTGGCGCGCGGGATCAGCCGGCAGCAATCCCGCGGGTCGGAGCGCGGGGGCCGTCCGACCGAGTGATCGGTCGGAAACCTTCCCGACACACGCCATCGCTACGATCGACCGCATGATCACGAGCGTGTCCGTCGAGTCCGCCCGCGCCGACGGCGTGGCCGAGCTGCTGCAGCTGAGCAATGAGTTCACGCTCGCGCTCTACCCCGCTGAGAGCTGCTACCTGCTCGACGCGTCCGAGCTCGACCGCGCCGAGGTCACCGTGTTCGTCGGTCGCGACGAGGTCGGCGCCGCGCTGGGCATGGCGGCACTGGTCGACAAAGCGGACGGCACCGCCGAGCTCAAGCGGATGTTCGTGCGCCCGGAGGCGCGGGGCCGCGGTCTCGCCGCCGGTCTGCTGCGCGCAGTGGAGGCTCAGGCGGCCGTGGCCGGCATCCCGCTCCTGCGGTTGGAGACCGGCCCTCTGCAGCACGCAGCCATCGCCCTGTACGAGAGCCGCGGCTACGAGCGCATCCCGAACTTCGGCGAGTACGTCGGCGACCCGCACTCGGTCTGCTACGCGAAGACGCTGCGCGCCGCCTGAATCGGGCTCAGCCCCGGGCGCCCGCGTCCCGGCCGGCCACCTTCTTCTTCAGGAAGATCAACGGCAGCAGCCAGCCTCCCAGCGCCGTGACGACCCACACCACCAGCGCTGCGAGCACCCAGGTCACGAAGTCGTCCACTCGGATGCCGCCGGGGAACAGCGACGCGATGATCAGGGCGATCAACGTCGAGACCAGGCCGATTCCGCCGAGGACGGCCGAGGCGTACTTGCGGGCGAGATTGAAGATGAAAGGGGCAAGGATGCTCTGAGCCGCGGCGAAGACCACCACGGCGATGAGGAGGCCCTCCCAGTCCAGATGGAATCCGGGGAGGAGCCACGACGCGACCAGCAGGCCGAGCGCAGCGGTGACGACGAAGATGGCCGCACGGATCAGGAATCTCACCATGGACGAAGGGTAGCGCCCCTCCAGACGCCCGCGGCGATGGCGCGGACGGTCCTGGCGCGCCCGCGACGCTACCGCTAGCCTGGCGCCACCGTCGAGAAGAGGCCGCCTGTGACCCCCACCAAGACCACCCTCCGCTCCTGGACCGTCGCACTGCTCGTCGTGGGCTCGGCGCTCGTGCTCATCGGGGGTGGGATGGTCGCGGGAGGGTTCGCCGTCGCCGCGCTCTCGGCCGGCCGCAGCGGTTCGTGCGATGCCGCCCGGGTGGCCGACCAGGTGCTGCCGAGCGTGGTGACGATCGCGGTCGTCGGCCAGCGGGGCACCAGCAACGGAAGCGGCGAGATCATCACCGACGACGGCCACATCCTGACCAACAACCACGTCGTCGCCGACGCCGCTTCGGGAGCCCGGCTCACGGTGCGGTTCAGCGACGGGCACGAGCTGCCGGCGAAACTCACCGGACGGGACCCCAAGACCGACCTCGCCGTGATCACCGTGTCGGACGACGAGCCGCTCCCCGTCATCGCCACCGGCGACTCCGGGTCGCTGGCCGTCGGTCAGCCGGTCGTCGCTCTCGGGGCTCCGCTCGGGCTCTCGAGCACGGTGACCGCCGGCATCGTCAGCGCTCTCGGCCGCACCGTCCCCGTGCCGAGCGACGACGACCGCAATGCGGTGCTCGCCGGTGCCATCCAGACCGACGCGTCCATCAACCCGGGCAACTCGGGAGGCGCGCTCGTGGACTGCAGCGGCCGGCTGGTCGGGATCAACACCGCGATCGCGACCGTTCCCGGCTCGGCCGGCCAGAGCAGTACCGGCAGCGTCGGCATCGGCTTCGCCGTGCCGGAATCGCTCGCGCTGCCGATCGCGGACGAGCTGATCGCGCACGGCAGGGTCGCGCACCCCGAGGCGGGCCTGACCGTCGTGCCGATCCCTCCGGCCGCCGCCGCCAAGTTCGGCGTCACCGACGGACTCTTCGTGCAGTCCATCGTCTCCGGCGGCCCCGCGCAGGAGGCCGGTCTGCGGGTCGGCGACGTGATCACCTCGGTGAACGGGCACGCGGCGACGAACATCGACGTGCTCACCGCGATCCAGGTGACCAACTCGGCCGGTGACGAGGTGAGGGTCGAGTACATCCGCGACGGCGCGACGCACACGACGACGCTCACGCTCGAGTAGCGGCGCGAGGGGTTGCCGAGGGGCGCGCAGACGCCCCGAAAACGGTCCGATAAGGGCGTTTGCGCGCCCCTCGATCGGTCGGCAGGCGTCAGCTGCCGCGGATCCGGCGGGACAGCTCGGCGGCGGCCTCGCGCACCCGGGCGGCGAGCGCGTCCCACTCGGCGGCAGGCACGTTGTCGCGCGGGAAGGTGACCGCGATGCCGGCCGCCGGCCAGCCGGCGTGGTCGCGCACCGACACCGCGACGGACGCGAACCCGGGGGTGACATCGCCGTCCTCGGTCGCGTAGCCGCGTTCCCTCGCCTCCACGACGAGGCGGCGGAGTTCCGCGTACGAGTGCGGCCCGGCGCCCGTGCGATCCTCGAAGGCGCCCACGTCGGGGTACAGCGCCCGCAGCTGGCCCGGCGGCAGGGAGGCGAGCAGGGCTCGGCCGCTCGCCGTCAGGTGTGCGGGCAGCCGCACACCGACGTCGGTGACCAGCCGCGGCCGGCGCCGGGCCCGCTCCTCCACGATGTAGACGACGTCGCGGCCGTGCAGCACGGCCACGTGTCCCGACTCGCCGATCGCGTCGACCAGGGCGGCGACGATCGGGCGCCCGAGCCGGCTCAGCGGCTGCTGGCGGGAGAAGCCGCTCGACAGTTCGTAGGCGGCCACCCCCAGTCCGTAGCGGCGGGCCTCCGGGAAGTGCAGCACGAATCCGTGCTCGGTCAGCACGGTGAGCAGGTGGTAGACCGTCGAGCGCGGCAGGCCGAGGGAGGCCGCGATGGCCGCCGCAGGCACCGGCCCGCGCTGGGTCGCCAGGAACGCGAGGATCCGCAGAGTGTGATCCGCGGCGGGGACCTTGCTCATCGGCTCCTCCATCGGCGGGTGCTCGGTGCGTGCACAGGTGCCTACCGTTCGCGCGCGTGTCTGGTATCCCGGACAGCGAACAGTCTAATCCCGAGGCGCGGAGGTGGCTCCTCGGCGCATCATCGGAGCATGTCCGCCCTCACCACCGGTTCCACCCCCGCAACCACCCGACCGTCCGAGTCCGACACCGCGACGGTCACCGTCGGCGCGCGTCCGCTCACCATCGCCGAGGTCGTCGCCGTGGCACGCCACGACGCCCCCGTGCAGCTGGACGCCGCCGCGCTCACCGCGGTCGAGGCCTCCCGGGCGATCATCGAAGCGCTCGCCGACGACGTCGAGCCGCACTACGGGATCTCCACCGGGTTCGGCGCGCTCGCGACCACCTTCATCGCGCCCGAGCGCCGGGCGCAGCTGCAGGCCTCCCTGGTGCGCTCGCACGCGGCCGGGTCCGGCCCGGAGGTGGAGCGCGAGGTCGTGCGCTCTCTGATGCTGCTGCGCCTGGCGACCCTCATGACCGGCCGCACCGGCGCGCAGCGACGCACCGTCGAGACCTACGCCGCCCTGCTCAACGCGGGCATCACACCGATCGTGCGCGAGTACGGGTCGCTCGGCTGCTCGGGCGACCTCGCCCCGCTCGCCCACTGCGCACTGGCCGCCATGGGCGAAGGACAGGTGCGCGTCGACGGACACCTGATGGAGGCGGCCGACGCGCTCGCGGAGGCGGGCATCGAGCCGGTCGTCCTGGCCGAGAAGGAAGGCCTCGCCCTCATCAACGGCACCGACGGCATGCTCGGGATGCTGGCTCTCGCCCTGACCGACCTCGGCACCCTGCTGACCACGGCCGACATCACCGCGGCGATGAGCGTGGAGGCCCTGCTCGGCACCGACGCGGTCTTCGCCGCCGATCTCCAGCAGCTGCGTCCGCAGGCCGGCCAAGCGGTGTCGGCCGCCAACCTCCGTGCCCTGCTCGCGGATTCGCCGCTCGTCGCGAGCCACAAAGGCCCGGAGTGCACGCGCGTACAGGACGCCTACTCGCTGCGCTGCGCGCCGCAGGTGCACGGCGGCGCGCGCGACACGGTCGCCCACGCGACCGCCGTGGCGGAGCGCGAACTCGCCTCGGCCATCGACAACCCGGTGCTCACGCCCGACGGCCGCGTCGAGTCGAACGGCAACTTCCACGGCGCTCCCGTCGCCTACGTGCTCGACTTCCTCGCGATCGTCGTCGCGGATGTCGCCAGCATGTCGGAGCGCCGTACCGATCGGTTCCTCGACAAAGCGCGCAACCAGGGCCTCCCCCCGTTCCTCGCCCACGAGGTCGGTGTGGACTCCGGACTGATGATCGCGCAGTACACCGCTGCGGGGATCGTGTCGGAGCTGAAGCGGCTCGCCGCCCCGGCCTCGGCCGACAGCATCCCCTCGTCTGCGATGCAGGAGGACCACGTGTCCATGGGCTGGGCCGCCGCGCGCAAGCTGCGCCGCGCCATCGACGGGCTGGGCCGCGTGCTGGCGATCGAGCTGATGACCGCCGCGCGGGGCGCAGAGCTGCGCGCCCCGCTGCGGCAGGGTCCGGCCACGGCCGCCGTGACCGCGGCGCTGCGGGAGACCGTGCCCGGGCCCGGATCCGACCGCCATCTCTCGCCCGAGATCGAGGCCGCCGTCGCCTTCGTCGCCTCCGGCACCGCTCTCTCCGTCGCCACCACCATCACCGACCTCCACTAACCCCGTCTACCGACCGCCGAGTCGCGGACATTTAGCCGAAAACCGCCGAATACGCAGAGAATCCGCGTACTCGGCGGCTACCGAAAGGACCACACCATGCAGGGATCACGACCGGTGCGGGCACCGCGCGGCGCCGAGCTCAGCGCGAAGAGCTGGCAGACCGAGGCGCCGTTGCGCATGCTGATGAACAACCTCGACCCCGAAGTCGCCGAGCGGCCCGACGACCTGGTCGTCTACGGCGGCACGGGCCGCGCCGCGCGCAGCTGGGAGGCGTTCGACGCGATCGTCGCCACGCTCCGCGACCTGGAGGCCGACGAGACGCTACTGGTGCAGTCGGGCAAGCCGGTGGGCGTGTTCCGCACCCACGAATGGGCACCGCGGGTGCTGATCGCCAACTCGAATCTCGTCGGCGACTGGGCGACGTGGCCGGAGTTCCGCCGGCTGGAGGCCCTCGGGCTGACGATGTACGGGCAGATGACCGCCGGCTCGTGGATCTACATCGGCTCGCAGGGCATCCTGCAGGGCACCTACGAGACCTTCGCGGCGATCGCCGACAAGCGATTCGGAGGGTCCCTGGCCGGCACGCTGACGCTGACCGGCGGGTGCGGCGGGATGGGCGGTGCGCAACCGCTGGCCGTCACGCTCAACGGCGGGGCGGTGCTGATCGTCGACGTCGACCGCAGTCGCCTCCGACGCCGTGTCGACCACGGCTACCTCGACGAGCTCGCCGACGACATCGACGACGCGATCGCCCGGGTGACCGCGGCGAAATCGGAGCGCAGGGCGCTGTCGGTCGGCTTGGTCGGCAACGCCGCCACCGTCTTCCCCGAACTGCTGCGCCGCGGCGTGCCGATCGACATCGTCACCGACCAGACCAGCGCCCACGACCCGCTGAGCTACCTCCCCGAGGGCGTCACCGTCGAGGAGTGGCACGACCGGGCAGCCGCCGATCCGGAGGCGTTCACGATCGCGGCGCGGCTGTCGATGGCGAAGCAGGTGGAGGCCATGGTCGGGTTCCTCGACGCCGGCGCCGAGGTGTTCGACTACGGCAACTCGATCCGCACGGAGGCGCAGCTCGGCGGCTACGACCGCGCGTTCGCGTTCCCCGGTTTCGTGCCCGCCTACATCCGGCCGCAGTTCGAGGAGGGCCGTGGCCCGTTCCGGTGGGCGGCACTTTCGGGCGACCCGGCCGACATCGCCGCGACCGACCGCGCCATCTTGGAGCTGTTCCCCGACGACCACAAGCTGCGCCGCTGGATCACCCAGGCCGGCGAGAAGGTGCACTTCGAGGGCCTCCCCGCCCGCATCTGCTGGCTCGGCTACAAGGAGCGCCACCTCGCCGGACTGAAGTTCAACGAGATGGTCGCCTCCGGCGAGCTTTCGGCCCCGATCGTGATCGGGCGCGACCACCTCGACTCCGGCTCGGTCGCCTCCCCCTACCGCGAGACGGAGGCGATGAAGGACGGGTCGGACGCGATCGCGGACTGGCCGCTGCTCAACGCCCTGCTCAACACCGCCTCCGGAGCCACCTGGGTGTCCCTGCACCACGGCGGCGGCGTCGGCATCGGCCGCAGCATCCATGCCGGCCAGGTCGTCGTCGCAGACGGCACGCCGCTCGCGGCCGAGAAGATCGAACGCGTCCTCACCAACGACCCCGGCACCGGCGTGATGCGGCACGTCGATGCCGGCTACGAGCACGCGGCCGACGTCGCACGCGAACGTGGGCTCCGCATCCCCATGCAGGAGGCCGCCTCGACCGAGGCCGCCGGCTGATGTCGCACGCGACGCTGCTGACGGGGATCGGCGAGCTCGTCACCTTCGACCCCGTGCACGAGGGGCCGCTCGGCATCGTCCGCGACGCCGCGCTGCTCGAGGTGGACGGCCGGGTCGCCTGGACAGGCCCCGCATCCGCGGCGCCGCGCTCGGACGCGGACGAGATCGTGGAGGCCGCCGGAGCGGCGGTCATCCCGGGCTTCGTCGACAGTCACACGCACCTCGTGTTCGGTGGCGACCGCGCCGCGGAGTTCGAGGCGCGGATGGCGGGACGGCCGTATTCCGCCGGCGGCATACGGAGCACGGTCGCGGCGACACGCGACGCCACCGACGCCGAACTCCGTGCCCGGCTGGGGCGGCTGGTCACCGAGCTCCGCGCCCAGGGCACCACGACGTTCGAGATCAAGAGCGGCTACGGCCTGACGGTTCGCGACGAGGAGCGCATCCTGCGCGTGGCCCGGGAGGTCACCTCGGAGACCACATTCCTGGGAGCGCATGTCGTGCCTCCCGAATACGCCGACGACCGCGACGCGTACGTCGACCTCGTCACCGGGCCCATGCTGGATGCGTGCGCACCGCACTCGCGATGGATCGACGTGTTCTGCGAGACCGGAGCCTTCACCGTGGAGGAGTCTCGGCGCATCCTGACCGCCGGAGCCGATCGCGGGCTCGGGGTGCGCGTGCACGCCAGCCAGCTCGGCCCCGGCGGGGGCGTGGCGCTCGCGGTCGAGCTCGACGCCGCGAGCGTCGATCACGGAACCTACCTGACCGACGACGACGTCGCGCTGCTGGCGGAGTCGGGCACCGTGGCGACCCTCCTGCCCGGTGTCGAGTTCTCGACGCGCCACCCCTACCCCGACGCCCAGCGCCTCATCGACGCGGGCGTGCGCGTGGCGCTGGCGAGCGACTGCAATCCGGGCTCGTCGTTCACGTCGTCCCTGCCGTTCTGCGTCGCCGTCGCGGTGCGCGACATGGGCATGACCGTCGCGGAGGCGCTGCGAGCGGCGACCCTCGGCGGTGCGGAGGCGCTGCGCCGCGACGACGTCGGACACCTGCGCCCCGGCGCCCGGGCGGACTACGCGGTGCTCGCAGCCCCCTCGTACGTGCACCTCGCCTACCGCCCCGGCGTCCCCCTCGTCGCGCGCACCCGGGTCGCCTGAGCCGGCCGAGCGCGAAGAAGCGGCGCGAAATCCGCCGCAAACCGCCGGAGCGGCCGACAATGCGCCGCCTCGCGGCGCGTCAGCGGGAGGCGAGGCCGGCGGCCGCCTCCAGGACGAGGAGGGCGGCGAGGCGCACGGTGCGCTGGTCGTCGGTGTCCGCGGTGGCGTCGACCTCCGCGATGTCGATGGACCTCACTATCGGGGAGGCGCCGGCCAGGCGGGCGAAGCGGCGCAACTCCCACGCTGCCAGCCCGCCGGGGACGGATGCCGGGCAGCCCGGCGCGACCGACCGGTCGCAGACGTCCACGTCGAGGTCGACGTGCACCGGCCCGCCCGCCGCGCCCGCGATCGCCAACGCCTCGGCCATCACGTCGTCGAGCGGCCGGCCGTGGAGCGCGTCGCGACGGACCACGGTGATCCCGAGGTCCGCGGCGCGTTCTGAGTACGCGGCCGAATTCGCGAAGTCGGCGATGCCGATCTGCACGACACGGTGGCCGTCGAGCCCGGCCTCCACCAGGCGGCGCACCGGCGAGCCGTTCGAGGCGCCGTCGCGGAGGTCGTGGTGCGCGTCGAGGGTGATGAGCCCGGCCGTGGGGAGGGCGTCGGCCCACGCACCGAGCGCCGCCGGCACGGTCAGCGCGTTGTCGCCGCCCACGGCGACGGTCAGCCGCGAACGCTCCGCGGCCTCCCGCATCGCCGCGGTCGCGCGGTGCTCGCCGTCGGCACCGTCCGGCTCCGAGACGTCGCCGGCGTCGGCGAAACGCAGCGACTCCACGGCCAGCCCCGGCACGTGCTGCGAGTAACGGCGGAGCGCCTCGCGCACCGCCGCCGGCGTGGCGTGCGCTCCCGTCGGCGACAGGGAGGTGCGCCACGTCGGCAGGCCGAGCAGCGTCAGGTCGACGGCCGTGCCGCGCGGGAGGTCCGCGAGCGCCGGCCACGACCCGGCCCGGGGCCACAGCGGGTCGACGGGCAGGGCACCGGTGGTCAAGCTCATATCCAGGACGCTAGCAACGCTCCCGGATGCCCGCCCGACGCGCTGCGCATCCCGCGTCTGGCATCCCGGACATCCGAGCGGCCCGTGCCGGACGAGGGGCGCGTAAACGCCCTCATCCGCGCAGGATGAGAGCGTTCGGGCGCCCCTCGACGCCGGGTCAGAGCTGCTGCCCGCCCGCCGGCGTGGTGAACACCGGAGGCTTGGGAGCACCCTCGGAACCCTGCTCGGCGGCGCCGGGGCCGTCGGAGCCGGGCACCTCCGGGCCGGAGCCGTCGGGACCGCCCGCGCCGCCGGCGCCCCCGGTCCCCCCCTCGCCGTGCTTGGCCGCCCGGCGCGCCATCCGGCGCTCGCGGGCGCCCTCCACCAGGTTGTACAGCGTCGGCAGCACGACGAGCGTGAGCACCGTCGACGACAGCAGGCCGCCGATCACCACGATCGCGAGCGGCTGCGAGATGAAGCCGCCGTGACCGGTGAGGCCGATCGCCATGGGCGTGAGCGCCGCGATCGTCGCCAGGGCGGTCATCAGGATCGGCCGCAGACGGCGGGAGGCGCCGTGCGTCACCGCGTCGGCCACCGAGAGGCCTCTCGCCCGATACTGGTTGACCAGGTCGATGAGCACGATCGCGTTGGTCACGACGATGCCGATCAGCATGAGCACGCCGATCAGCGACGCCACTCCGAGCGGGATACCGGATGCGAGCTGCAGGAGGATCGCGCCGGTCGCCGCAAACGGCACCGACACGAGCAGCAGCAGCGGCTGCCGCAGCGAGCGGAAGGTCGCCACCATCACGATGTAGACGATCAGGATGGCCGCCAGCAGAGCGAGACCCAGCTGACCGAACGCGCTCGACTGGCTCGACGAGACACCGCCGATCTTCGCGGTCGCCCCCGCGGGCAGGTCGGCCGCCTTCAGCGCCGCGCTGACCTCCTGGTTGGCCGTGGTGAGGTTGTCGCCCGGCGTCGCTGTCACGGTGGAGGTGCGCAGGCCGCGCTGGGTCGTGACGGTGGCGGGACCCTTCGCCTCCGCGACCGTCGCGATCGAGTTCAGCGGCACCACGCCCGTCGCGGTCGGGATCGGCAGGTCGGAGAGTCCGGCGACGGTCGTCGGCGGGTTCTCGGTCTGGAGGTAGATCTTCAGCGTCGAGTTGTCGATCGCCACGGTTCCGATCTGTGTCGGCTGCATCGTCTGCGACACGATCGTGCCCACTGCGACCTCGCTCAGGCCGACCTGCGCCGCCTTCGTGCGGTCGACGGTCACCGACACGTAGGGCAGCGACGCGCTCAGGTTGTCGGTGACCTGGCTGAGGGACTTCTGCTTCTTCAGTTCGGCGACGACCGAGTCGGTGGCCTTCTGGAGGTCGGCGTTGCTGGTCGCGGTGATGTCCACCTGGATGTCGGTGGAGCCGCCGAAACCGCTCGAGGCCGACACCTGGATGCTGCCGGCGTCGCTGATCCCGTCCAGTTCGCTCTGGATGGTCGACTGGAGTTTCTCCTGGTCGGCGTTCGGATCGGTCGTGATCGAGAAGGTGGTCGCTCCGCCGCCGCCTGTGAAGGCGTCGCGCAGCGACGAGCCGCTGGAGCCGATCGAGACCTGGACCGTCGTGACGCCCTTCGTGTCGAGCAGCTTCTGCTCGACCTTCTTGGCGGCGTCGTCCTGAGCCTGGAGGCTTGTGCCCGGGTCGAGGGACTGCGTCACGGTCAGGGAGTTCTGGCCGCTGGAGCCGAGGAAGTTCGTCTTGAGGAAGGGGAACGCCGCGAAGGTCAGCACCAGCACGATCGCGGCGGCGATGATCGTCAGCCAGGAGTGCCTGAGCGTCCAGTGGATGATCGGCAGGTAGCCGCGCTGGAGCAGCGACGGGTGCTCGAGCTCGTCGTGGCCGGACGCGATCGCTTCGGCGACCGACAGGTGCGCCGCCTCGTCGTCGTGCTCGCCGCCTTCGTGCTTGCGCGCCTTCGGCGCACGCAGGAACCAGTAGGCCAGCACCGGGACGATCGTCAGCGCCACGAGCAGCGACGACAGCAGTGCGATGGTCACGGTGAGCGCGAACGGCCGGAACAGCTCGCCCGTGACGTCGCCCACGAACGCCAGAGGCAGGAACACGGCGACCGTGGTGATGGTGGAGGCGGTGATCGCGCCGGCCACCTCGCGCACCGCGCGCACGATGGTGACGGCTCTGTCGACGCCGGGCACGAGTTGCCGCTTGATGTTCTCGATGACCACGATCGAGTCGTCGACGACGCGGCCGATCGCGATCGTGAGGGCGCCGAGCGTGATGATGTTGAGCGTGTAGCCGCTCGCCCACATCACGACGAAGGTGATCAGCACGCTGGTCGGGATCGAGATCACGGTCACCAGCGTCGAGCGCACCGAGAGCAGGAACACCAGGATCACGATGACGGCCATCGCGAGGCCGAGGAGGCCCTCCTCGGCCAGCGAGTTGATCGACTGGGTGATGAACGGTGCCTGGTCGAAGACGACGGTGATCTTCGCCCCGTTGCCGAGCTTGGTCTCGAGGTCGGGGATCAGCGCGGAGACGCTGTGCGACACTTCCACCGTGTTCGCGGAGGGCAGCTTGGTCACGGCGATGGTCAGGGCCGGCTTGCCGTCGACGCGCGAGAGCGAGGTCACCGGGTCGTCGGTCTGGGCGACGGTGGCGACGTCGCCGATCGTGACCGGCGTGGAGGCTGCGGCCGCCTGGGCCGCCGCCGCCTGCTGCGCGGCCGTGGAGCCGGCGCCCGAAGCGCCCTGCTGACCCGAAGCGCCCTGCTGACCCGAAGCGCCCTGCTGCCCCGTCGCCGAGCCGGCACCGCCCGAGCCGGAGCCTGCGGAGGCCGACGACACCTTGACCAGCGGCAGCGACGAGATGTCGGCGACCGAGGTGAGTTGCGACCCGGACTGGATCGTCAGGGTCTTGCCGTTCTCGGTGAGTGAGCCGCCGGGCAGCAGCACGCCGTACTGCTGCAGCGAGTTCTTAATCGCCGAGCTGGTGACCCCGGCCGCCGCCAGCTTGGCCGGATCGGGCGTGATCGTGATGCGCTGGCCGACCTCGCCCACGAGCTGGGCGTCGTTGACGCCCGTCACGTTCTTGATGTCGGGCAGGGCGAGCTTGGTGATGTCGTCGCCGAGGGTGCGCTGGTCGGTGTCGCCGGTGACGGCCAGCTGGATGACCGGAAGGTCGTCGATGGATCCCGAGAGCACCTGCGGGTCGACACCGGAGGGCAGGGTCGACTTGATCCGGTTGATCGCCTGGTCGATCTTCTGCTCCGCCGTCGCGAGATCGGTGCCGTACGTGAACTTCGCCGTGATGATCGACTGGTTGGTGCTGCTGACCGCGGAGGTCGACTCCAGATCGGGCACCCCCTGGATCGCCGCCTCCACCGGGGTGCTCACGTCGTTGTTGACCACCTCGGGAGAGGCCCCCGGATACGAGGACAGCACCACGAGCTGCGGGAACGAGATCGACGGGGCGAGCTCCTGCTTGAGGTTGGTGAGTGCGATGCCGCCGAACACGGCGGCGACGATCGTGACGAGCGCGATCAGGGCGCGGTTCCTCATGCTGAGGACAGCGAGATAGTGCACGGAGGATCCCCTCGGCGGATGTGGGTGCAGGGCAGGCGGCGGCGACGGCGCTGCCAAAGTATCTCATTGCAGGCTGGGCGGATTCCTCATGCCGTGGTACCACTTCGGCCGGCGTGGATGCTCACACCACGTTGGGCAGCGCAGGCGCCTCGAAGTAGGGGGCCGGCTCCGAAGAGGCCACCGCCCACGCCCGTTGCAGGGCCGCGAACGCCCGCTCGGTCTCATCCTGGCTGTACGTGATCGGCACCCGCAGGAACCGCTCGAACGCTCCATCGAGCCCGAAGCGTGGGCCGGCAGCGATGAGCAGGCCGTGGTTGCGTGCGGCGAGCGCGAGCGCCGAGCTGACCGGCGCGCCGATGCCGATCCAGGCCGCAAGGCCGCCGTGCAGCGCCGGGACCCGCCACTCCGGGAACGCCTCCGCCGTGAGCCGCCGCACGGTCGCGCGCCCGGCCGCCAGCTGCGAACGACGCTCCTCCATGATCTCCCGCATCTGCGGGAGCATGCGCGCGACGACCAGCTGCTCGATCATCGGCGTGCCCAGGTCGGTCGACGGCTTCGCCGCGATCAGGCGTTGGATGAGCGGCCGCTCGGCGCGGATCCAGCCGATCCGCAGGCCGCCCCAGAGGCTCTTGCTCGCCGAGCCGATCAGCAGCACCGGGGCGTCTCCCGCCCTCCGGTGGGCGTAGGTCGGCAGCGGGAGGTATTCGCCCACCCGGTCGATGTCGAGGTCGGCCGTCGTCTCGTCGCCGACCACGATGGTCCCGTGCGCGGCGGCCGCCGCGAGGAGGCGCTCGCGGGTCCCCGGGGACATCGAGGCGCCGGTCGGATTGTGGAAGTCCGGGATGAGATAGGCCACGGTCGGGCTCGCGCGCCTGATCGCCTGCTCGGCGGCATCGGCGTCCCAGCCGTCGATCCCCTCCGCATCGAGCGCGTGCGGGCCCTCCTCCGGTGGGGCGACCGAGATCGGCAGGAGCCGGGCCCCGGCGAGCTTCAGCGCCTCCGTCGCGTGCGGGTAGGTGGGCATCTCCACCAGCGCCCGGTCTCCTCGGGAGAGGAAGGTGCGGGCGATCAGCGCGATCGCCTGCTGCGCGCCGACCGTGACGAGCACCTGGTCGGCCGAGGTCGCCAGGCCGCGCTCGGTGTACCGGTCGGCGATCGCCTGGCGCAGGTGCGGGAGCCCGACCGGGTCGTAGCCCGAGTCGGGAAGGAAGTGCGGCAGCTCCTCCGCCGCTGCGCGCGCGGCCGCCGGGAGGGAGGCCGCCGCCGGCAGCGCGGCCTTGGTGAAGTCGAGCATCCCCTCACCGCCCGCGAGAGGGAGGGCGAGCGCGGGGCCGGGAAGCCGCGCGACGCTCCCCGAACCGCGCACGCTGTCGAGGAAGCCGCCTTCGCGCAGCTGGCGGTAGGCGGCGCTGACCGTGGTGCGACTGAGGTCGAGGCGCCCGGCGAGGTCGCGTTCGGCCGGCAGCCGGGTGCCGATCGGGATGCGGCCGTCGAGCACGAGCAGGCGCACCCGATCCGCGAGCGACTGGTACCCGGGCGCCCCCGATCGCCAGTCGCCGAGGAGCGACTCGAGCGAACGGGCGGTCAGGTGCGCGTCGGACATGCAGGCCACTTTATCGCAATTGGCATCTTGTTGTAAGGCCAATCGAGCGATTGGATTGTCATCATGTCCCGGTTCCTCCTCACCCGCCGCATCGGCCAGCTCCTGGTCGGTCTGTTCCTGTACGGCATCGCCATCGCACTGATGGTCCGTGCGAGCATCGGCGTCTCACCCTGGGACGTGCTGGCGCAGGGGGTCTCGTACAAGACCGGCATCCCGTTCGGGCTCGTGACGAACATCGTCGGCCTGCTGGTGCTGGCCTTCTGGATCCCGCTGCGGCAGCGGCCGGGTCTCGGCACGGTGCTCAACGTGCTCCTCGTCGGGCCGAGCGCGCAGCTCGGACTGTGGCTCATCCCGCAGCAGACCAAGCTGTGGGCGCAGGTCCTGCTCTTCGCGGCGGGGCTCGCGCTCCTCGCGATCGCCACCGGCCTCTACATCGGCCCCAAGCTGGGTCCGGGGCCCCGCGACGGCCTCATGACCGGCCTCAACGCCCGCACCGGGTGGCCGATCTGGGCGGTGCGCACGGCCATCGAGGTCACGGTCCTCGTGATCGGCTGGTTCCTCGGCGGCGACGTCGGCATCGGAACGCTCGCGTTCGCGCTGCTCGTCGGACCGCTGTGCAGTCTCACCCTCCCGTTCTTCGCCATCCGGCTGCCGCAGCCCGCGCCCGCGGACGCAGCACTGGAGGGCGAACTCGAAGGCACGGCGGAGCAAGGCCCCGGCCTCCGTGGGGAGGGTCTGTCTCTTATACACATCTGACGCTGCCGACGAATTAGACGGTGTAGA
>NZ_CAMFLC010000030.1 GCF_945957465.1 uncultured Leifsonia sp.
TATAAGAGACAGGGACAGGCACGGCGCGGCCGACGGACACCGCGGGCTGGACAGGCACGGCGCGGCCGACGGACACCGCGGGCTGGACGGGCAGGCCGCCGGCTACGCGGGCGACCCGACGCCGACGGGCGCCGCCGGCGACCCGCACGACACCTCCCACGCGGCTCCGCTGCTGCGCACCCGCCCGGAACGCCGCGCGGCCATCCTGCGCGCCGGTCGCCTGATCGCCTCCCTCGGCATCACCAGCTACACCGAGCCCGGGCTCGGCCCGGGCGAAGACGCCGGCGCCACCGGCTGCTTCGGCCAGGATGTGCTGGACGCCTACCTCGATCTCGACGCCGAGCGGGCTCTGACTGCGCGCGTGAACGTCCTGGCGCTGTACGGCGTGCTCGACGGCCCGAGCTCGCTCGGCCCCGTGCTGGCCGGCATGCGCGCCCTGCGCCGCGGGACCGAGCGCCCCGACCGGCTGCGGATCGCCGGCGTCAAGATCTTCGCCGACGGCATCCCGCCGATGCACCAGGCCTGGACCCGGCACACCTACCCGGACGGCACGCACGGCGGCCTGCTCGTAGACGGCCTCGATGCCGCCGAGCGCGCCGAACGCCTGACCGCCATGATCCGGGAGGCCGCCCGGCTCGGCCTCCAGGTGGGCGTGCACGCGACCGGCGACCGCACAATCGACACGGTCGTGGAGGCCGTGGCCGCCGCCCGCGCGGAGTTCCCGGCCGACCTGCGCCACTACATCATCCACGGCGACCTCATCACGGCGGCCGCCCTGGCCCGGATGCGCAACCTCGGGATGGGGCTGAACGTCCAGCCCGGCATCGCGGTGCGCACGTCTCCCTGGCTGGCGGGCGTCCTCGGCGACGACGTGGCCGCCGCCGCCTGGCCGCTCGGTGCCGCCCGCGCCGCCGGCGTCGCGGTGTCGCTGAGCTCGGACGCGCCGATCCTCGCACCCGACTGGCGGCAGGGCATCGCCGACGCCGACGCATGGATGGGAGCCCCGGCCCCCGGCGATGAGCGGGCGCGCATGCGCGGGCTCCTGCACGCCTACACGACGGTCCCGGCCTACCAGGACGGCGCCGAATCGTGGAAGGGCTCGCTCGAGCCTGGAAAGGCCGCCGACCTCGTCGTCCTCGCCGCCGACCCGCTGCAGCTCTCCCCCGCCGAGCTGCCGTCGGTCGCCGTCGACTTCACCGTCGTCGACGGCGAGATCGTCTACGACCGCGCCGGGCCCCTCCCGCCTCTGACACGCGCGCCGAGGGGCGCGTAAGCGCCCCTAAACCCGCGAAATAACGGCACCAACTCGCCCCTCGCCCGCCCCTCGGAGCAGCGCGCCCGCCGAAGGGCGCGTAAGCGCCCCCAAACCCGTGAAATAACGGCATCAACTCGCCCCTCGCGCGCCCCTCGCGGAGCGCGGGCTCCGCGCGAGGGGCGCGCGGCTCGGCGCCCGCCGAAGGGCGCGTAAACGCCCCTAAACCCGCGGGACAGGGGCATCAACTCGCCCCTCGCCCGCCCCTCGGAGCAGCGCGCCCGCCGAAGGGCGCGTAAACGCCCCTAAACCCACGGAATAGGGGCGTCAGCTCGCCCCTCCCTCACCCCTCGCTCGCCCCTCGCGGAGCACGGCTTCGCACGGCCGGCACGGCACACGACCCCACTGAAGGGCGCGTAGACGCCCCTAAACCCGCGGGACAGGGGCATCAACTCGCCCCTCGCTCGCCCCTCGGAGCAGCGCGCCCCTCGAAGGGCGCGTTAACGCCCCTAAACCCACGGAATAGGGGCATCAACTCGCCCCTCGCCCGCCCCTCGCGGAGCACGGCTCCGCACGGCCGGCACGGCGCACGACCCCACCGAAGGGCGCGTAAACGCCCCCAAAACTGCGGAACAGGGGCACCAACTCGCCCCTCGCGCGCCCCTCGGAGCAGCGCGCCCGCCGAAGGGCGCGTAAGCGCCCCCAAAACCGCGGATTAGGGGCAACAACCCGCCCCTCGCGCGCCCTTCGGGGCGGGCGCGCCCGCCGCGGGGCGCGCAAGCGCAAGCGCGAGCGCCCCGGAGACAGCGGGCCGCGCGCGAGACCGGGGTCGCGGCGCGGCGCCGTCGCGCCGGTGAGGCGGCGTGCCGCGACCCCGGAGACGGGAGGCGTCAAGCGAGCAGTTGGCCGCCGTCGACGGGGAGGCTCACGCCGGTGATGTGCTGTGCGCCGGCGAGGAACACGACGGCGGGCGCCACGTCCTCCACCTCGGCCAGCCGTCCGAGCGGGATGCGCGACGACCAGGCCGCGCGCTCGGGCGAGCCCTCGGGCATCCCGGCGCGCAGCATCGGCGTCAGCACCGGACCGGGCGCGACCGCGTTGACGCGGATGCCCGCGCCCGCGAGCTCGATCGCGGCCCAGCGGGTGAGGGAGTCGACCGCGGCCTTGCTCGACTCGTACGCGCCCATCCCTGGGGTCGGCTGCCGGCCGCCGATGGAGGAGATGTTGACGATCGCGCCGCCCGTGCCGTGCGCGGTCATGTGCCGCGCCACCGCCTGGGTCACGGTGAAGGTGCCGAGGATGTTGACCCGCACGATGGTCTCGTAGTCGGCGGTGGAGAGCTCGGTCAGGCTGCCGTGCAGCGACAGGATGCCGGCGTTGTTGACCAGCACGTCGATGCGGCCGTGGTCGGCGGCGACCTCCTCGACGGCCGCGGTGACAGCGGCCTCGTCGGTGATGTCGAGCGCGACGGCGGAGGCCCCCGTCCCGAGGGCGGCGGCTGCCGCTGCCACCGCGTCGGCGTCGCGGTCGGCGAGGACGACTCGGTCGCCCACCGCCAGGAACGCCTCCGCGATGCCGCGGCCGATGCCGCCGGCACCGCCGGTGATCAGGATGGTTCGGGTGTCGGTCACGGTGGAGCCTCTCTGCTCGGCAGGCACCCGGCGTTCCGGGTCATGTCGTTATATTATACGAACGTAGAAAAACAGCACACCGCACGCAAGGAGGCCTCTGTGACCGCTGGAACCGTCCCCGCCGTCCCCACCCGCACCCTCGGCCCGGGAGGTCCCACGGTGCCGGTCTTCGCCCTCGGCTCCTGGAACACCTGGGACCGCATGACGGCGGACGAGGCCGTCGCCCTCATCCACCGGGCGCACGAGGTCGGCGCGGCCTTCTTCGATGTCGCCCACTACGACATGGGCCCCCACGCGGAGGGTTCCCGCACCGACATCCTGTTCGGCGAGGCGGTGCGCGCGGCCGGGCTGCGGCGGCAGGACTACCTGCTCTGCGGCAAGCTCTGGCTGTGGGAGTACCCGCGCGCGACGTTCGCCGACCAGCTCACGACCTCCCTCGGCCGCATCGGCGTCGAGCACGCCGACCTGGTCGTGGTCGGCGACTTCTTCGGCGAGGTGGATGTCCCCCGCATCGTGCGCGAGGTGCAGGCCCAGATCGACGCGGGCCGTTTCAGCGCCTGGGGCGTCAACAACTGGACCATCGACGCGGTGCGCACCGCCCTCGCCGTGGCCGCGGCGGAGGGGCTCACTCCGCCCACGTTCGCCCAGCTCAAGTACGGGCTGGTGCGCCGCGCGATGGCGGAGGGCTCGGCCTACGGGGAGCTGTTCCGCTCGGGCGCCCTGGCGCTGCAGGCCTCGGACGTCTTCGAGGGCGGCATCCTGGCCGGCAAGCTCGCGCCGGGGCGCAAGATCGGGGCGGATGTCGGCGGAATCCGCGACCGCATCGTGGCCGCGTACCCGCAGGTCGAGCGGATCGCCGCCGGCTTCGACGCGACGCCGACGCAACTGGGCCTCGCGTTCGCCCTCAGCCATCCGGCCACGGCGAACGTGCTCTTCGGCGTCAGCCGGCTGTCGCAGCTGGAGGACGACCTCGGCGCCCTCGCCCTCCTCGACCGGGTCGGCGCCGAAGCGATCCGCGCCGCGACGGCCGGGCTCTGGCTCGACCGCGACGTCGCCGCCGACGGCACCTGGACGCCGTAAGCGGACGCGAGACCGCCGCCCCCGAGGAGCCGCCCCGGACGAAGGGCGCGCGGCCGGACCGGAACCCCTTTCGGCCGGCCGCGCGGTCGAGGGGTCAGCCGAGGAAGCGGATGACCGCGGCCCGGAATTCGGCCGAGTCGAGGGCACCGCGATGATCGCCCGGAACGCGCACGAAGGTCGCCTCCGGCAGGGCGCCCGCCACCGCCCCGAGGCCGGTCGTCATCAGGTCGTCCGCACCCGCGGCGACGAGCGTCGGCACCGTCGGCCCTCCCCCCGCGGGGTCGAACGGCTGCGAAGCGAGGCCGGCCATCAGGGCGAGCAGGGAGGCCGTGTCGCGTCCGGGCGCGCTCACCATCGCGGCCATCATGCCGGCGAGCGGGTCCCTTGCCGCCCCGGCGCCGGAGGCCGTTTCGCCGCCGGAGACCGCCCCACCCCCGGAGGCCGCGGCGGCCACCGCATCCACGTCCACCGCCGCGAAGGGCTCGAAGGGGCTCAGCCCTCCCAGCACCAGCCGGCGCACCCGGCCGGTGGCGGCGGGCAGCTCCCATGCCAACCGTGCTCCGAGGGAGTAGCCGACCACGTCGACGCCGTCGCCTCCGTCGAGCTCCGCGAGCACGTCCGCGAGGGCGCGCACCAGAGCGGAGGTCGTGGCGGCGTCACCGGAGACGGCGGCCGAGCTCCCGTGGCCGGGCAGGTCGGGCACCTCGACGCGGCGCCCCGCTGCGGCGAGCGCCTCGGGCCAGCCCGTCGCGATGAAGTCCTCGTCGCCGCTGGCGGCGAAGCCGTGCAGCAGCAGCACCGGCGGGAGGGCCGTGGCACCTGCCGGCGCAGACGCGGGCGCGGGGAAGCTGCGGCGGTTGAGCGGCGTGGTGGGCATCGTCGTCCGTTTCGTCGGCTGAGAAGAGTGTCGGCGCGACGGGTTCGCGCCGGTTTTTCTATGATAGTAGAAAATAAACTCCGAAATCGGTAGAGTCATCCCGATTTCACCGGACACCCGACAGAAAGAGCTGCGAAGTGACCACATCCACCGCCACCGCCACGACGACGCCCGAGGCTATCGTCGACATCGCCATCGGCTTCATGGGGGCGAAGCAGCTGTTCGCCGCCAGCCGCATCGGCCTCTTCTCCGCCCTCGCCGACGCGCCGCTCGACGCGGCCGGGCTCGCCGCCGCGACCGGCGCTCCGGAGCGCCAGGTGCGCATCCTCGCCGACAGCATGACCGCCCAGGGGCTGCTCACGCGAGAGGAGGGACGATACGCGCTCACGCCCGACGCCGCCGCCTACCTGACAGGCGACCGCGCCGAGCTCGACCTCGCCCCGTTCCTCGCCTTCCTCGGCGCCACGAGCTACCCGCAGTGGCTCGGCTACGACGCGACGGTCGACACCGATGCACCGGGCGTCCTGGAGCTCGACGAAGCGGGCTGGGGCGGCTTCCTCGCCGGGGTGATGCGGTACAACGAGTTGCACGCGTCGATGCTCGCCCGCCACTTCGACTTCGCCCCCTACCGCGACGCCCTCGACTTCGGCGGCCTGAGCCCGGCCTTCGCGGTCGAGGGGCTGAAAGCCAACCCCGACCTGCGGGTGCGGTTCGTGTTCGATCCGCAGTCCGTCGAGCCGGTGCGGGAGGCGGTGGCGGCCGCGGGATTCGCCGACCGCACCAGCGTCGAAGGGGCGGACACCGCGGACGCGCAGCCCGGCGGCGCCCACGATCTCGTGCTGCTCAACCACGTCATCCACCGCTTCGACGACCAGCAGAACCGCACCATCCTCCGCAACGCGCGCGCTGCGGCGGCGCCGGGTGCGACCCTCGTGCTGCTCGACTTCTTCCTCGACGACGACCCGCGGCAGCGCAAGATCGACGCGCTGCACGCGGGCGAGTACTACAACATCGACGGAACGGTCGTGTACCCGGAGTCGGTCGTGCGCGACTGGCTGGCCGACGCCGGCTGGCAGGCTGAGCGCACCGTCGCGCTGCCGGGCAGCCCGCGCATCCTGCTCGCGACGGCGGTCTGACGCTCGCGCGCCCTCAGACGGCGCCGGAGGCCGGGCACGGGAAAACCGGCCTCCGGTGTCACACGGTCGTGATCCGCGCGAAGAACGCGTCCAGCTGAGCCGTCAGCAGCGCAGGAGTCGACAGGTCGGGGGCGATCAGGCTCATGATGTTCGCCCCCGCGTTGATGAGGACGATCTCGTCCACCAGCTGCTCATCGGGCGTCTCCGTCACGATGTCGCCGTCCGCGCGGCCCTGCGCGATATACGACGCGAGGCCCGCCCGCCACGCGACCAGGTGGTCGCGATACGCCTGGTGCAGCTCCTCGTTCGACAGGGCCCGCTCCCAGAAGCTCAGCAGCACGCGGCCCGCCGTGATCGACTCGGCCGTCGTCGGGGCGGAGGCGTAGACGATCGCGCGCAGCGCCTCCAGCCCGGTCTTGTCGCCGACCGCCGCGTCGACCCCCGAGCTCATCATCCCGAGCGCGCGCTCGTAGGTTCCCTGGATGATCTCGTCCTTGCCGGGGAAGTAGTGCTTCAGGGCGCCGTTCGCGAACCCCGCCTCCGCGGCGATCTCGCGCATCGTCGCCGCCTCCAGGCCGCCTTTGACGATCAGCCCCCAGGTGACGTCGATGATGTCCGATCGCCGCTGGTCGTGGTCGATCACCTTGGGCATGATCCTCCCTCCGACGCCCGGACCGTCCCGGGAATCTCCACAAGTGTAGGGGAAAGATCGGACCGCTCGGGAACACGGCGGCCCAGCGGCGTCACGTGCCCGCGTACACCTGCTGCCCGGCGAAGAACGTGCGCTCGGCCCGCAGCGTGACCAGCTCGGTGACCGGCACGGAGAACGGGTCGCGGTCGAGCACCACGAAGTCGGCCGACCTGCCCGGCTCGAGCGATCCGGTCACGTCGCCGAGACCCATCGCCCGCGCTGCGTTGACCGTGAACACCTCGATGGCCTCCGGCAGCGTGATCGCCTGCTCCGCGCCCAGCACGCCCGGCCGCCTCCCGGACGGGTCGGCACGCGTGACCAGACCCTGGATGCCCTCCCACGCGTTCGGCGTCTCACTCACCGGCCAGTCGGATCCGCCCGCGACCAGCGCGCCGGAGTCGATCAGGGAACGGTTGGGCTGCATGGCCTCCACCTCCTCCGCGGGGCGGACGGTGCCGAGGGCGTCGGCGATCACGCCGGGGAACCAGAGGAACGGCGAGATGTCGGCCGCGACGTCGAGCTGCGCGAAGCGCGGGAGGTCCTCCGGCGCGATGAACTGGCCGTGGGCGATCTGGTAGCGCGGGGCCGTGTGGCCGTCGGCGCGCACCGCCTCCACCGCGTCCAGCACCATGCGGACCGACGCGTCACCGGTGCAGTGGATCTTCGCCGAGATGCCCTGCGCCGCCGTCCGGCGCAGCCAGCCGAGCAGCTCGTCCGCCGGCATGGTGGTCGAACCGTGGAAGTGGTCGCCGAACCCGTCGGCCGGCAGGTACGGCGTGAGAAAGGCGCCCGAGTGCGCCGGAGGCGTGCCGTCGAGGAAGATCTTGACGAAGTCCGGCCGGTGGTGGCGGCTCGTCAACTCCTTCCGGTGGGCGATGAGCGCGTCGCCCAGCTCGGCGTAGCCGAAGATCTGGTCGTTGACGGTCATCGACGACACCACCCACGCGCGCAGTTCGCCACGCGCGTCGAGCGCGGCCAGCGCGCGCATCTGGTCGAGCGAGATCGCGGCGTCCTGGAATGCGGTGATCCCGTACGAGTGCAGGATCTCGATCGCACGCGCCGACGACCGCTGATGCTGCTCCGCGGTCAGCGCGACCGCGGGGGCCGCGGCCTTCTCGACCAGGAGGCCGGCGGCCTCCAGCAGAACGCCGCTGGGCTCGCCGGTCGCCGGGTCGCGCACGATGACGCCGTGGTCGGGATCCGGGGTGGCGGCGTCGATCCCGGCGAGTTGCAGGGCGCGGCTCGACGCCCAGCGGTTGTGGTGGCTGTCGTCGGTGAGCAGCACGGGGCGGCCTCCCGCCGCGTCGTCGAGCGCCCGGCGCGCGGAGCTGTGCGACAGCTCGTCGAGGAGGCCGGTTCCCCAGCTGGCGCCGACGATCCACTCCTCAGGCCCGCGCGTCGCGGCGTACGCACGCACCGCACGCAGGATCTCGTCGAGCGATGCCGTGTTCGCGAAGGTCAGCTCGAACAGCTCGGCACGACCGGCGAGCGCGTGGTGGTTGTGCACGTCGATCAGCCCCGGCATCGCGAACGCGTCCCCGAGGTCGAGCGCCCGGGTGCCGGGGCCGCGGAAGGCCGCGATCCCCTCGGCCGACCCGACGGCGAGGATCCGCCCGCCGCGCACGGCCATCGCCTCGGCGGTCGGCTGCTCGCGGTCGGCCGTGTAGAGCCGCCCCGAGACGATGAGCTCTGCGACGGGCAGGCCGGCGACTCCTCCCACCGTCACTCCCCCGCGGGGTCGTACGGCGCCGGGTGCACGGTGTTCGACAGCAGCCGCCCGCGCGCCCCGAAGGTGAAGTGCGTGGGAACGGTGCCCGACTCGTCGAGTCCGAAGAGCACGCCGTGCGAGCGGAGGTTGCGCTGATCGCGGTGGTCGGCGATCGTGACGGAGGCGCACGGGATGACCTTCTCGCGCCAGGCGAACACGTAGATGCCCGGCCGCAGCTGCCAGACCGTGTTCTCGTCGGTGTCGGCCAGCCCCTTCTCCGGGCCGGCGAGGCACTGCCAGCTGTACCAGTCCGGGCTCAGGTAGACGTGCTCGTAGGCGTGCTCGGAGCTGTAGACCCACAGCACGCGGCGGCCGATCAGCGAGGTGGTCGGAGCGGGTGCCGGGCCGGTGGCCTCCACGCCCTCGAGACGCGAGGGCACGAACAGCTGCTTGACGGCGGTGTTGCCCGGGAGGTCTCCCCCGATCGCCTGGATGACCGACAGCGCCCGGCCGTTCGTCAGGTCGATGACGAGGGAGACCGCCTCGGCGGGGTTGTATTCGTGGTGGAACTGCGCGAAGTACAGCCCGTCGTCGACCCGGAAGGCCTCGTAGTCGTCGGCGCCCTCGGTGGCTGGGATGGGGTCGCCCTCCCCCGGCACGTACTCCCACTCGACCCGGCTCTCGCCGAAGCGGTGGACGATGCGCGTTCCGCGATCGTCGACGAGCGTGACGGTGCGCCCCGCGAGCTCCGAGGTGAGGGGGGCCTTGCCGGCGTCGAATCCCGGCGCCAGCCCGTCCAAGGGCAGCCAGGTGGAGGTGTCGGAGAGTGTGACAGGCATGGTGCTCCTTCGTCGGGTCGGTCGGTGGTTCTGGTTCGCGGGTCAGTGCTCGCAGGTGCAGGCCGCGCCGCCGCAGCACGCCGCGCCGGCCGCGCCCGCCGCCCCGTCGGGCAGGTCGAGGGCGGGATTGCGGTCGAGGAAGCCGTACGGTTTCAGCGCGAAGCCGGAGTAGTCGACCGGCATCACCGGCCAGTCCTCCGGCCGCGGGATGTGGGTGGGGCCGAAGACGTGCCAGAGCACGATGTTCTCGTCGACCAGCGAGCGGTCGGCCGCCGTCCACGCCGGCAGGCCGGCTCCGCCCGCGTGCGCGTTGGGGTAGTCGCCTGCCGGAAAGCGCTCGGCGGGATCGAAGCGCGTCGCCCACAGGTGCTTGGTCGCGAAGGTCGCCCTCCCGAACACCGAGGAGTCCGGCTGCGCCATCAGCGTCGCGCCGGGCTGCGGGATGAGGTGGAAGGCCGTCGGCTTGCCGACCGCGTTCGTGCGGGTCGAGCTGGTGATCTCCCAGACCCGGGAGGTCGCCGGGTTCGCGAGCCGGCCGCCGTCCGACTCCCGTTCGATCGGGGTCGTCGTCCAGGTGAACGCGTTGCCGTAGGGGTTGTCCGGCCCGGTCGGGATGCCGACGACGTCCACTTCGGCCACTGAATTGCGGTCGCCGTCGACCGCGACGTCGAGCCGGGCGCAGAACAGGTGCTGGTGCACGGGGGCGAACAGGCCCGGAGCGATCTCGGTGGCGTGCGGGTCGCTGCTGCCGGGGATGCCGGCGCCGGCGAAGACGATGCCGGTCGCCTTGGCCTCCACCTGGATGGTGCCGTCGAGGTAGAAGTACCAGAAGAAGCCGTAGTCGTAGTTGCCGATGGTCGAGAAGTACGACACCACGAGCCGCCGCGAACGCCGCACCTCCGCGTTCCCGGCGAGGTCGGTGTGCTTCCAGAGCACGCCGTAGTCCTCCTCGTGCATGCACACGGCCTGCGGGATGGTGACCGGGTTGCCGTGGTCGTCGGCGACGACGCCGTCGAAGTAGTGGATGACGCCGAGGCAGTCGCAGCCGAGGGCGAGCGTGTTGGCGTTCTTGCCGAGCAGGTACTCGCCGGCGTCGAAGTAGCTGATCCAGAACCGGGTCGGGGTGGTGTCGCCGTACGGCACCACCATCTCGGGCACCGACGCCCGGTACAGCACCGAGCGGTCCTCGTCGCCGTCGCGGAACGTCACCTGGTTGAGCACCAGGCCCTCCCTGGCGTTGAACCCCACGCGGAACGTCCAGTTCTCCCACTCCACCGCCTGCCCGTCGACCCGGAAGCTGGGCCCCTCGGGCTGCGTGATCTCGATGGGCTTGAGGGAGGTGCGGGCCGGGCCGATCGTGGCGGCCCCGTAGTTGCCGTCGAGGTCGGGCACGGGCACGTCGCCCTCGTCCTCCACGCGGATCACCTCACCACGCGTCAGGTCGATGTGGACGATGAGACCCTCGACCGGGTGCGACCACGGGGAGTCGTCCTCGTGGGCTCGGAGGAAGGTCAGGCTGCGGATCGCGCGCCGGCCGACCTCGTCGGCGCGGTTGAAATGCCCGGGCGCCAGCGGCGCGCAGAAGGCGAGGTCGATGCGGTCTTCGAGACCGCGGCGCCGCATCGCGGCCCGCCACTCGGGCGACGCCTTCGCGATCTCCTCGGCGCGGGCGTACTCCTCGAACAGGTACTGCGGCTGCCCGAACGGCGCCTCGGCGGTGTTCAGCTCCCGATGGTCGACGACCTCCCCGGCGGTCACCGAGACGATCGCCTCGGCCGACCGTCCGGTCGCGGTGTCGAGCAGCACGAACAGGATGCGACGCTCGATCGGGTCGCCCGGCCGGAAGCTCGCGACGGCATCCCGCTCCGGCTCGACGGGCAGCACGTCGGGGAAGCGCGTGGTCTCGCCGACGAGCCCGGCGGCCTCCAGAATGGCACGCCCCGCGGCGAGCTCACCGGCGGTGAGGGCGTCGAGCGGGTGGGTGACGGCGACCGGACCGGTCGTCGTCGACGTGTGTGCGTGGGCGGCCATGGGGATCCTTACGTCGGTGATCCGACCAGTATCCGCCGCGCGCCGCCCCGGGTCGCCGGTGCCGGCGCGACCGTTCCGATCCAGTCAAACGACGTGCGCGGGCGGCATAATCGCGGCCGTCGGCGGGGGCTCGCGTCGCCAACGGAGGACTCACGCAGCCCTACCGCCCGCAACTCCTCCGTTGCCTGCCTTTCGACCTTCTCGGGATGCCGATCTCCTCCGTTGCCGACGTTGCGGCTAACGGAGGAGATCAGCGTCGACACGCCCCGCAAAGGCCGTCAGTGGAGGTGTTGCGGCGCGATTCGGAGCGAAGCTCCTCCGTAACCGGCACCGAACCTCAACCCAGCGCGGCCGCGCGCGCCTCCGACGGCGACTCGCCGTAGGTCGCCTTGAACACGCGGCTGAAGTGGGCGGCGTCGACGAAGCCCCACCGGGTCGCGATCGACGCGACCGAGCGAGTGGCCGAGAGCGGGTCCATCAGCTCGCGGCGGCAGCGTTCCAGCCGCCGCGTCCGGATCCAGGCCGACACCGTCGTGCCCTGCTCCTGGAAGAGACCCTGGAGGTGGCGGGTGGAGATGTAGTGCTCTGCGGCGATGCGGGTCGGGCCGAGATCGGCCGAGGCGAGGTTGGCCTCGATGTAGTCGCGGATGCGCTGCATCAGCGCGTGGTGCGGGTCGGCCAGTTCGGCGGCCGTTCCGAGCTGGTCGGCGAAGAGCGTGGTGGTGAGGTCGAGCGCGCTGTGGGCGAGCCGGGCGCCCGTCGCGCCCGAGAGCTGCTCGAGGTTCGCCACCAGCTGGCCGAGGAACGGGACGACGATGCCGCCGACACCTGTCGCGCCGTCGAACCGCACGGCCGTGAGCTGCGAGACCAGTTCGGGAGGCAGCCCGATGAGGTGCTTCGGGAACATGATCACCATGGTGCGGAAGTCGTCGTCGAACACGAGGGTGTAGGGGCGGTGCGTGTCGTAGACGGCGAGGTCCCCGGGCCGCAGCACGGCCTCCCGCCCCTCCTGGATGAGCAGGCCGGTGCCCGAGAGCTGGAGGCTCAGCTTGAAGTAGTTGCGATCGGCGCGGGCGATCAGCTCGGGAGTGCGCTCGACGACGTGCTTCGAGGCGCTCACCTCCGACACATGGATCTCGTCGGCCTCCGCCGAGCGGATCCGCCCGAAGAAGGGCTCCGGCCGATCGCTGGTCACCTGCAGGGGCACGAACGACTCGGAGACGGCGGTGCGGAAGGCGCTGAAGTCGAGCGCGGGCGCGGTCTCGCCTCTGCTGCGGTCCGACTCGATGGACCGGTGAAGCGCGCTGAGCACGATCGACCTCATTCTGGACCGGGGACGACTTTGTATACGATCCGTGATGAGGATGCTAGCACTCGGCGTCAGGTGCGGCACAGCCGCGTCAGCCCACCCCGGTCAGGCGGAATCGCACGTTGACCCCCGGAGAGGTGACTTTTCTGAGAGAACTCACATAAAGTGGTTCCCCAAACGCCGTGTGCACGAGGGGAGCAACCGTGAGCGATCCGTCCTGGACCCAGGTCGTCAAGACCGTCGAGCCGGAACAGCCGGAGCTGAAGCGTGCGCTCGGTCCGGGCCTGCTCCTGCTCTTCATCGTCGGCGACATCCTCGGAACGGGCGTCTACGCGCTCACCGGGCAGGTCGCGGCCGAGGTGGGAGGCGCGGCCTGGCTGCCCTTCCTGCTGGCGTTCGGAGTCGCGACCATCACCGCCTTCTCGTATCTCGAGCTGGTCACCAAGTACCCGCAGGCCGCGGGCGCCGCGCTGTACACGCACAAGGCGTTCGGCATCCACTTCTTCACGTTCATCGTCTGCTTCGTCGTGATGACCTCGGGCATCACATCCGCGTCGACGGCGTCGCGGGCGTTCGCCGTGAACCTCAGCGTCGGGTTCGGGCTGCCGGGAGACAACCTCTCGACGCTCCTCATCGCACTGGCCTTCATCGTGCTCATCATGCTCGTGAACCTGCGCGGGGTGACCGAGAGCGTGTGGCTCAACGTGGTGCTGACCCTCGTCGAACTGTCGGGGCTGCTGCTGGTGATCTTCATCGGGCTCTGGGCGATCGGCGGCGGCCAGGCCGACTTCTCGCGGATCGTCGCCTTCGAGAGCCCGGACGACAAGGGTGTGCTGCTCGCCGTGAGCACCGCGACCTCCCTGGCGTTCTTCGCGATGGTCGGCTTCGAAGACTCGGTCAACATGGCCGAGGAGACCAAGGACCCGTCCCGGATCTTCCCGCGGATGATGCTGAGCGGGCTCGGGATCGCCGCCGTCGTCTACGTGCTCGTCTCGATCGTGGTGGTCGCGCTGGTGCCGATCGGCGAGCTCGCCGGCAGCGAGACGCCGCTCGTGACAGCCGTCGAGGCGGCGGCTCCCGGCTTCCCGATCAACGACCTCCTGCCGTTCATTTCGATGTTCGCGGTCGCCAACACGGCGCTGATCAACATGATGATGGCGAGCAGGCTGCTCTACGGGATGAGCCGGCAGCAGGTGCTTCCGCCGTTCCTCGGCCGGGTGTCGGCGAAGCGCCGCACGCCGTGGACGGCCATCCTGTTCACCTCGGCCCTCGCCGTCGCACTGATCTCGTACGTCTCGATCGACCCCGCAGGATCCATCGTCGCCCTGCTCGGCGGCACGACCTCCCTGTTGCTGCTCGCCGTGTTCGCAGTGGTCAACATCGCGGTTCTGGTGCTGCGCCGCCAACCGGTCGACCACGGCCACTTCCGCACGCCGGTGGCGTTGCCCGTCATCGGCGCGATCACGTGCCTGTACCTGGTCTTCCCGTGGACCTCCGGCCGCCCGGACGGTCAGTACGTCATCGCGCTCGGCCTCCTGGCCATCGGGGTGCTGCTCTGGGTGGTGGAGCGGATCTACCGGTCGTCGGTCCGGCGGACGGAGGCGGGGCGCCCCCCGCGCGCCTGACCTCGGTTCGGGAGTGACGCCGCCAGGGCGTTCGCGCGGTCGGCCGGCACACCGAGCGTGAGGAGGCTGGTGACGGCGGCGGCCCGTACGCCGAGCGCGGGATCGCCTCGACGGTCGTCGGCGATCGCGAACACCGCCGCGTAGGCGATCCGCGCGAGCGCGTCCGGCGGAAGGTGCGTCCCGAACGCTCCGGCGGCCTGGCCCCGCCGGATCAGCGCGGCGAGCATCGCGTCGACGTTGCCGAGCAGTTCGTGGATCTCGTCGCCGTACTCGCCGCGGCGGAGTGCCAGGAGCACGCGGTACCGGTGCGCGAGGGGCCACAGCCTGCCGACGAACCGCACCCACACTTCGTCCGCGGGTGTTGCGGGCGCATCGACGTCGCTCAGCACCACGCCGATCTCGGCCGCCGCGTGCTCCGCGAGTGTGCGCACGAGGTCGTTACGCGCGGGGAAGTGCCCGTAGACCGTCCGACGCACGACGCCCGCGGCCGCGGCGACCTCCGCCATTCCCGCGTCCGGGCGCTCCCCCAGCAGCTCTCGGGCGACGTCGAGGATGCGCGCACGGGTCTCCTCCATCGCCCGATCGCGAGCCGTGTCCGTCGCCATGAATCCAATCATTGCACATAGGTGTGCAATGAGCTACGGTGGCGGGGAGTCGTTGCACACCCGTGTGCAACGGAATGTCGGCGAAACCATCGCAAGGGAGAACCATCGTGACCGCAAAGCCCCGCGCCGAAAGACCCCGCGCCGAAAGACCCCGCGCCGAAAAACCCTCGGCCGACACACCGTCCACCGAACCCCGGCGCGCCGCGACGCGCGCCGTCCGCCCGTTCACCGTCGCGATCCCCGAAGCCGACATCGACGACCTCGCAGCGCGACTCGCCCGCACGCGCTGGCCCGACCCCGAGACGGTCGGCGACTGGTCGCAGGGGGTGCGGCTCGCGCACGCGCAGAGGTTGGTCCGACACTGGGCCGACGACTACGACTGGCGGCGATTCGAGACCGAGCTGAACCGCCTTCCCCAGTTCCTGACCGAGATCGACGGGCTGGACATCCATTTCATCCACGTCCGGTCGCCCCACCCCGACGCGATGCCGTTGATCCTGACCCACGGCTGGCCGAGCTCGTTCGTGGACTTCCTGCCCCTGATCGGTCCGCTGACCGACCCCGTCGCTCACGGCGGCCTCGCCGCCGACGCCTTCGAGGTGGTGATCCCGTCGCTGCCGGGCTTCGGGTTTTCGGACAAGCCGACGGCGCCCGGCTGGAACGTCGAACGCATCGCCGCCGCGTGGGCCGAGCTGATGCGCCGACTCGGGTACCGCCGATGGACAGCGCATGGCGGTGACTGGGGAGCCGTCGTGACGACCGAACTGGCGAAGACGCACGCCGACGGCCTGCTCGGGGTGCACCTCACCACTCCGTACGCGTTCCCCGAGATCGTCCCCTCGACGCCGTCGTCCGAGGAGCGGCACGCCATCGACACGCTGGCTCTCTACAGCGGAGCGCTCGGCGGCTCGAACCACCTGCAGGGCACCAGGCCCGAGACACCGGGCTTCGCCCTCGCCGACTCCCCGGCGGGGCAGGCGGCCTGGATCTACGACAAGTTCCAGTCGAAGACCGACAACGACGGGCTCGCGGAGGACGCGATCCAACTCGATGTCATACTCGACACGATCTCGCTGTACTGGTTCACCAACACCGCCGCCTCCTCCGCGCGGATCTACTGGGAGAATCGCACCGCGACGATGGCCGGCCCGAGGCTGACGCTCCCGGTCGCCGTGACGGTCTTCCCGAAGGACATCCCCCTCTTGCCGCGGACCTGGATCGAGGACGCCTACGCCGACCTGATCCACTACGGCGAAGCGAGCGGCGGCGGCCATTTCGCCGCGCTCGAACAACCGATGACGCTGGTCGACGAGCTCCGGGCAGGTCTGCGGCCACTGCGCAGCGCGAACGCGACGACGGCAGAGCAGGCGACGGAGTCGCGGCCGTCCGTGCACCCTCCGTCATCCCCCCTGCGCGCACGGACAACCCCGCCGCGCGCAGCGGAGCGAGACTGAACGGACCACCATTCCATCGGAGGAGACCCATCATGACCGATGTCCGTGACCTGCTCGACCGTGTGAGTGCGCCGGAGGGCGAAGGGCGACCCATCCACGACCCGGCGACCGGGGAGCTCATCGGCAACGCGCCCGAGGCGACCGTCGACCAGCTGGACGCGGCCATCGCACGCGCCCGGGCGGCGCAGCCCGCGTGGGAGGCGCTCGGCCACGAGGCCCGGTCGGCTGCGCTGGTCGCCGCCGCGGACGCCGTCGACGCCCGCGCCGAGGAGCTCGCACGGCTGCTCTCCCGCGAGCAGGGCAAGCCGCTGAACGGACCGAACGCGCGCTTCGAGGTCGGCGCCTGCTCCGCGTGGCTGCGCACCAACGCCGCGCTGCGGCTGGAGCCGGAGGTGCTGGTCGACGACGGCGAGACGCACGCCGAACTGCACTACCGCGCCGCCGGCGTGGTCGGTGCGATCGGCCCGTGGAACTGGCCGCTCATGATCGCGGTCTGGCAGCTGGCGCCGGCCCTGCGGATGGGGAACACCGTCGTCGTCAAGCCGTCCGAGTACACCCCGCTCAGCGTGCTCGCGCTGATCGACGTGCTGAACGAGGCGCTGCCCGCCGACGTGCTGATCGGCGTCTCCGGCGGCCGGGAGGTCGGCGCCCGGCTGGCCTCCCATCCCGACATCGACAAGGTGATGTTCACCGGCTCCACCGCCACCGGAAAGAAGATCATCGAGAGCTCGGCCGGCAACCTCGCCCGGCTCACGCTGGAGCTCGGCGGCAACGACGCCGGCATCGTCCTGCCGGGCGTCGACGCGAAGGCGATCGCGCAGGACCTGTTCTGGGGCGCGTTCATCAACACCGGGCAGACCTGCGCCGCGCTCAAGCGGCTCTACGTGCACGACTCCGTGTACGACGAGGTCGTGGAGGCCCTGGCCGAGGTCGCCCGCGCCACCCCGATGGGCAACGGACTCGACGAGTCGAACGTGCTCGGCCCGCTCCAGAACAAGCAGCAGTTCGACATCGTGAACCGCCTGGTGGAGGATGCCAAAGCGAACGGCGGGCGCATCGTCACGGGCGGCTCCCCCGCCACCGCACTGGGCGACCTGTTCTACCCGATCACGCTCGTCGCCGACGTCGAAGACGGCACCGCCCTCGTCGACGAGGAGCAGTTCGGGCCGGCGCTGCCGATCATCCGCTACACCGACGTGGAGGACGCGATCGCCAGCGCGAACCGTCTCGACGTCGGCTTGGGCGGCTCGGTCTGGGGTCCCGACCGCGACGAGGCCATCGCGATCGCCAACCGCCTGCACACGGGCACCGTCTGGATCAACTCGCACGGAGGCGTGCACCCGATGATCCCGTTCGGCGGTGTCAAGGGCTCGGGCTACGGTGTCGAATTCGGCGTCGAGGGCCTCAAGGCCGTCTCGGTGCACCGCGTCATCAACGGCTGACGCCGCCCTCCCCGTCGGCGACGACCGCCGCCCTGCGCCGGAGTCATCGGGGAGGTCGTGCGCGCCCGCCGGTTCCACATCGGCCGCGCCGGCCGCCGCAGCAGCGTCCTCACGACGCGTCGGCCGCCGGGCACCCGAAGGGCACCCGAAGGGCGCACGAAGGGCGCATAGGCGCCCCTAAATGGGCGCTTTAAGCGCCCTTCGGCGCCCCTCGCCCGCCCTTCAGCACGGGGCGGCCGAAGGGTACGCCAGGCGCAGGTGAGGGGCAGGCGAAAGGCGCATGAGAGGCGCACGAAAGGCGCACCAGGGGCGCACACGAGGGGCGCACAAAGGCCCCTAAAGAGGCAGTTTAGGGGCGTATGGACGCCCCTCGGCCGCCCTTCAGTGGGGCACGGGCGGAGGCACCCGAAGGGCTCGCGAAGGGCTCGCGAAGGGCGGGTGAGGGGCGCGCAAACGCCCCTAAAGGAGCGTTTTAGGGGCGTTTGGACGCCCCTCGTCCGCCCCTCAGCGAGGGGCGGACGAGGAGCGGGTGAGAGGCGCGCGAGGGGCGCGCGAGGGGCGGACGAGAGGCGCACGAGGGGCGCACGAAGGGGCCGCGCTACAGCTCGGGCGCGTTCTGCTCCTCGGTGCCGTGGCCGATCTGCGCATACACGCGCGGGTTGCGGCGCTTGAGGGCGTAGCCCCAGATGATGCCGCCCACTCCGGAGAGGATCACGATCGCCGGGAGGAGGAACGTGGTCGCCGACGGCGGGGCGGTGGGGTCGCTGGTCAGCAGGGTGTTGAAGTACACGACGATCAGGATGAAGATCGCCGTCAGGCCGACTCCGGAGACGACGGGCGCGACGATCCGCTGCCGGACGCCGAGGCCGTGCTGGGAACGGCGGAAGAAGCCGACGACCGCGAACGAGACGATCGCCATGAGCAGCACCAGACCGAGCGCGCCGGTGTTCGTCAGCCACGAGAAGAGAGTCAGCACCGGGAACAGGATCGCCGGCGCGCCCTTCGGAGGAACCCAACCGACGCTGGCGAGGGCGAACGCGGCGATCACGACCAGCGCAAGGACCGTCTGGGTGAGCGAGCCCGCCCACGGTGCCCGGCTGTGCGCGCGCACGCGGGCCAGCCACGACGGCAGCACGCCCTCGCGGCCGAGCGAGAAGAAGTAGCGCGCGACGGCGTTGTGGAAGCTGACGAGCGACGCGAACAGGCTCGTGATGAACAGCACCTGGGCGATGTCGCTGATGAGCACGCCGACGTTCGACTCCAGGAAGGTGAAGATGAGGTTCGGGCCCTGCTCGGTGGAGTCCTTGATCACGTGGCTCGGTCCGGAGGCGATCGTCATCGCCCACGACGACAGTGCATAGAAGAGGGCGATCACCCCGACGGCGGTGTAGGTGGCGCGCGCGACCGTGCGCCTCGGATCCTTGGCCTCCTCGCCGTAGATCGCGGCTCCCTCGAAGCCCATGAAGGCCGCGATGCCGAACGCGAACACCGCACCGATGCCGGGCACGAACAGGGCGGACGGGCTGAGCGCCTGGGCGCTGACGCCCTCCGGTGCCACGACGAACGCCGAGATGTCGTAGACGATGACGACCAGGAACTCGAGTGCGACGAGCACGCCGAGCACCTTCGCCGACAGGTCGACCCGGTTCACGCCGAGGATGCCGACGATCGCGATGCACACGATGATCGGCAGCCACCAGGGCAGGTCCCAGCCGAACTTCGTGTTCAGCAGGGAGGCCACCTGATAGCCGAAGAGTCCGTAGACGCCGATCTGCATCGCGTTGTACGACACCAGTGCGACGATCGAGACGCCGACGCCGAGCGGACGTCCGATGCCCTGCGACACGTACGAGTAGAAGGCGCCGGCGTTGGTCACGTAGCGACTCATGGCGGCGTAGCCGACCGCGAAGATCGCGAGCACGCTCCCGAGCAGCAGGAACGACAGGGGCACGCCGAGCACGCCGGTGACGGCGAAGGTCGTGGTGACCCCGCCGGCGAGGACGGTCAGCGGAGCGGAGGCGGCGACGATCATGAAGGTGACGGCCGGCACGCCGAGCCGGCGGTGGGCGGCGGGTTGGGCGGCGGTGCTGACAGCGGTGTCAGAAGGTGAGGTCACGGGGGTTCTCCTCGGTGGGACGCGCTCACGGGATGCGCGATTGAACACGATCCAATCGTGCGCGGGCCCGCAGCGCTTGCCCGCCGGTGCACGGCGGTTGACCACAGCGGAACAGTCGGGACGACCTCGCCCGCCGCACGCCCTATCGTGGACGGCGGAAGGGAGTGCGGATGGCACACATCACGGTTCTCGGAGGCACCGGCTACGCCGGAGGGGCGATCGTCGCGGAGGCGGTGAGGCGAGGCCATCAGGTGACCTCGGTGAGCCGCAACGCTCCCGCGGAGGAGATCGAGGGCGTCGACCACGTGATCGGCTCGGTGCTCGACCCCGCGGTCCTCGACCGGGTCGTCCCCGGGAGCGATGTGGTCGTCAGCGCGCTGTCGCCGCGCGGCGACATGGCGGGCGAACTGGAGGGCGTCCTCCGGGAGCTCGCCCGGCGCGTCGACGGCACGTCCACCCGCGTCGGCCACGTCGGCGGCGCCTCGTCGCTGCACGTCGAGCCGGGCGGCCCCACGCTGTGGGACGTCACGGTCGACACGCTGCCCGACGAGGTGAAGCCGGAGATCCTGACCGGGATGCGCATCCTGGACGACCTGCGGGAGACGCCGGAGTCCGTCGACTGGTTCTTCGTGAGCCCTCCCGAGGTGTTCGGCGCGTGGGCGCCGGTCCCGGCGAACGGGAGGTACCGCCTCGGCGGCGACGTGCTCCTCCGCGACGAGGAGGGCGAGTCGACGATCTCCGCCGCCGATCTGGCGGTCGCCATCGTCGACGAGATCGAGCGCCCGGCCCACCACCGGGGCCGGTTCACCGCGATCCGGGAGGCCTGAGCGCGACGCGGGCTCGCCCGCCGCAACGGCGCGTGGCAGCCTGGGGAGGTGATCTCCCCGCAGACGCTCGACGATGCCGACCGCCGCGCTGCCGCCGCCTGGGCGGCCGATTGCGCTGAGCGGGTGCTCCCGCTCTTCGAGGCGGAGGCGCCGGACGATCCGCGGGCGCGCGAAGCGATCGGCCGGGCCCGGGCCTACGCGCGCGGCGAGCTGACCGCGGCCGTCGCTCATGTCGGCGCCCACGCGCTGGGCGCCGCCGCCTACGCGGCGCGTGCGGCCTCCCTCGCTGTGCCCGGCGACCCGCACGTCCTCGACGACGAGGTGAACTGGCAGCTGGAGCGGATGAGCCCCGACGTCCGCGCCGCGCTCGGACGCATACCGCGACTGGGCGAGGACCGCTCCGGCCCCCTCGGCCCCGGACTGCTGGCCTCCGGAGTGCTCGCCACGGTCATCCGCACGCTTCAGGAGGCGGTGGGTCGTAGCTGAGACCAGACAACGATCTGGACACTCTCACGAATCTCTTCGTCGCAGCAACGCCCGGAATACGCTCAGAGCTTGCTCTGCGTCAGGCGTTGTCACCGCGATTTCCCCTCCGCCGCGCAGAGTGACCACGATAGCCGGACCACCACGGAGGACGAGGGCTCTCCCACGAGCACCGATCCGGTAACCCCAGCCTCCCCAACGCAGCGGCTCGAGAGTGATCGTACGCACCGAGGTCACATCTTCGAGGCCAACTGACAGAAGTCGGATCCCGATCGTCCCTGACAGTGCTCGAAGCCCACGCAAGTCCACGGTCACTCGGACCCGCGCGAAGGCAGAGAACATCACAACGAGGAGTGACGCCACGATGGCAAAGCTCAGATTGGACCCCTCGGGGCCAGCCAAGAACCACGGCAGGTATCCAAATGCAATTGCGACCAGGACGCAGGCCACCGACGCCCATACGAAGATCGGGACGACCTGGGTCTGCGACCACGCAAGTATCTCGGTCTGGGTGATGTCCAGCTCGTCCGGGTTCCCACGTTCACCGGTCGTCACGTTCGCGGGCGCACATGCGAACGGGAACAATCCGTAGAACAGCGCTGCGACCGCAACCAACCCGGCGCCGCCGATTTCTTGGCCGGGATGACGTGCGACGATAACGCTGATAAGCCATGCTGCCGCAGTGGCGCCCGCGACTGAACCCGAAATCAAGAACCCCCGACGGTGATATTCGCCGTTGCGAGGGCTCATCGCAGCATGCCACGCGAATAGCGCGGCACCACCAGAAATTGCGACCGCAGAGCCGGCGAACACAAAAGTGGGCAGGCGCGAAACCACCTCGTCCCCGGCCCACTGCGTAGGCAACTCCGCGGGGAGCGCCGGCATCCACGCCAGCAGCGACCACACAATCACGAGCGCCGGGGCGGAAACCAGGACTGCCGCAACGCTCCTTCTCGCAATACCGCTGCCGGCATCCGCGATCTCGTCGTTCATGAGATTTCCTCCAGATATCTGACGAGCTGCGGGCGAGTGACTCCCCGACTGGCGGCTCCCCGTACGAGTGCATCGATGGCGTCGAGGACCTCGTTCGGTAGTCTCTCCGGTCGCGGCAAGACACGTGCTCCCCGTCCTTGGCGAAGCTCGACGACACCGGCCGCGCGCAAGATCGAGTACGCCCGAAGAACTGTGTGCACGTTGACCCCAAGTCCCGCGGCCAGGTCTCGTGCCGCCGGAAGTTTCTCCCCCGCCGCTAAAGCTCCCGTACGTACCTGGTCCTGAATAGCCGCGGCGATCTGCTCCGCCAACCCGACCAGCGACGCCCGATCGAGTTGAATTAGCATATTTGAACCGTACTAGAGATATTTGAGGAGCCTACTCAGTGGTTCACAAATCGCCGAAGTGTCGCCCCCTCACCGCAACGCCCGCGCCACCCGTTCCGCCGCCGCCGTCAGGGTCGCGGCGATCGCGTCCACCTCGTACTCGTGCGTGATGTAGACCACCGCCAGCGATGACGGCGTGCCGTCGGGGACGCGCAGCGGCACCGCGACCGAGGACAGCCCCGGGATGATCTCGTCGCTGCTGACCTCGAAGGCGCGGGGCGGGTGAGCGGCCGGGTCGAGCTGGGAGCGGATGACCCGGCCCGGTGCTCCTCGGTCGATGGAGTGCCGGCTGCCCGGCCGTTGCGCCACCGTCGCGGCCGCCCCGCGCGGCTCGGCGGTCGAGAGCGTCACGGCGGCCTCCCCGTCGAAGGACACCACGAACGACGTCATGCCCAGGCCGTCGGCCAGCTCGGCGAGCACGGGAGCCGCGGCGATGTGCAGGGCGCGGGCGACGTTGCGGGCGAGGGCCACCAGCCGGACACCGAGCTCCAGCTCGCCGGAGGGCGTTCGGGTCACGAAGCCGTGGGCTTCGAGCGTGCGGACCAGCCTGTACACCATGGAGCGATGGAGGCCCAGCCGGGCCGCCAGGTCGGCGACGGTGAGCGGTGTCGGCGACTCCCCGATGAGCGCCAGGACGGTCAGGCCGCGTGAGAGGGTCTGCGACCCGCCGTCCGCGCCGGTCGTTTCGGCCATGACGCCCTCCCTGTTGCCGCGCTACCGACGAAGAGTTAGCCTTGTAGCGATTATTAGATCAGTGTTCCAACTATAGAGACAACACTCTCGGGGCACAACGGTCGTCATTCGAGGAGGAATGAGCGTGCAGATCCACTACCGCGGCTACGAGTCCGGCGATCCCCGCGTCAAGCCGGCAGCCGGTCACGGCGTCGACCGCCCACGCGAACTGCCCGACCGGATGGACGTCCTGATCGTCGGGACCGGCCCCGCCGCCGCCGTGGTGACCGCCCAGCTGTCGCGTTTCCCCTCGATCGACGCGCGCGCGATCGAGAAGCGCCCCGGCCGGCTGGAGGTCGGCCAGGCCGACGGCATCCAGGCGCGCTCGGTGGAGACCTTCCAGGCGTTCGGGTTCGCGGGCGAGGTCATCGAGGAGGCGTACCGCAACGTCGAGATGTGCTTCTGGAAGCCCGACCCCGCCGACCCGTCGCGCATCGTGCGAGCCTCCCGCGCCCCCGACGACGCGACCGGGATCAGCGAGTTCCCGCACATCTACGTCAACCAGTCGCGCATCCTCGACTACTTCCTGCGCGACGCCGAACGCGCACCGGGCCGCATCGTGCCCGACTACGGCATCGAGTTCGTGGACTGCGAGATCGACCCCGACGCGGAATACCCGGTGAGCGCGCGCATCCGCTACTGCCACGGCCCGCGATCCGGGGAGGAGCGCACCGTTCGCGCCAAGTACCTGGTCGGCGGCGACGGCGCACGCAGCAGCGTGCGCACCTCGCTCGGCCACCGCCTGCACGGCGATGCGTCGATGCACGCCTGGGGCGTCATGGACATTCTGGCGAACACGGACTTCCCCGACATCCAGGTGAAGTGCTCGATCCAGTCGCACGACGCCGGAAACATCCTGCTCATCCCGCGCGAGGGCGGCTACCTGGCACGGATGTACGTCGATCTCGGCGAGGTCGACGACGCGAACCCCGGCGCAGTGCGGGCCACCCCGATCGAGGACATGATCGCGAAGGCCAACCGCATCCTGCGCCCCTACACGCTCGACGTGAAGGCCGTGACCTGGTGGTCCGTCTACGAGGTCGCGCACCGCATCACCGACGGCTTCGACGACGTGCCGCCCGAGCTGACCGGCGAGCGGCACCCGCACGCGTTCATCATGGGCGACGCCTGCCACACCCACTCGGCCAAGGCAGGCCAGGGGATGAACGTCTCCATCCAGGACGGCTTCAACCTCGGCTGGAAGCTCGCCGCCGTGCTGGAGGGCCGCGCGCCCGAGGAACTGCTCGACACGTACGCGGCCGAACGCAAGGTGATCGCGCAGAACCTCATCGACTTCGACAAGGAGTGGTCGGGGATGATGGCCAAGCCCGTCGACGACTGGGAGGACCCCGCCGAGCTGGAGCACTGGTACGTGAAGACGATGGAGTTCCCGGCCGGCTTCATGACCCAGTACGCGGAATCGCTCATCACCCTCGGCGGCGAGCATCAGGAGCTCGCTCCCGGTTTCCCGATCGGCAAGCGCTTCAAGTCGGCGGAGGTCATCCGCCGCGCAGACAACCGCTGGCGTCACCTCGGGCACTTCCACGAGGCCGACGGCCGCTGGCGCGTCTACGTCTTCGCCGACGCCGCCGCTCCCGCCCTCGTCGGGACACCCACCGCCGACTTCGCGGAGTGGTGGGCGACCGATCCCTCCTCGCCCCGCGTGCGCTACACGCCGGCCGGAGGCGACGACGACGCGGTCTTCGACACCAAGGTGGTCTACCAGCAGGACTACACCGACGTCGAGCCCGGCGACGTGCCCGCCGCGTTCAAGCCGGCCAAGGTTCCGTACGGCCTCCACGACCTCAATCAGATCTTCTCGGCGGGCCACGGCCGCGACATCCACCGCGACCGCGGCATCGGACCGGAGGGCGCGATCGTGATCGTGCGTCCGGACCAGTACGTCGCCGCCGTCCTCCCGTTGACCGCCCGCGCGGAACTGACCGACTTCTTCGCCCGGCACATGCTCGAACCCGCGCAGAGGCTGGCGGACGCCGGCCGCAGCGAACGCGACGAGGTCGAGATCGGCGCCCGCGTGAACCTGCTCTGATCGTCGAGACGTGAGTAATCGCCGGAATCGGACCTCGGATTCCGGCGATTACTCACGTCTCGGCGCGTCTAGAGCAGACCGGTGAGCACTCCGCCGTCGGCGCGGATCGCCGCGCCGTTCGTGGCGGAGGCCAGCGGACTCGCGAGGTACGCGACCAGCGACGCCAGCTCGCTCGGCTCGAGGAACCGTTCGAGCAGGGTGGTGCGGTTCTGACCGATGATCGCGGCTTTCACCGCGTCGACGGGAGCGGAACGGTCGGCCGCGATGGACTCCACAGCGGCGGCGACGCCCTCGGAGTACGTCGGGCCGCCGAGCACCGTGTTGACCGTGACGGCCGTGCCGCGGGTGAGCTTGGCCAGCCCGTTGCCGAGAGCGGTCATCGCCGCCTTCGTGACGCCGTAGTGGATCATGTCGGCCGGCACGTTCACGCCCGACTCGCTGCCCACGAACACGATGCGACCCCAGCCGCGCTCGAGCATGCCGGGGAGGACGCGGCGCGACAGCCGCACGCCGCTCATCAGGTTGACCTGCAGGTAGCGCGCCCACTCGTCGTCGGTGATCGAGCCGAACGCCTCCACCCCGAAGAGTCCGACGTTGTTGACCAGGATGTCGACGTCGCCCAGCCGGTCGAGCAGCCGCTCCACCTGCGCCGGGTCGGCGAAGTCCGCCACGAGGCCGCCGTGTTCGCCGGGGTGCGCACGCCGCAGCCGCTCCGTGGCGGCGGCGACGGACTCCTCGCGCCGGCCGTTCAGGATGACGCGGGCGCCCTCCGCGGCGAGCGCCGAGGCCACCGCGTAGCCGATCCCCTGCGTCGACCCGCTGACGAAGGCGGTCGTGTCGTTCAGCTGCAGCTCCATGCCTCTCCTCCCCTGCGGTCGCCGCCGCACCGGTTTCACTTGCTCAGGAAAGTGACACTACCCGTCTTCACTTGCCTGAGCAAGTCAGTTAGGCTCGTCCCCATGACGCCACCGACCGATTCCACCGGTCTGAGCACAGCGCAGCTGGAGGCCTGGGCTTCGATCGCGACGCTCCTGGAGCGGCTGCCCGCGGCGCTCGACGCGCAACTGCAGCGCGACAGCGGACTCACCCACTACGAGCAGGGCCTGCTCTACGCGCTCGACACCGCGCCCGACCGCACTCTGCGCCTGAGCACGCTCGCCGGCTACGCCAGCAGCACGCTCTCGCGGCTCTCCCGGGCGATCTCGCGGCTCGAGAAGAAGGGCTGGGTGCGACGGGAGGTCGACCCGACCGACGGCCGCTTCACCCTGGCGATCCTGACCGGAGCAGGGCACGACCAGGTCACCCGGTCGACGCCGGCGCACCACGCGCTCGTCGAGCAGCTCGTGTTCGCGCCGCTCACGGACGCGCAGGTGCGGCAGTTCGCGGCGAACTGCCGACGGATCGCGTCCACCATCGACCCGACCGCGCCGGTCTGGTCGCCTCCGTCGCCGAAAGGCGCGTGAGGGAGCGGCTACCCGCCCGGGTTCTCGACGGGCGCGCCCTCCGGGTCGGTCCCGTGCTCGGGGTCGACCTGGTCCGGTTCCGGCTGGTCGCCCGGCCGAGCCTCAGCGGTCATCGGCTCCGCCTCCCGACGCCGTGTCCCCGCCGTCGTCCGGCTGTTCCGGATCGGTCCCCGAGCCGTCCGGGAGGTCGTCGGCATCCGGTCGTGCTGCGGCGTCTCGTTCCATCGTGCGTCTCCTTGTCGTCGATCGCGCGACGGTACGCCGGGTCGCCGCGGCGCGCCAGGGGCGCCCGAGGAATTGAGTGGGGAAGCCCAGGCGAGCCGGCACCGCGACCCGCCCAGCGGCCCCAGTTCTGGGTGGAGATGCGCACGCTCGGGCGCGCCTATCCTGATCACGTCGTTCCCATGCGCTGACCCGAAAGGCGCCGGTTGAAATGAACTCCGTCGTCGACCTCACCCCGAGCCCGGCTGCGGTTCCCCCACGACCTCGGGAGGCCTCCCCCGCCGCCTCCGCCGTGCCCTCCACCCGCGCGGCCGTGACCGCGTTCGTCGACGGCGTGTCCGGCCACAACGACCGCGCCGGGCGGGCGACGCTCGCGCTCGCGCGTGAGCTGGGCACGCGCCTCGGCGCGCCGATCTCCGTGATCGGCGAGACCTCACCGGGCCGCAGCCTCGGCTGGCGGGCCGCGTTGCAGCAGTCGCAGCCCGAGTTGGAGGCGCTGGCCGACGCCGCCGCGCACTCACTGCGCACCAGCGCGTTCAGCGCGTTCTGCGTGACCAGGAACGCCGCTGCGATCGCGACCCTCCCCGCCGTCGCCCGCGCGCATCCGGACGCCGCGGTGGTGTGGATGGGCGCCCACCCCTGCTTGCACAGCCCGGGCACCACCCGCACCGGCGACCTCAGCGGCATGGCCCTCGCCGCCGCGACCGGCCTGTGGCCTTCCGGTCACGGTGACGACCTCGCCCTGTCGAACGTCGTCCTGCTCGGAGCCCGCGACCTCGACCGCGCCGAGAAGCACGTCATCGCCAACTCGCCCATCCGCATCATCGCCTCGGGCCCGCTGATGCAGGAGGAGCTCGCCGCGACGATCGCCGGACGCGACGTGTTCGTCCACTTCTCCGCCGACGCCCTCCGCCCCGGCATCGTGCCCACCGACTTCCAGGTCGCCGACGGCCTGACGATCGACACGGTCGCGGAGACGGCTCGCACGCTCGCGCACGAGCGCGTGATCGGCCTTCAGATCACCGAGCTGGAGGCCGACCCGACCGACCGTTTCAGCACCTCCGCGCAGCTGATCGTCGAGATGCTCGTCCCGCTGCTGCCGCGCGGCTGAGCCCCGCAGGGCACGGCGCCGCGTGGCCGGCGCTGCGGGCCGTGCGGGCGTAGCCCGCGCAGGGGACGCAACACGCCGCTATGGCTCCCGGGTGACGGCGTGTTGCGACCCCGGGGCGGCGAGCGGGCGCGGACATGCTGCGAGGGCGGGTCGCCGGCCGTTGGCGCCAGGCGCGACCCACCCTCGTCCCTATTTCTGAGGATACCTCAATTAAGCGGGATCGGCTGCGAGCATTCCCAGATCACGGAGGCTGGTCGCGGTCTCGACGATCGTCTCGACCGCCGGCCGCGGCCGGAACCCCAGCTCGGCCTTCGCGCGCTCGTTGTGGATGACGAGCGGCGTGGGCTCCTCGCCCGGCACCTCCGCCGTCGGAACCCGGCTGGCCAGGTCGCCGAGCTCAGCTCGCAGCACGTTCGCGACGTCGAGGAACGTCATGGTCGGGCCGTCGGCGAGCACGAGGTAGCGCTTGCCCGCAGCGCCGGGAGTCGTCATGGCGGCGATGTGCGCCGCGGAGACGTCCCGCACGTCCGCGATCCCGAACCGCTGGCGCGGGACCGCCGTCATCACGCCGTCGAGCATACCCGTGAAGAACTGCAGCGACGAGCGTGCCGAGCCGGTCAGGGTCGGCCCCGCGATCCACGTCGGGTTGACGACCACGAGCTCCGTGTCTCCGCCCTCCCGGTCGACGAAGTCCCAGGCCGCGCGCTCCGCGACCGCCTTCGACAACGGGTACACGGGGAGGCCGGGTGTGGCCGGGTCGGTCCAGTCGGACTCGTCGTACTCGCGCACCGGTTTGGGCGAGTAGCCGACGGCCGCGAACGAGGAGGTCAGCACCACGCGGCGCGCTCCCGCGTCGCGGGCCGCCCTCAGCGCACGCAGGGCGCCGTCCCGCGCCGGCACGACGACCTCCTCGGGAGCGGTCGTCTGGATCATCGGCGAGGCGACGTGATAGACGTCCTCGACTCCCGCCAGTGCCGACGACCAGCCGTCGTCCTCGGTGAGGGACGCCGCTGCGAACGACAGCCCGGCGTCGTCGACGCCCCCGCGTCGCACGGCCTGCCGCACCTCGTCGGCACGATCGAGGCTCCGGACGGTCGTGCGCACGTCGATGCCGGAGGCGAGAAGATCGGCGATGAGCCGCGTGGCCAGATAACCGGTACCGCCGGTGACGAGAACCCGTGCGCCGCTCATCGGAACGTCGCCTCGAGTCGCGGGAGCATGGCCTGGAGCTCGACCTGCGCCTCGGCCTCCGCCGCGGCGTCCGCTCGGTCGCGGGCATCCCACAGCGAGGCCTTGGCACGAAGGTAGTCGAGGTGAGTGCGCAGCGTCACGATCTGCTCCTCCACGCGCTCGGCGTGCCGCAGCAGGATGTCGCGCTGCTCTGCCGCGGCCTTCTGACCCCGGCTCCGGTTGGACTGGTATGTGCGCATGTCTTCGATGCCGACGCCCATCGCCCGCAGGCAGGCGAGCACCTGCGCCGCGTCGAGATCGCCGTCGTTGTACCTGCGGTGCCCGCTGCTGTCGTCGCGGGCGATCGGCCCGAGCAGGCCGACCTCCTCGTAGTACCGGAGCGTCGGCTCGCTGAGCCCGCTCTGCCGGGACACGTCCTGGATGGTGAACCTTGTCATGGCTCCATCAGAACAGACCTCAAGCGCTTGAGGTCAAGAGGCGTCTCAGTAGCCCGCGAGTACGATCGAGCTGCACTCGACCACGGGAGGATCCGCACGGCATGAGCGACCCAGACGTCCACGGCACCGCCCGCGCCGGGTTCGAACGCGTCGCCGACGCCTTCCGGCGGGGCTTCGACCGCCGCCCGACGATGGGCGCCGCCGTGAGCGTGCGCATCGAGGGCGAGACGGTCGTCGACCTCTGGGCGGGCATCGCCGACGAGCGCGACGGGAGGCCCTGGCAGGACGACACGGCCTCCGTCATCTTCTCGTGCACCAAGGGGCTGATGTCGATTCTCGTGGCACGCCTCGTCGAGGACGGCCGCCTCGACTACGACGCGCCCGTCTCACGGTATTGGCCGGAGTTCGCGGCGGCGGGCAAGAAGGGCGTCACCGTCGCGGAACTCGTCTCGCATCGCGCCGGGCTCTCCGCGCTGCGGCAACCGCTCGCCCTCGACGACCTCCTCGTGTGGGGAACGGTGCCGCGGCTGCTCGCTGCCGAGGAGCCGCTCTGGGAGCCGGGCACCGGCTACAGCTACCACGCGCTCACCCACGGGTGGCTCACCGGAGAGCTGGTCCGCCGGATCACCGGCGAGCAGCCGGGTGCTGCCTTTGCCCGGCTCATGCGGCCGTGGGCTTCGGATGTCTGGATCGGCGTACCGCAGTCCGAGGAGCACCGCGTGGCGCACCTCCAGCTCTCGGAGAGCCAGCGGGCGGCGGCGCGCGCCTCGGAGGCGGAGCCCGTGCGCTGGAACCTCCTCGCCTCCACGCTCGGCGGCGCGCTGCCGGCCGAGCTGGCCACGCCCGACGGCGGCTTCAACGACCCGCGCGTGCACGCCGCGCAACTGCCCGGTGCCGGCGGCATCGCGACCGCGCGCGCACTCGCCTCGATCTGGTCGGCGACCGTGACTCCGACCGACGGAGTGCGCCTGCTGAGCGACGACACCCTCGACGCGGCCCTCGTGCCGATGAGCAGCGGCGAACCGGTGTTCCCCACGCCCGGTCCGTGGCCCGTCTGGGCGCGCGGGTTCATGGTCCGGACCGCCGCCGACACCCTTCTGGGCCCGCGCAGCTTCGGCCACGACGGCGCCGGCGGCCAGCTCGGCTTCGCCGACCGCGACGCCGCCGTGGGCTTCGGCTACGTGACCAACTGGATGGAGGCGGGCGACCGCCGCTCCGCCGACATCGTCGACGCGCTGCGCACGGCTCTGGCCTGACCGCCGGACGTCGGCGCTCGGCGAGCACCATGCCCGCGAGCGCCATACTCGCGAGCACCGTGCCCGGCACACCGCGCCGATCGCTTCGGCGGTCAGGCGCGGTCGTGCAGAGTGACGTGGTAGCCGTCGGGATCGGCGAACGTGAAGGTGCGGCCGAACGGGCCGTCGATCGGCGCCGCGACGATCGCGTGCCCGTCGGCCGCGAGCGCGTCATGGATCGCCTGCACGTCCGTCGCGTGCAGCCAGAGCGCGACCCCGACGCCGGGCTGGGCGGCGGAGGCGAGGTCGGTGCCGGGCAGGAGGTCGCGGAGCGCGAACGCGATGGGCGACGTGGCGAACACGACGGCGTGCGGAGGCCCGGCGGGCGAGCGGGCGAGGCCGAGGTACTGCTCGTAGAAGGCCTGTGAAGCGTCGAGGTCGCGGACCTGCAGGGAGATGAAATCGGGACCGGTGGCGGGCATGATGTGCTCCTTCAGTTGTGTCAGTTTTCTGACATAGCGACCCTATGTCAGACTACTGACATGAGTCCAGAGCGTGCCGGGATCGATTTGGAGACCTCGCTCGGCTACCTGCTGAAGGAAGCCTCCAGCGCCCTGCGCTCAGCGATGGAGGACGTGCTCCGACCGCTGGGGATGAGCGTGACCCACTACTCGTGCCTCGAACTGCTCGCCCAGCGCCCCGGCCTGTCGAACTCCGAGCTCGCCCGCGGCGCCTTCGTCACCCGGCAGACGATGAATGTGCTGCTCCAGGCGCTCGAACGCGACGGCTTCGTCACCAGGGCGACGCATGCGCCCGTCGGCAAAGCCCTGCCGACGCGGCTCACGCCCCGCGGCCGCCGAAGCCTCGACACGGCGACCGCCGCCGTCCGCGGCGTCGAACTGCGGATGCTCTCCGGCATGACGGCGGCCGAGCAGTCGGCGGCATTCCACAGCCTCCAGAGCATGGTCCGGGCGCTGCGCGCGGGGTCAGGCGACTGAGCGCGGCCGGAGCGCCGGAAGCAGCACGTGGTCGACGAGCTCGGTCACGGCCGCGGCGTCGAGCGCGCGCTGCCGCAGCGTCACGCTTCCGAACGCAGCTGTCGGGATGATGCCGGCGATCAGCTCGACCCGCACGTCGTCGGGTACCTCGCCGCGCTGGATCCAGCGGTGGATGACCTCGACCAGTGCCCGCACCGGTGGGCGGCCGATGGCCGTGTTCGCCGCCTGGAACAGCTCGGGGTCGTTGCGGAGTTCGCCCAGCAGGCTGGCCGTCACCGCGCCGCGCGCCGCACCGCCTCGGTCTGCAGCAGGTGCTCGACGACCGGCTCTCCGTCGGCGAGCGCCCTGGCACGGTCGAGCAGCTGGCGGTCGTACTCGGTCATCCGCTCCTCATGCTGGCTCAGGTGCTCGCTCCACGATCCCACCTGGAAGGCCTCCACGACGATCGCCGGGTCCTCACGATCGGTGTACAGCCGCCAGTCGCGCGCTCCGGTGCGGCGGCGCGAACGGCCGACCGCGTCCATCCGCGCGGCGAAGTCGTCCCGCCGTTCTGCGGGCACCGTGTAGCGGATCAGCACCAGCACCGGGTTCGCCGCCGAGTCGTCTAGCGGCTCGCCCGAGACCAGGGGTACGTCGGTCAACGGCATCGTGACGATCGCGCGGCCCTTGTGGCGCGTGTCGATCGCCGGGCGGAGCGCACCGACGATCCCGAGCACCACCAGGAGCACGCCGCAGCCGATCAGGACGCCGACGACTCCCGCCCAGGTCGCCAGCGCTCCGGTTACCGCCGCACCGACCGCGGTCGAGCCGAAGAGCACCAGCTGATAGATCGAGAGCCCGCGCGTGCGCACCCACACCGGCAGGAACGACTGGACCGTGCCGTTGATCGTCGCGATCACGCCGATCCACGCGAAGCCCGCGACGGCCAGCACGAGGAGCACGAGCCAGAGCGACGAGATCACGGCCACGGCGAGGGTGCAGAGGCCGAACACGGCCGAGGCGGCGGCGACGATCGCCCCGGTGCTCCAGCGTGCCCGCAGCGGCGGGAGCAGGAAGGCCCCACCGACCGAGCCGACGCCGAGCGAGGCGAGCAGCAGGCCGTAGCCACCGGCGTCGAGATGGAGCTCGGCACTCGCGAGCACCGGCAGGAGCGCCCACAGCCCGTTCGCCGGCAACAGGAAGAGGGCGAGCCGCAGGTACAGCCCGCGGATCGCACCGGCGTTCCGCACGTAGCGCACCCCGGCGCGGGTCGCATCCAGGAAGCGCTCCGGCCGGCCGCGCGGCGGCACGTACCGGCGCCAGACGAACAGGGCGACCAGGAACACCAGGAACGACAGGGCGTTCGCGACGAAGACCGCCGTCACCCCCGACTGGGCGACCACCAGGCCGGCCAGCGCCGGACCGATCGCGCGTGCGACGTTGACACCGATGGACGACAGCACCGCCGCGTCCGCGATCATGGGCGTGGGCACCACGTCCGGCACGACCGCCTGATAGGCGGGCAGCTGGAGGGCGGAGCCGGCGCCCAGCAAGAAGGTCACGGCCAGCAGCAGTGCGGGCGTCATCGCGCCGGCCCAGGTCAGCCCGGCCAGGCCGAGCACGATCAGGAACTGAGCGGTCTGCACGACGATCAACAGCGTCCGCCGGTTGAAGAACTCGCCGAGCACCCCGGCTGGGAGGGCGAGCAAGAGCACGGGCGCCGCGGCGGCGGTCTGCACGAGCGCCACGACCGACGCCGGACTCCCCTGCTCGACGAGCAGCCACTGCGCACCGACGGTCTGCATCCAGCTGCCGATGTTGCTCACCAGCCCGGCGATCCAGAGCAGACGGAAGACACGCACACCGAGCGGGGCGAAGGCGGAGGTCATGGCCGGGCTCCAAGCGACGAAGACGTGAGAGAGCCAACGGTAGTTCGCCCGGGCCGCCTCCGCAAAGAGCCGTCGCGCACGCTGCGGCAGCCGGGCCGGCAGGTCTCGGCGGCTACCCCGCCGCTCGCGCGGTCGAGGCCCGCACCACCAGTGTCGTCGACAGGTCGACGCGCGGCAGCACGGCGGGCGCCGGCTCGCCGGAGAGCTCGGGAGCGCCGAGCAGGAGCCGCACCGCGACCTCGCCCATCTCGGCGATCGGCTGCCGCACAGTCGTCAGGGGAGGCGTCCCCCAGCTCGCCTCCGGTACGTCGTCGAACCCGACGACGCTGAGGTCGGCGGGCACGCGCAGCCCGGCGGCCTGCGCCGCGTCGTACACACCCATCGCCATCAGATCCGAGCAGGCGAACACCGCACCGGGGCGGTCAGGGCCGCGCAGCAGCGGGGCGATCGCGTCGGCGGCGCGGCGGCGGTCCCAATCGCCGTGCACGACCACCGGCGCCGGAGCTCCCTGGAGCTCCAGCGCCGAACGGAACCCGTCGATCCGCGCGCGGCTGTACAGATGCGTCCGGTCGCCCCCGACCACAGCGAACGCACGGTGACCGAGCGCGAGCAGGTGCTCGGCGGCCGTCCGGCCGCCGTCCCAGTTGGTGACGCCGACACGCATCGCGGGAGCGCTCGGCTCACTCATCGGCGTGACCAGCACGACGGGGATGCGCGCCGCCTCCAGCGCGGCGAAATGGCTCGGGGCCGGGTCGACCAGGACGACGATGGCGCCCTGAGAGGGCCGGCGCAGCAGTCGGGACACCCAGTTGCCGTCCTCCCGGGCCACCGTGATGACGACGTCGACGTTCGCGGCGGTGGCCGCGCTCTCGACACCGGTGAGCACGCCGTTCGCCCAGGTCCCGTGCACGTGATTGACGACGAGGTCGATCATGGCCGGTGCGTCGGGCTCCGGGGCGCTCGGCCTCGTGGCGCGCGCATACCCGACGGCACGCACCGCTTCCATGACCCGGTCGCGCGTGGCCGGTGAGACGTCCGTCCCCCCGCGGAGCACCTTGGACACGGTCGGGATGCTCGTGCCGGCCATCCCAGCGACATCGGAGAGGGTCGGTCGGTCGCGCCTGGCGTCCTCACCGTTCATGCGCACAGCCTATCCGCGGCGAAGTCATTGCGCAAACTTTCGTGGAGTTCTTCTCTTGCGCGTCGGTCAGTTCGCTGAAAGTATGGCCCGGCGACGATGTCGAGCGTCGAAAATTTGCGCAAATCGCTCGACCACGCCACCTCTTCAGGTGTTCGACGAAGAAAGCCGCCGGCGTTTCCCCGGCCGATAGAGGAGAAGACAGCATGACGAACGGGTCGAGTTCCGGAACCATCACTCGCCGAGGACTGCTCGCCGGCACCGGCGGGCTCGCCGTGCTCGCCGCACTCGCGGCGTGCAGCGCGCCGGGCGGCACCTCGTCGTCGACCGTCAAATTCTGGAACATGCCGTGGGGAGGGACCGCCTTCTCACCCCTGGACAAGAAGATCACGCTCGCCTACAAGCCGGCGAAGGGGCTGCCCGCCGCCGGGTACCAGGCCGTGCAATGGTCCAACTTCACCACGACGTTCGCGTCGGCGATCGCCTCCAACACCGGCCCCGCGGTCAGCAGCGGCAGCGGCACCCAGGCGTTCCAGTTCGCCGAGAAGAACTACATCGCGTACGCCGACGCGCTCCTCGACTCGTGGAAGGGCAACGGCCTGTTCGACGACTTCCTGCCGGGCGTCCTCGACACGATGAAGACGAGCAAGGGCTACGTCGCCGTCCCCTACAACCTCGACATGCGCGCCCTCTGGTACCGCAAGTCCCTCCTCGAGAAGGCCGGGGTGGAGCCGCCCACCGATTGGCAGTCGTACCTCGACGTGAGCGCGGCGCTCAAGAAGATCGGCGTCTTCGGCTTCGGAATCGCATCCGGGGCGCAGGGCAACGGTTTCCAGGCGCTCGTCGGGCTGCTCATCAACAACGGCGGAGGCCTGTTCAATGCCGACCAGAAGCCCGACTGCGTCACTCCGGCCAACATCGAGGCGCTCGAGTTCGTCGTCGAGCTGATCCGCAAGGGCTACATGGACCCGGGCAGCGTCAGCTACTCGACCACCAACGCGCAGAGCCAGTGGAAGGCCGGAACGTTCGGGATGGGCTTCGAAGGGCCGGGCCTGGCGCAGGTGCTCGGCGGTCCGCTGGTGCAGGACATGGCGGTCACCGAACCCCTGACCGGCGCGCGCGGAGGCAAGGGCGCGCTGTACTTCCCGAACAACATCATGATGTACAAGCACACCCCGAGCCAGAAGGGGTCGGAGGCCTTCCTCACCTACTACTACAAGAACATGGCGCCGCTGTGGACGCAGAACACCGGCATCGGGCTCCCCGTGCTCAAATCGATCGCGAACACCCCGCAGTTCCGGTCCGACGCCAATGCCGTCACCATGATCGAGAAGTGGCAGCCGATCTGCAAGACCTGGGCCGCGCCGGGAGGCGACGCCCTGTTCGCCGACGTCACCCTGGTGGACAGCACGCCCGCGATGAGCACCTGGGCGCAGAGCGTCCTGTCGCTGAAGGCCACTCCGAAGGAGTCGCTGCAGACCCTCCAGAAGACGCTGACCTCCCAGCAGAAGTGACCCGCATGGCCACCCCGACCGCACTCGAATCCGTCCGCCGCGCCCGACGCGGTGTCGCCGTCGCCGGGCGCGGGCGCCCGGGCGCCCGACCGCCCCGCCGCCCGAACTCGGGGACCCTGACGTTCGTGCTGTTCGCGACGCCGGCGGTCCTCCTGCTCCTGCTGCTCAACCTGTACCCGCTCCTCTACGCCGGCCAGCAGTCCCTGCGCAACGGCGATCTCGTCGATGCGGGCACCTTCGTCGGCCTGCAGAACTACGCGACCGTGCTCACCTCTCCGCAGTTCTGGCACGCCGCCTGGTTCACCGTCGTCTTCACGGTCGTCGGCGTCTTCGGCAGCTGGGCGATCGGTCTGGCGCTCGCGCTGGTGCTGCGCACCCGAGTGCCGGCGAACGGGCTGCTCAAGGTGCTCCTGCTGCTGCCGTGGGTCGTGCCGATCGTCGTCTCGTCCACGTCGTGGAACTGGCTGGTCGCCACCCCGCAGAGCCCGCTGCCGCTGGTGGCCAAGGCGCTGGGCTTCGGCGACGTGCTGTTCCTGGCCGACCCGCTGCTCGCGCAGCTCACGGTCTGCGTGTTCAAAGTGTGGGTGAGCTTCCCGTTCATGATGATGATGATGTCGTCCGCGCTCGCCTCCGTCGACACCAACGTCTACGAGGCGTCGCGCGTCGACGGCGCGTCCGGCTGGAAGACCTTCCGGTTCATCACGCTTCCGATGGTCGCGCGGCCCACCTACATCAGCTGGATCCTGATGACGATCTTCTGCGTGAACGACTTCCCGACGATCTTCCTGCTGACCGGCGGCGGCCCGGTCGACTCGACCCAGACCCTCGTCGTCCTCGCATACACGACGGTGTTCCAGAACTTCCAGACCGGTCCCGGCGTCGCCATCGCGTTCCTCATGACGCTCGTGCTCGTCGTCGTCAGCGTCACGCTCTACCGGCAGATCCGAAAGGCGGCCATCGAATGACGGCACTGGTCCAGCGGACCGCTCCGCGTGCACCCCGCACCCGCGTCCGGCCCCGGCCGGCCGGTGACCGCGGCCGGTGGTGGAGGTTCAGCCTGCTCGCCGTGATCACCGCCCTCGTGCTCGTGCCTCTGGTCGCCGTGGTGCTGCTCTCGCTGCAGCCTGCTCTCGGCAGCTCCGCCACCGGGGTCACCCTCGACAACTACGTGAGCGTGATCACCTCCACCGATCTCGGGCGGTGGGTGGGCAACAGCCTCCTCGTCACGCTCGCGACGGTCGTCGTGTCGGTCGTGATCGCCGCCCCCGCGGGGTATGTGCTGTCACGCGGACGCGGGAGGCTGGTCGCCGGCTTCTCGCTCACGCTGTTCGTCATCCAGTCGCTGCCGGTGGTGACGGCGATCATCCCGCTGTTCATCCTGTTCGCCGGGCTGGGACTCGTCGACACGTTGGGCGGCGTCGTGATCCTGTACGTCGGCGGCACCCTGTCCGTCGCGATCTGGATGATGGCGGCGTACTTCGACTCGATCCCGATCAGCCTGGAGGAGGCGGCGTGGATGGACGGCTGCTCCGTCTTCGGCAGCTTCTCGCGAGTGGTGCTGCGCAACTCGCTGCCCGGCATCCTCTCCACCGCGATCTTCGCGTTCCTCCTCGCGTGGAACGACTACCTCGTCGCCGTGGTGTTCCTGCGATCGGATCAGAGCTACACCCTCCCCATCGGGTTGCAGACCTTCTTCCAGCAGAACCAGACCGACTGGGGGCCGGTGATGAGCGTCGCCGTGGTGATGATGATCCCCCCGATCATCGTGTTCGCCGTGCTCAACCGCTACTTCAGCGTCGGCGGGATCGGCGGTTCGCTGGCCGGGCGCTGACAGCTGCCGATGGGCGCTACTGCCGCTGCGGAAGCGCGACCGATCCGGTGGTGACGGGGACGGTCTCGGCGGTGATGCTGTGGTCGGTGTCGCGGAGGGTGCGCTCGATGTGGTCGCGGAGCGAGCTCATGGGGGTGGTTCCTTATCGTGCTGTCGGGTGACCAGGACATCCTGCGCCATGCTTCCTGAGAACTCCCAGAGCAAGCGGGGCCGATGGCGGTATGGTCACGGCATGTGCCGGAACATCCGCTGCCTCCACAACTTCGAACCGCCCACCACCGACGACGAGGTGCGCGAGGCCGCCCTGCAGTTCGTCCGCAAGGTGAGCGGCTCCACGCGCCCGTCCCGTGCGAACGCCGCCGCCTTCGATCAGGCGATCGACGAGATCGCCGAGGCCACGCGCCGGATGCTCGACCAGCTGGTCACGAACGCACCCCCGAAGAGCCGCGAACTCGAGGCTCTCAAGGGCAGGGAGCGCCACGAGAAGCGCATGGAGCGCGAAGTCCGCATCCGCACCGCCACCGTGTGACCGCCGCGGCGGCCCGCCGGGTCACTGCCCGACGGACCGGCGCTTGTTGTAGACGTCGAACGCCACGGCGGCGAGCAGCACCAGACCCTTGATGAGCAGCTGGTAGTCGCTGTCCACTCCGAGGATCGACATGCCGTTGTTCAGCACGCCGATGATCAGACCACCGATGATGGCACCGGTCACCGTGCCGATGCCGCCGGTGACGGCCGCACCTCCGATGAACACGGCGGAGATCGCGTCCAGTTCGAACCCGTTGCCCGCGCTCGGGCTCGCCAGGTTGAGCCCCGCGGTGAACACGAGCCCGGCGACCGCGGACAGCACACCCATGTTGACGAACAGGAGGAACGTCACGCGCTTCGTCTTCACGCCCGAGAGCGCAGCCGCCTGCAGGTTGCCGCCGATGGCGTAGATGTGACGGCCGAAGACCGAGCGGTTCATCACCGCCGAATAGGCGACCACCAGCACCGCGAGGATGATCAGCACGATCGGCGTGCCGTTGTAGCTGGCGAGCAGCAGGGTCATCACGAGCACGAGCGCGACCAGGAACACCAGCTTGACGGTGAACCACCACAGCGGCTCGTCCTCGAGGTCGTACTTGCGTCGAACGGCGCGCTGACGGATCGACGTGTACAGGATGGCGACGCTGGCCAGCAGGCCGAGGATCATCGTCAGCGGCTCGTAGCCCGTCGTGCCGAAGGCCGGGAGGAACCCGGACCCGATCGCGCGGAACTCCTTGGGGAAGAACGAGATCTGCTGGTTGCCGAGCGCGATCTGCGCGGCGCCGCGGAACGCGAGCATGCCCGCCAGCGTCACGATGAACGCCGGAATGCCGAAGTACGCGATCCAGAAGCCCTGCCAGGCGCCGACGAGCGCTCCGAGCACCAGGCAGAAGAACACCGCGAGCGGCCACGGGAGATGCCACTGCGAGATGAACACGCCGGCCATCGCACCGATGAAGGCGACCACGCTGCCGACCGACAGGTCGATGTGGCCGGCGATGATCACCATCACCATGCCGATCGCGAGGATGAGGATGTAGCTGTTCTGCACGATCAGGTTCGAGACGTTGATCGGCGCCAGCGTGATCCCGCTCGTCGCGATCTGGAAGAAGACCACGATGGCGATCAGGGTGATGAACAGCCCGATCTGACGCAGCTGCCCGGCGAGGTAGTTGAGTGCTTTGGTGAGCGGTTTCATCGGTTGTTCTTCTCGCGTTCCTTGGTCATGAATTGCATGAGGTATTCGGCCGTCGCCTTCTCGCGCGGCACGTCGGCGGTGATCCGGCCCTCGCTGAGCGTGTAGATGCGGTCGCAGATGCCGAGCAGCTCCGGCAGCTCGGAGGAGATGACGACGATGCCCTTCCCCTGGTCGGCGAGCCGGTCGATGATCGTGTAGATCTCGTACTTCGCGCCGACGTCGATGCCCCGCGTCGGCTCGTCGAGGATGAGCACCTCCGGATCGGAGTACATCCACTTCGACAGCACGACCTTCTGCTGGTTGCCGCCGGAGAGCTTGCCGGTGAGCGTGAGCACGTTCGGCGTCTTGATGTTCATCGAGCGGCGGTACTCCTCCGCGACCAGCGACTCCCGGTGCTCGTTCACGAACTTGAACCAGTTGACGAGCTTGTCGAGGGCGGCGATGGAGATGTTGCGCTGGATGTTGTCGATCAGGTTCAGCCCGAAGTGCTTGCGGTCCTCGGTGGAGTAGGCGAGCCCGTTCTCGATCGCCTTCGACACCGTGTTGACCGAGATCGGCTTGCCGCGCTTGTAGACCTGGCCGCTGATGCCGACGCCGTAGCTGCGGCCGAAGATGCTCATCGCGAGCTCTGTGCGGCCGGCCCCCATGAGTCCGGCGATGCCGACGATCTCGCCCGCGTGCACGGTGAAGCTGACATCGTCGACGACCTTGCGGGTGCGGTCGAGCGGGTGGTGCACCGTCCAGTTCTCGACCCGGAGGAGCTCCTCGCCGATGTGCGGCACATGATCGGGGAAGCGGCTCGCCACATCCCGGCCCACCATCCCCTTGATGATGCGCTCTTCGCTGGCCTCCTTCCCCATCTCGAGCGTCTCGATCGTGCGGCCGTCGCGGATGATCGTGACGCGGTCGGCGATCGCTTTGATCTCGTTGAGCTTGTGGCTGATGATGATCGCCGTGATGCCGTGCGACTGCAGCTGGCGGATCAGGTCGAGCAGGTGCGCCGAGTCGTCGTCGTTGAGGGCCGCCGTCGGCTCGTCGAGGATGAGGATCTTCACCTCCTTCGACAGCGCCTTCGCGATCTCCACGAGCTGCTGCTTGCCGACCCCGATGTCCTTGATCTTGGTGATCGGGTTCTCGTGGAGGCCGACGCGGGCCAGCAGCTTGGCGGCCTCGAGGTTGGTCTCGTTCCAGTCGATGAATCCGCGCTTCTGCCGCTCGTTGCCGAGGTAGATGTTCTCGGCGATCGACAGGTAGGGCGACAGGGCGAGCTCCTGGTGGATGATGCCGATGCCCGCGGCCTCGGAGTCGTTGATCGACCGGAACTCGACGGGTTCGCCGTTCATGACGATCTCGCCCTCGAACGTGCCGTGCGGGTACACGCCCGACAGCACCTTCATCAGCGTGGACTTGCCCGCTCCGTTCTCGCCGCAGATCGCGTGGACGGAGCCTTCCTCCACGCTGATGGAGACATCCTGCAGCGCCTTCACGCCGGGGAAGGACTTCGAGATGTTGCGCATCTCGAGAATCGTGTTGGTCATGGTTTCCCTTGCTCGGGTGCGTCCCGGGCGGCCCGCTCGGCGCGGGCCGCCCGGGAGCGCGTCGACGTCACTTGAGGTCGGACTCCTTGTAGTAGCCGCTGTCGACGAGGACCTTCTGGTAGTTGTCCTTCGTGACCACGACCGGCTGGAAGAGGTAGCTCGGCACGACCTTGACCTTGTTGTCGTAGCTCTTGGTGTCGTTGACTTCGGGCTTCTTGCCCGTCAGCAGGTCGTTCGCCATCTTGGCGGCCTCGTTGGCGAGCTTGCGGGTGTCCTTGTAGATCGTCGAGTACTGCGTGCCCGCGATGATCTGCTTGACGCTGGCCACCTCGGCGTCCTGGCCGGTGATGATCGGGATCTGCTTGCCGCCCTGTCCGTAGCCGGCGCCCTCCAGTGCGCTCAGGATGCCGTCGGAGAGGCCGTCGTAGGGCGAGAGCACGCCCTGCACGGTCGCCCCGGTCGAGTACGACTTGGCGATCAGGTCCTGCATGCGGGCCTTGGCCGTGGCCGGGTCCCAGCGCAGGATCGCGACCTGGTTGAAGTTGGTCTGGCCGCTCTTGACGACCAGCGTGCCGTCGGCGATGTAGGGCTTGAGCGTGTCCATCGCGCCGTTGTAGAAGAACGTGGCGTTGTTGTCGTCCGGGCTTCCGGCGAACACCTCGATGTTGAACGGCCCCTTGGCTCCGGTCTTGTTGCCGCTGGCGTCGAGCACGCCGAGGCCGGTGAGGAGCGAGTTGGCCTGGTAGACGCCGACCTTGTAGTTGTCGAACGAGACGTAGTAGTCGACGTTCTTGTCACCGGTCAGGAGGCGGTCGTACGAGATGACCTTGATGCCGGCCTTCGCGGCGGCGTCGAGCTGGTCGGTCAGCGAACCACCGTCGATGGAGGCGATGATCAGCACCTTCGCGCCCTTGGTGATCATCGTGTTGATCTGCTGCACCTGGGTCGGGATGTCGTTGTTGGCGTACTCGAGATCGACCTTGTAGCCGTTCTTCTCGAGGTCCGCCTTGACGGCGTTGCCGTCGGCGATCCAGCGCTCCGACACCTTCGTCGGCATCGCGACACCGACCAGCGCGCCCTTGTTGTCCGTGCTGCCGGAGCCGCCGGCGTCGCCGCCGCGGCCTCCGGTGCAGGCGGCGAGCGCGATCACGGCGCCCAACGCCACTGCGGCCAAAGCCACCTTCTTGAGTTTCACTGTGATTCCCCTTCGAGCGATGAGGCGACCGGTACGCCGAATGCGTACGGACTCGCCGGACCGGGAACCGTCGGCAGTGCGGCCTCCAGCGTTCGACGGGGCGATGTGCAACACCAGGCGCCGCGGCTGTGCGGCCAGAGTGCTGACATCCGTGACTCCCTCGTCGTATGCTGGACCGCATCCGATATATGTGACCGGTCCCAGAACGTGTTAGACGATATGGCCATTCCCCGATCCCGTCAAGTGGATCGCGGCGAAGCGACCGAAGAAGGGGCGAGCCGGAACGCACAGGATGCGCAATATGATCAGCACATCGATCGAGCGTGGCAGTGGCGCCGTGCTCCTCACGGGACAGGATGCATGGAAGACCGCAGCACAGGCGATCAGCGGCCGCTCTCGATCCGGGACATCGCCCGCCTCGCCGGGGTGTCCCGTCAGACGGTCTCGCGCGTGCTCAACGGCGAGCGCTACATCAAGCCGTCGACCGAGGCCGTGGTCCGCAAGGTCATCGACGAGAACGCGTGGCGGCCGAACAGTGCCGCGCGAGCGCTGGCCACCTCCAAGACCAGGACGATCGGGGTCCTCGTCTCGGCCCGGTCGCACTACGGACCGTTCAGCGCGGCCGCCGCGATCGACGACGCCGCCCGAGCCAGGGGCTACGCGATCCTGTCGGCGACACTCGAGCGGGAGGACGACGCGAGCATCTCGGCGGCGCTGGACGAACTGGTGACCCACGGGGTCGAGGGCGTCGTGATCATCGCTCCGCAGCAGCGCGCGCACGAGGCGCTGCAACGCGTCGCCATCCGGGTGCCGTCCGTGAATCTGCACTGGGCGGACGAGCAGGGCGGCCACACCGTCTCGATCGACCAGGAGGCGGGCGCGCGCCTCGCGACGCGGCACCTCATCGAGCTGGGGCACACGCGCATCCGCCATCTCGCCGGCCCGCAGGACTGGAAGGAGGCGGAGGACCGCATGAACGGCTTCCTCGCCGAGCTCTCCGACCACGACCTCCCCGCGACCGCGCCGCTGCTCGGAGACTGGACGGCCGATCTGGGCTACGAGGTGGGGCTCCGCCTCCTCGAGCATCCCGACTTCACCGCGGTCTTCGCATCGAACGACCAGATGGCGCTCGGCCTGATCCACGCCGCGACCGAACTGGGGATGTCCATCCCGCGCGACCTCAGCATCGTCGGCTTCGACGACATCCCCGAGGCGAAGCACTTCGCGCCGCCGCTGACGACGATCCGACAGGAGTTCGCCTGGATCGGCGCCCGCGCGATGGATGTGCTCTTCGCCGCGATCGAGGGCATCGAGACGCCCGCGATCGAACATCCGGCGCCGCAGCTGATCGTGCGGGCGAGCACGGGACCGCCGCCGGGGATGTGACGGCCCTTCCAGGTCGACCCCTCACACGTCGCGGTCGAAGAGGTCCTCCCAGGTCTCGCGCCGGATGACGGCGCGCGCCTCGCCGTCGCGCACGAACACCACCGGCGGCCGCCGGTAGCCGTTGTAGTTGTTCGCCATGGTGTGCGTGTACGCGCCGGTGGCCGGGACGGCGAGGAGGTCGCCGACCCGGGACACCGGCAGCCGCAACGGGTCGATGAGCACGTCCCCCGACTCGCAGTGCCGGCCCACCACCACGACCTCCTCCTCGTCCTCGTCGTGCATGCGGCCGGCGAGGACGGCCTCGAAGCGCTGCTGGAAGAGCGCGACCTCCAGGTTGTCGCCCATGCCGCCGTCGACGGCGACGAAGTTCCGCGCGTCGCGCTTGACGGTCGTGACCGTGTAGAGCGTGAACGCCGACCCGTTGACCATGCTGCGGCCGGGCTCGATGATGATCTCGGCGTCGGCGGGCAGGTGCTCGTCGGCCGCCGCGAGCAGCGCCTGGACGTACTCGTCGACGGTCGCGGGCCGATCGGCGGTCGTGTACCGGGCGCCGAGTCCGCCGCCCAGGTCGTAGACCGGGAACGCGCCCAGGGCGGCCAGCGGTGCGACGGCCGCCGCGAGCTCCGCCGGGTCCATGATCTGCGACCCGACATGGGCGTGCACGCCTCGCAGCTCCAGGAGCGGGCTGGCCTCGATGCGCGCCATCAGGGGGCGCGCGGCGGCGGCGGTCAGCCCGAACTTCGAGCCCACCTGCCCGGTCTGCACAGCGGGGTGCGTCGACGACTCGACTTCGGGGACGATCCGGACCAGCACGCCCTGCGCGCGTCCCGGCGCGACCAGCTGCTCGAGCCGGTCGACGTCGTCCGCGTTGTCGACGACGACCAGGCCGATCCCGGCCTCCACCGCGATCCGCAGCTCCTCCGTCGTCTTGGCGTTGCCGTGCATCACGACGAGCGCCGGATCCACTCCCGCGCGCAGTGCGCCGAGGGTCTCGCCGCCGCCCGCGACATCCAGGCCGAGCCCCTCCTCGACCATGACCCGCTGCACCGCGGTCGCCGGGAACGCCTTCGACGCGAACACAACGCGGGCGTTGGCGCGGCGCGACGTGAGAGCCGTGCGGTACTCGCGCGCCCTGGCGCGCAGGGCGGTCTCGTCGACGACGATCGCGGGGGTCCCGAACTCGCGCGCGAGGTCGTCGACCCGGCAGCCGCCGACGACGAGCGTGCCGTCGGGGTCGACGGCGGCGCCGGTCGGGAACAGATCGAGAAGGGGGTGGGTCATCGGTGCGTCTTTCGGTCCGGTTCTGGTGCGGTGCTTCGGAGGATCAGTCCCGTTCGCGGCCGTGGAGTCCGTGCGGCACGACGACGACCGGCACAGGCGAGTGGCGCAGGATCTTGGCGGCGTGCGAGCCCAGGAACACGCGCGCGATGGGGCCGAGCGTGCTGGATCCGACGACGAGCAGCTCGCCCGGTTGCCAGCCGATGTCCGCCAGCGCGTCCTCCCAGGTCTCGCCGCGTCCCACGGCCACATCGGAGACGGCCGGAGCGTCCGGCAGTTCGGACAGCTGGCGGACCACCGACGCCGCATGCTTCTCCACGTCCGCCGCCCAGGTGTCGGCGATCGCGACCTCGGCGTCGAAACCGGCGCCCGACGTGCCGGAGTCGCGGGGCACGACGGCGAAGGAGGCGACCCGCAGGTCCGCGCCGACCGTCGCGGCCACCTCGGCCGCCCCGAACACCAGGTCGGCCGAGGCGCCGGTGCCGCGGTAGGCGGCGGTGACCCGGCCGACGCGCGCGTCCTCCTCGGTGCGGTACCCGGCCGGCGCGATCGCGACGGGGACCGGCGATGCGTGCAGCAGGGTGTCGCTCGCCGAGCCGAGCGCGATCCGCCCGGGCTCTCCCCCGCCGGCGGAACCGACGACGATCAGCGACGCCCCGCGCTGCTCCGCCAGCTCCAGGAGGCCGCGTCGGGCCGACGGCGCCTCGTACAGCAGATACTCGGCCCGGATCGACCCGCCGAGCACGGCCGCGGCGTGGTCGAGTGCGCTGTCCGCGTTCTCCCGGGTGAAGCCGCGCCACTCCGCGTCGGCGCCTCCCGCCGTGGTCGGCCAGGCGGGCGGCACGATCGCGGCCACGACGAGGTCGGCGCCCGACGAGCGTGCGAGCATCGCCGCCAGGTGCAGAGCGGACGCCGACCGATGCGCGGGAGCCACCCCGACGACGATGCTCATTTCCTGCCCGCCTTCCTGCGCTCGGCGGCCGCTCTGATCTCGCTGCGACTCGGCTGCCCGAAGTTGCTCGTGTACGGCGCCTCGGACTCCACGACCGGCCGCCCCGCCTGCAGGGCGGAGTGCGTGCGGCCGTAGAACCAGTAGAAGACGAGGAAGGCGGCAGTCCAGATCAGGAAGACGACGATGGTGATGAGCCGCAGCTGCGTGATGATCGCGATGCAGCCCACGATCGACAGGATCGGGATGGTCCAGCCCAGCGGCAGCCGGAATCCGCGCTCCAGGTGCGGCTCGCGCACCCGCAGGATGATGACGCCGAGCGACACCACGAGGAACGCGACCAGGGTGCCGATGCTCGTCATCTCGGCGAGGAAGTCGATCGGGATCACGGCGGCGAGGATGCTCGTCGCGATCATCACGATGACCGTGTTCTGCACCGGCGTCATCGAGCGCGGGTTGACCTTGGCGAACACCTTCGGGATCATCCCGTCGCGCGACATGGCGAACAGGATGCGCGTCTGACCGTAGAGGACGACGAGGGTGACGGAGAAGATCGAGATGATCGCGCCGATCGCGACGATGGTTCCCGGCCAGCTGGAGCCGACGATGTTCTGCAGGATGGCGGACAGGCCGGCGTCCTGGTTCGCGAACGCAGCCGGAGCCTGCGCGCCGAGGGCGGAGATGCAGGTCAGCACGTAGAGCGCGATGATGATCAGCAGCGCGAAGATGATGGCGAGCGGCAGGTTCCGCTTCGGGTTCTTCGCCTCCTCACCGGCCGTCGACACGGCGTCGAGACCGACGAACGAGAAGAAGATGATTCCGGCCCCTCCGACGATCCCGGCGAATCCCGCGGGGGCGAAGTCGTGGAAGTGGTCGGCGTTCCACCCGGTGAAGGCGACGGCGCAGAAGAACAGCACGACGGCGATCTTGATGACCACCATGATGCTGTTGACGGTCGTCGACTCACGCGCCCCGCGCAGGAGCAGGAGCGAGCACAGCACGATGACGATCACGGCGGGGATGTTGACGATGCCGCCCTGCTCGGGAGCCTGCGAGAGCTGCACCGGGAGCTGCCAGCCGAAGAGGTTCTGCAGCAGCTGGTTGACGTACTGCGACCATCCCACGGCGACCGCCGCGGTGGACACGCCGTACTCCAGCAGCAGGCAGGCCCCGACCGCCATCGCCGTGCCTTCGCCGAG
>NZ_CAMFLC010000031.1 GCF_945957465.1 uncultured Leifsonia sp.
GCTGCGGCTGGGGGCCCCTGGCTCTCACACTTGCTCTCGAATCCCCTCATGCGACCGTCTGGGCGGTCGACGTCAATACCCGAGCGCTCGACGTGGTGCGCAGGAACGCGCAGAAGCTCGGTCTCACGAATATAAACCCTGTGACCCCGGATGATGTTCCCGAGTCCGTGGAATTCACCACGATCTGGTCCAATCCGCCCATCCGCGTGGGCAAGAACGAGCTCCACGACATCCTGCAGCGCTGGCTGCCGCGGCTGGAGCCGGGCTCGGATGCCTGGCTCGTCGTGCAGCGCAACCTCGGCAGCGACTCCCTGCAGCGCTGGATCCAGGCGACGATGCCCGAGCTGACCACCACGCGCCAGGCGATCTCGAAGGGCTACCGGGTGCTCCGGAGCCGCCGGCCGGGGCAGTAGGCGGCCAACCGCGCGGCAGTCGTCCATCGGCGCAGGAGTCGTTCACCGGCGCAGCGGGCTCCGACCGGCGCAGCGCTCAGGCGAGCTCGATGGTGCCGGTGTAGACGAGCTCGGCCGGACCGGAGAGGGCGACGTGCTCGCCGTCCTCCGTCGCGAACATGCGGACGCCGACGGTGCCGCCCGGCACCTCCACGCGCCACTGGTCGGGAGCACCCTCCCCTGCCCAGTAGCGCACTGCCAGCGCGGCTGCTGCCGCGCCCGTGCCGCACGACAGCGTCTCGCCGCTCCCGCGCTCGTGCACACGCATCCGGATGCGTCCGATGCCGTCGCTCACGAGCGGCTCGCGCGGCACGACGAACTCGACGTTCGCCCCGTTCTCGGGCTGCGGTTCGATGTGCGGGATGTAGGAGAGGTCGGCCGCCTCCAGCTCCGACTCATCGGCGACCGCGACGACGACGTGCGGGTTGCCGAGGTCGAGGCCGAGCCCGGGCCGGGCGACGGGAAGCTCCTTCGCGCGCACGAGGGGCTCGCTGCCGTCGAGCGCCCAGCGTCCGAGGTCCACCTGGAATCCGGTGAGGTTGCGTTGCACGTCGCGGACGCCGGAGCGGGTGCCGATCGGGAGGGTGTCGCCGTCGGCGAGCTCCGCCAGGCCGGACTCGAGCAGATAGCGCACGTAGACGCGGATCCCGTTGCCGCACATCTCGGCGAGGGAGCCGTCTGCGTTGTAGTAATCCATGAACCACTCGGCCGCGTCGTCCTCGGCGAGGGCCTCCGCGCCCTCGGGGAGGTGCGTCGAGCGCACCGCGCGGATCACGCCGTCGGCGCCGACGCCGAAGTGGCGGTCGCAGATGGCCGCGATCTGCGACGCGGAAAGCGGTAGCCGCCCGTCCGGGTCGGAGTAGAGCACGAAGTCGTTGCCGGTCCCCTGACCCTTGGTGAAACGGAGCGTCGCCATCCTCACAGCCTATCGAGTGCCGAGCGGGTGAGTTGCGGGTCGTCGTAGTCGAGCCAGTGGAGGTCGGCGTAGCGCTTGAACCAGCTGACCTGGCGCCGGGCGTACCGGCGCGTCAGCTGCTGGGTCGCCGCGATGGCCTCCGACCGGTTCATCTCGCCGTTCACCTCGGCGAGGGCCTGCGCGTACCCGATCGCTCGCCGCGCGGTCACCCCGCGTTCGAGCCCGAGCGGGATCAGACCCCGGACCTCGTCGGGCAGGCCGTCGCGCCACATGCGTTCGACGCGTTCGTCCAGCCGCCGCACGAGCTCCTCGCGCGGCGCGGCGAGACCGAGCAGCACCGTCGGTCGCCAGAACTGCGGCGCCTCCGGCAGCGACCCGCTCACCGGCATTCCGGTGAGCTCTGCGACTTCGAGCGCGCGGACGATGCGCCGCCCGTTGGCCGATCCGATGCGCTGCGCCGCGTCCGGATCGAGCTCGGCCAGGCGCCGGAACAGCATCCCGGGCCCCTCTGCGAGGAGCTCGGCCTCGAGGCGCGCGCGCAGCTCCGGGTCGGTGGCCGGGAACCGGAAGTCGAACAGCACGCTCGACACGTAGAGCCCGGACCCGCCCACCAGGATCGGCGTGGCGCCGCGGGCGACGATCTCGTCGATGACACGTCGCGCCTCGGGCTGGTACCGGGCGACGGTGGCTTCGTCCGTCACTTCGAGCACGTCGAAGAGATGGTGAGGCACGCCGCGCCATTCGGAGGCCGGCAGCTTGGCCGTGCCGATGTCCATGCCCCGGTAGAGCTGCATGGCGTCCGCGTTGACCACTTCGGCCGCGCGCCCGCGCTCCCGCACTGCTTCGGCGAGGGACAGGGAGAGTTCGGTCTTGCCCGTCCCGGTGGCGCCGACGATGGCGACGACGCCCGCGGGGGCGCTTCCGGATTCCCGGCGCGGTTCGGTCTCCGGCCCGCCCGCGCTCAGCGCTGGCCGTCCGACGGGTCGTAGATCGGCATCGTGCCCACGCCGGGCGACGTGAGCGGCTCGCGCACGCGCAGTGTCGGGAGGCCGAGGGAGACCGGGCCGGCGCCCGAACCGGCCGCCGTGCCGTGGGCGGGAACCGCGCACGACTCGGCCTCCGCGCGGTCCCAGGCATCCCCCGCGCGCGTGCGGCGGATCGTCAGCGGGGCGCCGTCGGCGCTGTCGGCGATCAGGTGGTGCGGGGCGGCCTGGGTGACCCGCACGGTGACGACGTCGCCGGGGCGGGGCGTCTCGGAGCCGGCCGGGAGCTCGAAGTGGACGAGGCGACTGTCACGGGCGCGCCCGCTGAGGCGGTGCGTGTCGGCGTCTTTGCGGCCTTCACCGTTGGCGACGAGGAGTTCGACCTCGCGTCCGACGAGACGTTCGTTCTCTTCGAGCGAGATGCGCTCCTGCAGAGCGATCAGGCGGTCGTACCGGTCCTGGACGACCTCCTTGGGCACCTGGTCGGCCATCTCGGCCGCGGGCGTCCCTGGGCGGATGGAGTACTGGAACGTGAAGGCCGAGGCGAAGCGCGCCTGCTCCACGACGCGCATGGTCTCCTGGAAGTCTTCTTCGGTCTCGCCGGGGAATCCCACGATGATGTCCGTGCTGATGGCGGCGTCGGGCAGCTTTGCGCGCACGCGGTCGAGGATGCCGAGGAACTTCTCGGAGCGGTACGAGCGCCGCATCGACCGGAGGATGCGGTCGGAACCGGACTGCAGGGGCATGTGCAGCTGCGGCATCACGTTCGGCGTCTCGGCCATCGCGTCGATGACGTCGTCGGTGAAGGCGGCCGGATGCGGGCTCGTGAACCGGATGCGCTCCAGCCCCTCGATACCGCCAGCCGCCCGCAGCAGCTTGCTGAACGCCTGACGGTCGCCGAACTCCACACCGTAGGAGTTGACGTTCTGACCGAGCAGCGTGACCTCGATGGCGCCGTCGTCGACCAGCGCGCCGATCTCGGCGAGGATGTCGCCCGGGCGACGGTCCTTCTCTTTGCCGCGCAGCGACGGCACGATGCAGAACGTGCAGGTGTTGTTGCAGCCGACGGAGATGGAGACCCAGCCGGAGTAGGACGAGTCACGCTTGGTCGGCAGCGTCGAGGGGAACGTCTCGAGCGCTTCGAGGATCTCGATCTCGGCGGCGTCGTTGTGACGCGCGCGCTCGAGCAGGCCGGGGAGCGAACCCATGTTGTGCGTCCCGAACACGACGTCGACCCACGGCGCCTTCTCGAGGATGACGTTCTTGTCCTTCTGGGCCAGGCAGCCGCCGACCGCGATCTGCATGCCCGCGTGCCTGCGCTTGATGCCGGCGAGGTGCCCGAGGTTGCCGTAGAGCTTGTTGTCGGCGTTCTCGCGCACGGCGCAGGTGTTGATGACGACGACGTCGGCTTCCTCACCAGCGGCAGGGACGTAGCCCGCCGCTTCCAGCGAGCCGCTGAGACGCTCGGAGTCGTGCACGTTCATCTGGCAGCCGAAGGTGCGCACCTCGTACGTACGGGCGCGGCCGCTCTCCGACACGGCGGCCGGGGACGGCGAGAAGGTTCGGGGGTGCTCGACGGTGCTCATGATGCGTACGATTCTACGTTCGATAGGGATCGGGAATCGACCGACCTCGACCGGCGATCACTGGAACCGGACGCCGCCGCGCCGCCCTCGCGCTGCGAACGCCGCGTCCATCGCCTGGCGCACGACCGACGAGTCGTATCCCTTGCGGGCCAGGAAGCCGTGCAACCGCCTGCGCGCCGTCTCATCGTCGTAGGAGGCCAGCTGACCGATCCGCTTGACGGCCAGCTCCGTCGCACGGTGGAGCTCGTCTTCGTCGGCGATGTCGGCGAGCGCATCCTCGATCAGCTCCGGCGCGATGTGCCGTCGCTTGAGATCGAGTTCGATCGCGGAACGCCCGAGGCCCTTGCGGCTGTGCTGCGTGAACGCCAGGGTCGCCGCAAGCGACGCGTCGTCGATCACGCCCATCGCTTCGAGCCGGTCGAGCTCGGGTGCGAACACCTCCGGCGCGATCTCGCGCTTGGTGAGCAGCTGCTCGAGCTCCCACCGCGACATGCCCCGACGCGCGAGCTGCCGAATGGTGAGCGCCGTCGTCTTGCGGGTGAGCCGCTCGGTCTCCTCATCTTCGACCTCTGCCACGCGCTGTGACGCGAGCTCGGACGCTCGGTCCGGATCGTTCGCCCAGGTGTTGTTCCACCGTTCCGTCTGCTCGACGGCCGAAGACGCGGACGGCTCGTCGGAGCCCTCGCCATGAACAGGCCGGGCATCAGTCGAGCGGCCACGAGACGGGTGAGCACGAGACGACGAGGCACGCTGCCCCGCGTCCGGCAGTTCTGCTACGGGCCGGGCGGCGGCGGCGAGCCTTCCCGGGCGTCGCTCCGGTGACGCTCCTCCACGGCGCAGAGGTGTCACCGGAGCAAGATGCTCGCTCGCCCTGGCCGCATCGGTGACCTGTTCGCCGTTCCCCGCGTCAGCACCCGAGTGCGGTTCGGAGGGAAACCTCACGACCATGACGTCGGCCTCCTCGACAGTGTCGGACGTTCAGCAGCGATGACGGCTCACGCACCCTTGCGGGCCTGTAGCTTCTCCTCCAGCGAGTCGACCGTTGCAGCGGGCGTGGCCGCGGCATTCGGATCGGCGATGACACCCAGCTTGATCAGGATCTTGTTCTCGATCTCCGCCGCGATGTCCGGGTTCGCGATGAGGAAGTTGCGGGAGTTCTCTTTGCCCTGGCCGAGCTGGTCGCCCTCATAGGTGTACCAGGCACCCGACTTCTTCACGAGGCCGTGCTCCACACCGAAGTCGAGCAGGCTGCCCTCGCGAGAGATGCCGACGCCGTAGAGGATGTCGAACTCCGCCTGCTTGAAGGGCGGGGCCATCTTGTTCTTGACGACCTTGACGCGCGTACGGTTTCCGACCGCGTCGGTGCCGTCTTTCAGGGTCTCGATGCGTCGGATGTCGAGGCGGACGGACGCATAGAACTTGAGCGCCTTTCCACCGGCGGTGGTCTCGGGGCTGCCGAAGAAGACGCCGACCTTCTCACGCAGCTGGTTGATGAAGATCATCGTGGTGTTGGTGGAGCTCAGCGCACCGGTCAGCTTGCGGAGGGCCTGCGACATGAGGCGGGCCTGGAGGCCGACGTGCGCGTCACCCATCTCGCCCTCGATCTCGGCGCGCGGCACGAGCGCGGCGACGGAGTCGATCACGATCAGGTCGATCGAGCCGGAGCGGACCAGCATGTCGGCGATCTCGAGCGCCTGCTCACCGGTATCGGGCTGCGACACGAGGAGGGCGTCGATGTCGACGCCGAGCTTGCGGGCGTACTCCGGGTCGAGCGCGTGCTCGGCGTCGATGAACGCCGCGATGCCGCCGGCCCGCTGGGCGTTCGCGATGGCGTGGAGGGTCAGCGTCGTCTTGCCGGACGACTCCGGACCATAGATCTCGACGATGCGGCCACGCGGGAGGCCGCCGATGCCCAGAGCGACATCGAGTGCGATCGACCCGGTGGGGACGACCTCGACGGGGGCACGCTCGTCGCTGCCCAGTCGCATGACCGAGCCCTTGCCGAACTGACGGTCGATCTGGGCGAGTGCGGTCTCGAGGGCCTTCTCGCGGTCTGCGGGTGATGGCATTGCGGTTCTCCTTCTGGGCTTCGCTGACGAGTTCGACTGTATGGTCGACCGCCGACACTCCGGGTGCCGGCCGTCTGATTCGTGGACAACTCGTTTTCGATTGCCGCTGTGAAGGAGTCTACGCAGATCCGAACATATCTTCGAGCGATTCCAATCGGCGTGTCATCGCTTCGGCGCCGGCTTTCCCGCGCCGTACCAGTGCGACTGCGGGACCCCGGTCTCCCGGCACAGGGCGATCCACACCTCGCGCGGGGCAATGCCGGAGCTGAGGGCCTGCTGCGCGGTGCGGCCGCCCAGTTCACCGAGGACGAGGTCGGAGAGCAGCGCCTGTCCATAGCCGGAGCCGAACTCGTCGACGACGGCGCGCTGGAACTCGCTGAGCTTCATGGATTCACCTTAAACGAACGACGCCCCGCATCGTGCGGGGCGCCCCTCGGTGTTTGTCGTTGGTCGTTCAGCGGGCGACGAGGTTGGCGTCGAGCGCGGAAACGAAGTCGTCCGGGATGGTGTCGGGGATGACGGGCTCGAGGCCCTCGAGAACCGCGATGCGGTCGCCGACCTCGCGCATGATCACCGAGACCGGGGTCTCCAGCGCGTCGGCCACCGACGCGAGGATCTCGCTCGAGGCCTCCTTCTGGCCTCGCTCGACCTCGCTCAGATAACCGAGGGCGACACTCGCCTTGCTCGCGACCTGGCGTAGTGTGCGGCCCTTCTGCAGGCGGAAGTCCCTGAGCACGTCGCCGATTTCCTGACGTACAAGAATCATTTCGGAGCCTCCTTCTTCTACCCTGCCGACGAATCGAATGGATGCCAACTGTACCGCATCCATGTGAGTCACGATATCCGCGACGACTGGGCTTTTGTTGTTAATGCAGTCACCTGTAACGAGACTGCAACACGGCCTATTCCCCGGGCCGATCAGGGGCGGAGCCACTCGTTCGGAGGCGCGGTCAGAGGCCGCCGAGGCCCAGCTCGACGGCGAGTTCGAGCACCGCCCTGGCGACGGTCTGGGCGCGGATCGACTGCCGGTCGCCGCCGAGGTGCAGCTCGACGGCGTGCACACCGGACGCCGAAGCGATGCCGATGAAGACCGTGCCCACGGCGCGGCCTCCCTGGGGGTCGGGCCCGGCCACCCCCGTCGTCGAGACGCCGAGGTCCGCTGCTCGACCCCCGACGGCGAGACGCGCCCTCGCACCGGCGGCCAACTGGCGGGCGACCTCGGGATGCACCGGACCCTCCCGCTCGAGGAGCGCGGAATCCACGCCGAGCAGGGAGTGCTTGAGCTCGGTCGCGTAGACCACCGCTCCACCCAGCACGACGGCGGACGCTCCGGGAACGCGGGTGAGCTCCGCGGTGAGCCCCCCGCCGGTGAGCGACTCCGCCGTGGCGAGCGTGAGGCCGCGGTCGGCCAGCGCGCGCACGGTGCGGAACGTCAGGTCGGCGGCGGCGACGTCGTCAGGACCCGGCACGCGTGGCCCTCCTGCCGCGATACGCCTGCCAGAGGTAGTCGAATCCGGTCACGACCGTCAGCACGACGGCGGCGGTCATCAGGATGCCGTTCACCCAGAAGATCCAGTCGCCGAAGATGGTCCACAGCGGGAACAGCGCGAACGAGATGGCCACGGACTGGACGATCGTCTTGATCTTGCCTCCGCGCGACGCTGCGATCACGCCCTGCCGGATGACCACGAATCGGTAGACGGTGATCCCGATCTCGCGCACCAGGATCACGATGGTGACCCACCACGGCAGCTCGCCCAGGATCGACAGCGAGACCAGTGCCCCGCCGGTCAAGACTTTGTCGGCGATCGGGTCGAGCAGCTTGCCGAGGTCGGTGACCAGGTTGTTGCGGCGGGCGATCGCGCCGTCGACGCCGTCCGTCGCGATCGCGATGACGAACAGCACGGCGGCCGTCCACCGCAGCGGACCGTCGGCGCCGCCGTCGGCGAGCAGCATCCAGATGAAGATCGGCGCCAGGAGGATCCGCACCACCGTGATGAGGTTGGGCACGTTCCAGTTGCTCGCGCGGTTCGCGCTGCCGCCCGCCGCGGCAGGCGGGGGCGCGTCGGGTACCGACATCGCGGTCACTCCCTGCCGGTCAGCTGCCAGGCGTCCTCGTCCGAGTCGCCGTCCACCTCAGGATAGCCCTCGGTCATCTCGGCGACAGGGTCGGCCCCGTAGCGGTCGCTGTCGTCGGCCGGGACGGCCGCCGCGGCAGTGGGCGCGGGGGCGGCCGGTCGGGCGGGCGGCTCCTCCCCGCGAAGTCGCGCGAGGACCTGCGGCAGCTGCTCGGCCGTGACGAGAACGTCGCGCGCCTTGGAGCCCTCCGACGGGCCGACGATCTCGCGGGACTCCAGGAGGTCCATGAGCCGACCGGCCTTGGCGAAGCCGACGCGCAGCTTGCGCTGGAGCATCGAGGTCGAGCCGAACTGCGACGAGACGACGAGCTCGGCCGCCGCGAGCAGCAGCTCGAGGTCGTCGCCGATGTCGGAGTCGATCTGCTTCTTCTCGGCGCCGGCGGTGACATCCTGCCGGTACTCCGGCCGCGCCTGCCGCGTCACGTGATCGACGACCTTCTGGATCTCGTCCTCGTTGACCCAGGCTCCCTGCACGCGCAGCGCCTTCGAGGCTCCCATCGGCATGAAGAGCCCGTCGCCCTGACCGATCAGCTTGTCGGCACCGGGCTGGTCGAGGATGACCCGGGAGTCGGTGACGCTGGTGACGGCGAACGCGAGCCGCGAGGGCACGTTCGCCTTGATCAAACCGGTGACCACATCGACGGACGGCCGCTGTGTGGCGAGAACCAGATGGATGCCGGACGCGCGGGCCAGCTGGGTGATGCGCACGATCGAGTCCTCCACGTCACGCGGAGCGACCATCATGAGGTCGGCCAGCTCGTCGACGACGACAAGCAGGTACGGGTACGGCTTGAGCTTGCGCTCGCTGCCCTCGGGGAGCACGATCTCGTTGTTGACGACGGCCTTGTTGAAATCGTCGATGTGGCGGAAGCCGAAGCTCGCCAGGTCGTCGTAGCGCATGTCCATCTCTTTGACGACCCACTGGAGGGCCTCCGCGGCCTTCTTCGGGTTCGTGATGATGGGCGTGATGAGGTGGGGTACGCCGCCGTAGATCGTGAGCTCCACCCGCTTCGGGTCGATCAGGACCATGCGGACGTCGGACGGCTTGGCACGCATCAGCAGGCTGGTGATCATCGAGTTGACGAAACTCGACTTGCCCGATCCGGTGGCTCCGGCGACCAGGAGGTGGGGCATCTTGGCCAGGTTGGCGACGACGAAGCCGCCGCCGACGTCCTTGCCCACCCCGATCGTCATGGGGTGGGTGCTCTTGGCCGCTGCGGGCGACCGGAGGATGTCGCCGAGGGAGACGATCTCGCGGTCGCTGTTGGGGATCTCGACACCGATAGCGCTCTTTCCCGGGATGGGTGAGAGGATGCGGACTTCGTTGCTCGCGACCGCATAAGAGAGGTTCTTGCTGAGCGCGGTGACGCGCTCCACCTTGACGCCCGGGCCGAGCTCGATCTCGTACTGCGTCACCGTCGGGCCGCGGGAGTACCCGGTGACCTTGGCATCGACGCCGAACTGGGTGAGCACCTCCGTGATCGCGGCGACGATCTCCTCGTTCGCGTTGGAACGCACCTTGGCGGGCGTACCCGCGGAGAGCATCGACGCCGACGGCAGGTTGTACGGCGCGGTCGGCTGCGGGGTGTCGTCGACCGCCACCGATTCGTCGAAGTCGTCGGCCCCGGCGTGGAAGCCGGGCAGAACGGCGGGAGCCGTCGGCGCGGCCGCAGCGGTCGGAGGGGCCTCGCCGGTGAAGGCCTGCAGAGCGGTCTCGGCGTTCGCGAGTTCCCCGAGGACCTCGGTGTTGTAGTGGTCGCTCGCCGGGTCGGGCTCGAGCGCGGTCGCGAACTCGCCCTTGCCGCGCGCCGGAGCGCCGAAGACCTCGGTGAGGTCGGCCGGCGCCTCGTAGTCGGGGTCCTCCTCGCGCTGCGACTTGTTACGTCGCCACCACGGCAGATTGGTCTCGTGCGCGTCGTCCTCGTCGTCGATCCCGTCGAGCTCGACCTGCTTGGTCTTCGCCTCCTTGGCGGCCTCCTTGGCCTCCTGGCGCTCCTCGTCGGTGGCCAGCTGAGCGCCGAACAGGTAGGCGTACAGTTCGCGGACGCGCGCGGGCAGCTTGTTCGGCGGTGTCTTGGTGATGATGAAGAGGCTGAGGACGAGCAGCAGGATGACCACCGCGCCCGCACCGACCGGCGTGATCAGCCAGGACAGCGGGGCGGCGATGAGCCAGCCGAGCACGCCTCCGGCCTGTGCGAGCGACGCCATGCCGTCGCTCGGCGACGGGTGCTGGCTGAACAGGTGGCAGAGCCCGGAGACCATCAGCAGCAGGAGTCCCAGGCCGATGCCGATGCGCGTGTTGTCGTGCACCGACGACGGATGCCGGAACAGCCACGCGGCGAAGATCACCATGACCACCGGAAGCGCGAAAGCGACGCGACCGAACAGCATGCCGAAGGTGTAGGCGTCCAGCATTCGGGCGATCTTGTCGTTGATCAGGAACCACTCCACCACGGCCCCGGCGATCGCCAGCAGCACGAGGAAGAAGGGGAAGCCGTCACGACGTTCTTCTTTGGCGAGCTTCTCGGGCCCGAGCGCCCGGAACAGTCCGCCCGTGAGGTGCGCCAGCCCCATCCAGGCGCGCACAAGAGGGCTCGGCGCGTCTGCGGCGGCCGGGTAGGCGACCGTCTTCTGGGTGGCGGTCTTGGCAGCCGGCTTGCGCGCGCTCGAGCCGTCGCGCCCGGAGTTCCGGGAACGCGGAGTCGACTTGGTGCTCGTAGCCATAGGCTCAACGGTACTTCGCACGTCCGTCGGTGGGCGTTTCACGCGCCTGGAACGGAGAAAATCGCGCTCTGACCGCGCCTGTGGAGGAGTCGCCTCCCCGGATGCGCCGGCCGGCGGATGAGCCCGCCCCCTCAGCGGACCGCGCGCACCATCGTGTCCGCGATGAGCCGCGACTCCACCGTCACGTACCCTTCGCTGACATAGAGGCGCTGGGCGAAGTTGCGGCGGTCCACGCTCAGACTCAGGCGGGCGGCGCCGGAGGCCGCGGCCGTCCGGGCGATCTCCTGGAGCAGGGCGCGGCCGACCCCCTGTGCGCGCCACTGCGGGTTCACGCCGAGCGTGATTTCGGGGACGCCCGCGGCGACGAATCCGCTGCCCGGCGCGTTCGGCGGGAACAGGCGCGCCCAGCATGCACCGACGGCGGAGCCGTGGGAGTCGACCGCCACGCAGCCGAAGTCGCCCGGGCGCTTCCACCCTGCGATGTACCGCAGCACCGTGGGATCTTCCAGTACCGCGACACGAGGCCGGGCACGCGATGCGTTCCAGTTCGCGGCCTCCACCAGCATGTCGGAGAGGATGCGCGCATCTTCGCCGTTCGCCGGACGGATGTGGAACGCGGTCATGGATGCACGCTACCCGCCGGCGTGTTTCCGGCGGGTAACGGCTTCGCCCGTTCCGGGCGCGATCACGCCTCGATGACGAGCGGGACGATCATCGGGCGCCGGCGGTAGCTGGTGTTCACCCAGCGGCCGACGGTGCGGCGGACGACCTGCGAGAGCGAGTGGGAGTCGCGCACGCCGTTGTGAGCGGCGTCGGCCAGGGCCGCGGCGATCTTGGGCTTGACGTCGTCGAAGATCGCGTCGTCCTCCGCGAAGCCGCGCGCATGGATCTCCGGACCGGTGACGATCGTGCCGCTGGCGGCCTCCACGACGACGATGATCGAGATGAAGCCCTCCTCACCCAGGATCCTGCGGTCTTTGAGGTCGGCGTCCGTGATCTCGCCCACGCTCGAGCCGTCGACGTAGACGAAGCCCAGGTCGAGCTGACCGACGATGCGGGCGACGCCGTCACGCAGGTCGACGACCGAGCCGTCCTCGGCGATGATCGTGTTCTCCTCGGGCACGCCGGTGTCCATCGCGAGTCGCGCGTTGGCCACCAGGTGGCGGTACTCGCCGTGCACCGGCATCACGTTGCGCGGCTTCAGGATGTTGTAGCAGTAGAGCAGCTCGCCCGCCGCGGCGTGACCGGAGACGTGCACCTTGGCGTTGCCCTTGTGGACGACGTTGGCGCCGAGCTTGGTGAGGCCGTCGATCACGCGGTACACGGCGTTCTCGTTGCCCGGGATGAGACTGGAGGCGAGGATGACGGTGTCGCCGTGGCCCACCTCGATCTGGTGGTCGAGGTTCGCCATGCGGGCCAGCACGGCCATCGGCTCGCCCTGCGAGCCCGTCGACATGTAGACGATCTCGTCGTCGGGAAGGTCGGCGGCCTTCTTGTAGTCGATGAGCACGCCCTCGGGCACCTTGAGGTAGCCGAGCTCGGCGGCGATGGTCATGTTGCGCACCATCGAACGGCCGAGCAGCGCGACGCGGCGGCCGTTCGCCGCGGCTGCGTCGAGGACCTGCTGGACGCGGTGGACGTGGCTCGAGAAGCTGGCCACGATCACCCGGCGCGGCGCCCGGGCGATCACGGTGTCGAGCACCGGGCCGATCGACCGCTCGAGAGGAGTGAACCCCGGGACGTCGGCGTTGGTGGAGTCGGCCATGAACAGGTCGACGCCCTTCTCACCCAGCCGCGCGAAAGCACGCAGGTCGGTGATGCGGTCGTCGAGCGGCAGCTGGTCCATCTTGAAGTCGCCCGTGTGCAGCACGGTGCCGGCCGGCGTCGTGATGGCGACGGCGAGCGCGTCGGGGATGGAGTGGTTGACTGCGACGAACTCGAGGTCGAACGGGCCCAGCTGCTCGGTGCGCCCCTCTTTGACTGTGAGCGTGTACGGCTGGATGCGGTGCTCCTTGAGCTTGGCCTCCACCAGCGCCAGAGTCAGGCCGGACCCGATCAGCGGGATGTCCTGACGGAGCTTGAGCAGGTACGGCACCGCGCCGATGTGGTCCTCGTGGCCGTGCGTCAGCACGACGCCGAGAACGTCGTCGAGCCGGTCGCGGACCGGGGCGAAGTCGGGGAGGATCAGGTCGACGCCCGGCTGGTCCTGCTCGGGGAAGAGCACCCCGCAGTCGACGATCAGGAGTTTGCCTTCGTACTCGAAGACGGTCATGTTGCGGCCGATCTCGCCGAGGCCGCCGGTGGGGATGATACGCAAAGTTCCCGGTTCGAGTGCGGGCGGTTCGGAGACGAGGTTGGGCATGTGCCCTCCAATTCAGTTTTTCTGACGTGCGTCCGGGCGCGTGCCCGGGGTGGTACCGACCGCTCGACGCGGCCCTAGCGTGTGGTCCCGGCGATCTTCGGCAGGGCGCCGCCGGCGGCGGCGTTGCGATCGGGCCGGAAGTTGGAGAAGTCGACACCGGGGATGTCGCGGACGAGGTCGAGCTCGTCTTCGATCTGAGCGGCCTCCCACTCCTCGGGGCCGACGAGCGGCAACCGCACCCGCGGGCTCGAGATGCGGCCGAGACCGTGGAGGATGTACTTGGCCGCGACCGTGCCGGGCACGTGGGTCATCACGGCGCGCACGAGCGGTTCGAGCTTCCGATGGGCGGCGGTCGCGGTCGCGAGGTCGCCGGCGTTGACCGCGTCGACGATCTGGCGGTACGGCGTCGCGGCGATGTTGGCGGTGACGCCGATCAGGCCCGTGGCGCCGATCGCGAGGTGCGGGAGCACATTGGCGTCGTCGCCCGAGAAGTACATCAGATCGGTCTGGTTGAGCACCCGGCTGACTTCGCTGAAGTCGCCCTTGGCGTCTTTGATCGCCCGCACGTTGGGGTGCTTTGCGATGCGCAGGATGGTCTCGTACTTGATGGGGATACCGGTGCGGCCGGGGATGTCGTAAAGGATCACCGGCAGGTCGGTGGAGTCGGCGATCATCCGGAAGTGCGTCAGCACGCCCGCCTGGGTCGGCTTGTTGTAGTACGGGGTGACGATCATCACGCCGTCGGCACCGGCCTTCTCGCTCTGCTTGTAGAGCTGGATGGCGTGGGCGGTCTCGTTGGAGCCGCCGCCGGTGATGATCTTGGCGCGACCGCCCGCGACCTCTTTGCCGACCTCGACCAGGCGCAGCTTCTCGGGGTCGGTCAGGGTGGAGGTCTCCCCCGTCGTGCCGGTGACCACGATGCCGTCGGCGCCCGCCACGATGACGTCGTCGATGTGCTTCTCCACGCCGGCCCAGTCGACCTCGCCATCGGCGGTGAACGGCGTGACCAGGGCGACGAGCACCTGGCCGAAGGGGTTCGCGGGAGCTGCCATGGCACCAAGGCTATCGGGTCGGACGGGGCCGCCGCCTCCCCCGGCGCCTGCCGCGGCGTCGTCATCTTCGGACACATTCGCTGCGCCCCGCCCGGCCGCGCGCGTATCGTCGCGATCACCATGACTGCTCCGGCCGCCCTCCTCACCGTCTTCGCGCTCGTCGCGGTGGCGACCGTGCTCGGGCTGGTGTGGAAGACGCGGAACGGCCGGCTCCGCGCCGTCGACGGCGCCGTGCGCCTCGCGGCCGGCGACCTCGGCGCCGCACGACTGGGCCCGCGCGCGACGCTCGTGCAGTTCTCCACCGCGTTCTGCGCTCAGTGCCCGGCGACCGGGCGCGTGCTGGCCGGCGTCGCCGCAGAGCAGGCCGGCGTCGACCACCTGGACATCGACCTCACCGCGCGCCCGGAGCTCGCACGCCGATTCGACGTGCTGCAGACACCGACGACCCTGCTCGTGGACGGCGCAGGGCGCGTCCGCGGCCGGATCTCCGGCGCCGCGCGCCCGGCCGCCGTCCGCGACGCCCTCGACCTCATCCTCACGGAGTGACCATGTCAGCGAATCCCGACCCCGGCACGACACCGCGCACGGAACCGCAACCCCACGGTCGCGGCGACCGGGTCGGCGTCGACCCCCGCTCCCCCCGCTTCGGCGCCGGCATCACCGCGGTGCTCCTGCTGGCGGACCTCTTCCTCGCCCTCACGGGTGCGACGGCGGCCGCGGCAGTGCTGCTGCTGGTCATCGCACTCCTCTTCGCGTGGGGCGCCTTCGCCGGCGTGCGGCGCCACCCCTACGGCGCGCTCTACCGCGTCGCCGTCCGCCCGAGGCTGGCCCCGCCCGCCGAACTGGAGGACCCGGCCCCGCCGACGTTCGCCCAGGGCGTCGGGCTGTTCGTCACCGGCCTCGGGCTCGTGCTCTTCGCGTCCGGGGTGACGATCGCTCTGCCGATCGCGGCCGCCCTCGCCTTCGTGGCGGCGTTCCTGAACGCGGTCTTCGGTTACTGCCTGGGCTGCCAGCTGTACCTCCTGCTGGTGCGGGCCGGGCTCATCCGGAGGCCCGCGACCGCGGCCTGACTGCGCCAAACCGGGAATCCACCGAGCGCACCTCGGCCTGTCGGAGGCCGCCAGTAGTCTGGTCGAACCCCGCTCCCCCGATCTCACGGGAAACTCGTGCGCGGGGAGAAGGAGAAAGAGGTCTCATGGCAGTAACCAGCGAATCCACCACGGTTTGGACCGGCGACCTGAAGTCGGGTTCCGGCACGGTCTCCCTCGACTCGTCCGGCGCCGCGACCCTCGCGGTGAACTGGAAGGCCCGCTCGGAAGGCGGAGCCGAGACCTCCACGCCGGAGGAGTTGCTGGGAGCCGCTCACTCCGCGTGTTTCTCGATGGCGTTCTCGAACGTGCTCGCGACCTTCGGCACCCCGCCTGAGAGCATCCGGACCACTGCTGCCGTCACGTTCGACCCGTCGCAGGGCATCACCGGGAGCCACCTCCTCGTCGAGGCCACCGTGCCGGGGCTCACGGAGGGCGACTTCCAGCGTCTCGCCGATGAGGCGAAGCGCACCTGCCCGGTCTCGCGCGCGCTGGTCGGCATCCCGATCACGATCGAAGCCACGCTGGCCTGACCGATGCGCGTGCTCGTCGCCGGTGCGTCCGGCCTGATCGGCACCGAGCTCGTCCGCCGGCTCCGGGCGGAGGGCCACGACGTCCTCCGCCTGGTGCGGCGCGAGCCGCAGGGCTCGGACGAGCGCACCTGGTCGCCGTCGACGCGAACCGTCGAGGTCGGCCTGTTCGACGACACGGACGCCGTGGTGAACCTCTCCGGAGCATCGCTCAACCGGCTGCCGTGGACCGCGGCGCATCGCCGGCGCATCCTGTCATCGCGACTGGAGGCGACGGGCACGCTCGCGGAGGCGATGCGGCAGGCGGCGTCGCCTCCTTCCGTCTTCATCAGCGGGTCGGCGGTCGGCTACTACGGCGACCGGCCGGGGCAGACACTCACCGAAGACTCGGCGAAAGGCACGGGCTTCCTCTCGGACGTCGTCGACGCCTGGGAGACGGCCGCCCACCTCGCGCCGGCGCAGACGCGCGTGGTGACGGTGCGCACGGGCGTCGTCATCGGCCCGGGAGGCGCGATGGCACCCCTCCTGCCGCTCGCGAAAGCCGGACTCGTCGGCCCGATCGCCGGAGGACACCAGCACTGGCCGTGGGTCAGTCTCCGCGATGAAGCCGCCGCGATCACGCACCTGCTCGACTCGACGCTGTCCGGTCCGGTCAACGTGGTCGGCCCCCAGCCGGCAACGTCCGGCGAGGTCTTGCGCGCGCTGAGCACTGCGCTGCACCGGCCCTACGGTCTTCCGCTTCCCCGAGCGGTCGTGTCCCTGGGTCTCGGCGAAGCGGGCCGCGAACTGCTGCTCGCCGACCAGCGGGTGCTGCCGCAGCGACTGCTCGATGACGGCTTCGAGTTCCACGACGCCACTGTGCAGGAGGCGATGGCCCAACTGGTCGCGACCACGAGCTGACCCTGCGACGAGCGGCTCGCCTAGTGCGCCGCCCGCCCCGCCCGCTGCTCGCCTCGATACAGACGGATGGCCTGCCGCAGCGCTTCACGCGCACGGCGGCGGTCGCCGCTGGCGTCGTAGGCGAGCCCCAGGCGGAACCAGGCGCGCCAGCTGTCGGGCGCGGCCTCCACCTCGGCCTTGTAGGTGGGGAAGTCGGCGTCGGCCGCGTCGCGCAGCGGGCGTCCGCTCGCCCGGTGCGGGAGGACTTCGACCGGCAGAGTGCCCTCGGCCGCCATGAGCTTGACCAGCTTCTCGGTGCGGGCTCCGAACAGCAGCTCGCGCCCGATCGCCCAGGCCGCGATGAACGGCAGGATGATGAGCGCAACGCCCATCGCGATCCCGACGCCGGATCCCGAGGCGATGAGCAGCACTGCACGCTGGACCACCAGCACCAGGTAGACCAGGAGGATCAGCGCCATCAGCAGCGCTGCGAGACGGTTGCGCATCGTCGCCGCTACACCTCGCGCACGGTGGGCCGCGGTGGCTCGCCGTCCGGCTCCGCGATGCCGAGGTCGATGAGCTTGTCGAGCCCGACGACCACCCCGGTCGTCGTGGCGGCGGCTCGCACGGCGACGAGGATGCCGGCCTCGTACGCCTCCGAGCCGACCGTGTCGTGCTGGATGGTGAGGGTCTCGCCCGCCCCGCCGAAGATCACCTGCTGCTCGGCGACGACTCCCCGCATCCGGAGGCTGTGGATGGGCACGCTCGCCACCTGCTGACCGCGCGCACGCTGATCGGTGTGCGGAGCGTCGACCGGCCCGCGCTGCAGGCGGGCGGCGCCGATGAGCTCGGCGGTGCGGACGGCCGTGCCCGACGGCGAGTCGACTTTGCCCGCGCCGTGCGTCTCGACGATCTCGATCGAGTCGAAGAACCGAGCCGCGACGGTCGCGAAGGCGGTGCCGAGCGCCGATCCGAGCGAGAAGTTCGGGATGACGACCGCTCCGCCGCCGTCGTGCGCGGCCACGCGGCGCTCGAGGTCGAGGATTCGGTCGGCCGACCAGCCCGACGTGCCCACCAGCACCTTCAGGCCGTTGTCGACGGCGAAGTGCACGATCCGCTGGCTCACCTGCGGCAGAGTCATGTCCACCAGCACGTCGGCGCCGAGCATGGCGTCGAGCGGCGAACGCGAATCGAGAGCCGCCACGAGCTCGAGGTCGTCGGCGGCCTCGATGAGGCGCACCGCCACGGATCCCAGCTTGCCGGTCGCCCCGGCGACGGCCACGCGAACAGTCACCCGTCCACCCTACCCGCCGCCATCGGCGCCGACATTCGTCACGAATGTGCGCGCGCGAACTACGCTGGGGCGATGGTCTCATTCGCCGATGTCTCCGTGACCGACGCGGTCGCACACAGCATGCTGGCCGCCTACTTCGCGGAACGTGCCGCGACGTTCCCCGACTCCCAGGGCGCGTATCGCACCACCTTCCCCGATCCTGGGCAGTTCGTCCCGCCGGCGGGAGTCTTCCTGCTGGCGTACGACGACGGCGAGGCGGGATGCGGCGGCATCCGCGAACTGAGCGTCCCGCTCTCCGACACCGAGGACGGCCAGCAGATCGTCCGCTACGAGGTCAAGCATCTCTGGGTCGCCCCCGCACACCGGGGTCACGGCATCGGCCGCGCTATCCTCGCCGAGCTGGAGCACCGCGCGCGCGGGTTCGGCGCGACGGAGATCGTGCTCGACACGAACGCGAGTCTGGAGGCCGCAGGCAGCCTCTACCGCTCGCACGGCTACGAGAGCATCCAGCCGTACAACGAGAACCCGAACGCGACCGACTGGTTCCGCAAGCGGCTGACTAGGAGCGCGGGCTAGACCGGCTGCAGCTCCGGCAGGCCGGTGCGCAGCTCGACCGGGAGGTGGCCGAGGTCGTTGTGCACGACCAGCACGGGAGGCTTGGCCGAGCGGACACGGATGATCGTGAGTCCGCAGTTGGCCTGGTTCAAGCCGAGCCAGCGCCAGGCGGGGGCGTCGAAGACGTGGCGCACGAACCAGCCGATGACGAAGTTGTGCGTGACGAGGAGGTCGTGCCGGTCGCCCATCGCCGGCGTCAGGAACTCGTGGACGGCGTCTTCCATCTGTGCCCGGCCCGCCTCGATCTCGGCCTCGGTCACGGAGCCGAAGAAGGACTCGAACGCCTTGGGCATGTCGGGCGTCGGCCCGGAGGGGATGCAGTCGAACAAAAGGCTCGACGGTTGGGGATCGAGCGACGGCATGCGCTCGGCGATGATCGATGCGGTCTGCTCCGCACGCACGAGCGGCGAGTGGTACATCCCCGTGAACGGCACGCCGCTCAGCCGGTCGGCAACGAGCTGCGCCTGGCGCTTTCCACGGGGCGACAGCGGGCCGTCCGGGAGGCCGTGCTCGGCGTCCTGCTGCTCGCCGTGACGCACGAGATAGAGGTAATGAGGCACGGAGTAGACCTTTCGATGGAACGGGTGGGAGCGGCCGGGTCAGGAGACCAGGCCGGCGAAGACGTCATCGTCGACGCCTCCGACCGCTGAGACGGAGACCGGGCGCTGCGCCAGATCACGGGCGAGTTGCTGCACGTCGTCGGCGGTGACGAGGTGCAGGCGACGGAGGCTCTCGTCGAGGTCGGAGAACTCGCCGAGGCTGATCTCGGCGCGACCGAGCCGTGACATCCGGGTGTCGGAGTCTTCCAAGGCGAGGGCGGCGCCGCCCGAAAGCTGGCCGACCGCGCGGCGGAGCTCGTCGGCGGTCACCCCGCCGTCGGCGAGTCGATGCAGCTCGGCGAGCATGAGCTCGGCCACTTGGCGCGCTTTCGACGGCGCGCACCCGGCGAACAGCCCGTAGACACCGGCGTCGGAGTACGAGCCGGAGAACGAGTAGACCGCGTAGGCCAGCCCACGCTTCTCACGGACCTCCTGGAACAACCGGCTCGACATCCCGCCGCCGAGGATGGAGTTGAGCACGCTCATCGTCGTCCTGCGGTCGTCGGTCGCCACGATGCCGGGGAGACCGACGATCAGGTTGGCCTGTTCGATCGGGCGCTGCACGGTCACCACACTCGCGGAGCGCTTCACCGTCGCCGGCGTCGTCGCGCGGCGGTCGACGGGCGCGGCCTCGTGCTGCGGGTCCCAGCCGGCGGCGTCGAGCGCGCGCTGCACGCCGGCGACGAGGACATCATGATCCACCGCTCCGGCGGCGGTGATGACCAGATCGCGCGGACGGTAGTTGGCTTGATAGTGGTTCCAGACGGCATCGCGCGTGGCGGCGCGGATCGTCTCCGGCCGGCCTCCGATGGGTCGACCCAGCGGGTGGTCACCGAGCACGGCGGTGAACAACCGGTCGTTGGCGACGTCGGCGGGGTCGTCCTCCGCCATCGAGAGCTCTTCGAGGATGACGCCGCGCTCGTTCTCGAACTCGGTCGGGTCGAGCAACGACGACGTCAGCATGTCGCCGATGACCTCCACCGCCATCGGCAGATCCCGGTCCTGCACCTTGGCGTAGTAGCAGGTGTACTCCTTGGCCGTCATCGCGTTGTGCTCTCCGCCGACCGAATCGAACGATACGGCGATGTCGAGCGCGGTGCGCGTGCGCGTGCCCTTGAACAGGAGGTGCTCGAGGAAGTGCGTGGAGCCCAGGCTGCCGGGCATGGCCTCCGTCTCGTCGCGGGACCCGACGGCCACCCAGTAGCCGAGCGTCGCGCTGCGGGAGCCGGGCACATGCTCGCTCAGGATGCGCACACCGCTGGGGAGGATCGTGCGACGGACCAGTGCGTCGCCCGATGCGGCGAATGCGAGGTCGGCCAGACCGAGAGGGAGGTCGACTGCGCTGTTCATCCCCTCCACCCTACGCCAGCCCTCGATCGAAAGCGGAGACTGGGAAAATGAGGACAAACAGACTGGTCTGTCTACCACTATACTGATATCACCACCCTGACCGGTCGTCCCCCCTTGGACCGGTCGGGTGGGTCTCGCACCACCAGAGTGGAGGCCCCGCCTCCTTGTTGAGAGGAGACGACCGAATGGTCGTAAGTGCCCGAGCGACCATCAGGCCGCCCGCGCCGTCCAAGATCAAGATCCTCGCCACAGCGGACGAGCTCTTCTACCAGGAGGGCATCCACACGGTCGGCGTCGATCGCATCATCGCGGGTGCCCGCGTGACGAAGGCGACGTTCTACAAGCACTTCCGCTCCAAGGACTTGCTCATCATCGCGTATGTCGAGGGCCGCGACCGTCAGGTGCGCGAGTGGTTCGCCGCGCAGGAGCGCGAGACGGACGACCCGAAGGCCATCGCCCGCGCACTCGTCGACTCCATCAACGCCGAGGCTGTCCGGCCCGGCTTCCGCGGCGATCCGTTCATCAACGCCGCCGCTCAGTTCGCCGACGAGAACCACCCGGTGCGTGTCGCGGTGACGGCCCATCGCGACTGGTACGCCAAGCACATCGAGGAGCTGTTCCGCCAGATCGGCCACCCGCGGCCGGGAGACGCGGCCGACGACCTCATCCTCGCCCGAGACGGCGCCCTCGCCGGCGGCTACGTCGGCGACCCGATCGCCGCAGGCGCGGCTCTGCACCGCGCCCTCGACCGCATCCTCGCGGAGGCGTAGGGCAACGGAGGACATCCGGCGCGACACGCCCGGGAAACGCGGCGTGCGGAGGAGATCGGCGCGGCGAGAGCGCGAGAGTCCTCCGATGCCGACGCGGGGCGTCGCTACTCGGAGACGCGGTCGAGTTCGAGCATCTGGGCGCGCGTGAGGCGGATGCCGGCGGCCGCCATGAGCCCGTCCACCTGTTCGGGGCGGCTCGCGCTCGCGACCGGGGCCACGATGGTGCGCTTGGCCAGCAGCCAGGCGATCGCGATGCTCGCGGGCGAGACACCGTGCTCCGCGGCGATGCGGTCGAGCACAGCCAGCACGCGCATGCCCTTGCGGTTCACGTACGCGGACGCCCGGACGCTGCGGGCGTCGGCGCTGAGGTCGGACTTCGAGCGGTACTTGCCGGTGAGGAAGCCGTTGGCCAGCGCGTAGTACGGCATCACGGCGAGGCCCTGTGCGGCCGCGACGATCCGCAGCGCGCTCTCGAACTCGGACCGGTGCATGAGGTTGTACTGCGTCTGGATGGCCACGAACTTCGGCAACCCGGCGGACGCCATGATGCGCGCCTCGATGAGGCGATCCGCACTGAAGTTGGAGGCCGCCAGGTAGCGGACCTTGCCTGTCTCGATCAGCCACTCCGCCGTCGCCAGGCTGTCTTCCAGCGGAACCTCGGCGTCGTCGTCGTGGAAGTACAGCAGGTCGATACGGTCGGTCTGCAGGCGCTCGAGAGAGGCCTCCACCGCGCGGACGATGCTGACAGAGCCGAGCCCCGGGTTCTCATGGTGACGGCCCACCTTGGTCGCGACGACGAGGTCGTCGCGGTTGCCGCGCTCACGCATCCACTTGCCGATCAGGACCTCGCTGCGACCGCCGACGTAGCTGTCGGCGGTGTCGATGAAGTCGCCGCCGAGCGCGGCGAAACGGTCGAGGATCGCAAGGGACGTGTCGCCGTCGGCCGTCCAGCCGAACACGCTGGCGCCCAGGGACAGCGGGTACACCGCGAGGTCGCTCTCGCCGATGCGGCGGGGAGCGATGATCGACAGCGGCGCCGTGCGCTCGAGCCGGGTGTCGATGTCGAGCGGGCCGCCCGTGTCGGTCGACGGCTCGGCGGGGTCGACGGGCGCGGGGGGGGTCGCCCGGGGAGCCGCGGTCGCGGGAGCCGCGGTCGCGGGAGCCGCGGTCGCGGGAGCCGCGGTCGCGGGAGCCGTGGTCGCGGGAGCGCTGGTCGCAGAAGCCGTGCGCGACGCCGACGAGCCGGTCGGGGCGGACGCTGCGACGGACGGCGCGGGGGCCGCTGCCGGAGCACCCGTCTCGTCGTCCGCAGAAGCGGACCGCGACGCAGCGGCCGGGGCACGGAGTCCGACGGTCTCGAGCAGGCGCAGGGGAAGAAGCTGTGGCATCGCGTCCCCCTTCCCGTTGTTCGAGCGGTATATCACACGGGAACCCGACCCACGGCCTCGAATCGATTCGAGCGTGCTCTGCTCTGGAACGTTAAGGGCAGAGTACGGCATGCCGCCGACAGCGCACGACCAATCCGGTGAACGGCGTCGGAATCGTTCATCACAGTTTCATCACGACGTTCCGGTCGCCCGGCGGACGACCGCTCGCGCGTGCGCGATGACGGGCCCGTCGACCATCCGGCCGCCGTGCCGGAACACTCCCCCGCCGGCCGCCTCGGCCGCCGCGAGCAGCTCCACGGCATCCCCGAGCTGCTCGTCGGACGGCCGGTAGGCCCGCCGCACCGTCTCCACCTGCGACGGGTGGATGCACGCGGTCGCGGCGAAACCCACTGCCACCGCGTCCTCGGCCTCGGCGGCCAGCCCGTCCAGGTCGGCGATGTCGAGGTGCACGGTGTCGATCGCGGGCTTCCCGGCGGCGCCCGCCGCCAGCAGCACCGCTGAGCGCGCGTGCAGGGCGACGTCGCGGTAGCGACCGTCGGCATACCGGCTGGAGGTGCCGCCCAGCGACGCGACCAGGTCCTCCGCCCCCCACATCACGGCGACCACGCCGTCGGCCGCCGCCAGCTCGCCCGCGGAGCGCACACCGGCGGCCGTCTCGCACAGCGCGATCACATCGAGTCCCCGCAGCCCGGCGAGACCGTCCGCGCTCTCGGCCTTCGGGAGCATGACCGCGCGATAGGGCGTGACGGCGAGCGCGGCGAGGTCGGCGGCCTGGTCGTCCGTGCCCGACGGATTGACCCGCACGATCACCCGGGCGGGATCCAGCTCGGAAGCGGCGATCGCCTCGCGCGCAGCCGCGCGCCTCGAAGGATCGACGGCGTCCTCGAGATCGAGGATGACCGCGTCCGAGCGCTCCAGCGCCTTGTCGTACCGGTCCGGCCGGTCGGCCGGGCAGAACAGGAGTGCGGGACCCCAGGGGAAGACCGTCATGCGTCGGCCGTCCCCAGGTGGGCGTCCCTGCACCACACCATCACCTGGCGCGTCGCGGTCGCGACCACGACGCCGTCCTGGTTGCGGCCCGTGTGCTCGAGCGTGACGATCCCCTGGCCAGGCCGGGAGGCGGAGAGCCGCTTGGCGGTGACCGTGGTCTCCGAGTAGAGCGTGTCGCCGTGGTACAGCGGGTGCGGGAACGCGACCTCCGAGAAGCCGAGGTTCGCGACGATCGTGCCCTGGGTCAGCTGCGCCACCGACGCGCCGACGATCGTCGCGAGCGTCCACATCGAGTTCATCAACCGCTCCCCGAACGGCTGCCGCGCCGACCAGGCCGCGTCGAGGTGCAACGCCTGCGTGTTCATCGTGAGCGTGGTGAACAGGACGTTGTCGGCCTCCGTGACCGTCCGCCCCGGCCGGTGCAGGTAGCGGGTCTCCAGCTCGAACTCCTCGTAGTAGAGCCCGCGCTGCTCGATCTCGTTCACGATGCCGCCTCCAGCTCCACCGCGAGCGGCGCTCCGGTCGCCGCGACGACCTCCTCGACCGTCACACCGGGTGCGGTCTCGCGCAGGACCAGCCCCGCGGGCGTCACATCGATGACGGCGAGGTCGGTGATGATCCGGTCGACGCAGCCCGTGCCGGTGAGCGGGAGCGTGCACTCGCTGAGGATCTTGGGGCGGCCCTCCTTGTCGACGTGCTCCATCATCACGATGAGCCGCTTGGCGCCGAACACGAGATCCATCGCCCCGCCCATGCCCTTGACCATCTTGCCCGGGATCATCCAGTTGGCCAGGTCGCCTGCGGCCGACACCTCCATCGCACCCAGCACGGCCACGTCGACATGGCCGCCGCGGACCATTCCGAACGACAGCGACGAGTCGAAGTAGGCTGCGCCGCGCTTGACCGTGACCGTCTCCTTGCCCGCGTTGATCAGGTCCGGGTCCACGTCGGCGTCGGCCGGATACGGCCCCACCCCCAGCACGCCGTTCTCGGAGTGCAGGATCACTTCGACGCCCTCCGGGATGTAGTTGGGGATCAGCGTCGGCATCCCGATGCCCAGATTCACGTACTGCCCGTTCTGCAGCTCGCGCGCGACCCGCGCGGCGAGCTCGGTGCGTGTCAGGCTCATCGGTCGCTCCCCTCGCGGCCGGAGGCCGTGGTCGCCGGATCGGACACCGTGCGGCGTTCGATGCGCTTCTCGACGTCCGGTGCGTGCACCACCCGCTGCACGAAGATGCCCGGGAGGTGCACCGCGCCCGGTTCGAGCTCGCCCGGTTCGACGAGCTCCTCCACCTCGGCGATCGTGACGCCGCCGGCCATCGCCGCGAGCGGGTTGAAGTTCATGGCGGCGGCGTGGAAGACGAGGTTGCCGTGGCGGTCGCCCTTCGCGGCGTGGACCAGCGCGAAGTCGGGGCGCAGCGACCGCTCCAGCACGTACGATGCGCCGTCGAACTCGCGCACCTCCTTCGGCTCGCTCGCGACGGCGATCGAGCCGTCGGCGTTGTACCGCCGCGGGAGGCCGCCGAGCGCGATCTGGGTGCCGACGCCGGCCGGCGTGTAGAACGCGGGGATCCCCGCACCGCCCGCGCGGAGCTTCTCGGCGAGCGTGCCCTGCGGGGTGAGCTCGACCTCCAGCTCACCCGAGAGGAACTGGCGCGCGAACTCCTTGTTCTCGCCGACGTACGACGAGATCATCTTGCGGATCCGGCGCTCGGCGAGCAGCAGGCCGAGACCCCAGTCGTCGACGCCGCAGTTGTTGCTGACCACCTCGAGGTCGGTCGTGCCGGCCTCCAGCAGCGCTTGGATGAGCGCGCTCGGGATGCCGCACAGCCCGAAACCGCCCACGGCGAGCGTGCTCCCGCTCGGGATGTCGGCCACCGCCTCCCCCGCGCTCGCCACCGTCTTGTCGATCACCTGGGTCCCTCCCCTGTCTCCTGCAGTCGAGTACGCAGGAATTACGCCGAATCCCGCCGAGTACGCAGACTATTCGCGTACTCGGCGGTTGGAAAGGCGGTCAGCTCACGCGTCGAAGCCGAGGGCGCGGGAGATGACCATGAGCTGGACTTCGCTCGTGCCCTCGCCGATCTCGAGGATCTTCGAGTCGCGGTAGTGCCGGGCGACGGGGTTCTCGTTCATGAACCCGTAGCCGCCGAAAATCTGGGTCGCATCGCGTGCGTTGTCCATGGCGGCCTCACTGCCGATCAGCTTGGCCATCGAGGCCTCCATCTTGAACGGCGCACCCGCCATCAGCTTGAAGGCCGCGTCGTAGTATGCCAGCCGGGCCGTGTGGACCCGGGCCTGCATCCGGGCGATCTTGAACGCGATGTGCTGGTTGGAGCCGATCGGGCGGCCGAAGACGTTCCGGCTCTTCGCGTAGCGCAAGGCCTCCTCGAGGCAGCCCTGCGCGGCCCCGGTGCAGAGCGCGGCGAACGCCACGCGTCCCTCGTCGAGCGTCGCCACGAAGTTGGCGTAGCCTCGACCGCGCTCGCCGAGGAGGTTGGCCTCCGGCACCCGCACGTCGGTCAGCGTGAGGGGGTGCGTGTCGGACGTGTGCCAGCCGACCTTGTCGTAGACGGGCTCGGCCACGAAGCCGGGCGTGCCGGTGGGGACGATGATCGCCGACAGCTCCTTCTTGAGGGACCCGTCGGGGCGGCGGTCCTCCCCGGTCACCGCGGTGATCGTCACGAGGCGGGTGATCTCGGAGCCGGAGTTGGTGATGAACTGCTTGGTTCCGTTGATCACCCACTCGCCGTCGCGCAGCACGGCCGTGGTCTTGGTGCCCGAGGCGTCCGAACCGGCCTCGGCCTCGGTCAGCCCGAAACCGGCGAGCGCCTCACCCCGGGCCAGCATCGGCAGCCACTGCTGCTTCTGCTCCTCGGTGCCGCTGCGGAAGATCGGCATCGCCCCGAGGCCGACGCCCGCCTCCAGGGTCACACCGATGGACTGGTCGACCCGGCCGAGCTGCTCCACCGCGAGACACAGGGAGAGGTAGTCCTTGCCCTGGCCTCCGTACTCCACAGGGAAGGGCAAGCCGAACAGGCCCATCCGCCCCATCTCGGCGATGATGTCGTAGGGGAGGCTGCGCTTGGTGTCGTACTCGTACGCCGCCGGCGCCACGACGGTGTCGGCGAACTCGCGCACCTCGTCGCGGAGGCGGCGCTGCTCGTCGGTGAGCTCGAAGCCGGCCACGTCGAGGTCGGCCGGGCGGGACAGCTGCATGGTCATGGGAGGTTCCTGTCTGTTGTGGTGACGATCCCTGCCGCGGCGGGTTCGCCGCGGGATGTGTCGGCCGGTCGTGCCGGCGCGGTGGTGTCCGCCGGGGTGGGCGGGACGTTCGCTGCGGTGGGGTGATCCGAGGCGACCGGGAGGTCGGCGGCCGGGGCGTCGGCGTCGGCCACCGCGTCCACGACGGCGACGAGCTGATCGAGCTTGACCAGGTCGCCCGGGGCGACCGACACGGTCACGGTGCCGGCGATCGGTGCGAGCAGCCGGTGCTCCATCTTCATGGCCTCCACGACCGCCACGGCCTCTCCGGCCGCGACCGTCGCGCCGGAGGCGACGGGGACCGCGACCACGGTGCCCGGCATCGGCGAGCGCACCTCGGGATGCGCGGCGGCTTCACCGCGTTCCCGCGCCGCGAGGTCGGCGGCCACCCGCTCGGCCGGCGTGCGCAGCTGCAGAGCGCGGGAGCGGCCCCCCGCGGCGAGCCAGATGGTCGCACCGTCTCGCGCCGCGTCGAAGCGGGTGGCGATGCCGTCGAGTTCGAGCACGACGCTTTCCGGTTCGCCGGGTGTGCCGGGCTGAACGGCGATCCGGGCGGTGTGCTCCGTACCGTCATCGGCGCCGTGCACGGCGACCCGGTCGCCGAGCACCTCGACCGTGCGGCCGTCCACGTCGTACCGGGCGGCGCGCGGCGTCCCGAGCCGCCAGCCGCTGGGCGCGCCCCACAGTGCGCCGACGCCCGACGGCGGCGCGGCCGCGCGATCGCGGTGGGCCAGGAGCGCCGCCGTCACGAGTTCGGCGGGGGTGGCCGGGGCCGGCTCCAAGGCCGAGAAGCGACGATCGATCAGGGTCGTGTCCATCGTGCCGGCGCGGACCTCGTCGTCGGCGAGGAGGTCGCGCAACCAGGCGATGTTGTTCACGACGCCGAGGACCGCGGTGCCGGCGAGCGCGCGGTCGAGCCGGGCCAGGGCGCCGGACCGATCGGGCGCCCACGCGATCGTCTTGGCCAGCATCGGGTCGTAATCGGTCACGACACGCGACCCGGCGGCCAGACCGCTGTCGACGCGGATCCCGTCGCCTGTGGGCTCGCGCAGCGCGATCACGGAGCCGTCGGCCGGCAGGAAGTCGCGCTCCGGGTTCTCGGCGTAGACCCGGGCTTCGACCGCGTGGCCGGTGAGGCGCACGTCGTCCTGCGTGAAAGCCAGCCGCTCCCCCGCCGCAACCCGCAGCTGCAGCTCGACCAGGTCGACACCGGCGACCAGCTCCGTGACCGGATGCTCGACCTGGAGCCGCGTGTTCATCTCCATGAAGAAGAACTCGCCGGGACGCTCGGCCGACACGAGGAACTCGACCGTCCCGGCGCCGACGTACCCCACGCCGGCGGCGACGCGGCAGGCGGCCTCGCCGATCCGGGCACGGGTGTCCGCGTCCAGCAGCGGCGACGGCGCCTCCTCGACCACCTTCTGGTGGCGACGCTGCAGCGAGCACTCCCGCTCGCCCAGGTGCACGACGGAGCCGTGCCGGTCGGCGATCACCTGCACTTCGATGTGACGGGGTGAGGAAACGAGGCGCTCGAGGAAGAGCGTGTCGTCGCCGAAGGCGGCGGCAGCGACGCGACGGGCGGCGCGCAGCGCCTCCGGCAGGCCGGCGGGGTCGTGCACCGCCTGCATGCCTTTCCCTCCGCCTCCCGCGGAGGGTTTCACCAGCACCGGGTAGCCGATTCGTTCGGCGGCCGCGACCAGTTCATCGTCGGTCAAGCCGGGCTCCGCGACGCCGGGGATGGTCGGCACGCCCGCGCGGGCGACCTCGTTCTTGGCCGAGATCTTGTCGCCCATCACCTCCAGCGCGCGCACGCCAGGACCGACGAACACGATCCCCGCCGCCTCGCATGCCTCGGCGAGCCCGGCGTTCTCGGAGAGGAAGCCGTACCCGGGGTGCACGGCCGAGGCACCGCTGCGCCGGGCGGCGTCGACGATCGCATCGACCGAGAGGTAGCTCTCGCGAGCGGGTGCCGGCCCGATGCGCACGGCCGAGTCGGCGAGGCGCACGTGCAGAGCGTCGCGGTCGGCATCGCTGAACACCGCGATCGATCGGATGCCGAGCCGCTTCAGCGTGCGGATCACGCGGCAGGCGATCTCGCCGCGGTTGGCCACGAGAACCGAGGGGAACGGCACGCTCGAGGCGGGGGCGCTGGTGTCGGTCATCTCGATCACATCCGGAAGAGGCCGAAGGCCGGGTTGGGCAGCGGCGCGCGCGAGCACACATCGAGGGCGAGACCGAGGATCGTGCGGGTGTCCGCCGGATCGATCACGCCGTCGTCCCACAGCCGCGCCGTGGAGTAGTAGGGGTTCCCCTGGTCTTCGTACTGGGCGGCGATGGGGGCCTTGAAGGACGATTCGTCCTCCGCGCTCCACTCCTCGCCGCGCGCCTCGAGCTGATCGCGCTTGACCGTCGCGAGCACGCTCGCCGCCTGCGCACCGCCCATCACCGAGATCCGGGAGGCCGGCCACATCCACAGGAACCGCGGTGAGTACGCGCGTCCGCACATCGAGTAGTTGCCCGCCCCGAACGACCCGCCGATCACCACCGTGAGCTTCGGCACCCGCGTGGTGGCGACGGCGGTGACCATCTTGGCTCCGTTCTTGGCGATCCCGCCGGCCTCGTAGTCGCGCCCGACCATGAAGCCGGAGATGTTCTGCAGGAACACCAGCGGGATGCCGCGCTGGTCGCACAGCTCGATGAAGTGCGCCCCTTTGAGCGCCGATTCGCTGAACAGCACGCCGTTGTTGGCGACGATGCCGACGGGATGCCCGTGGAGGTGCGCGAAGCCGGTCACCAGCGTCGTGCCGTACTCGGGCTTGAACTCGCTGAACGCGCCGGCGTCCACCAGCCGGGTGATCACCTCGTGCACGTCGTACGGCGCCTGCACGTCGACGGGCACCACGCTGTAGAGCTCCTCGGCGTCGCCGAGCGCGTCGCGGGTCGGAAGGACCTCCCACGCGGGAGCCGCGGGCTGCGGCAGGGTCGCGACGATCTCGCGCACGATGGCCAGCGCGTGCGCGTCGTCCTCGGCCAGGTGGTCGACGACCCCCGACGTGCGCGCATGCAGGTCGCCGCCGCCGAGTTCCTCGGCGGACACCACCTCGCCGATCGCCGCCTTCACCAGCGGTGGGCCGCCCAGGAAGATCGTCCCCTGGTTGCGCACGATCACCGTCTCGTCGCTCATGGCGGGCACGTAGGCGCCTCCCGCCGTGCAGGAGCCCAGCACGGCCGCGATCTGCGGGATCCTGGCCGCGGACAGCCGGGACTGGTTGTAGAAGATGCGGCCGAAGTGATCGCGATCGGGGAACACCTCGTCCTGCATCGGCAGGAACGCCCCTCCCGAATCGACGAGGTAGATGCACGGCAGGTGGTTCTCGAGTGCGATCTCCTGCGCCCGCAGGTGCTTCTTCACCGTCATCGGGTAGTACGTGCCGCCTTTCACGGTCGCGTCGTTGCACACGACCATGACGTGGCGGCCCTCCACGACGCCGATTCCGGCGATGACGCCCGCGGCCGGGCTCTCGTCGTCGTACATCCCGGTGGCCGCGAGCGGCGCGATCTCGAGGAACGGGCTGCCCTCGTCGAGCAGGGTGTCGATCCGGTCACGAGGAAGCAGTTTGCCGCGCGCGACGTGACGTTCGCGGGCACGCTCCGGGCCGCCGGCCGCCGCGACGCGCAGCCGCCTGCGCAGGTCGTCGACCAGGGCGCGCTGGGCGGCGCCGTCGTCCGACCGGCCCGCAGGCCGCTCCGCTGCCGGGGCGCTCGGAACAGTGCTCAGCGTCATGGTGCTCCCGTGTCGTCGTCGACGTGAGTTAGTGTTCACTAACTCGAATTTAGGTTAGTGTTCATTAACCCGATTGTCCAGCCCGTCGGAATGCACCACCCCCGGCGGAACCCGTGCGAAAGCGACCGCGATGACCGAGACCGTTCCGGCGGAGCCGCCAGTGCGACCCACCCAGCGCAGCCAGGCCAAGGCCGATCGTCGCGCCGCGCTGCTGGAGGCGGCGGCCGCGCTGTTCGCCGAACGCGGCTTCAACGGCGTCTCGATAGAAGACCTGGGATCGGCGGCCGGTGTCAGTGGCCCGGCGGTCTACCGGCACTTCTCCTCGAAGCAGGCGGTGCTGGCCGCTCTGCTCGTCGGCGTCAGCGAGAGCCTGCTCGACGGCGGCGCAGCCGTGGAGCAGCGGGCGGCCGACCCGGCCGGGGCGCTGCGCGGCCTGATCGCCTTCCACGTCGACTTCGCGCTCACGGAAGCCGACACCATCCGGGTACAGGACCGCGACCTCGATGCGCTGGCCCCCGAGGAGCGCCGGGCCGTCCGCACCCTCCAGCGCCGCTACATCGAGCTGTGGATGCGCGTTCTCGGCGAGCTCCACCCCTCCCTCCCTGCCGACGAGCTCCGGGTCCGCGTGCAGGCCACCTTCGGCCTCATCAACTCGACGCCGCACTCCGCGCGAACCGGCTCCTCGCACACCACCGACGCCTCGGTGCGCCCGATTCTCGAGCGGATGGCCTGGGCGGCGCTGACCTCGCGCTGACGGAGGCGCCCCTCGAAGGCGTCACCCGCGTGGGTTAGAGTCCGAAGAAGCGCGACGAACCCGACGTGAGGAGCATTGGTGGGCGACGACACACCCCGGCTGAGGCTGCATCATCGGGTGCTCCGGACGCTGGCGGTCACGCTCGCCGTCGTCCTGGTCCTCGGCGTGCTCGCCGGCGGCCTCGGCGTCTGGACGGTCATGCGCTCGTTCCCGCAGACCTCGGGGAGCCTGGAACTCTCCGGCCTCAGCGCACCGGTCACGGTCGCGCGCGACGCCGCCGGTGTGCCGCAGATCACCGCGCGCACAGCGGACGACCTGTTCCGGGCGCAGGGATACGTCCACGCCCAAGACCGGTTCTGGGAGATGGACTTCCGGCGGCACGTCACATCAGGTCGGCTCTCCGAGCTCTTCGGGGCCGGCCAGATCCCCACCGACACCTTCATCCGAACGCTCGGCTGGCGACAGGTCGCCGAGCAGGAGGTGAAACTGCTCGACAAGACCTCGTTGCGTTATTACCAGGACTACGCCGACGGTGTGAACGCCTACCTCTCTGCGCACTCCGGCGCCGAGCTCTCCCTCGAGTACGCGGTCCTCGGCATCCAGAACCCCGGGTATCGCCCCGCCAAGTGGACGCCAGCCGACTCCGTCGCCTGGCTGAAGGCGATGGCCTGGGACCTGCGCTCCAACCTCGAAGACGAGATCGACCGCGCCCTGCTGGCCACGAAGCTGACAGACGCACAGCTGGCCGAGCTGCATCCCGGCTACGCCTACACGCAGCACCCCACCATCACCGCTCTGGGCGGCGGGTCGCCGGCCACGGTGACGCCGGACGCCACGCCGGCCGGCTCGTCGTCGGCGGCTGTGCGCGGCGACGCCGCCGAGACGGCCACCCTCGCCGCCGTCCCCGCGACCGTCTACCGCGATCGGCTCGAACAGGTCGCATCGAGCCTGGCCGCGCTCCCCCAGCTGATGGGTCCGGCCGGCGACGACATCGGCTCCAACTCCTGGGTGGTGTCCGGCGCCCACACGGCGACGGGGAAGCCACTGCTGGCCAACGACCCGCACCTCGGAGCCGTGATGCCGTCCGTCTGGTACCAGGTCGGCCTCCACTGCGCGACGGTGGGGCCGGACTGCCCGTTCGACGTCGCCGGCTTCAGCTTCTCGGGGCTTCCCGGCATCATCATCGGCCACAACTCCCGCGTCGCCTGGGGGTTCACCAATCTCGGGCCCGACGTCGCCGACCTCTACGTCGAGAAGGTCACCGGGAACACCTACGAGTACGACGGCACGCAGCAGCCGCTGACCATCCGGCACGAGACCATCACGGTCGCCGGAGGGGCGAACGTGCGCATCACGATCCGCTCGACGCGTCACGGACCGATCATCACCGACCTCAGCGACGGCTACGGAGCCATCGCGAAGAACCAGGCCGGGAAGTTCGGCGTGCCCGCACAGCAGTTCCAGCTGTCGCTGCAGTGGACCGCACTGACACCGGGGCCGACGGCGAACGCGATCTTCGCGTTCGACACCGCGCACGACTGGGCGAGCTTCCGCGCTGCGGCCGCCTCCTTCCAAGTGCCGTCGCAGAACCTGCTGTACGCCGATGTCGACGGCAACATCGGCTACCAGGCGCCCGGGCTGATCCCGGTGCGCGCACGCGGCGACGGCACCGTGCCGGTTCCCGGCTGGACCAGCCAGTACGGATGGGTCGGGACCATCCCGTACGACGAGCTGCCGAACGTCCTCAACCCGCCCAGCGGGTACATCGTCACCGCGAACAACGCCGCCGTCGGCCCGGACTTCCCCGCCATGATCACGAAGGACTGGGACCACGGCTACCGGGCCAACCAGATCGAGGTCCGGCTGACGAAGCTCATCGCGTCCGGCAAGAAGGTGACGCGCGCCGACATGTCGGCCATCCAGTCCGACACGTACGACGCCAACGCCGCGACGCTCGCACCCATCCTGATCGCTGTCGGCGAGAAAGCCGATCCGACCTCCGGCGTCGCCCGTGCTGCGGAGTTGCTCCGCGGCTGGAACTACCACGACGACGGCGACAGTGCAGCGGCGGCCTACTTCGCGGTGTTCTGGAAGAACCTCCTCGCCTACGCCTTCGCGCGCAAACTGCCGGCTTCGGCACCGCCGACGGGCGGCGACCGCTGGTTCGCCGTCGCCGCCGCGCTCGCGCAGCGGCCGGACTCCCCGTGGTGGGCCGACACGAAGCTCGGCACCTCCGACCGCGACGACATGTTCGCCTATGCCGCGAACCGGGCGTGGAAGGAGGCGCAGGACCGGCTCGGCGTGGACGCTCAGAAGTGGCGATGGGATGCCCTGCACACGCTCGAACTCACCAATGCGTCCTTCGGCTCATCGGGCGTCGCGCCGATCGAGGCACTGTTCAACCGCGGGCCCTACCCGGTCGGCGGCGGCTCCAGCGTCGTGGACGCGACCGGCTGGGACGCGTCCGTCGGCTACCAGGTCGATCGGGTGCCGTCGATGCGGATGGTCGTCGACCTCGCCGACTTCGACCGCAGCACGTGGATCAACCTGACCGGGGCCTCCGGCCACGCCTTCGCCCCCCACTACGCCGATCAGGCGCCGCTGTGGGCGAAGGGCGAGACCCGGCCGTGGCCGTTCTCGCCGCGGGCGGTGAAGTCCGCGGCCCAGCAGACCCTCACGCTCACGCCCTGAACGTGCTGAGCGCGACTCGGGGTGCCTCGGCTGCGGCTCAGCGGCCAGCCGGCCAGTTGCGCTCGGCGTCGCCGACGTAGAGCTGCTGGGGACGGCCGATCTTGGTGCTCGGGTCCTGCGTCATCTCGCGCCAGTGGGCGATCCAGCCCGGGAGGCGGCCGATCGCGAAGAGCACGGTGAACATCCGCGTCGGGAAGCCCATCGCCTTGTAGATCACGCCGGTGTAGAAGTCGACGTTCGGGTAGAGCCGGCGGTCGACGAAGTACTGGTCGGCGAGCGCGACCTCTTCGAGCTCCTTGGCGATGTCGAGCAGCGGGTCGTGCACGCCGAGGGCGGCGAGCACCTCGTCGGCCGACTGCTTGACGAGCTTGGCCCGCGGGTCGAAGTTCTTGTAGACGCGGTGCCCGAAGCCCATCAGCTTGACGCCGGACTCCTTGTTCTTGACGCGCTCGACGAACTTCTGCACGCTCTCACCGGAGTCGCGGATGCCCGCGAGCATCTGCAGCACCGCCTCGTTGGCGCCTCCGTGCAGCGGCCCGTAGAGGGCGTTGATGCCCGCGGAGACCGAGGCGAACAGGTTCGCCTGCGTGGAGCCGACGAGCCGGACGGTGGAGGTGGACGCGTTCTGCTCGTGGTCCTCGTGCAGGATCAGCAGGCGCTCCAGCGCGCGAGAGAGGACGGGGTTCACCTCGTACGGTTCGGCGAGCGTACCGAAATTGAGGCGGAGGAAGTTGTCGACGAAGCTCAGCGAGTTGTCGGGATAGAGGAACGCCTGGCCGATGCTCTTCTTGTGCGCGTACGCCGCGATCACCGGGAGCTTGGCGAGGAGCCGCACCGTCGAGAGCTCGACCTGCTCGGGGTCGTGCACGCTGAGCGAGTCCTGGTAGAAGGTCGACAGAGCCGAGACGGCGCTGGAGAGCACCGACATCGGGTGCGCGTCGTGCGGCAGCGCGCTGAAGAAGCGACGCAGGTCTTCGTGCAGCAGCGTGTGGCGGCGAATGCGCTCATCGAAGTCGGCGAGCTCGGCCGGAGTCGGCAGTTCCCCGTGGATGAGCAGCCAGGCCACCTCGAGGAAGGTGGAGTGCTCGGCGACCTGCTCGATCGGATAACCGCGGTAGCGCAGGATGCCGGCGTCGCCGTCGATGTACGTGATGGCCGAGCGGGTCGCGGCCGTGTTGACGAAGCCGTAGTCGAGGCTGGTCAGGCCCGTCTGCTTGGTCAGGCTCGAGAGGTCGATGCTCGACGTGCCCTGCGTGCTCGGCAGGATCGGGAACTCGGCGACGCCACCCGGGTACCGCAGTTCTGCGACGCCGGCCTCTCGGGCAGGGCCGCGCTGCTCCGCACCCGACTGATCGGTGCCGGGCTGATCGATGCCGGTCTGCCTGGTGCCGAGTCCGCTCACAACGCCTCCTGGATGGGGTTTACGGGATGCTTCGTGCGCCGTTCGTGTCAGCGCCGCTGAAAGCCGTGCTGGTACAGCCTAGCCAACCCGCGCGACAACTGTCGCATCGAGCAAAGGAGCAGGCCGTTGATTAGAGGGACTCTCCAAAGGCCAGCAAACGGGAGGCCGCGGCCGCGATCCGCTCGTCCGTCGCCGTGAGCGAGAGCCGCACGTGCTGCGGGAAGTGGTCGCCGTAGAAGACGCCAGGACCGGCGAGGATGCCGAGCTCGGCGAGCCGGCCGATGCTCTCCCAGGCGTCGCGCCCCTCCGTCGCCCAGAGGTAGAGGCCGGCTTCGCTGCGGTCGATGCGGAAGCCGGCCGCCTCGAGCGCGGGCTTGAGGAGCTCCCGCCTGGAGCGGTACCGCTCGCGCTGGGCGGCGACATGGTCGTCGTCGCCCAGCGCGACGACCATCGCGGCCTGCAAGGGGGATGGCAGCATCAGCCCGGCGTGCTTGCGCACGGTGGTGAGGCGGTCGATCAGTCGCGCGTCGCCCGCGATGAACGCGGCGCGATAACCGGCGAGGTTGGACTGCTTGCTCAGCGAGTAGACCGCGAGCACGCCGGTGAGGTCGTCGCCGATCACCCGCGGGTCGAGGGCGCTGGGGATCGGTTGCTCGTCCCACGGGTGCTCCCAGCCCAGCTCCGCGTAGCACTCGTCGCTCGCGACGACGGCTCCGAGCTCGCGTGCGCGGGCGATCGCCGCAGCCAGTTCGTCCGTCGACAGTACTCGGCCGTCGGGGTTCCCCGGGCTGTTCAGCCAGACCAACCGGGTGTCGGCGGGCCACTCGGCAGGGTCGTCCGAGGCGACGGCTCGGGCGCCGGCGAACGCCGCGCCCATCGCGTAGGTGGGATAGGCCGCGCGCGGGTGGACCACGGCGTCGCCCTCCCCCAGGCCGAGGAAGAAGGGCAGGAAGGCGACGAGCTCTTTGGAGCCGATCGTCGGCAGCACATTCTGCGGACCCAGGCCGGCGACACCGCGGCGGCGCTCGAACCAGGCCGTGATCGCCTCGCGCAGCGCGGGGGTCCCGACCGTCTGCGGGTAGGCGTGCGCGTCGGTCGCCTCGGCCAGCGCCCGGCGGATGAGGTCGGGGGTGGGGTCGACCGGCGATCCGATCGACAGGTCGACGATGCCGGAGGCGTCACCGAACGGCGCCGCCTCCCTGGCCGTGGCCGCGTAGGGCGCCATCAGGTCCCACGGGTAGTCGGGAAGCTCGCCCAGCGCCACGTCAGTGCGCCTGAGGGGGCAGTGCAGCGACGATCGGGTGGTCCTTGGCGATCACACCGACCTTGGCGGCACCGCCGGGCGAGCCGATGTCGTCGAAGAACTCCACGTTGGCCTTGTAGTAGTCGGCCCACTCCTCGGGCAGATCGTCTTCGTAGTAGATCGCCTCCACCGGGCACACCGGCTCGCAGGCACCGCAGTCGACGCATTCGTCCGGGTGGATGTACAGCGACCGTTCGCCTTCGTAGATGCAGTCGACGGGGCATTCGTCGATGCAGGCCCGGTCTTTCACATCGACGCACGGGAGGGCGATGACATAGGTCACTGTGGTTCGGATTCCCTTCGCGAAAACCGGATGGTCCTCCTAGCTTAGGACGTCTGCGCCCCCGCGGCGGCACCGCTACGGTGAGCGCGCACGTCCGGCCACGCGACGACGACGGCCGCGATCAGGATGGGACCGACGAGCCAGACCTGACCGGCGAGGTTGTCGGGGATCAGCACGGAGCCCCCGGGGCTCTGCTGCGTGAACAGCAGGATCACGGCGATGGCGCCGAGGGCCGCGCACAGGGCCGGCCACCGCGAGTCGCCGAGGAGGCGGAGGCCGACCAGCAGCGCCGTGTAGCAGAGGAGGGAGCCGATCAGCCCGAGCGGGACGGATACTCCCCACGTGACGTCGAGCTGGTGCGCGACCGTGCCGATCCCGCCGACGGCTGCCCCCGCGATCACCAGGAGCACGGCGTTGACGATCCGGGAGAGCATGTTCGAATCCTAGCCGGGTGGACAGGCCCGGCGCAGGTGATCTAGAGTCGAGCGAGTAAGGTTAGCCTTACCAACATCCCCCGCTTCCGTCCGAAGGTCCTCTGTGTTCGCGAACTTCCTCATCGGCCTCCGCGAAGGCCTCGAAATGGCCCTCATCGTCACCATCCTCGTCGCCTACGCGGTGAAGGTCGGTCGGCGGGACGTCCTCTCGAAGCTGTGGATCGGGGTGGGCATCGCGTTGGTGATCCCGCTCGGCATCGGGGCCCTGCTGACCTGGGGCCCGTACGGCCTCAGCTTCGAGGCACAGGAGATCGTGGGTGGCACGCTGTCGCTCGTCGCCGTCGGTTTCGTCACCTGGATGATCTTCTGGATGGGCAAGACGGCCCGCAGCATGAAGTCCACCCTGCAGAACCGGCTCGACTCGGTGCTCGTCGGCGCCGGCTGGGGCGTCGTGATCCTGGCGATGCTCAGCGTCGGACGCGAAGGCATCGAGACGGCACTCTTCGTCTGGGCGACCGTCGCGAGCATCGGCGGCGGCTGGGAGCCGGTCGTCGGCGCTCTGCTCGGCCTGCTCACGGCGGCCGTCCTGGGCTTCCTCCTCTACCGCGGGATGGTCCGCGTCAACCTCGGGGCGTTCTTCACCTGGACGGGCGCGTTCCTCATCCTCGTCGCCGGCGGCGTGCTCGCCTACGGCATCGGCGACCTGCAGGAGGCCGGCCTCGTTCCCGGCGCGGGGGTCCACGCCTACGACATCAGCGCCGTCATCCCGGCGTCGAGCTGGTACGGCACGGCCCTCGCCGGCATCCTCAACTTCAACCCGTCGCCCACCTGGTTGCAGGTGATCGCGTGGGTCGGCTACATCGTCGTGGTCGCATTCTTCTACGTGCGTCAGCACCGTTCGACCCACCAGCCGGCCTCCTCGCCCGCGAAACCCGGCACCGCGCCGGTCCCGCACGCGCACGCCGCCTCCTGAACGCGCCCCGCTCTCAACGCCGTCGTCCCTTCACCGCAGACCGCTCTCAGCAGAAAGGGCAGCACTCCATGCCCCGACTCCCCCGGCTCGGCACGTCCGCCGTCCTCTTCGCCGGTACCGCCGCTCTCGCACTCGCCCTCACCGGCTGCGTGCCCAACACGGCCGTCGCCGAGGCGGAGGCCATCGCCGTGACGCTCACCGACACGACCTGCACAGTGCAGACCGCCACCGCGAAGGCCGGACCGATCACGTTCCAGGTGACCAACACGGGCTCGGATGTCAACGAGTTCGAAGTCCTGGCGTCGGACAAACTGCGGATCGCAGGCGAGAAGGAGAACATCGGCCCCGGCACCACCGTGAACTACGTGGTTCAGCTCGCCGAGGGCAGCTACTTCACCGCCTGCAAGAAGGGCATGGTCGGCAGTCCGACGTCGCTCGCGGAGTTCACGGTGACGAAGGGTGACTCCGACACCAAGACCGCCGGCGAGAGCAAGCAGGTCGACCAGGCCGTCGCCAACTACGTCAGCTACGTGAAAGACCAGACGGGGCAGCTGCTCACGGCGACCAAGTCCTTCGCCGCCGCATACGAGGCCGGCGACGACGCCGCCGCACGCGCCCAGTACCCCGCCGCGCGCGCGTTCTACGAGCGGATCGAGCCGACCGCCGAGCAGTTCGGCGACATCGACCCGGCCCTCGACCTCCGCGAGGCCGACCTCGAGCAGGGCCAGACCTGGACGGGTTGGCACCGCATCGAGAAAGACCTCTGGGCGCCCGCCGGATTCACGGCGTCCGACCCGGCCGGCCGGGCCGCTCTCGGTCAGCAGCTCGTCGCCGACACCCAGAAGCTCTACGACCTCGTCCACGCCGAAGACTTCACCCTCACCCTCGACCAGATCTCCAACGGCGCGAGCGGGCTGATGGAGGAGGTCTCGCGCAGCAAGATCACCGGCGAGGAGGAGACCTTCTCGCACACCGACCTCTGGGACTTCAAGGCCAACGTGGAGGGCGCGGAGGTCGCCTACGGCAACGTCAGGGCGATCCTGCTCGAGAAGGGCAGCACAGGCAAGAACGCCGCGACGACGCTCGACGCGGAGTTCGCGACGATCGACAAGCTGCTCGCGCAGTACGCGTCCGGCGACGGCTACGTGAGCTACACCGAGCTCTCGACCGCGCAGGTCAAGGAGCTCTCCGACTCCGTGAACGCGCTGAGCGAGCCGCTCAGCCAGCTCACCTCGATCCTGGTCAAGTAGGGAACGGGTGAGCGAGAACAACGCGGAGGCCGGCCGGCCGGAGGCCGCCGCCCGGCTCGAGGGCGATGCGGGCGCCGGCCGCGCCGGCCTGTCCCGGCGCGGGATGCTCGGGCTGGCCGGAGCCGCTGTCGGTGCCGGCGTCGTCGGGTTCGGGGCGGGTGCCGCCGTCGGCCACGCCCTCGGGAGCACGCCCGCGGCCGCGACCTACCCGTTCTACGGCGCCAACCAGGCCGGCATCGTCACGCCCGCGCAGGACCGCCTCCACTTCGCCGCGTTCGACGTCGCGCCGACGCTCGACCGCGACGGGCTGATCGGGCTCCTGCGTGACTGGACGACCGCGGCCGCACGGATGACCCAGGGCCGGCCGGCCGGAAAGTACGGCCCGGCGTCCGGCCCGTCCGACGCCCCGCCCGACGACACCGGCGAAGCTCTCGACCTCCCGCCGGGCGGTCTCACGCTGACCTTCGGGTTCGGACCGACCCTCTTCACGAGCGCCGACGGCGCCGACCGGTTCGGGATCGCACAGCGGCGCCCCGCAGCTCTGGTCGACCTCCCGCACTTCCCGGGCGACGCCCTGATCGACTCCCTCACCGGGGGCGACGTGTGCGTCCAGGCCTGCAGCGAGGATCCCCAGGTGGCCGTGCACGCGATCCGCAACCTGTCGCGCATCGCGTTCGGGCGTGCGGCCATCCGCTGGTCGCAGCTCGGGTTCGGACGCACATCCTCCACCTCGCGCAGCCAGACGACGCCCCGCAACCTGTTCGGCTTCAAGGACGGCACCGCCAACATCAAGTCCGAAGACACGAAGGTCGTCGACGACCAGGTCTGGGCGGCCGCGTCCGACGGGTCGGCCTGGATGCACGGCGGTTCCTATCTCGTCGCACGCAAGATCCGCATGGTCATCGAGACCTGGGACCGGCAGCAGCTCGGCGAGCAGGAGCGCATCATCGGACGCGACAAGGGCGAAGGTGCTCCCCTGTCGGGCGGCACCGAGTTCACCCAACCGAACTTCCTCGCCCTGGCGGCGGCTGGGGGAACGAAGATCGACCCCGACTCACATGTGCGCCTCGCGCACCCGTCGATGAACGACGGCGCGCAGCTGCTGCGGCGCGGCTACAACTTCGTCGACGGCAACGACGAGCTCGGCCGTCTGAACGCCGGACTGTTCTTCATCGCCTTCCAACGGGATCCGCGCAGGCAGTTCATCCCCATCCAGACGCGGCTCGCGAAGAACGACCTGATGAACGAATACCTCAAACACGTCGGCTCGGCGATCTTCGCGGTGCCTCCCGGCGCGCGCGAGGGTTCGTACGTGGGCGCGGGTCTGTTCGCTTGACGACCCGTCGCGGATTCGTCACGAATGTCGACATTCGTGGCACGAATGTCGACATTCGTGACGAATCGACGCCCGGCGATTGCTATGACGCGGGAGTGGGCGACGGCGATTCGACGGCCGCGCGCGACACGGAGTAGTTGGCGACCCAGCCGTTGCTGCCGGCGTCGGTGACGACGACGAGGACACCGTAGCTGTCGTTCGCAAAGGTGCCGGTGCCACCGCCGTCGGGGCTCTGCGCGCCGAACTGGCCGCTGAAGCCGGCGTCCGCCAGCTGCTTCTGGATGTCGGCGTACGCCCGGGCGTCGCGCACCTTGACGGTCACGTTCCAGACCTTGCCGTGCCCGCTGCCGACACCCGCGCCGAAGACCACCGCACCCTTGTACAGCGGGACGGCCGCGGGGAAGTCGGCGGGCACCTTGTCACCGCCGATATCGACGTTTCCGCCGGTGATGTCCTTCACCGCGGTCTGGAAGCTGCAGCCCGCGAGCGCCGGCGCGACCCCCAGCACGAGGAGGGCCGCGACGGGGATCGCGAGCAGACGCGAACGACTCATGTGTCGATTATGCGCGCCGCGGATGGGCCGCCGGGCCCTCAGGCGTCCTGCCGCTTCAGCCGGGCCGCCGCGCGACCGCGCGCCGTGGCGTCGAGCTCGACCTTGCGGATGCGCACCGCCTCCGGGGTGACCTCGACGCACTCGTCCTCGCGGGCGAACTCCAGGCACTCCTCGAGCGTGAGCTGACGCGACGGCGTCATCGACTCGAACGTGTCGGCCGTGGAGGAGCGCATGTTGGTGAGCTTCTTCTCCTTGGTGATGTTCACATCCATGTCGTCGGCGCGCGAGTTCTCGCCGATGACCATACCCTCGTAGACCTCCTCGGTGGGGTTCACGAAGAAAGTCATGCGCTCCTGCAGCTGGATGATCGCGTACGGCGTGACGACACCCGAGCGGTCGGCCACGATGGACCCGTTGCTCCGCGTCACGATCGTGCCGGCCCACTCGTCGTAGCCGTGCGAGATCGCGTTGGCGATGCCGGTGCCGCGCGTGGTGGTCAGGAACTCGGTGCGGAACCCGATCAGGCCGCGCGACGGCACGATGAACTCCATGCGCACCCAGCCGGTTCCGTGGTTGTGCATGTTCTCCATGCGGCCCTTGCGGGCGGCGAGGAGCTGCGTGATCGCGCCGAGGTGCTCCTCGGGGATGTCGATGGTCAGGTGTTCGTACGGCTCCTGCGTGCGGCCGTCGACCTTGCGGGTGACCACCTGCGGCTTGCCGACGGTCAGCTCGTAGCCCTCCCGCCGCATCTGCTCGACCAGGATGGCCAGCGCCAGCTCGCCGCGGCCCTGCACCTCCCAGGCGTCGGGGCGGCCGATGTCGAGGACGCGAAGCGACACGTTGCCGATCAGCTCGCGGTCGAGGCGGTCCTTGACCATGCGAGCGGTCAGCTTGTGGCCCTTGACCTTGCCGACCAGCGGTGAGGTGTTGGTGCCGATCGTCATCGAGATCGCGGGGTCGTCGACGTGGATGGCCGGGAGCGGACGGACGTCTTCCGGGTCGGCCAGCGTGTCGCCGATCATGATGTCGGCGAAGCCGGCGACGGCGACGATGTCGCCCGGGCCGGCGGACTCGGCCGGGTAGCGGTCGAGCGCCTTGGTCATCAGGAGCTCGGTGACGCGGACGTTGTGCACGTCGCCGTCGTGGCGCACCCAGGCGACCGTCTGGCCCTTCTTGAGGGTGCCGTTGAAGATGCGCAGCAGCGCGAGGCGGCCGAGGAACGGCGACGCGTCGAGGTTGGTGACGTGCGCCTGCAGCGGGGCCGACGGGTCGTAGGTCGGTGCCGGAATGTGCTCGAGGATCGCCTCGAACAGGGGCTCGAGGTCGTCGTTGTCGGGCAGCTCGCCGTTGGCCGGGCGGTTGCGGCTGGCGGCGCCGGCGCGACCGGACGCGTAGACCACCGGCACGTCGAGCACGGCGTCGAGGTCGAGGTCGGGCACGTCGTCGGCCAGGTCGCTCGCGAGACCGAGCAGCAGGTCCTGGCTCTCCTCGACCACCTCGCCGATGCGGGCGTCGCCGCGGTCGGTCTTGTTGACGGCGAGGATCACCGGGAGCTTGGCCTCCAGCGCCTTGCGCAGCACGAAGCGGGTCTGCGGGAGCGGGCCCTCGGACGCGTCGACCAGCAGCACGACGCCGTCGACCATGGACAGGCCGCGCTCGACCTCGCCACCGAAGTCGGCGTGGCCGGGGGTGTCGATCACGTTGATCGTGATGGGGCCGTTCGGGGCATGCTTGCCCTTGTACGAGATCGCCGTGTTCTTGGCGAGGATCGTGATGCCCTTCTCGCGCTCCAGCTCGTTGGAGTCCATGGCCCGCTCCTCGACGTGCTCATGGTCGCCGAACGAGTTGGTCTGCCGCAGCATGGCGTCGACCAGCGTGGTCTTGCCGTGGTCGACGTGGGCGACGATCGCGACGTTGCGCAGATCGTCGCGGTGGGCGACGGCGTTCTCGGACATGCGTGAAGGCTCGACTCTCGTCAGAAAGAAAAAGGGGAACGGTCCATTCTAGCGTGGATCCGCTCCCCTCCTTCCTTCGTGGTCAGAGCCCCTGGGCCACCGGCGGCTCCGGCTCGTGGGGCAGGCCCCCGTCGACCGGCGCGGCCTCGTCGGATCCGGCGGCGAGCAATTCCAGGCGCAGTGCCCTGCGGGCGCGCTGCTGCTCCGGGTCGGGCAGCGGCACGGCGGCGAGCAGACGCTGCGTGTACGCCTCCTTCGGATAGCGGAGGATCTCGTCGCGCGTGCCCACCTCGACCAGGTTGCCGTGGTGCATCACCGCGATCCGGTCGGCGAGCACGTCGATGACCGCGAGGTCGTGGGTGATGAACAGGCACGCGAAGTTCATCTCCTTCTGGAGCTGCTGCATCAGCTCCAGGACGCGCGCCTGCACCGAGACGTCGAGGGCGCTCGTCGGCTCGTCCGCGATCAGCACCTGCGGCTTCAGCGACAGAGCGCGGGCGATGCCGACGCGCTGCTTCTGGCCGCCGGAGAGCTCGTGCGGGAAGCGGCTGCGGTAGGCGCGCGGCAGCTCGACGCTGTCGAGGAGGCGGTCGACCTCCTTCGCCAGCTCCTGGCCCTTGAGCCCCTTGGCCAGGCGCAGCGGCTCGCCGATCGAGTCGGCGATCTGGAGGCGCGGGTTCAGCGACGACGACGGGTCCTGGAAGACGATGCCGACGTTGCGGTGCAGTTTGCGGATCTCGTCGCGGTTCGCCTTGCTGATGTCCTGCCCGGCGACGACGAGCTTGCCCGAGTGGATGGGCAGCAGGCCGATCGCGGCGCGACCGAGAGTGGTCTTGCCCGAACCAGACTCGCCCACCAGGCCGACGACCTCGCCCTCGTGGATGGTGAGGTCGATGTCCGTCGCGGCCCGGAACGCCGGCACCCGGCCGTGCTTCGGGTACTCGATGGCGACCTTCTCGAAGTCGACCACGACCTTCCGCTTGTCCATCTCCGCCTTCTCGTGCTCGGCGGCGGCGATGCGCGCGTTGACACGGATGCGCTCCGCGTACTCGGCCTCGGGGTTCTCCGTGCCTGCGGCGAGGGCGGCAGTGGTGTCGATCTCGTCGTTCTCGCGCTGGCCCAGGTGCGGGACGGCCTCGAGCAGGGCGATCGTGTACGGGTGCTGCGGCGCGTCGAAGATGTCCTTGACCGTGCCGCTCTCGACGATGTCGCCCTTGCGCATCACGACCATGTTGTCGGCGAGATCGGCCACGACGCCCATGTCGTGGGTGATCAGGAGGATGGCGCTGTCGAGGCGGTCGCGCAGGCTGCGGATGAGTTCCAGGATCTCGGCCTGCACCGTCACGTCGAGCGCCGTGGTCGGCTCGTCGGCGATGAGGAGCTTCGGGTCGCAGGAGATCGACTGCGCGATCATGGCGCGCTGACGCTGGCCGCCCGAGAGCTGGTGCGGGTACGAGTTGAAGGCCTTCACGGGGTCGGGCAGCTCGACCATCGCGAGCAGCTCGAGCGCGCGCTCCTTCGCCTCGTGCGGCGACATGCCGAAGTGGATGCGCAGCGTCTCGACGATCTGGAAGCCGACCGTGTACACGGGGTTGAGGGCGGTCATCGGCTCCTGGAAGATCACCGCCACCTGGCGTCCGCGCACGCGGCGCATCTGCGACGAGGTCAGCCCGGTGAGCTCCCGGCCCTCCAGCTTGATCGAGCCCTGCACCCGGGAGTTCTTCGGCAGCAGGTCGAGGATCGCCATCGAGCTCGCGCTCTTGCCGGAGCCGGACTCGCCGACGATGGCCAGCACCTCCCCCGCCTTGATCGAGTAGTTCAGCTTCTTGGCCGCGGGCACCCAGACGTTGTCGACGCCGAAGTCGACGGAGAGGTCGGTGACCTCCAGCACGGGGGCGCCGACGACGACCCCGGCCCCACCGGTGGTGTTCTCGGTCATGATTCGTGGTTCCTTTCGGGGGCGCGCTCGGGCGAGGCGGAGACGGTGCGGGATGAGAGCATGGAGCCATGCCCTACGTCTCCCCCGCCGAGCGCGAGGTTTTCGTGTCCCGGTTCAACCGGGTCCTTGCCGTGCTGATCTGGGCGGCCGCTGCGGCCCTGATCGTCGGCCTTCTGGTGAGCGTGCACGATGCGCGACTGCTCTACGTGGTGCCGTGCGCGCTGTTCGCCTTCATCGGCTGGGCGATGCTCTGGCGTCCGCGCCTCACGGTCGCCGACGAGGGCATCGAGGTGGTCAACGTGACGCGTACCATCCGCATCCCGTGGCAGGCGCTCATCCACGTGGACACCAAGTACGCCCTCACGCTGTACACGCCCGGCCGCAAGTTCCCGGTGTGGTCCGCACCCGCTCCCGGCACGGCGCGCACGCTGCGCGCCACCCGCCAGGAGACCGCTGGTCGTGTCGGCAAGCCGAAGGTCGCCGACAGCGTCCGCCGCCCCGGCGACCTGCTGTCCACCGAGTCGGGCGCCGCGGCCGAGGTCGTGCGCCGCCGCTGGGCGGCGCTCCAGCAGAGCGGTGCGATCGACAGCGGCCTGGCGGACGAGACGCCCGTTTCGATCCGCTGGCACAGCACGACGCTGGCGGTGCTGGTCGTCCTCACAGCCGGCACGCTCGCTGCGCTGCTGGCGGCCTGACCCCGGCGCACCGGAGGCCACCAGCAGCGCTGCGCGGGCGGATGTCACAGCACGTCCTCCGCGAGGGCGGCGCCCGTGCGTGGTCCCGACTGGCCGTCCTCACCGGTCTCCGGCTCCTCCTCGCGCATCTTGCGCAGGTTGAACCGGCGGTGACGCGGGTCGAACGCATCGCGCAGACCGTCGCCGACGAAGTTGACCAGCAGCGCGAGGGTCACGATGAACGCGCCCGGCCACCAGAACAGCCACGGCCGGGTCTGGAACGCCGACTCGTTCGAGCTGATCAGCAGGCCGAGGGAGACATCCGGCGGCCGAATGCCGAAGCCGAGGAACGACAGCGCGGTCTCGAGCAGGATGGCCGAGGCCATGATCAGCGTCGAGGCGACGATCACGACGCCGATGGCGTTCGGGAGGATGTGCTTGAAGATGATCCGCATGTCCGACGCGCCGGCCACCCGGGCCGCCTCGACGAACTCGCGCTCACGGAGCGTGAGGAACTCGCCGCGCACAAGACGCGCGATCCCCATCCACGAGAAGAAGCCGAGCATCAGCGCCAGGAAGAACGCACCGAGGCCTCCGAACATATGACCGACGACGGAGCCGATGACCAGCGCCGGGATCACGATGAAGACGTCGGTGATGCGCATCAGGATCGCGTCGACGACACCGCGGAAGTAGCCCGCGATCGCTCCGACGACGACGCCCACGACGCTCGCGATGAGTCCGAGCACGACCATCACCAGCACCGAGTTCTGGATGCCGCGCATCGTCAGGGCGAAGTAGTCCTTGCCGATGCGGTCCT
>NZ_CAMFLC010000032.1 GCF_945957465.1 uncultured Leifsonia sp.
TGCCATCCACAACCCCTCGAATCTCGGGGTGTTGCGATGATCACTGGAATCCGCCTTGGCGTTGGAAGGGCCGGTCTCGTACCGGGATAAGCACGAACTTGTCTTTCGCCGCCGCGCGGAACACCCCAACCAGACGTGGCAGTCAGATCACACCGAACTCGACATCCTCATCGTCGGCGCTGACGGAAAACCCGAACGGCCGTGGTTGACGACCGTGATGGACGACTACTCCCGCGCGATCTGCGGATACATGGTCTTCACCGGTGCGCCCTCTGCCCTCAACACCGCTCTTGCCCTCCGTCAGGCGATCTGGAGGAAGACAGATCCTGCCTGGGCAATGTGCGGCATCCCGGACATCCTTCACGTCGACCACGGCTCCGATTTCATCAGCCACCACCTTGAGCGAACCGCTGTGGCACTCCACGTCAGGATTATCCACTCGACTGTCGGACGACCCCAGGGGCGGGGAAAGGTCGAGAGGTTCTTTCGTACCGTCAATACCGAACTCGTGGCCGCGCTCCCTGGCCACCTCGGACCCGACAGCCGGACACCCACACCGGTCCTCGACCTTGCAGGGCTCGATCGTGTTATCGGTGAATTTGTCGGCACCTACAACGACAGAGTCCATAGCGAGTTGGGGGCCTCACCCCGAGACGCGTGGGTTGCAGACGGCTGGCTGCCGCGGATGCCCGACAGTCTTCAAGAACTCGATGGGTTGCTCCTCACTGTTCCAAAGAACCGAGTCGTGCAACGCGACGGCATCCACTTCCAAGGACAGCGCTACCTCGCCCCAACCCTTGCCCCATTCGTCGGACACACCATCACCATCCGATACGACCCCCGCGACATCTCCGAGATCCGCGTCTACGACCGGGACACCTTCATCTGCACCGCCATCGACGAAGCCCACCCCAACCTTCGCCTCAGCCTCCGCGACATCGAAACCGCCCGCCGCCTCCGCCGCAAGCAACTGCGTCGAGCCCTCAACGATCGCATCCCGACCATTGCCACCCGCGAGGAAGCGCGCACCCCCGAACCAATCAAGCGGCGCCCCAAGCTGCGCACCTACGAAGAGGACGAATGATGAACCAAACATTCATCGTCACCAAGGAACACCGACGATTCACGGAGTTTGCGAACGCGGTCCGGAAAGAGAAGACCATTGGGATTTGCCACGGAGACGCCGGCGTCGGAAAGACCAATTCCGCCCGCCGCTACGCCAACTGGGATGACCTCGAGCCCTACATCACCCAGTGGGGGCCGAGAGGCGACCAGGATGCGAAGCATTACGCCCTCGCGAACCGATCTCGGACCGTCTTCTACACGCCCGAAGTCCTCTGCCGGCCTAAAGATCTCATGCACGACATCGAGTTCTGGCAGATCAAAGTCGGCATCTGCGCCGACGAGCACCTCCGGTCTCTCGTGTACGACGGTGAAATAGTCAGACAGAAAGACCCGACCCGTCTAATTGAGCTTCTGATCGTCGATGAAGCCGAACGGCTCACCCCCACCGCGTTGGAATTGCTTCGCGATCGACACGACCGAACACAGCTGGCGATCATCCTCATCGGAATGCCCGGCATCGACGAACGATTCCGCCACTACCCCCAGCTATACAGTCGCCTCGGGTTCTCACACCACTATCGCGCCCTCGGACGAGACGAGATCCTGTTCGTTCTCGACCGCCACTGGAGACGCCTCGGCAAAACACTCGACCCCGACGACTTCACCGACGCCCAAGCCATAGCCGCAATCGAACGAATCACCCGCGGCAACTTCCGGCTCCTCGAACGACTCTTTCCCCAAATCAGCCGCGTCCTGAAAATCAACCAACTCGACACCATCACCGACGACGTCATCGAAGCCGCCGCAAGCATCCTCGTCGTCGGCAACTAACGACACGAAGCGATCGCCAAAGTCCGCCAATCAGCGATCAACTCCACAGTTTCGGTGCGTCGAATCTCGGCGTGTCGGGCCTTGGCCGGCCCTTCCGGCGCATCGCACCGGAAACGATCGTTTTTGGTTCGACCAGATCGCCGCCCTTTGTGTTGCAGTTATGGTCCCGCCACCGTCCATATCACCGTGCTGGTCTTACGTGCATCGTGGCAACAGCTCTCCCCTCGATCGGGATCGGAGGTGAAGTGTGCGCGATGAGGGACCGGCTTACGGGCGGCAAACCGGAGCGCGTAGGAGCTCGCGAGCTCTTCCTGGGTGCGATTCCTGGCGCCCGAATTGTAAGAAGGGCTTCCGGGGTATGCCGGGCGTCGACGACGATCTGCGGTGATCCGATCCCGCAATCGACCACCCCACCATTCGGCGGCTGAGCGTGTCGCTCCCGGCCGCGCAGCAAACCCAGCTATCCATCGCGCGATCCTGGGTAGTGATGTCGCAGGAGCAGAGCCAGTTGGAGCAGGGGTAGCCGAAACCCGAAATTCAGCTACCCCTGGCTATTAGAGGGGCACCCCTCATGACGCCCGCTCAGAACTCAGCTTCATCGGGGGATCGAGGCTTAGCCAGCTCCGCAGCTGGCAGCCAACCCAGATGGGGTTCTCGAGCGGTAGCAGGTGGCCTGACCCTTCGTCCACGCAGAGATCAGCGTGAGGTGGCAGTCCGGCGAGATTGGTGAGCGTCCTCGTCGATACCAACGGGTCATGGCGGCCGCCGAGAACGAGCACCGGCCCGTTGAACTGCTTCAACGCTGGCCGCTCGTCTTGTCGAGACTGCTGCACCGCGAGTTGCGCACGGAAATCCCCTAGACGGGTCTTAAGGGCCATCCGGCGTGCCACTTTTACGACGTCCGGCGACGCTCGGATCGGCTGCGGGAACACTGCGTCTAGGAACTGCGCCACTACGGCATCCGAACGTCCGTCTCGAGCCAACCCGTCCGAACGTGTCCACTCACGGCGCTGCTCAGTGCGAGGAGGGAGCGGACTGGCACAGACAAGCACTAAACCCGCCACTCGGTCCGGGCTGAGGCGTGCCGCGGCCATCGCGATGACCCCTCCGAGCGAGTGGCCTACCAGGATGACCGGCCCAGGCGCATGCGCAAGGGCATCGGCCGCCGCCTGGGCCACCGAATTCGCTCGAATCGGGGCGACGGTCACGTCGAACCGGTCCGTAACCTGCGGGATGACCTCATCCCACAGCTCGTGCGTGCACTGCATTCCGGGAATGAAGATGAGTTGCGCGGGTCCGTTCACACCGGACACGTCAGAACAGTCGTTCGTCCGGCACGCCGGCGTCCGGTCCGAAAATCTCGATGGGCGTTCCCCACGGGTCGTAGCAGTAGGTGACCCACCACAAGTGGACAGGCGTGCCGGGAGCGGATTGCAGCAGCGGCTCCGATGCGAATCGCACACCGCGGGCAGTGAGCACCTCGTAGACGGCACGCACATCGTGGAAGCCGAGCGAGAGGTGGTTCAGCCCCCCGTCTATGACACGTCGCGTGTCTAGTTGCCCCTGCGGGGTGTAGCAGGCCAGCTCGATGCGGCTCCCCCCGGGACAGGCGAGCTGCACGACATCGACCTCGGCCCCCGTCGTCGCGGTAAGCACATCGAGAAAATCGCCCCGGAACGTGCTGCGCCAGGCGAACTCGAGCCCGAGGATGTCACGATAGAACGCGAGTGCCTGATCCATGTCGGGCACTTCGACGCAGACGTGGAAGCCGCTTCCGCTGTCGCCGGTGCCGAGGTAGTGGCCGCGGTCAAGTCCTTGTGACATGTCATTCTCCCTTTCGGATGGTTGCGGCAGCAGCCGCGGCAACGGTGAGGCCTGTCTCGACGGCGCCGTCGATAAACGACGGCCAGCCGTCGGCGAAGTCCGCGCCCGCGATGAACAGTCGGGCGGAAGGATTCCGCAGCCGCGCGGGCGTGATTCGAAGCTGTCCGGGGCGGCTCGATCCCCACGTGCCCCGTGCCCATGGGTCGGCGCACCAGTCGTGACTCCAGCATTCGAGCAGCTGTGCGTCCGGCAGCCAATGGCGGATCGCTTCCTGCACCTGCGCTGGGTCGTTCCCGTCCAGCCGGTTGGCGGCGGGACCGAACCCGATAACAATCGTCGAGTCCTCGAGATGGCGGTCGGTGCGCATCGCGTGCAGCGGGCGGGTGTCCTCGGCGCGCCAGAACGCATCCGGCAGCTGGCCGGCGATGCGAGCGTAGAGCTTCACGCCGCGCGAGGGCTGGCCGGTGCCAAGTTCCACGCGAACCCGCTCGTCGAGGTTGACCTGCAGGTCGATGAAAGGTAGGACGTTCCGTGGTACGGCGAGCACCACGGCTCGTGCCCTACGTACACCGTTTGCCGTCGTAACGACCAGCCCGTCGTCCGTTTCGGCGACTTTGGTCACCGCGCATCCGTAATCGATCAGCTCGCCTACGTCCCCGGCCAGCGCGTCGACGAGCGAGCTCGAACCATCGGCGAAAGTGAGGCGCCCGGATTGGCCCCACATCTGCCCGCCTGCCGCCGCATACCATCGCAGGACGTGCGCGGCGGATGTGTCTACGTTGGGTGCGAAGGAGGTTCCGGCGAGTACCGATGAGAGCATCGGTACCCACGCGTCCGGGCAGCCCACGGTCGCCAGGCGCTCGGCAACATTCTGCCGGTCGGAAGAGGAGATAGCCGCAGCGTCTATCGGGCCGAGCGGCCAGGGAACGCACGTCTCGACGTCGACGCAGAACTGATCGACGAGTTGACCGATCCGGCGGCCGAATTCGCTGGGATCGACCGACTTTTCCTTCCCGTTGAACATCCACCGGTGCTCGTTGACAGGCGCTGCTGGCTGTGTGGCAATTCCGTAGCGGGCGATCTCTGCCCACAAGTGCGGGTGAAGCCACGAGAACCAATGGCCGCCGGCCTCCGCAGGTGCGCCGGCGAATTCGGTCGTCCAGCATCGGCCGCCGGGGCGCTCGCGGGCTTCCAGGGCACGGACAGCGAGGCCGGCCCTGGTGAGCTCGCGGGCGGCGACTAGTCCTGCCACCCCGGCGCCGACCACGATCACATCATCAATCTCGCTCATGCTTCTCCCTGGCTCATAGGCGTCGGATTCATCGACCAGCGGATCAGAAATGGAACTGATCGATGTTCTTGGCGTCGTAGACGAATGGCTTGCCGAGTACGACCACACCGTCCGCTCCCACGGTGTAGTGGCCGAGGCGGCCTGCGGTGAACGTCTCACCCTTCTTGCCCGTGATTTTCCCCTGCAGTTCCAGTGCGGCCGCGTAGTATGTGAGGTACCCGAGGTCCTTGAGGTTCCAGAGTGCAAAGTTCTTCGCGGTGCCGTCCTTGACGTACTTCCTCATCGAGTTAGGGGTGGCAAGGCCGGTCAGTTCGATTTTGCCCGCCTTACCGGTCTGCTCAAGCACCTGGGCCGCTGAGACGATCCCGACCGAGGTCGGGGCGACGATGCCTTTGAGATCGGGATAGGCCGACAGCAGGCCTTGCGTGGCTGTGGTGCTCGCCTGCGGGTCGTCGTTGCCGTATGCGATCTTTACGATGTCCAGACCGGCGTACTTCGACTCTGCGGCAATCGTCTTCTTCATCGCCGCGATCCATTCGTTTTGCACCGGCGATGTGCTGGTCGCCGAGAGGATGGCGATCTTGCCTGAGCAGCCCTCGACGTCTGTGCAGATCATCTCAGCCAGGGTCTGGCCTACGCCGGCGGGATCGGAATCGGCGACGAAGACGTCTCTGGCGTCGGATGCGGGCGGCGAGTCGAACCCGACCACCTTGGTACCCTGCTTCATCGCCGCTTTCAGGGCCGGAGCGACAGCGTTGGGGTCGTTAGCCGAGATGGCGATAGCGCCCACCCGCTTCGAGCTGAGGGATTGGATATACGGGATCTGCGCCGGACCGGTGGCGTCAGAAGGCCCCACTTGCAGGAATTGGCCCCCTAGCTCCTTGGCCGCTTCCTGGCCACCGGTAGCGATGGTATCGAACACGGGGTTGTTGAGTTGCTTGGGGACGAAGGCGATGCTCAGACCCGCGCTATGAGGAGCGGATCCGCCGGCGCTGGGAGCGCCGCATCCGGTCAGTGCGACAGCGGCGGCCACCGTCAGCGCCGCGAGGGCGAGGTTACGAGATTTCATGAGTGTGCCTTTCGTTCAGGATTCTTCTTGTGCGGTCGCGAGCATCTTCGCTCGCTGTCTCTGGTGCCGGTCACGCAGCAATCGCTGGCTATAAGGCGCAGCGACGGAGAGGATAAGGAGCAGCCCGATGAGCGTCGTCTGGACGTTTGGGTCGACGTTGGCGAGTGTCATCGCGTTGCGTAGGGTGGCGACGATCGCGGTGGCGAGGACGAGGCCGAGAATGGTGCCTTCGCCTCCTGTGATAGCGATCCCTCCAAGGAGGACGATGGTGAGGATGTCGAGCACGAAGCCGCTGCCGTTATCGGCCCGGGCGCTGGACAGCCGGCCGGCTAGCATGACGCCGGCGAACGCGGAGACGCCGCCCGCGATGATGAAGAGCCAGATCTTGAGGCGTCCCACCCGCACGCCGGCAAGGCGTGCCGCTTCGGCGTTGCGGCCGACGAAGTAGACCCAGCGGCCGAAGCGTGTGAAGTGCAGTGCGAACGCCGCGATCAGCACGAGGGTTGCCAACGGGATGTAGGTCAACGGGATTGGTGTATCAGGGATGTATCCCTGGGTGAAGTCGATGAACGACGCGGGAAAGGAGCTGACTGCGACCGGCCCTAGGATCACGTAGGCAAGGCCGCCGTAGAGCGCATACGTCCCGAGTGTCACCACGAGACTCGGAAGCCCCAGTTTGATCACTACGAGGCCGTTGATCAAGCCGCCCAGGAGCCCGGTCGCCACGGCCCCGCCGATCGCGAGCAGGAGCGGCGCGCCGACGACGATCAGTGCGCCGAACACCGCGCCGCTTAAGGCCAACATGGGCCCCACGCTGATGTCGATTTCGCCCGCCATGACGATGAGGGCAAGCGGCACGGCAACCATGGCCGACTCCACCACGCCCGAGCTGAGATTGAAGATGTTCGTCGAGGTGAAGAAGTAAGGGCTGGTAGCGCCTGCGTAGCCGAGGACGAGCAGGAACAGCACGATCAGGTGCGTCTCGCGTCGTGCGAGGAGCTTCCTGATGCGCTGGCCACGGGAGCTCTTGTTGCGGTTGTACATCATCGTCCGCTCGTGTTGAGAATGCGGGCAAGGGAGGCCTTGATCCTTGCGTCGGCGATGACCGCGACGAGGATGACGAAGCCTTGGATGGCCTGAAGCCAGTTCTGGTCCAGATTGAGGACGGCCAACGCATTGTTGATCGTTCCGAGCAGCAGTGCGCCGAGCGCGGCGCCGAGAATTGTTCCGGACCCGCCAAAGATGTTCACCCCGCCGACCACCGCAGCAGCGACGATGCCGAGTTCGATCCCGCTGGCCGCGTTCGCATCGACCGTCGCGAACCGCGAGCCCCATAGCACTCCGCCGATGCCCGCGAGTAGACCAGCGATGACGTACACCCAGAAGAGGATGCGTTTGCGCGGGATGCCGACCTCGTCCGCCGTCGCGGGCCTGCTTCCGATCGCATAGACACGGCGGCCGGTGAGCGTGGTGCGGAGCACGATTGAGAGCACGGCGGCCACCACGGCCGCGTAGATCAGGAGGTAGGGTACCCCGAAGACGGAGCCCGCCGTAAGCTGCAGATAGGTCGTCGGGACGTCGCTTGCGCTGAGCTGACGGCCTTGGGCGATCAGAAAGGCCACTCCGCGGAAGATCGCCAGAGTCCCGAGTGTGGCGACGATAGAGGGCACGCGCAGGTAGCTCACCAGCAGCCCGTTGAGTGCGCCTCCCACCGCCCCGCAGAGGATCGCGAGGATGATCGCGATCGGGATGGTGACTCCGTGCGCGAGTAGATCGGCGGCGACGAGTGCGCTGACGCCGACGATCGATCCCACGGACAGGTCGATGTTCCCTGTGATGATCACGAGCGTCTGGGCGCTCACCAGGATGACGGCGATGGAAACCGAGAGCAGGATCTGTGTGATGTTCTCGAATGAGAGAAAGCGCGGCTGGATGGCCGTGACAACGGCCACCAGCAACACGAGAGCGACGAGGATGCTCGACTCGCGCAGCGAGCTGACCACCCGAACTTTGCGCTCGACGTTCGCTTTGCCGCGGTCGATGGCTGAGGTGCTCATGCTGCGGCACCTTCGCCGAGGGCGAGCTGCATTATCTTTTCCTGATCGGCTTCGTCCTTTGCCAGCTCCCCGACCAGTCGACCCTCCCGCACCACCAGGATCCGGTCCGACAGACCGAGCAGTTCGGGCAGGTCGCTGGAGATGAGGAGTATTGCGACGCCATTCTCGGCGAGAGTTGCGATGATGCGGTGGACCTCCGTCTTGGCTCCGATGTCGACGCCCTGCGTCGGTTCGTCGAGGATTAGCACTGATGGGTCTGTCGAGAGCCACCGTGAGATAACTACCTTCTGTTGGTTCCCGCCCGATAGCGTGCCGATGGGCGCAGCAGCTGAGGAGGTTCGGATGGCGAGCTCGTCGATGTAGCCGGCGACCATCTTCTCCTCAGCCCTGCGGTCGATCAGCAGCCCTCGGGATAGCGACTTCAGGCGCGGGAGCGACATGTTCTCCTGGACTGACAGCTCCAGTGCGACGCCGCTGCGGTGACGGTCCTCAGGTACGTATGCGAGTCCGGCCCGCACGGCGCCTGCCGGCGAGGTGATGCGCCTGGGGATGCCGTCGATCGAGATGCGGCCTGACGACGCGCGATCGGCACCGAAAACGGTGCGCGCTATCTCGGTGCGGCCCGCGCCGACGAGGCCGGCCATTCCGACGATCTCGCCGTGCCGGACCGTGAAGGTCACATCGCGGAACTCGCCGCGCCGGGTCAGTGCATCGACCTGCAACGCCACGGTTCCCGGAGTCGCCGTGCGCTCCGGGAAGAGCGTCGAGATGTCGCGGCCAACCATGTGCCGCACGCACTCGTCGCGGGTTACCTCGCTCAGCGGAGCCGTGATCACGTGGCGTCCGTCGCGAATGACGGTGATTCGATCGCATACGGCGTAAACCTCGTCGAGCCGGTGGTTCACGAGCATGATGGCGACGCCCTCGTCACGCAGTGTGCGGATGATGCGGAAGAGCCGCTCGACTTCGTGTATCGATAGGGCGGCGGTTGGCTCGTCGAGGATGAGAACCCGCGCCTCGACCGAGAGTGCTTTCGCGATCTCGATCAGCTGCTGATCGGCCAGTGACAAACCGTTCGCCGGTCGGGTCACGGTGATCTTGACTCCGAGGCGAGACAGTATGTCCTTAGCTCCTCGACGCATTGCGGCGCGGTCAAGTCGTCCTCGCGCCGTTCGCGGTGGGCGAGCCAGGTAGATGTTCTCCGCGACGCTGAGGTCGGGAAAGACATTGGGATGCTGGTGGATGACCGCAATGCCGCAGCTTTGCGCATCTAGTGGGTTCGAGAAGACGACGGGCGCACCGTCGATGACTACGGTCCCGGCATCGGGGCGGTGGACCCCGGCGAGCGTCTTGACGATCGTGCTCTTGCCGGCACCATTCTCGCCCACCAGAGCGAGCACCTCTCCCGCGCGGAGCAAGAGGTCCATGCCCTGCACAACCCAGGTGCCGCCATACTGCTTTCCCATCTTGTGCAGCCCAAGGACGGTGGGGTCGTCATATTTTCCTTGGTGCCGTTCACCCGCCATTGGGTCTGCCATGATTCCCTCTTCGGAAGCTCGGGTCACCGGAGTGTTCTTCCCGGTGTGTGGTTCGACCATAGTGGCTAAAGGTCGACCGGTCAACCTTTCAAGTGAAACGAGCAGAAAATGGCGCACGCGTCGTGAAGATCGCTAGCGCGCGGCCCCGTCGAGGGTTTCGGTGAGGTGTGCGATGGCCTGTTCCATATGGACGAACATCGCGCGCGTTGCCGCCGCGGAATCACCGTCGCCGATCGCGTCGAAGATGGGTCGGTGCAACTCCAAGGACTCCGGCAAGGTCACACCGCTTGCAGTAACACGCTCTGTCCACGTGCGCAGCAGAGAGCGGATGCTCCCCAGCACGCCCGCGAGAACCTCATTGCCGCTTGCGTTCGCGATACCGAGGTGGAAGTCCGCGTCGGCGACGGCGTAACTGGCGTGGTCATCAGCATTCGCTGCCCGTTCCATGCGCTCGAAGACGGCACTCAGCGCGAGCAGGTCGTCAGCGGAGCGGTGCTCAGCCGCGAGCCCAGCGAGGATGATCTCGAGATGCTGGCGTGCTTCGGTGAGCGAGCGTAGTGATCTGTCGGCCAGGAGCAGGCTCCACTCCACCACTTGCGGCAGTACGTCGGACGTCGTCGCGCTCAGGTAGGTGCCATCCCCTTGTCGTACGTCGACCAGGCCCAGCAGGGCGAGCGATTTGAGCATCTCACGGATCGTTGAGCGGCCGACCCCGAGGTCCTCGGCGAGCTGTCGCTCGCCGGGGAGTCTTTGCCCGGCGGTCAGCTGCCCGGCAATGAGATGGCTCAGCAACTGCCGCGCCATTTCTACGCTGGGCGCGGGTGTCCGACGGGTCGCTTCAATGTTCAGCGAGTTCACTGCACCCTCTTTACTCGATTCAATAGCCTGACGTCGGTGAGGTGGACTCGCGACCGCCGCGGATAGCGGCGATACGTCTGGATGCCTCATGCTTGAGCATCGAGATGTCGTTGCCAGGCGTCACCAGATCGCACCCGATTTCCACACAATCAGAGGCTTCCGCCCCATCGACACAGAATACGCCGACGAATCGTCCGTGAACGTGGGCGCGCTCGACGATGTGGCACAGCGCGTCTCGCACCCTGCCTCGAATGCGTCCGCCCGGAGTCTCCCCCATGCTAAGGGCGAGGTCGTTGGGGCCGACGTACACGCCGTCGATGCCCTCGGTCGAGACGATCTCATCGAGATGCGCTAGGGACGCGGCCGACTCGACCATCGCCCAGACCAGGATCTCGTCGCTCCTGGCAACGTAGTCCGAGCCACCATAAAGCAGGCCGCGCGAGGGCCCGAACGACCGCGATCCCCGCGGGGGGTAGCGACAGGCGGCGACCAGTGCCTCGGCATCCCGCGGGGTATCCACAGACGGGCAGATGATGCCGTAGGCTCCAGCATCGAGCAGCCAGCCGATCTGACCGGCGTCGAGACTCGAGGGTCGCACCATCGGCATCGCGGGCCCGGCGGAAATGGCCTGAAGCAGGCCGACGACGGCCCCCCGTCCGAACATGCCGTGTTGAACATCCACCGTCACGCTGTCAAAACCCGCGTACGAGAGCGTTTCGGCGGCGTACGGGCCGGCGCTGGAGATCCAGGCATTCACGACAGGACGACCTGCAGCCATGGTGGTTCGCACTGCATTGGCTCTCACGCGCATTCCTCCTTTGATCCTTACGCGCTACACTACGTGGGAATGGTCGACCGGTCTACCATTCTGAGTGGAGAGGGATAACCCGTGAAGACAGTCGTGCTCGATGACGATCCGACAGGCACCCAGTCGGCGACTGCCGCTAAAGTCCTCCTTCAGTACGACTCGGAACGGATCGCCGCGGCTTTGACGGACGCTGAGAGCGTCTATTTGCAGACCAACTCGCGGGCTATCGACGAAGCCTCCGCGGTCGAGCTGATGAAGCGGATCAAGACAGAGGTGGCCGCCGCCGCAGGCCGCCTCGGGGTAGACGTCCAGGTCATCATGCGTGGGGACTCCACCCTCCGGGGTCACGTGTTCGCTGAAGCCGCGCAACTGCTCGAAGAGCAAGGAGTGATCCTTTTCGTGCCGGCGTTCCCGGAGGGCGGACGGATCACACGAGACGGGATCCATCTGCTGCGGATTGATGGTGCCGAGGTCCCCATGAGCGAGACGGAATACGCCCGCGACCCCGTGTTCCCCTTTCAAAACTCGCGTCTCATCGACTATGTCGCCGAGAAGTCTGGCCGTCCGGCCGTCAGTGTCCCCCTCGCCGACTTGCGTGTCCGCGGTCGGCTCGCAGCGAAACTGCAGAACGCCGAGCCGGGTTCCGTTGTCATCCCGGACGCCGTCACCGACGACGATATCCGGCTGATTGCCGACGAAAGCAGGCTCGCCCGACAGCGCGGAGCATCCATCCTGGTGCGCAGCTCCGCGCCGTTGGCCGCCAACCTCGCCGGCGTGGCGAGCACGGGTCTGCTCACTGCGCCGCTATCGCCCAATGCCAGGTCGGTTCTCGTGGTTTGCGGCTCCCACACATCAGGTGCGACCCGACAGCTCGCCCGCATTCGCGCGCGTTCCGGCGCCCCTGTGGTCATTTCGACCGCAGCCGCGCTGGCCGACCCCGTCTCTGCGGGGTCGGAAGCCGCAATCGCACTGCAGGAACGCATGTCCCGTCAGTTCGTGACTGTGCTCGAGACCGAACGCGATCGTTCCGGCGATCACGGAACGCTCGACCATGGCGAGCGGGTCATGCAGGCGCTGACCACGGCAGTCTCCGCCGTGCGACCAGACCTCGACGTGGTCATTGCGAAGGGCGGCATCACGTCGGCAGAGGTCGCCCACGTCGGGCTCGGGGCAGACGAAGCAATCGTGCTGGGTCAAATCCTGCCGGGTGTCTCGGTGTGGCGACTGGTGGTGGACGAACGACCCCTTATCTATGTAGTCGTCCCCGGCAACGTCGGTGACAACGACACACTGCAGCATCTGCTCGACGCCGTCATCACGTCACTGTAGATGGTTGCTCCCGTGCAGGTGAAGCGAATCGCATCGCACGGGGCGTAGGGGAACTGTCTGAATAACGGTGTGTGGGGTCCGGCCTGATCCGAAAGGGGACGGCCATGACTGAAGCGACCGAATGTTGAACGACGTGATGATTGACCCTGTGACGGGAGTGAATCGGCCTGACTTTCGTTCCTATCGGGAGCCTTGTCTGGCAGGTGCCGGGTGGCTTGATTCTTGGTCAGCGTAGTACGTGGTTTCGACCTCGATCGGGGTGCGCATGTCGAGCTCGCCGTGGAGGCGGGAGTTGTTCCACCGCCAGTGTGGTGGTCATCGTGTGGTCCTTCCGGATCGATACTCGAGGACGGTCTACAGGTTGGCCGCAGCGGCCCCCTGGGGCAGCTCACGAGCTCCCACGGGCGGGAACGGCTGCCCTTTGTTGTACTTGGTTTCCAGGCGCTCGACCTCGGCCATGACGGCCTTGTGGATGAACTGCGAGAGGTTGCGGCTGCCCTCGGTGGTCATCGTGTAGAGTATCGCGCCGCGCACGCGATCGGTGTCGGCGGGGTCTTGGTAGAACGACACCTTCGCGCGTGACTTCGGCTCGCGTGGCGCGGGCTTCCTCGCTGCACGCTCGGCCGCTTGGAGCTGGCGGGTCTGCTCTACCTGGTCGGCGTCCTCGTGCTGTTCCTGCGTCCACCCGGTTGCGTCGACGGCAGTCGGCTCGGCCGCGGGTGGCGGCGTGAGGGGGCTCGATCCGGCGAGGCTGGATTTGCGTGGTGCTGGTCGGTTCATGATGCGGCTCCTTCGATCGCAGTCAGGTGGTCGGCGTAGATGGCTCCGAGTTCTGTCGCTTCGGAGCCGCCCCACTCGTCGAGGCCGCGCGCGGCCTCGGCCGCGTCGGAGATGACGACGCGCTTGGGGACGACGGGTGAGAGCATCCGCAGCCCGCGGGCCGTGATGGCTTGTCCCAGCTCGTCCAGCCATGTGCGGCCGCTGACGGTCTTTTCCTCGTGCTTGTTGACGATGACGCCCGCGACGCTCAGTCCGGGGTTGTAGTAGGCCCTGACGTTCTCGATCGTTTCGAGGAGCTGGCCGAGCCCGTTGGCGCTGAACAGCTTGGATTCGGTGACGACCACGACGGCATCGGCGGCCGTCAGGCCGTTGATGGTGAGCTGGTCGAGGCTGGGTGCGCAGTCGATCAGGATCAGGTCGTAGTCGTCGACGACGCTGGCCAGGGCCTCGCGCAGGCGGCCCTCTCGGCCGGCTCCGGCGATCACGAGTTCATCGCGCACGTAGCCGAGCGTGACGCCACTGGTGGGCACGACGTCGAGGCCGGGCCAGACGCCGGGAACGATGACGTCGCGGATCGTCTCAGGCGCGCGCGAGCTGAGCGCGTCAGCAAGGCCGGCCTGGTCCTCCCCTACGTCCTCGGCCGCGGCGATCGTCGTCAGGTTGCCTTGCGGGTCGTTGTCGACAGCGAGCACGCGCCGGCCTGCGCGCACCGCGGCGCGCGCCAGGTGAAACGTGGTCGTGGACTTGCCGACGCCGCCCTTCTGGTTGCAGAGGGCGAAGATTCGAGCGGTCACGTTGGTTACCTCCAAGGGGTCTAATAGTACTGTTACCGTCACGTCATGCGGCTGCGTTGTCTGCGCGTGGCGTGACAGGGCCGGGGAGCTGTCGGGCAGCTCCCCGGCCCTGCTTCGAATCAGAACGGGGTGTCGTCGTTGGTGTCGGCGGCGGCCGTCGCGCGCTGGACAGTGACGCTCTGCCCGCGCAGGCTCACGCCGATTTCGTCGGCGCGGACCTCGTGCTGAAGCCGCGTTCCCTGCTCGCCTTTGTACTCGGTGATGCGGTAGCTGCCGGAGAAGGTCACGCGGATGTTCCCGCCTGCCTCGGCCGCGTCCACGAGGTTCTGCGCCTGGTTGCCGCTCACGGCGACGTCGTAGGCCGTGGCCGGACCGTCGCTGTAGGAGCCATCCGACTGACGGATGCGGTCGCTCACGATGACGCGGGCGTAGGTGTACGGGCCGTGCTCCCCCTCCCGGAGCGTGGGCGTCTCGGCCAGGTTTCCAGTGCGAGTGATGTAGCTCATTTCGATTCCTCCCAGAATGATGATGACTCTAACAGTACTGTTGGGGTTTATAGAGTTGCAATGACCTAGTAGCGCTCGACCTCCATCTCTCGCCCGTCCATCTGGGACGGGTACAGCACCCACTCGATGCCGCTGGCCGGGTTGGGGTTCTCGACGCGCACGCCGCGCACGGGCGAGCCCCATTCGATCGGCCCCAGCTCGTCGGTGACGCGCAGCGGCGTGCGGTAGACGCGGCCGCCGTGGCTGAGGATGCGGTCCCCGATCCGCAGGTCTGCGAGTCGAGTGACGATGATCTTGGACATGGCTTCTCCCATGGAGTGATCTAACGGTAATAGTACTGTTAGGGTCGTTAGGGCTGTTTTCGGTTCCTGCTGGTTTGTGCCGGTAGATGTCGACGGGCCACTTCGCGGCTCTCCGGCCACCTCTAATAGTACTATTACCGGCGTTGGGGGTCAAGTCACTGGCAGCTGTCACACTGCAGGGCTTCCATCGGGTCGATGGGCACCACGTACTCGGCCGCAGGGGCGCGGCAGTGGGCATCGCCTTCGTCGTCGCCCGCGGCGTGCGCCTCGATCCACATGTCCGCGCTAGCTGGCTCTCCGATCGCTCGAAGCATCCCCGCTAGGGCCTCGACCTCGCCGCAGCTCAGGGTCGGTCCCAGGTCGCCTGCCATGTCTCCGGCGGAGAACACCGCCGCGAATCGGGTGACGTCGCTGGTGTTGGTAATGAGTGTGCTCATCGTTCTCTCCCTCTCCCTCATGTTTTTTGCCGGGAAGGCACGTAGTGCCGTTCAGGGAAAGCGGTTGGAGTGCAACCCGCAGGGCGGCTGGGGAGAGAATTTCCGCGCGAAATAAGGGAGCTTGCGACCGCGTGCGGAAAATCTCGGCGGAGCTGGCTCCCGGAGGGAGCTTGCGCGGAGGCCGCCGACCGCAGAATGCCGCAGGCTTCCCGGCAAAAGACAGGGGCCGAAGGCCGTACAGTCGGCCGGCTCCGTCCGGCCGTCCGTTGTCGGCGCCGGCTCCGTCCGACGCCGACCGCTCTGGACGGGGTTCAGTCGAAGCCGGGACCGAAATTGTCGGTCCAGCATTGCGGGTGAATGCCGGTTCGGATCAGCTCGCGTTCCGCGGCCGGCCTCGTGGGGGCGGCGTCCTGGATCAACGCGCCCGCGCGCAGCGCGGCGGCCTCCGCGGCCGGGAGCTCGACAACGCTCGACCGGTGACAGAACATGCATGCGGGTGTGATGTGCGTCTCGGTGGTCATGAGTCCTCCAATAGTGGTGTTGGGGTTAGTCGGCGGCGAGGTCGTAGCCGCCGAGCGGAGAGCGGCCGGGGACGTGGCGGCGTCCGTGCCACGCCTCGACGGCGGCGCTCTCGTTGTCGGTGATAACGTGCTAGGCGCAGCGCGGGCAGTTGGCCTGATATCGGCCGCCGCCGGGCAGTGGGGCGGCGGTGTGGTCGTGGTCGGCCTCACGGCACCAGGCGTCCGCGGTGAACATGTGCAGCTCGTGACCCTCGGTGACGGTGGGGCCGCCGCCGTAGTGGGCGGAGTGCCACATGTGGCTGCGGGGGATGCAGCCGAAGTGCCCGTGCTCGGCGCAATAGCGCTCGAACGCGGCGACCAGGGCGGCGGGTTCGTAGTAGTCCGCCGTGTAGTTGAGGGGTGCGCCATCCCAGGGGGTAGCCGCGACCGCCTCGCGCTCGAATTCGGCCAGGTCGAACAGGGTGGGCTCGTCGGTCATTGCATTTACCTCCAACAGTACTATTAGGGTCAGACGGTGGCGGGCTCGGCCGCGGGCTCGGGCTCGGTGAGCGCGTCCGCGAGAGTGTGCGCGGCACGCAGCACGTTTGCCGCGGTGGCCTTGATGGTGTCGGCGTCGCAGTTGCTCCACCCGGCGACGTAGCCGACGCTGTAGGCGCTGGTGTCCAGTCCGAGAATGCCGGCGACGACGTAGGCGACACTCTCGGCTTCGGTTTCCTTCACGCCGCGGTGCTCGATGTACTCGGCCTGATCCTCCTCAGCGTGCAGGATCGCGTGCGCTGCCTCGTGCAGGGCCGTCTTGGCTGCCTGGGCGGGGGAGAGGTTCGCGTCGATGACGATGCGTCGGGCCTCGGGGTCGGTGTAGCCGTTGGCAGCTCCCGCGATGGGCTCGCGCTCGACGGTCCAGCCGGTGCCGGTGAGGTAGTCGGCGGTGGCCTCGAAGATGCCGCGGGCGTCGTCTCCGGTGAGCGGTCGCGCGATGTCGGCCGGGTCGCCAGCTTCCTCGTCGATGAGGTCGGTCTGTCCCATGTCGAACACGGCGACGGGGAAGAACCGCACGCGGCGCTGTTCTTCTTCCTCGCCGGTTCGCTCGTTCTCGACCGTCTCGCGAATCTCGCGGCCGCCAAAGATGCGGATACCGCGCTCGCCCTTGCGCACCTGGCGGTTGAGCTTCTGCCAGGTCCGGTATCCGGCGACGTGGGTCGCCTCGGGCCGCTGGGCGAAGATCAGCAGCAGGTTTCCCAGGCTGTAGCGGTGGAACGACTGGGCGAAGTTCAAGAACGCCGCCCATGCCTCGGACTCGCGCAGCGCCTCGACCTGTTCCGCGATCGTCGCTTGCAGCCCCTCGGCCTCGGCACGACGCTCCTCGGCGCTCCTGGTGCTGGTGATCTTACGGGCCATCTCGCTACCTCCGGTGACGGTATTAGTACTATTAGGGCCACTCAGACCCCCTCCACGTTTTCTTGCCGTGAAGGCACGTAGTGCCATTCAGGGCAGAGGAGGGAGTGCAACCCGGAGGGCGGTGGGGGAGAGAGTTTTCGGCCGATGTGAGGAGCGCAGCGACGCGGCCGAAAAGTCTCGGAGGAGCCGGCGGCGCAGCCGCTTGCGCGGACGACGAGGCCCGTAGAATGCCGCAGGCTTCACGGCGAGAAAACGAGCGCCGCAGGCGCGAGAGACAGCCGGCCGCGTGCGGCCGTCGTTCACGGCTCACAGGGTCGCGGGGGCGCCGGCCCTCGTGTCGGCCGGCGGCCGACTCTCTCAGGCGATCCGCTCGGCTCCCAGCATCGTGTCGACAGGATCGGGCTCGATCGATCGGCGGCCTTTGCTCGCCGTCGATGCCGTAGCCGCGCCGCTCAGCAATGCACGTGCCATCCGGAAGTCGGCTCGACCGTTAGCGTCCCGCGGGTGTGCGCCGTAGGCGTTCGTTCCCAAGTCGGGGAGGAGTGCGAGCTGGCCAGGTCCGGGTCGGCGGCTCGGGTGGGTGCGGCGTGGGGCACGCATCCACGTCTCCTCGGCCTGCCACCACGCCCACAGCTCGCGCTCGACCGCGTAGCGGGCTGCGCGCGCCTGCAGTCGGCCGTCGACGTCGAGCTGCACGGCGGCGGCTCGACGGTAATCCACCGATCGCCGTCGCCATCCGTGGCGGGTGAGGACGAGAACACCGGCACGGGTGAGCCGATCGAGGGCCGGCCGCACCTGGTCGACGGTGCATCCTGCGGAACGAGCGAGCGCGTGAGCGGCTTGAGGATCCGTTGTGGTGCGGGCGTACATGTTCCCCGCGTGGAAGCCGAGCCCCGGTCCCAGCGTGAAGAGGTCGTGGGCGGCGTCCCGGGTTCTCTGGGTCAGGGTAGCCAGGAGGGTGGATCGTTCTGCGGACCCTGCCCCTGCGGGGCGCGGGTCCGCTTGTGACCGGCTTGTAGATGCAGGGCTGGGGATAACCGATTGAGGGTCGATGGTCCAGTGCGCACCATGTGGGCCATCGGCAGCGCGGGCCTGGGTGATCCAACCGTCCGCGGCGAGCCGTAGGAGCGCCGTTCTGGCCGTCTCCCGGCCGATCCCGGCCAACAGGGCGAGGCGGCGGGTATCGGCCTCCAGAGACGCGCTGAGGGCTTTCAGGGCGAGCATGCACAGGACGTCGAGCACGCGGCGGTCGGTGGGGCCGCCACCGTGGGCCCACCGACCGCCGGCGACGTCGGCGTGGGCTTGCAGCTCGCGGACGTGCGCGGCGATCGCGTCGGCGCGAGCGTCGAAGGTGGGGTCATCTCCGACCTGGCGGTCTGTGGTGGCCACAAAGCGCACGGCTTTATCCCATTGGCGGCGGAGGACGTGTGCAGCTCCTCCGCGGCCGCGGGGGCGTCGGTGGAGGCGGTCGCGGTAGGTACGGACGTGCTCTAGTCCTGGTGCGTCGTCGACAAGTGCAGCGATGTCGGCGTGACGCCATCGGGCGGCCGCCGCGCCGACGAGGATGCGCCAGAGGACTGCGGAGGCGTCACCGGAGGCGGCATCTTCGCGAAGTGCGGCCGCGCTGCCGGCTGTGAGCTCGCGGCGCGGGCCGGGCAGGTATAGCCGGCCGTGCTCGTCGACAGGGATCGGGCGCTTGGGGTCGATGCGTCCGGTCGGCTCGGCGTCGTCGACGAGCTTGGCCAGGGCCTCGACGAGGGCGCGCACCTGCGCGGCCGTGGTCGTGGGGGCGGTGAGCGTGTCCAGCTCGCCGCGCAGCACGGTCGAGCGGCCGCCGTCGCGGTGGGGCGCACCTGGTGGGCGCAGGCACCCGGTGTCCGGGTTGCTGAGCGGAGACGTGTCGAGCGTGGGGCACAGGTGCTGGGTGAGGCGCGCGAGGGTGGCGATGGTCTCGGCGTCGACGCTCTCAGAGAGAGCGGCCCAGACGTGACGGCCGTGTGAGGGGCCGGACTCGCAGAGGACGTGCTGAATGCCGGCGTCCGTGAGGAGGCCGGCGATCACGTCGGCGTCACGAGCTGCCGCGGCCGCGGCACCGGGGGTCTTGGCATCGAGGTCGAAGCCGAGGAGGCGGAAGCGCCGATCGGCGCCGGCAAGGTACACCGCCCACGGGCGTGTGGGCTCGTCGCCGTTGACCCGGCGGTTGCCGACGTAGCGGTTCACGACGTCGCCGTAGGCGTCGACGACAGCGACGCGCACGCGATCGCGAGGGCTGATGCGGGTGGTCAGCTCCCATGCGTGGGCGGCGTCAGCGGACACGCTAGAGAGCGTGTAGCCGCGCAAAACGTCGTGTTTTCCACTATCCGGGGCTATGATGGGGTCACCTTTCAGAATCAGAATCTGGATGGCACACCGAAGCCCCGGCTGGTAACCGGGATTTCGGTGAGATTAGCTCGAACCTCGGGGCCTGGCAGCTATGAGGGTTTGAGCTACGAAACTTGGAGGGGCCCGTCGCGGAAGCGGCGGGCTCCTTTCGTTTAAGCGGCTGTCGTGGTGGCTACCTCCGTGCCGTCGAGTGTGGGCGGGAGCACGGGTAGTCCGCCGCGCTCTTTTTCGAGCGCCTGGGCCAGGTACTCCAGGTACAGAGACAGGGACAGATTGCCTGATGCGCGGGCTGCGTCGTTGAAGGCTTCGTAGGTGGACGGTGCGAGACGAACATCCGGGCGAACCGGCTTAACGCCGGCAGGAAGGCGATTCCGCTTGATGCCTGCATTGGTCCCTGACATGCACCCCATCCTGGCGATTAACACCGGGGTTAACGTCAACTCTGGGCGGCGTGTCGTCATCAGCGTTCTACCGTCTCGATGGTGCATACGACGTCGCCCATGCGCAGGCTGGTGCCGGATTCGATCGTGTAGGGCACTCCGGGCTCGAACCGGCGGGGTGGGTCGGTCTGCGTCTCGATGCCGTTGCCGCTGTGGTAGTCGGTGACGACGATGCGGCCCTCGTCGTCGACGTCGATGAGGGCGTGGGTGCGTGACAGCATGCGCTCGGGGCTCTCGACGGCGATCGGCTTGCGATCGCCCACGGCGGCGGGCTGGCGGCCGAGCACGACGCTCTCGCTGGTGTCCACCGACTCCTGGGTGGTGAAGCGCAGGCGCAGGCGCGGCCGAGTGATGGCCGGGGGAGTGGGCTTGGCCATGACCGTGTGGTCCAGCTCCTCGACGGGGACCACCAGCGCGCGCACGACGGGCAGCTCCTCGACGGTGGTCGCGGCGTCGGGTACGACGGCCTTGACGTCGATGGGGTCTGCTTCGACACGGTGGGGTTCCGGCGTCTTGCACTGGACGCACACGGGCTCGGTGACGGGTTGGAGCCGCCGGCAGATGCGGCAGCGTCCCTCGTGGACGGTGAGCCCGTCTGCCGGCGGGATCGTGCCAGCGGCATCGAGGAGCTGCACGGTGCCCCCGGGCCGAACCCCGCGCGTCCACGTCTGGCTGCTGTCCTTGACGGTGAGGCGCACCGGCCTGTGCAGGCGGATGGCGATCGCCACGCATCGGGCGATCATGCCGGTGCGTAGCTCCTCGACGCTGGCGGCCTCGCAGGGCCGCTCAGTGCCGTTGATCGTGATGCTGCCAATGTACGTCGGTGGAGCATCTGTGAGCTGGTCGCTGGGGCCGTGGATGCTGGCGACGACTTTGGGCCAGTCCGCGACAGCTTCTGATGCGCGGAGGGCCTGTGTGGCGCTCATAGCCCGCGGGCGACGGCGGCCGCGGCGGCCAACCACGCCCGTTGCGTCGAGGGTCGCAGAGCGCCGTAGTGCAGCACGCCGTCGACCATTGCTTGGTCGAAGGGGATCGTGACGGCTTCGCGAGTGATGTCGCGGTAGCCGGCGGCGACGCGCTGCATGTCGGCCGCGGTGGCCTTGGGGTCGGCCTGCGTGACGACCACCACGGCGTTGTCGGCCAGCCGAGCGGATCGCTCGTCGCGATCGGCCAGCGCTTCCAGGAGAAGCGCGCCGGCCTCGGCGTGGTCGTCGCGGGTGGTGGTGGCCACCACGAGCTGGTCGGCGTGATCGATCATGCGCCGCCACATCGGATCGGACTCGTCGTTGCCGGAGTCGATGAAGATCAGCCGGTAGTACTTGCTGGCGACGGCGTGGATGGCGTCGACGTCCTCGGGCTCGATGCGCTGCTCTTGGGCGAGCGCCATCGGCTTGGACCGGAGAACGTCGAAGCGGTCGCGGGTCTGGTGGTGCACGTAGTGGGCGAGGTCGGCGGACTGGGCGCTGGTGCTCAGGAGCCGATCGACCTGGGGCAACAACTCGAGCAACGTCGACTCGTGCGGCCCCTGCTCGGTCCGCCAGCCGAGCGTGCCGCGGGTCTGGTTGTTGTCCCAGGCGAGCACGCCCGCGCCTCCGTAGCGGGCGAACACGCCTGAGAGGAGGACCGTGCTGGGGGTCTTGCCAGCGCCGCCCTTGCCGTTGACGATCGCGATCGTGCGCGGGCCGGGCCAGTGCTGGGAGACGGCGAGCACGTCGGCGCGCTCTGCGCGCTCCTCCTCGCTGGGGCTCATGCGGATGCCGGCGCGCGTTACCAGGCCGCGCCACCCGGTGGTGGCCGGCTCCTCGATCTGTTCCCGAACCAGGAACGATTGGCGCATGGCTCGACGTGTCGGAAGGGCCGCAGCCGGCGCCGCGGCGGCAGCGGTGACCCATGAGCCGGGGCCGGCCACCGCTGCGTCGGGCTGGTCGGCCTCCGCCTGCTGGGTCACCGGTTCCGCGGCGGGCTCAGGGGCCTGCGGTCGTGCTTCGCGGCTGTCGTCCTCGGTCACGGTCTGGTCCGGGTGGATGATGAGCGGCCATTCCCCGGCGGGGTCGCGGGTGAGGACGTGGAGCGGCCGGCCGAGCTGTTCGGCGCGGGCCGCGACGATCGCGACGACCTGAGCGCGCGCCTCGTCGACGTCGCCTGCGGCAATCTCCGTGGCGGTGCCGCCGATGGATACCTGGGCGGTGCCGTCCTCGTTGAGGGTCGCGGTGGCGCGGGGCCAGGCGGCTGCTTCTGTTGTCGTGCTCATGTGGGTGTTTCTCCTTCCGCTCATCCGCCGATGGTGATTCCCACGGTCTTCATGAAGGCCACGGGATCGGTGGGGGAGCCGTTGATCATCATTTGAAAGTGGAGGTGACAGCCGGTGGAGTCACCAGAGGAGCCGATACGGGCAATCTGCTGCCCTGCGGTGACCTTCTGGCCGTCCTGGACGAGGATGCCGGAGGCGTACATGTGCAGGTAGACCGTCTGCACGCCGCCGCCGTGGTCGATCACGATCGTGCCGTTCGAGCCGTAGCCAACGCCGAAGCCGCTGGCGATGACGGTGCCGGTCTGGGCGGCGTAGATGGGGGAGTCACAGCCACCGGCGATATCGACGCCGGCGTGGAGCTTGTACACGCCGCTGATCGGGTTCACGCGCATCCCGAAGGGATCGCTGATGGGGCCGGCGGCCGGAAGCGCCCAGCCCTGAGCGCTGACGGTACCGGTGCCTGTGCCGACCCCGGAGCAGACCTGGTTGCCGGTGCCGGTGCTCAGGCCGAGCTTGGCTCCGGTGAGCCCTTCGACGACGGCCACGGCGGCGTCCCAGTACTTGGCGTAGTAGTACGGGTCCGCGTTGACCTGGACCTTGTGCGCGGCGATCGTGGGCGCGAGGGAGTCGCGGTCGGTGATCGTGGCCAGCTTCTTAAAGAAGTTCGTTGCGCTGATGTAGGGGTCCATGCGGTCGCTGAGCGACCCCCATGCCCCGTTCGCGCGCTGCTGGAACAGGCCGCGGCTGTCCGGCCCTACAGCGTCGCCGTAGTTGAGCACGCGCAGACCGGATTCGCCCATCGCCGTCATGACGCCGATGGTCTGATCGCGGGAGCTGAGCTTGAGATCCTTTCCGGCCTGGATCACATACGCGGCGTTCACGAGCTGGTCGTGCCCGTATCCGCTGATCGTGGTGTCGGGCACGGTCTTGGGGTCGATGGTGACCCCGGCGGCGCTGCTGCCGGTGGGGTTGCAGCTCGCGGACGCCGACGACGTGAGTAGCAGCATCCCGAACACCGTGGCGAGGATCAGCACGGGCACGGTGATGATCGCTACGAGCCCCCCAGACTTGCGATCCATCGTCAGTGTGTCCCCGCGGGAGGCGTGAATCGGCTGGCCAGCCAGGGCGACGCGCCGTCGCGTCGCGTGAGGATGATCGTGTAGGTGCCGGCGTCGGTGGGAACGTCCACCGACACGGCGTAGGTGCTGCTGTCGTCCACGATGGCCCCGTTACCGGTGAGCTTGTGCGCCGGGATGTTGGCGGGGTCGACGGACTGATAGTCCTGCTGCGCCTGCGGCGTCAGGAGAGGCGACAGAGCCGCCCACCACTCGGTGGAGCTGAGGTCCGGGCGCGCGAACGCCGTGAGCGCCTTCTCGGACGCGGCAACGGCGTTGGCCCGCTGCGACGCATCCCAGGCGGGTGCGGGCTTCGGGTTGACCGTCCCGCCGCCGGACTCGTCGTCGAGTTCGGTACCGTTCGGGGCTGGGGTGAAGGTGTTCAGGTCCGGTATGGAGACACCGGAGGGCGCGGGGGAAGGGCTCTCGCTCGGCGGCTGTTCGCTGTTACCGGCGCATCCGGCCAGCGCAACCGTGACCAAGACGACGCCGGCTAGACCGAGCGTGCGCTTTCCCCCCATTACCCCTCCTCGTGCTCCTCACCCCGCGCTGACGGCTGTGTCCGCCGTGAGTTCGCCCCCTGCTCTAGAGCTTCTTTCAGTTCATCCCGCAGGATGAACCATGTAGATCCGAGCTTGTAGCCGGGAATCACTCCGTCTTTGAGCCACTTGTAGACGCCAGGCTTCGTGAGGCCCAACATCTCTGCAACCTCTGGGACGGTCAGTGTCTCCTTGCGCCCGTTGAACAGCGCATCAAGCCCTGACGTCACGGGGAACACCGGAAGCCGCAAGCGCATGCGGCTAGTGTAAACGAAAAGTGGCTCTGTTGAACGCTGTTTATACGTGCGTATCTCTGTAGCATGCTGTTGCTCCCAGTAGAACGATCGAGTATTCTTGTCGCGTTAGCGACGTCGAACACAATTATCGAGGGGGGAATGGTGAGCGACGGCATTAATCCATGGATATCCCGACCCACTGACCCTGAGCCGACATCTCCGACGACGAGCGCACCGTCTGTTGCGCCGCCCACAGGCCCGGTCGGGCCTCAGCGTGGGGTTCCGGCTCCGGATCGCGTCGACCAGCTGCCGACGTACGATCGCCCGCAGACAGCGCCCCTGTGGTGGCTCGGAGCTCACGGTGGTGCCGGTGAGTCGAGCCTGGCCGCGCTCGTGCCTGACTGGCTTGCTGCCGATCACGGTTGGCCGCTCCCCCCAGCGGGGATGCCGACGCGTGTCGTTCTCGTCGCCCGCTCCCACGCTCGTGGGCTGCGTGCCGCCCAGGCGGCCGCGACCCAATGGGCGGCCGGCCTCGTTCCGCACGTGGAACTGCTCGGGCTCGTTCTCGTCGCTGATGCCCCCGGCCGGCTGCCGCGCCCACTGCGCGACCTGGCCCAGGTGGTCGGCGGCGGTGTCCCGCGCACGTGGAACGTGCCGTGGATCGAATCGTGGCGTCTGGGGGAGCCGCCGGCTCTCACGGACGCTCCGCGGGAGGTTCATCGACTCGTCGATGAGCTGAGCGCGCTGGTCACACCCGGTGCAACGGGCACCACCTACCGAAAGGAACAGCGATGAGCACGCTGCACACCATCCTGACCGCGGCGAACGACTTCCTGGCGCACGTCCCGGCGGTCGACATTCCGAACCCGAACCCCCAGCAGCCGCCCGGTACGGGCGGCATCACCACGATCATGGCGTGGTTGAAGTGGATCGGGTACGCCGTGGTCGGCGGCTCGATCATCGTTGGCGGCATCCTGATCGCCGTCAGCTTCCGCCGCGGTGAGGGTCACGACGCCCTCCCGAAGATTCTCTGGCCGATGGCCGGCGCGATCGTGATCGGTGCGGGTGCCGCGTGGATCGGCACCATCGCAGGAGGGTGAGGTAGTCGTGAGCGACGAGAACCAGAACGAGAGCCAGAGCCCGTTCACACGTCCGGGCTTCATCGCCGCCGCAATCGTCGTCGCACTGATCGTCGTGTGCGGGATCATCCTCGTGGCCGTCAACGTGGGCAAGGGGAGCCCTAACGCGGCTCCCACGTCCAGTACGAGCACGTCTCCCAGCGTCATCTCGTCGCCCGGCCCCGTGTCGGGCGACTCGAGCGTTTGCGGGCTCGGTGGAACGGAGCTGTCCGGCAGCGTCACGAGCGCACCCGCGGCCTCGTGGAAGTACGAAGGGACCACGGCCTATCCGACGTCCTCGACCTACGGGCCGGGCAAGACCGATCCCGCCGGGTTCCGTTACTGCTTCCAGCACTCTCCGACAGGCGCTCTCTTTGCCGCCGCAAACGCGCTGGCCGCTCCCAGCGACCCAGCCGCGTCGAAGGCATGGCAGAGCTACTTTGCAGCTCCTGGCCCGTACCGAGACAAACTCCTAGCGCAGGAGGCCAACGGGAACTCGCAGGCTGGCACACGCCTCTCGATTGCCGGCTTCCGCCTGCTCTCATACGACGGCAAGACAGCTCAGGTGGACATCGGCGGGAACGGTTCGTCGAACGGGACAAACGTCACCTTCTCGGCGGTCTACAACCTTGTGTGGGCCGATGGCGACTGGAAGCTGAACACGGCCAATGACGCACCATTCGACTTCGCTGGCGTCCCGAACCTTGCCGGATACACCGCCTGGGGGCAGTGATGGCTTGCTCACTTGGTGATCCGGCCGCCTGCGTCGGTGACCTCGCATCGAGTGCGATCGGTAACGCGATCGACAACATGGCGAAGGCGGTCCAGGAGGCTTTCGGTAAGGCGGTGGCCTCGCTCGGAACGGTGTGGGTGAACATCGGCACCCCGAACCTGACCGGATCGGGTGGCAGCTCGTCGATCGCCGCGGGGTCGTCGGCTCCGAACTCGGAGGGCATCACGACGGTGCTCAGCTACGTCACGTGGGTGTCCTTGGCCATCTGTGGTATCGCCATGATCATCCTCGGGATGATCGTGGCTTCTCGCTTGCGATCAGGCCAGGGCATTGCAGCGGTCGGCCGCGCCGGCATCATCTTGGGCGCGGTGGTCCTGATCAGCGGGGCGAGTTCGCTCGTCTCGACGATCATCGCCTCGGGGCCGAGCGGCGCCGGAGGCGCGGTCGCGTTTCTGCAGGCGGGGCTCTGGTGGTACATGGGCGCGCTGGCCGTGCTGTCGGTTATCATCGGCGGTGCCCGGATGGCGTGGGAACAGCGCGCCGAACCGGGACGGGAGACGCTGAAAAGCCTCGTGACGCTGACCATCGTCGCGGGTGCCGGCGTGACCGTCGTCGGCCTCCTCGTCGCGGCGTCCGACTCGTTCTCGGTCTGGATCATCAACAAGTCGCTGGACTGCGATGTAGCCGCGGCCGGGTCCACGTGCTTCGGCACGAACGTGCTGAACCTGCTGGCGCTGACGACGAACCCGGCCGCGGGTGGCCTGGGCTCGCTGCTGATCATCATCTTGGGGCTAATCGCGATCCTCGCGACGGCGTTTCAGATCGTGCTCATGGTCGCCCGCGGGGGCATACTCGTCATCCTGACGGGCATCCTGCCGCTGTCGGCGTCGTTCACGAATCTCGAAACCGGCAAGGCGTGGTTCCGCAAGAACGTCGGCTGGCTGCTGGCGTTCATCCTCTACAAGCCGGCGGCGGCATTGGTGTACGCGGCCGCGTTCCAGCTCGTCGGCACGAACGTGTTCAAGGACGACGGCACGGGCCTGCTGGCCGTGCTCACGGGTCTCATGCTGATGGTGATCGCGCTGTTCGCGATGCCAGCACTGATGAGGTTCGTCACGCCGCTCGTTGGCTCGATGGCTGGTGGCGCGGGTGGCGCTATAGGCGTGGCCGCTATGGCCGCGCTTCCAACCGGAGCTGCGGCGCTGGGACGTCTCGGCACGGGTAGCGGTAGCAGCGGCCCCGATGGGGGCACTGGGAGCACGGGTTCGACCGGCTCGACCGGATCGCCCTCGGGCAGCCGCGGCGGCGGCGCGCCTGCGTCTCAGCCCGGCGGCGGTGGTGGTGCGTCCACGGGTGCAGCGAAGTCGACGGGTGCGGCCGCGGGCTCCGGTGGTGGAGCTGCGGTCGGTGGCGGAGCTGCGGCCGGTGGCGCGGCAGCCGGAGGCGGTGCTGCTGCGGGTGGTGCGGCCGCGGGTGCGGCTGCCGGGCCGATCGGAATGGGCGTGGGGGCAGCGGCCGGGGTGGTCGCTGACGGCGCGAAGAAGGCCGCACAGGCCGTTCAGAGCGTTGGCGAACAATCTACGGAGGGAGGCCCCAGTGGTGGCCGTTGATTCAACTCAGGAAGGCCCTCGGACCTACGGCAACTGGCGGCGTCCGACGTCGCCGGGCCTGCTTGGTCTGGGCACGGTGGGTACGGGGCTGCTGTTCGTGGCCCTGTTCGCGATCCTGATCGCGCTCATGTCCGCCGGCATCCTGGCAGCGCTGATCACCGCGGCGATCGCGGGCGGTCTGCTGCTCCTCCTGGTGCTTAAGAACGCTGATGGGCGCAGTGTCCTCTCCCGCGCCTCGAACCGGATCGGATGGTTCTCTGCCCGTTCGCGCGGGACGCACCTGTACCGGTCCGGTCCTTTGGGCCGCACCGAGTGGGGCACCTACCAGCTTCCCGGCGTTGCGGCAGCGACGCGGCTTAGCGAGCACACGGACTCCTACGGCCGTCCGTTCGCGCTCGTCTACACGCCCGTCAGCAAGACCTACGCCGTGGTGATCGGGACCGAGCCTGACGGCGCGTCGCTGGTCGATCCGTTGCAGGTCGACACCTGGGTTGCCGACTGGGGTCACTGGCTGTCCCACCTGGCCGACGAGCCGGGTATCGAGGGCGCTTCGGTCGTAATCGAGACGGCCCCGGAGTCCGGCACCCGCCTGCGTCGTGAGGTCGAGCTGAATCTCGACCCGGACGCTCCCGAGTTCGCCCAGGCGATGCTGCGGGAAGTCATCGACACTTACCCCGCGGGCTCGTCGACGGTGAAGGCGTTCGTGACGCTGACCTTTAACGCGATCCCGCGCAAGGGTGCACAGCCTCGCAAGCCGGACGAGATGGCGCGCGAGCTCGCTGCGCGCCTGCCCGGTCTGACCGGCAACTTGCAGGCCACCGGGGCGGGGGCTGCTCGCCCGCTCGCGGCGCAGGAGTTGTGCGAGACGATCCGGATCGCCTACGACCCGGCGGCAGCACAGCTCATCGACGAAGCGCACGCCCAAGGTGAGACGCCCGAGCTGTCGTGGCCGGATGTCGGGCCGACCGCGCATCAGGCGTCGTGGGCGGACTACCGCCACGATTCTGCGACGTCGGTCACCTGGGCGATGACGCAGGCTCCGCGGGGAACGGTGCAGTCGGGTGTTCTCGCCCGGCTGCTGGCCCCGCATCGGGATATCGCTCGCAAGCGGGTGACGATCCTCTACAAGCCGATCGATCCGGCCCGTGCGGCCGGACTCGTGGAGTCGGACCTGACGGCCGCGCAGTTCCGTGCCAGCGCGACGCGGAAGCCGCAGGCGCGTGACACCCTCGCGGTGCGCGCCGCGGCCGCGACCGCGCAGGAGGAGGCATCCGGCGCCGGGCTGGTGAACTTCGCAATCTTGGTCACCGCGACGGTGCTCGACCCGGCCAGGGAGCCGGAGGCGGCCGCCGCGATCGACAACCTGTCGGCCGGTGCGCGCCTGCGCGTGCGCCGGGTGTACGGGTCGCAGGACTCGGCTTTCGCGATGGCGCTGCCGTTGGGGCTGATCCCGACCAAGCACGTTCAGGTTCCCTCCACGCTCCGGGAGCGGGTGTGATGACGATGGCGACGAACAAGAAGCGCAAGAGCACCAAGAGCCCCACTCAGAAGGCGCAGACGACGACCGAGCCGCGCCCGCTGCGCCCCAGTGGGCGCGGCTGGATCGGTCGCGGCCGCGGTACTGCCGGATACGTGCAGGCACCCGTCGAGTACCGCGGCACCACTGTTCAGGTGTGCGGGCTGTGGCCGTTCTCGGTGGGTACGGGCGCACCGCTCGTGGGCGTGCCGCTGGGGCGGCACCTCTACACGGGTGCGACGGTGTGCGCGGACCCGATTTCGTGGTTCCAGCGCGCGAAGCTGATCAGCAACCCGAGCGTGTTCGTGCTCGGGTTGCCGGGCCTGGGGAAGTCGACGACGGTTCGACGGATGGCCGCCGGCTTGGCCGGCTTCGGCTCCATCCCGTTCATCCTCGGAGACTTGAAGCCGGACTATGTTGACCTGATCGAGGCGCTCGGCGGACAGGTGATCCGTCTGGGCCGCGGCCGCGGGCACCTGAACGTTCTAGACCCGGGCGAGTCGACCGAAGCCGCGCTGCGGCTGCGTGAGGCCGGGTATGAGAAGGAGGCGGAGGAGGTTGAGGCGGATGCCCACGGCCGACGCCTCACGATCGTCTCTGCCCTGCTGACGATCCTGCGCAAGCAGCCGCCGTCCGACGTCGAGGAGTCGATCGTCGATCAGGCGCTCCGCATCCTGGATCGGCGGTTCGTCGACCAGGTGCCGGTGCTCGCGGACCTGCTTGCGATCGTCCAGGAAGGCCCGGCCGAGCTGCGCGAGGTCGCCGTCGACCGTGGCGACTTTGCCGAGTACCAGCGCACGACCCGCGGGCTGGAAGCATCGCTGATCAGCCTCGCCCGCGGCGGCCGCCTCGGGGAGACGTTCTCTCGGCCGACCACGAATCCGATGCGGCGTGACCGTCCGGTGGTCTACGACATTTCCGGGCTGAAAGAGACCGACGTTGACCTGCGCGCCGCGACCCTGCTTGCCTGCTGGTCGAACGGGTTCGCCACGGTGAACGTGGCGAACGCTCTAGCTGAGGCGGGCCTAGAGCCGCAGCGGCACTACTTCGTGATCATGGACGAGCTGTGGCAGGCGCTCCGCTCCGGTAGCGGCATGGTGGATCGGGTCGACTCGCTCACCCGTCTGAACCGCCAGTTCGGTGTCGGGCAGGCGATGATCACCCACACGATGCGCGACCTCGACGCTCTCCCCACGGAGGAGGACCGGATGAAGGCGCGCGGGTTCGTCGAGCGTGCCGGCATGGTCGTGGTAGGCGGCCTTCCGCACTCGGAGATGCCGCTGCTGACCACGGCCGTGCCGTTCTCGCTGGCGGAGCAGAGTCTCCTCACCGGCTGGTCTGCGCCGCCGTCGTGGGACGCCACGACCGGGAAGGAGACGGAGCCTCCCGGCCGCGGCAAGTTCCTGATCAAGGTGGGTGGCCGCCCCGGCATCCCGATCACGGTCAAGCTGACCGAGACGGAGCGCTCGACCAACGACACGAACAAGCGGTGGCACGCGCAATCCCGTGTCGGCCGGCGCCTGCACGCCGTCGAGCCGGAGGAGGCGGTGTCGTGAGCACGCCGAACAACCGCCGCCGCGACCCGGGCGGCCTGTCGGCGGAGTCCATTCTGCTCGCCGCCGGCATCGTGATCGTCATCGTCGGTGTGGTCGGGGTGAACCTCGCGGTTCGGCTCGGCCACCAGCTCGACCACACGGGGGTCACTCTCAGCAGTGATCCCTTCACGCTGACGTTCCAGGTCCTCATGGGCAAGGTGCCGTGGCCGGCGTCGGGCACGTGGATTATCGCCGTGGTCGCGGCGATCGTGCTCGCCCTCGCCGTCCTGATCGTCGTGGCGATCGCCCGCTACCGGAAGGGGCGGACCCGCGTCGACCGATCGGCCGCGTACATGGGCCGCGGCCGCGACGTCGCGGACCTCAGCCGCAAGAGCGCTCTGGAGAAGGCTCAGCGCCTCGGCGTGCCCGACGCGCCCGGTGTTCCCATCGGGCGCACTGTCGCGTCAGGGCAGCCGCTCTACGGCTCCTGGGAGGACATGCATATTGACATCTGGGGGCCGCGCACCGGTAAGACGACCAGCCGCGCCGTACCGGCCATTCTCGCCGCTCCCGGCGGGGTGCTCGTCACCTCGAACAAGCGCGACGTCGTAGACGCCACCCGTGACGTGCGGGAGAAGGCCGGCCCGGTGTGGGTGTTCGACCCGCAGGGCATCGCTTTGGAGGAGCCCACCTGGTGGTGGAACCCGCTGAGCTACGTCACCGACGAGGTACGCGCCGCCAAGATGGCTCAGCACTTCGCCTCCGGCTCCCGCGACGCGGACGCCAAGACCGAAGCGTTCTTCGACTCGTCCGGCAAGGACTTGCTTGCCGGCCTCCTGCTTGCCGCGGCGCTGGACGGCCGCCCGATCACGGACGTGTACACGTGGCTGACCCGGCCCGCCGATGACACGGCGGTGGAGATCCTTCGACAGCACGGCTTCCCGCTGACCGCCGACCAGGTGGCCGGCGTCATTGACGCGCCGGAGAAGCAGCGCGGCGGCGTCTATGGCACCGCCCAGCAGATGGCGTCCTGCCTGACGAACCGTCAGGTCGCCCGCTGGGTGACCCCGTTGGGCGGGAACGCGAGCGATCGGCGGCCTCAGTTCAGCCCGGAGGCGTTCGTGCGCGAGGGCGGCACGCTCTACAGCCTCTCCAAGGAGGGCCAGGGAACTGCCGGCCCGCTGGTGACCGCGCTCACGGTCGCCGTGGTGGAAGCGGCGGAGGAGCTGGCCGCTCGGTCGGCCGGCGGCCGCCTCAGCACGCCGCTTCTGGGCGTCCTGGACGAGGCGGCGAACGTCTGCCGCTGGCGCGACCTGCCGAACCTCTATTCGCACTACGGTTCGCGCGGCATCGTCCTGATGACGATCTTGCAGAGCTGGTCGCAGGGCGTGGAAGTGTGGGGCGAGTCCGGGATGCGCAAGCTGTGGTCGGCCTCCAACGTGAAGGTCTACGGCGGCGGCGTCTCGGAGGCCGGCTTCCTCGAAGACCTCTCGCGGGTGATCGGTGACTACGACCGGCTCTCCTCGTCGACGTCGAGCGGGCGCGGGCAGCGCACGGTGTCGCAGCAGCTCCACCGTGAGCGCATCCTGGACGTCGCGGACCTGGCCGCGATGCCCAAGGGGCGCGCCGTGGTGCTTTCCTCCGGCTCTCGGCCGACGCTGATCCGCACTCAGCCGTGGATGACCGGCCCGCACGCGGCCGATGTGCGGGCGTCGATTGCCGCGCACGACCCGCAGGCCCAGCACACGATCAGCGAGGCGCAGCACGACGTCGCCGCCGTTGAGGCGACCATCGGGAGCGAGGCGCGATCGTGAGCGACTGGGGCGAGGACGACTACGAGCCGCAGGACGCCGGCAGCTCGTCGACCACTGCAGCAGCTCCGGCCGGTGGCCGGGCATTCGGCATCGACGTCGGCGGCCTGGCCGACGAGCTGGTGGATGCCGCGGTCAAGTCGCTGGTGCGCAAGGAAGTGTCGGCCGTCGCCGCCGATGCCGTCAAGGACGCCCTGACCGACGATGTGCTGGACGCGCTCCGCGCTCGGGCTGAGACGGCGGCCGCCGCGGCGATCGCCGCGCAGCTCGAAGATTCCGGGCTCGACGATGACGCCGCGGCCGATGTGCCGGACGCGGCAGAATCCGTCCTGACCTACGGCAGCGTCGACGAGTTCCTGCGCGAGTATCTGCGCAACGTGTACCGGCGCAAGATCGACGGCAAGAACCGCGTGTGGGCGGCCGAATGGTGGAAGTACGACGAGGCGGTGATCCGTCTCGAAGCGCTCTGGCGCTCCTGGGAGTTCCTGCGCCGCGATCCCTCGACCGGGATGAGTGTGTGGTGGCGTGACCACGCCGACACGCACTTGGCCGTGCTGATGGACCCCCAAGGCCCGTTCGCGCCGGCCGACGCGATGGCCGTGGAGAACCAATGCAGCAAGGGCGATCCGCTGCCCTACAAGCGACCTCCGGAAGGGCTGTTCCCCGACGTGCGGGAGCCGAACGGCGACCAGTAGGTCGCGATCCATCCCATGCCCCCAGTGCTGGGGTTATGCGAGCCGGCCTGGGCTCGTCGGCCGCTCTGGACGCTCCTGCCGGCCATAGGCTCTGAAGGTGGACCTCACCAGCTCGTACGAACGATTCGTCCCCGAAGCGGTTCGCGCTCGCTACACCTTTACCGAGACACGCAACGCCGCTGCGGTCCTCTGGGCGACGAACACCGACCTATTCGACGAGGTTGTTGCGTCGCTCGATGAGTTTCAGTTGAAGGCGGACGACCTGGTGAATCCTGGTGGCCAAGAGTCACAGCTGGCCAAGCGCTTCAACACGGCGCTGCGTTCGCGCGGGTGGCGCGAGGCGCGCGTAGACACGGAGATTGAGCTCAAGCTGCGCATCATGCCTTACCGCCCGGATGGAGAGCGGGAGGCAACTGTCACCAGCTCGACCGTCTCGAACCGCGGCTACAAGGTGGACAACTTCAAGGGCCGGGTCGCTCTCGACTTGGAGTGGAACGCGAAAGACGGCAACCTCGACCGAGATCTCGGCGCGTACCGGGCACTGTTCGATGCGGGCCTCATCGACGCAGCGGTGCTCGTCACTCGGACACAGGATGATCTACGCGCATTCGGCTACCAGCTTCGCATTGGTGTCGGAATACCGGAGGCTGAGGCTCGCAAGGTACTGGGCACGACCACGACTACTAACCTCGACAAGCTGCTGCCACGCTTGACGCGCGGGGACGCTGGCGGTTGTCCGGTGTTGGCCGTGGCCATCAACTCGACCACGTGGGATGGTGAGCCAGCCACGCCCCCTTCCTCGCTCGCGGACATTCACGACGAGCCGGAAGAGGACAACGCGATCGACGACACGGACACGTTGGACGAATAGATCCAATACGGGTAACTAGATCTTTGTTTGCTAGGGTGTGCTTGTGACGAGCGCCGCCCTGAGTATCGATCAGACCCCAGACATCGCCCCCCTGCCGACGGTCGAGGGAGGCTTCCAGACGGTTCTGGCCGACCCGCCGTGGCGCTTCACGAATCGAACGGGCAAGGTCGCGCCGGAGCATCGGCGGCTGGATCGCTACAGCACGATGGATCTTGACCAGATCAAGGCGCTTCCGGTTGGTGACGTCACAGCCAAGAACGCCCACCTTTACCTCTGGGTGCCCAATGCCCTCTTGCTTGAAGGAATCGAGGTGCTACAAGCGTGGGGGTTCCGCTACGTCTCCAACATCATTTGGGCGAAGCGCCGCAAGGACGGTGGGCCGGACGGTCGCGGCGTTGGTTTCTACTTTCGCAACGTCACCGAGCCGATCCTCTTCGGTGTCAAGGGTTCCATGCGCACCCTGGCACCGGCTCGCTCGACCGTCAACATGATCGAGACTCGTAAGCGCGAGCATTCCCGGAAGCCCGATGAACAGTACGACCTCATCGAGTCGTGCTCACCCGGCCCCTACCTGGAGATGTTCGCCCGCTACGCGCGGGAAGGTTGGAGTGCATGGGGCAACGAGGCGGACGCCGAGGTTGTCCCGAAGGGGCAGAGTTACCGCGGCTATGCCGGTGGCGAGCTTGAACGGGTCCCGATGTTGGAGCCCCACGAGCGCACTAGCGAGTGGCTGTCCAATCGCATCGCCGGCATCTTGGCCGACGAGTATGAGCGTGGCACGAGCATCCACACGCTTGCTCAGGACACTGGGTACAGCATTCAAAGGGTGCGCACCCTTCTCGACCGCGCCGGAGTCAAAAAACGGAACCGCGGCCGGCCCGCGAAAACAGCCGTCGCTTCCTGACGGCCGACGCTATGAACCAGGGGGTGTTGTCGCTTCGGTCGGTCGCCCAATAATTGACCCACCGTCGATCCCCCCAGCGACGGGGCACGAAGAAGGGCCGCGCTCCCCCAGCGCGGCCCTTCTCCCTGTCTGGTGTCCGGTTCAGCGGCTCTGTTCGCTGCGCTGCACCTGAACCCCGCGGCTGCGCGCCTTCCGCGCCTTCGGTGCCTTGGTCGGACCGCCGGCAGCCACCGCGGCGGTGGCCGGCTTCGCCTGGCTGACGTCCGCGCGCATCCGGGTCGCGATGACCTCCTGATCGATGCCCTTGCTCTCCAACTCCGCCGCGGTGGACGCGCGCCGTTCGGAGCTGTCGTAGGTGGCCGCGCTGTCCTCTCGGGCAGCGTCGGCGGTCACGGTGCGCTCGTCTGCCTCGGCTTGAGCTCGAGTACGCTCCTCCGGGTCGGGCTCGTACTCGGCCGCGGCGCGCTCCTGCTCCGCCAGGCGGTCTTGCTGGTCCGCCTGGGTGAGAAGCTGCTGTGCCTCGACGCTCTCGACCGTTGAGCGGTGCCGTTCGACGTCGGCCTGCGCACGCTCCTGTTCGGCGCGCTCGACGGCGGCGCGGACCGCGGCCGCGTCGGCGCCCGTATCGGCCGCGTCGACGCCGTAGCGGGTGCGCAGCTCCTCGCGCATCCTCTCCTCGGCGCGGGCGGCCTCGGGGTCGTCCTGCGCCCATGCGCGGGTGGTCTGGTACGTGCGGCCGATCTGCTCGGGCGTCGATCGCTCCCACCAGTCCGACCGGTAGACGTCTGCGTACTCGGTGCGTGCCGTGCGCTGCTCGGCGTCGAACCGTGTCCGCAGCTCGCGCGCCTCGCGCTCGCTCGCGGCCTGTGCTCGGCGCAGCGCGTCCTCCCGTGCGCGGGCGATGCGCTCGCCTACCTGTCCCGCAGCCGTCACCAGCACGCGGAGCTGCCCCTCGAACGCCTCTGCGATCCCGTCGCTCTCCTCGGCCATGTTCGGCCCCCTCTCCTATCGTTCCGGGCCGCGCTCTGCGCCCGGCCCCGTCCTCTGTCGTGGCTTCGTCGGTTCGATGTTGTTCGGGACCGGCGACGGCGCCGCGGTGGCCGGCTGGCCCTGCCCGGCGCGGAGCCGATCGAGCATCGCCTGTGTCTCCGGGTCGAGCGTCGCGGCCGGCGCGGCCGTCGTCGACGACGCCTCGGTGCTGACCGCCGGTAGGGCGTCGCGTACGCGCGTGAGACGCGCCCGCACGTCCTCGGCCAGGAGTCGCGCCTGCCGGGCCTGCTCGGCGGCCTGTGCGGCCTCGTACACCGCCTGGGTGAGGCGGAGGAGCTGCCGAATCATGGCAGCCTGCGCCACCGTGCCCTGACCGCCGCGCGCGGCGCTGGCAAGCAGCATCGCCGCCCCGGAGATGGCGGTCGTTCCGGCACGGTGCGGCCGCACGGTGCGCGTGTAGGTCTGCGCCGATCGGGACAGTGCCTCCGACGCCGCGGCGAGGTCGCCGGGCGTCTCCTCGGTCGCGTTGGACCAGGCCGCGAATGCGCCGGCCGTCTGTCGCGCGACCGTGGCCCACGTGTCTCGGTCGTCGACGGGCACCGACCGCAGCCGGTCGGCGAGCTGCCGCAGCTCGTCGTTGCGCCGGCCCCACAGCTCGGGGTCCGGCTCCTGCGTCTCGGCTCCCGGTGCGACCACGCGGCGGCCGCGCTTGGCGGCGTTCCACTCCGCGGCCGCGTCGCTCGCCCCGGTCGGTGTGTCCGGCCATCCGTCGCGCAGCCGGGGCAGCGTCAGGTCGCGGCCAAGGTGGCCGCCGCCGTACCAGATCGGCCGCTCCCCGGCCGCGGGTCGTTCGGCCACCGAGTAGCCGGTGATGACGTCGGTTCGCCCGTCCGCGTAGCGAGGACGAACCAGCAAGCCGGTGCGACGCATGCGCCGCACGAACTCGGCTTCGTCGCCGGCCGCGCTCGCGCATCCTCGCACCTTCAACGCCAGCAGGTAGCGGGGCTGATCGGTGCGCAGCTCGGCGCTGATCCGAGCCTGCCGGTCCGGGCCGGTCAGGTGCTCCCAGCGTGGGGCGTTATCGCCGAACTGCGGGCGGGTGCGTTCGTACTTCGCGCGTGCTCGCGACCGTGCCTGAGCCTCCCGCCCGGCCGGGTCGTACCCGCGTGTGGAGCGCTCGGCGCGCACCGATTCCAGCTGCTCCAATCCGTACTTCACTTCAAGCGCTCGGGCCGCGACCTGGGCGCGGTGGAAGTCGTTGTGGATCGATGCCTTGGTGCCGTCCTCGCGAACCAGGTTCACGGCGATGTGGATGTGGTCGTTGCCGTTCGAGGACACACCATGACGGACGGCAACCCACCGACACGGGGCCTTTGTGCCCTCGTTGCTGTCGAACTCCATCGCCGTGATGAAGTCGTTAGCGATCTTCCCCCAGTCCTCATCCGTGAGCATCCCCTCGTCGGCGCGCAGCGACAGCGAGCAGTGCCACACGTGACCGCCCGGAACCTCGACGCCGAACGCGGCCCGCGGCTTGTCCAAGTGACGCGCGATCGACAGCGCCGCGTCGCGTCCGAGCTCCGCGTCATCGTGCCACGCCATCAGCGCCGGATCGCCCGCGACCAGGTGCGGTTCGGTGTGCTCGTTCGACCGGCCTGGGCCGGTGAGATACGTCATCAGTCCCGACATGCGATCGCCGCGGACGACATTCGGCATCACGACGCTGCACCGCTCAGCTCGTCGACGAATGCGTCGATCCGATCGGCAACCTCGCGGACCTTCCGCAGCGTCACCACCATCTCAGCCTGCACGTCGCCGGTCGCGTTCGTCGCCTTCGCCATCTGGTTCACGTTGTTCGCGATCGTGGCCAGGAGCCGGTGCGTGGAGAACATCTGAGCGATGACCTCGTGCCGCACCGACGCATTCGACGCGGCGGCCGCAGCTCCTCCGGCGAGAGCGGAGTCCACAAGCAGCTTGGGCACGCTCACCTTGTACTGCAAGGCGAGCGCGAGAAGCTGCCCCTCCTCCTCCGGAGTGACGCGGACGACATGACGGTGCCGGCGGCCGCCCTCGACGCGACGGCGGCGTGCCTGGCGGCGGGGCTCCTGCTCCCCCGCGCTGTCAGAAACGGCCATGCCGTCACCTCCTCTCGGCCCAGCGCAGCGACCCCGCCAAACGCGGGGACCACACGTCCAGTGTGCCGCATCCTCGACCCGGTGTCGAGGATCAAGCCCGATCCGGTCACCGGATCATATAGCTTGCTCCGTCCGGGACTCCGATTGCTGTTGCTCACGTCGTCAGACGGGAGTGGCCGCGGCTTCGCCGCGCGTGCTTGTGAATGTGTCGATGGGCGTCGACGAGAAGCGCTCAGCTCCGTACCATGAGTGCATGGCTACGCAACTGACACCAGAGGAAGCAATCGAGCGTGCGCGGCGTCTACAGGACGACCGGCTGAATGCCGTTCGTGGCGTCGCGGAGGCGCGCCAGGCGCTCGTCGACGTGCGCGAGCAGACCGACCGAGAGCTGACCGAGTTGCAAGCGAGGATCGCGGAGCGGATCGCCAACGCGGAGCGCGATGACGTGCGCGCGTACTCCGCCGCGGTGAGCGCCGGATGGACCGCGGAGGAGCTTCGCAAGATCGGGTTCTCCGAGCCCGACAAGAAGGCTCGCGCCCGGCGACGCGCAACGCGCAAGCCAGCGAACCGACCTGTCTCCGATACGGCTACCGAACCAGCGCAGGAGACGTCCTCGGAGGGTTGACCACGCACTCACGAAAGGCCCCGCGTTCCGCTCTGCGGCGTGGGGCCTTTCGCATGTCCCCGCGGTGCGGGGTTGCACTCCGCTACGAGGCCGTCAAGGGCGCTACGCGTCCCTTCGGGAGAGCCCTGCGGGCTCCCCTTGACCGCCTCTCCACTGCGTGCAAGTCGGCCAGTGTTCCGTTGAAAGCAGCCAGCTCGTCGCAAGCGCCGAACTGCCAACTTTCAATCGGACACACAACAACCGGAAGGCCGAACGATGGACAGGGAAACCGAGCAGATCGAGAACGTCGGAGGGTACGTCGTACCCGTCGACCCGATGGACGAGATGGGATGCGACTCGTGCCAGTGAACGACGACCAGAAGAGGCCCACGATGCTCACACCCAAGGCCCTCGCCGCGCAGCTCGGCGTCGACGTCGAGCACCTGCGCCGGCTACGTGACCAGGGCATCGGGCCGGCCTACATCCGCATCACTCCCCGCACCGTCCGATACCTCAGCTCGGAGGTCGCAGAGTGGTTAGACGGTGGCAGTCCTGAGCCGAGCGGGGACCGACGCTAGTCGGTTAGTGCTCGAAGGTTCTCTAGGCCGGCAACGTACCGGGGCGATCGGTCACGTACCGATTGAGCGAGCTGGGACAAGCCTTCGTTGGCTTCCTCCCGATACGCCTCGATGTACTCGTGGCGGCGTGCCGGTGGGACGTACACAGGGTCATCGACCAGTGCTGCATCGGCTAGAAGTCGCGAGCGAAGCGGCAGGATTAGATCGGGATCGGCGCCCCAGGCGCCCCACGTCCGGTGCCGTCCATCGCTGAGGCCGTCGTCCCACGGGTCGACGTCGATCGGATCGTGAAAGAACATGACAAACGTCCATTGCTCCTCGACCGTGAGCTGGCCAAGGTCGACGGGCGGCAGGAACGTTGTTCCGTCCTCCGCGGTGATCCATGCGCCGGCTCTGAGGGCGTCGGTGGTTGTTCTCAGCAGCGGCAGGATCAGCGGCCACCGCAGCGGCCTGGCGTGCTCATACCGGCCGTCTCCGGGGTCCGCCAACCAGGGCGCGTCCTCGCGGGCGGCGAACCAGAACAGTTCCGGCCGAAGCACTTCCAGCTCGGTCCGGGCGCTCACACGGACGCCTTGTGCGTACCTGTCTCGTCGTACCTGGCCAGAGCGCGGGACACGCTGGACGCGCCCACACCGAAGGTGCGGGCGATCTTCGCGATGCTCACGCCGGCCTGACGCATCCGCGCTGCTTCCTCGACCCGCTCCGGGGTCATCACCGAGGGTCGGCCGCCGACGCGGCCCTGAGCGCGAGCGTGAGCAAGACCCCGCATCGTGTTGTCCCGGATCGTGGCGACGCGGAGCTGAGCGAGCACGGCCATGATCCCGACGATGGCCTCCCCCATCGGCGTCGACGTGTCCACGTCGAGAAACGGCTCGGTCAGGCTCCGTAGCCGGATGCCGCGCCGGCCAAGATCACGGATCAGCTCAATGGCCATCAACTCCGATCCGGCGATGCGATCCAGCGCCCGGATCACCAACGTGTCTCCCTCCCGGAGGAAGTCCAGACACGCCACCCACTGCGGCCGATCAGCGACCCTGCTCGACTCCCCTCGGTCGACGAACACGCGGCCCGCGCCAGCCGCCCGCAGCTCCGCCTCCTGCGCATCCGGGTTCTGCTCGCGCGTACTCACTCGCGCGTAGCCAACGACGTTCATTAGCGCCCCTCCGGCTCTGCTCGATACCCCCGGCCTGCTTGCCGCAACATCCCGCGACGCGGATCCGCTGACGGCGCTGTAGACGCGCGGCCGGCGGCGTTCGCGGACTGTGGAAAGCTCGCCTGCCAGAGCGGGCTCCTCGACTCAGCCCCGTGGTGTGACTCGCCGGGGCCGGCGTCAAAAGGGGCAATCGCCTGCCCGAGTACCGCGGCCAACCGGTCGTTGCGGCCGGTGTCCTGACTATGGAATCGGGCTTCCACGAACGCATCGCGCAGCGGCGCTCCGGAAGCGAACTGCGTGGCGTCGATCCGATAGCCGGCCTGTTCTGCAAGCTGCGAGAAGAACACGAATTGGCTGCGGGTGTTTCCCTCGCGGAAGCTGTGGATCACGTTGACCTCGCCCCAGCTCTCCGCGAGCTGATCGACGAACTCCGCCGGCTCCAAGCCGCGCAGGTAGTTCTTGCTCGCCAGCTTCGCGTACTCGGCTTCGGCGGCCGCGGTCAGGTGCGGGCCGGCGCCGTAGTAGGCGTGCCCGTCCTTGGTCATGAACTGCCCGACCGGCGCGACGCGCTCCTGCCCGGCCCAGTCGTACACGTCCTGGAAGATCGCGCCGTGGATCGCCTTCATATGGTCGTAGTCGAACCGGCCCGCGATCGGTGTCTCCGCCAGCTCTTGGATGCGCGAGTGGGCGAATGCCTCCTCCAACGTGCGCAGCTTGTCGGGGTCAGTCTCGCCGTAGGGCTTGCCCGGTGCGGTGAACTTGTTCCGCAACACAGACGTACCTGGGATGAAGTAGTCATCCCAGGTACGGAAGATGTGCCCGCGGGCCATCAGCCCTGAACGTGTCGGCGGATCGCTTCGCGCGCCTCGTCCCCCGTCAGCTCGTGCCGTGCCTGACGCTCGAGAATGGCCCGCAACTCCGGGTCGGTGACCTCGTGGCCGGCCAGGGCAAGGGCGGCGTCCGCGAACGCCAGACGCTCATCGACGTCGGCCTGAGTCGGCCGAGCGGTTGCGATTGCGTGTGCCATAGTGCGCCCCTTCCGTGAGCTGCTTCCATTCTACTACAACTCACCCGAAAACGGCAGTAACCGGGTTTCGGTTGGTTTGGGTTTCGGTGGAGAGTTTCGGTGTGTGAATCGCAGCGCTAAATGGCGTGGTTTTCGCAGCGCTATATGGCGCGCAGCTAGTGCGGATCTTCTACAGCATGTATCCAAGGTCGGAGCCGATGGATGGGTAGGTCGCGGTCATGGACTTCAGCTGCCGGGTGGTCAGCCCGAGCTTGATGGCAAGACCGAAAATGTTTATCAGTTCGGCGTAGCCAGGTCCGAGTAGGTGGGCCCCGAGAATCTTGTCAGTGGTCTTATCGAGGATGACTTTCGTGGTCGCGGTTGTTTCTCCGACACGGTAGTTGGAGTACCAACCGCTGGTGTCGTTGTACCGCACCTTGATGTTGAGGCCGCTGTCTCGGGCTTCGTGTTCGAGGAGGCCGACCCGGTTGAGTTCCGGGACCGTGAAGACGGTGGTGGGAACGCCCGTATAGTCGGGGACGATGGTGGTGCCTTTGAGCATGTTAGATGCTGCGACCCTCCCCTCGAACGATGCAACGGGCGTCAATCGTTTGCCGGAAGTGTCGGCGGCGTCGCCCGCAGCGTACACGGCCGGATTCGTGCTGCTTTGCAGGTGACCCGCCACGATGACTCCTTGGTTCCCGGATGCGATGTTGGCGGCATCGAGATCCAGACCGTCAAGGTTGGGTACGCGGCCGGCGCCGTGGACTACGAGGTCGGCGCCGAACGTGAGGGTCCTATCGTCCTTTTTCACTGTGACGTCTAGTCCAGCTGTGGTGCGCGTCACTCGGGTAATTGTGGCGGCGCGTTGTATCCGGATTCCAGTCTGCTCGCTCCTAGTGATGAGAAGTTCTACGAGATCCGGGTCGAATTCTTTAAGGAGATGGTCACCGTGGTCGATGATTAGGCACTCCGCTCCGGCACGCGCGGCGATGTGCGCGAACTCGAAGGAGATGAACCCGCCCCCGATGAACACGATTCGCTGCGGCAATACGTCGAGTTCCAAGAAGTCCGTGCTGTCGACCAAGTTCTCGTGGCCGGGGAACGTCAATGGGCGGGGGCGGGCCCCAGAGGCGATTAGGAACCGCTTCGCACGGTGACCTGTGCCGTCGATGTCGATCTCGTGGGGTCCGGTGAATTGAGCGGTGCCATGGAAGGTCCTCACCCCGTTGCGGGTGAGTTCGTCCTCCATCCGCTGCGGCACACGATCGGTGAACCCTCGTTTGTGGCGCATCAGCGCGGACCAGTCGATCGCGACGCCGTTCCCGGTGATGCCTTTGTCTCGCATCCGGTGTGCAGCGTCGATCACTTCTGCACCTCGGCGGAGAATCTTCTTCGGATCACAGCCACGGAGCGCACAGGTGCCTCCGTAAGGCAAAGCGTCCACAATGCCCACCTGCCACCCCTGGGCGGCGCACTTGTTCGCAGCAGCCATACCGGCCGTCCCCGCGCCGATCACGAACAGGTCGTATTCCTCGCTCATGGATGATTTCCTTCCTGCCGGCACCCTGGCCGCATCAAATCGTGCAGTTGTTCGGAGTCGTTCTACTCATCTAGCGGGGATCGCTACCCGCAGTTGTTCGAGCGTCGGCGCGCCAGCGAAGCCGTCGGGCGTGACGTAGATACGGCAGGAGAGCCCAACGGAAGCCGGCGCGTCGGGGAACAGATCTGTGCCGTTGACCAGAATGCTCGGGGACCCGTGAAACCCTGTCGCTTCCGCTTCCTCTGGCGTTTCCACCAGGCGGCGGGTCACGGTGATGTCGGGGCGGTCCTTGGCGATGACGGCCAGCCGTTCCTCAACGATCTTCCAGTTCGGGCATCCATCGAAGTATTGCAAGGTGATCTCCACTGGACCGACAATAAACCTTGCACTGTGGTGCAAGGTCAAGTGGTGAAATAGGGACATGCGAATTGGAGATTTGGCCCTCGTAGCCGGCGTGAAAGCGCAAACCATCAGATTCTACGAACGTCGGGGGCTTTTACCCTCCGCAGCGCGTGAAGCGAACGGGTACCGCCAGTACGATGAGGCGACTGCCGCGCGGTTACGGTTCATCCGAGCGTCACAGGCCGCCGGGCTGACGCTGACTGATATTGACAGCATCCTCGCCCTCCGCCAGGCCGGCGAGGTGCCGTGCGAACATGTCACTACCCTTCTCGTCGGGAAACTCGAAGAGGTGCGCGCTCGGCGACGAGAACTCGCACTCCTCGAGGCAGAACTACAGCACCTCATCGAGGCGAGCCGGGACCTCGATCAAGCTGAGTGCACGGCGGGCGTCGTGTGCCAGATCATCCCACACCCTCAGCCATAGGCGGGGCGTGAGTCGCGGCCATCGATGGCATCCTCGTTGTTAGAGGCAGCGTCTCGAAAATGTAAAGCTTTCCGAGACACGCGAAATGGCTTCCGAGCGGCGAGAGGAAATGAAGGAGTTCTGGGACGCGATTTGTCTTGGAAACTTGTCTTGCCGCGAGGTGTCTCTTCTCTGCCACTGCTAGCAGTTGTTGAGGCAGAATGGCCCGGTGAGACATCTCGGGTACACACGGGTCAGCACCAGAAGCCAAGACGCGAAGCTGCAGGTCGACGCGCTAGTCAAGTCCGGCGTCCAAGAGCGGGATATTTTCGCTGATGTGACCTCGGGCAGCCGGACCGCCATCTCCCGCCCGGGGATGAAGAAGCTCCTCGAGTATGCCCAGCCTGGCGACACCGTCGTCGTCTGGCGCGTCGACCGCCTCGGGCGATCACTCATCGATGTGCTCAACACGGTGAAGCTGCTCCGGGAACGCGACGTGCAGGTGAAGAGCATCTCGGATGGGATCGACCCGTCGACGACGTCGGGGCGGCTGATGCTGAACATGCTCGCCACCCTGGCTGAGTACGAACGCGAGCTTATTACGGAACGCGTCAACGCCGGAATCACGGCCGCCCGGAAAGGCGGCACCAAGTTCGGTCGACCCCTGGCTGATCCGGTTGTCGTCGCCGACAAGCTCAAACTCGTCGCCGAGGCGAGAGCAAAGGGCCGGACCGCTAAGGATGCGGCGAAACTCGTAGGGTGGAGCCGGGCAACCTTGTACCGGCACCAGCAGGCCCTCGCTGCTCGCGAGAGCGGCGCCGTGTAGGTGACACGTGGACGCAGCCGAGCGGTGGCATGTTCTTCGACTACATGTTGAGGACCAGATCCCACTCGCAGTCCTCGCCCGAGAGACCGGGATTTCCGCCCGGACCCTGCAACGCTGGCACCAGCTCTACCGAGTAGGCGGCCTCACCGCCCTGGACCCTCATGCCCGCACCGACAGGGGCATCCGCAGGACCTCGGCCGAGACAGTCACCTTCATCGAAAAGTTGGCGCTGACCCGGCCCCGGCCAAGTATCGCCACGCTGCACCGTCTCGCCGTCACCGATGCGACGGCCCGTAAGGTGCCGGCGCCGAGCTATGCGACGGTGCGGCAGATCGTCCAGGCACTGGATCCGGCCCTTGTCACCTTGCGCAGGTTCAAGGGGTCACCGCAACACCTGAAGCGTCTCGCTCTTTGGCA